>JAHFFE010000026.1:2095-5023 GCA_023248155.1 Candidatus Omnitrophota bacterium | reverse complement strand
TACGAACGGCAGACGGTTCAGAAAAATCCGGAACGGCCGGCAATTGGCCTTGGGGGGTATACTCCGCGCCGGTTGGCGGAAGAAGCGCCATCGACTTTGGGCGAATCCGCAGAAGCAGCTTCCCATCGACCGATTCAATCCGGTGGTCGGCCGGCTCGCGCAGAAAAAACTCAAGATAATCAACTGAATCGGTTTGATACGCTAATTTCATCTTTTCGATAACATGGCCCTGCACGGCACCAACCGTATCAGAAACTTTTAAATCAACATCGACGGGATCAATAACAACACGATCCGGATTAGCAAGGGTGTAGGTAACAAAAGCGAACGGCTTATCGGATTGAATCTCAACGAGATCACCGTCAAGAGACGGTTCCATTCGTATCGATTCAAATTTGATTTTTTCAGGAGCTGCGAAAGCTGGATAGAGGCCAATGGAGCAGGTTGATGAAAACCCGAGGATACATAGAAAGGTATGGGAGATTAACTGTCTCAAACCGTATCTCATCTCTCTCAAATATATCTACAAACCTAAAGAAAGTCAATAGAACCGCAGTTTAAATAAAAATATATCTAAGACAGTATCTGATTAACTAGAGCGAGCGCCGGAGCAAACTAAGATTTCGGCGTATTGGCAAGAGTTCCCAGTATCCGAACAATTTCACCGAGAGAAAAAACCACCAGAGAAACCAAATATCCGGTTGTTAATAAATTCAAAACAGCCTGCGTTCTAAACTGAGGCGGCGCCGGCTCCTTAGAAACCAGAATTCCAACCACACCTACCATCATCAAAATCAAAAATAACAGCGCGGAAATTTTCAACACCCACGAAAGAATACCGCTTTTATTCATAAGTAAAATCCTCTGGTTAAAGGTGGGTCGTTTACGAGCCGGCCGCCGGCGGTTCCGTCGGACCTGACGGTTCCTTCATCGATGACTTGACTTTTAATGCCGAACGATACCGGCGCATATATTCGCGCATATAAACCCGGTATTGATCCATCGTCGCGACGCGGTAAGCCTGAATCCGGTCTTTGTGCGCCAAACGCCATCGTTTGGCACGAACACGGGCCTTCGCGCGCCAACCCGGATCCATCCGTTTAATACGGTAATATAGCGGATTACGGTCCTGCCACGACGACAAATTGTCCCTCTGCCGTTTTTTCTGGCATGACGGATCGCCGCAGGCCTTTTGCTTGGTCCGGCGGTACTTTGACGGTTCAAATTCTCTTTGACAGTAGATGCAAATCATTTTTTTATTAAATGGTAGCGCTAACGGGAATCGAACCCGTGTTTCATCCGTGAGAGGGATGCGTCCTGGGCCACTAGACGATAGCGCCCTCTCCGTAAAGCATACTACAAATTTCAGTTCAGCTTGTCAACAGAAATCTAAGGTGGTTTTGATTCGATGGTTAAAACGGAGGAAATTAAAGCGTTCCGGTTAGGCAACCGACGCCATACCCAACCAACGCGGAGAGCAACCCAATGATCATCAACTCTAATCCGCTTTTCCAAGGAGACAAATGAGTCAAACGGGTTTTCCCGGCACCCAGTAAAAATAAAACCAGGACCGAAAGACCGGCAGACCAAAGAAACGCTTTTGAAGGCGGCATTAATGTGTATGGAATAATCGGCAGAAAAGCCGATAACGCGTAAGAAACAGCCGTGACCAGGCCGACAACCCATGGAACATCGAAGTTCTCAACAATAAGTCCCAACTCTTCTTCCATCATGCAGCGCAACCAGATTGATTTATTACTGGTGATACGGTTTACAACCATCTCAAGTTCATCACCGGAGAATCCTTTGGCACGATAAATCTTCCGAACCTCCTCTTTTTCCCTATCAGGCATCTCCCGAATCTCTTTCCGCTCCCGATTAATCTCGGCAAGAAAGAACTCCGACTGTGATTTAGAAGAGATATAAGCGGAGAATCCCATCGACATCGCACCGGTGCAGGCGCCGGCAATTCCAGCGACTAAAATAAAGCGGCTTTCATGCAAAGCGCCGTAGATTCCCAGCACAAAACCAAGCGAACTGACCAGTCCGTCCGTAGCGCCGTAAATAACCTCACGGATCGCCTTCCCCTTGGAAGAATGCCATGCCTCTTCCAGGTAGACCGGCCGGCTGCCAAGCTCTCTTAATATTCTTGACTGAGACAATTAAAGGGCAAGTCCCTTAACAAGCTTGTCAACCGTCTCACAAGTCTGTCCAAGGATAAATGGGGTATCCCGGACCGTATAACGGCTGGCCTCCGATTCCCTCAACCGCTGAACCAAATCTTCAAAAGCAGCCGGCTGATCGGTCTCAAACGCCAGAACAAAATCCTGGTCGCCCAAACCAAAGGAATACGTTGTGTTAAGCCGAACCATCGGATAAGTTTCGCCGGTCGACATATGCTGGCGCATCATCCGCCGCCGTTCATCAAACGGAAGCAGATACCACTCCCGCGACTTCACGAACGGATAGAGAAATAGATATTTGTGCGATTTTCCGCCCATTTCGAACGCCGGAATATGGCCCGGATTGTACTGGGACGGCCTTGTCATCGCCAAAAAAGTGTGGGTCGCTTCCAGATATTGCCCCAACCCTGATTGAAGCAGGTCGGCCGTAAACGACTGAAATGGAGCTAAATCCTTGGCAATCGTCCAGAAAAAGAGGTCCACTTCGTGGCGCAGGCCGATGCCCAGATAGTAACGGACACTGATATCATCCCTTTTTTTGGAGACCGTTTCCGAGAAGCAGGCGATCCGTTTCGTTTTTTCGGCTTCCGGAAGCCGGCGAAATGCCGAATTCACCTTGTAGCAAAGAAAATCGACAAAGGTTGGATTTTCCGGGATTTGAGGCGGTGCCGCCGGAGTATGGCTCTGTGCTGAAGGTGCTGCTGGACTGCTTTGCGGATTCACGATTTATTCCTCCTAGTCGATT
>JAHFFE010000026.1:0-2085 GCA_023248155.1 Candidatus Omnitrophota bacterium | reverse complement strand
TTTTCAATTTCTTCGGTAGAAAGCGTAGCCGGTTCCATCGGAAGCCATTCCTGAATCACCGGCAAAGATCCCTCTTCGGCGCGCGCAAGTCCCGGACGAAACGCAACGCGGGCGTTTTCCGGTATCCGGCGCTGTCCGGCATAATGAGCAATTAAACGCAATGCTAATTTCTGAATAGCATCGTTGGGCGGGCCCAACATTAAAACAGACGGTCCGGAGAAATCGGGCTTGTAAAGCGCGCGGCCCGGCGCCAGATACTGCTCGAGCGTAGCGTTTTCCTGTTCGTTGCGGCCAATCAACAACTTGGTGTATGCATCAACGCGGAAATGGCGTCCCCACCGCAGCAGCTCCATGTCGTCAAGGTCCACATCGTCCTGATTATTAAAAAGGTCTTTCACGCGCAAACCGAATTGATGGTCGGTCAGCAGACAGCCGCCGGCCGGGTTCGGATATTCGAGAATGCCGAGTTTGAGCGCCAGCTCCATCTGTTCCTTGCGGCTGCGGCCGTTAATCGCCAGCAATTTCTCACGGTCGACTACGCCGGCCTCTTCGGCCAATGACGGAGGCAGCAGTTTGGCCGACAACGGACGGACGATCCGTCCTTCCAAACCGGCCTGTTTCTCTATCAGCGCCATCGAATTGCGCATCTGCGACATTGGGCGCTGACCCAACACTTCGCCGGTAATCAGGAAAGAGGCGCCGATTTTTTCCATCCATTCTTTCGCTTTCTCGAACATATAGATGCGGCAGTCAATGCAGGGGTTCATGCTCGATCCGTAACCGTACTTGGGACTGCGGATAACGCGGATATAATCGTCGGTCATCTTGATTACCATAAAATCGATGCCCAGCTGAGTGGCCACTTTCATCGCCATCGTTTTGTCGCAGCAGCCCCACGGTGCCGACATATAAACGCCGCACAGCTCGATACCCTGATCGATCATCAGCTTGGCCGCCAGCGTCGAGTCGAGCCCGCCGGAAATCATCACGACCGCTTTTTTATTCACCCCACCACCTCTTGAAAATCAAGAAAAAATCCTTTTTTCTCTGCATCAAAAGAACAAAGATCTTTTGATGCAGCTGCCGCAAAAGCGGCATAGCTTCCAAGAGGTGGTGGGGTCACGCTTTCACCAACCCCCTCAACAGCTTAAGATTTTCAATATCTTCGAGGCATTCTTCCTCTTTGGGCGTTTCCAAAACCATCGGCAGATGGTTGAGCCGCTTATCGTTAAGCAAACAGCGAAACGCTTCCAGTCCGATGCAGCCCTTGCCGATATGTTCGTGCCGGTCGACGCGGCAACCCAGTTCTTTTTTGGAATCATTCAAATGAATCGCTTCAATTTTCTTGAGACCGACGATGCGGTCGAAATCCGCCATCGTTTTTTCGTAGGCAGCCGGCGTGCGAATGTCATAGCCGGCGGCAAACATGTGGCAGGTGTCCAGACAAATGCCCACGCGCGAAGGCCGGTCGGTCAATTTCAATAAATCACGCAGATTCTCGAACGAATGCCCGACGCAGGCGCCCTGCCCGGCCGCGATTTCATATAAAACTTTTACTTTTGAAGCGGGGGTTTGGTCAACCACCCAGGCGACCGCCTTGGCGATCCGCTTGAGGCATTCTTCCTCGCCGGTTTCTTTATGCGAACCGGGATGCAAGACGACAGAGGCCAAACCCAGCTGATCGGCGCGCTGAACTTCAACGAGCAGCGCTTTCTTCGACCGCTCCGCCACGATTTTTTCGGGAGAACCGACGTTGATCAGATAGGCGGTGTGTGAAAAAACCGGGCCGATGCCGCTTTTCTCGACGACGGAACGGAACAACGCGGCCTGTTCATCGGTAATCGGCGACGCGTCCCACTGGTTGCTCGATTTTGAAAAAATCTGCATGGTCTGGCAGCCGGTCTGAAGACCGCGCTCTACCGCTTTCTCAAAACCGCCGGCGATCGACATATGCGCGCCCAGCCGAAGAACGCCTTTCTTCATTTCGGAATCCCCACTAAAATTTCTTCACCGTTGACCTTGACCGGATAAGTGTTCGTGCTTAAATCGGGGTTGATATCGCAATGTCCCGTCGTCACATCAAAC
>JAHFFE010000006.1:46522-89155 GCA_023248155.1 Candidatus Omnitrophota bacterium | reverse complement strand
CGATCTGTTTCTCGTCGAGCGTCTCCCCCGCCAGCGCGTTGGTCACCGGAACTTCGGCCGTCGGGATTAAAAAAAGATCGTCGTCCTTGAGGCGGTACATGTCTTCTTCAAACTTCGGCAGTTGGCCGGTTCCGGTCATTGAAGCGCGGTTGACCAGCAGCGGCGGGGCCATCTCGATATACCGGTGTTGTTTCGTATGCAAATCGAGCATGAACTGAATCAGCGCGCGCTCGAGGCGGGCGCCCATGCCGGTAAACAACACAAAGTGAGAACCGGACAGTTTGGTGGCGCGCGCAAAATCGATCAGCCCCAGCTGTTCAACAAGATCGACATGGTTTTTCGGTTTAAAACTGAATTGGCGCGGCTTGCCCCAGGAACGGACCACCTGGTTGGCCTCAGGAGGATTGCCGACCGGAACCGATTCGTGCGGAACATTCGGAATCATCAATAGTTCGCGCTCAATCGTCTGTTGAAGCTCAGCCACTTCGGCGCTCAACGTTTTTTCGGAAGCGGTCAGCGCAGAAGCCTTTACCTGAGCCTCCTGCAAATTAACCGCCTTGCACTCCCGCTTAAGCCGGCCGATCTCGTCGGAAATAACCCGCTTCTCGTGGCGGATATTCTCCAACTCAAGCATTTTGCCGCGGGACAAAGTATCAGAGGATAAAAGTAATTCCAAGTCCGACTTGGAATTGCGGTTTTTAAGAGCGGTCTTCACCTGCTCGGATTGTTCGCGAACTCGTTTGATGTCCAGCATAAGGGATATTATAACAGACCTGCGGAAAATAAAAGATATGGGCCGACAGAGATTCGAACTCTGCTCACCAGATTAAAAGTCTGGCGCTCTTCCTACTGAGCTATCGGCCCAGCAAAACACGGGGGATTAAACGGTTTTCAGATCCGCTTCTTTCGCGGTGAGCGTCTCGCTGATTTTGGCGTCGTAGCGGTCTGTCAGTTTCTGCAGTTGATCAAGATTCTTGAATTTGTCGTCTTCCGTGATCGACTTGTCCTTGAAAAGTTTTTCGATCGATTCCTTGGCGCCATGGCGGATGTTGCGGACGGAAACACGCCCCTCCTCAGATACCTTGTGCGCCAGCTTGGTCAGTTCCTGCCGGCGTTCGGTGGATAACGGCGGGATCGGAATGCGGATCACCTTTCCATCGACGAGCGGCTGAAGGCCCAGCTCGGATTTTAACAGCGCTTTTTCAATTTCCTGGATCGCGTTGACGTCCCAGGGCTGAATCAGCAGCATCTTCGGATCGGAGGCCGTAATGTTGGCCAGCTGCTTCAGCGGCGTGGGCGTGCCGAAATAGTCGGCACGAATCCCATCCACCAGCGCCGGAGAGGCGCGGCCGGTCCGGATCGACGCGAATTCACGGCTCAGCGACTCAAGCGCCTTGGTCATTTTTGTTTCGGCATCCTTTAAAACATCCTGAACATTCATGCCCATCAATTTCGGATCTGAAGCCATTGTCTGTTCCTCCTACGAAATCAGCGTGCCGGTCGCCTGCCCCAGCACGGTCCGCTTGATATTGCCCTTGTTGTTCATATCAAAAATCAGAATGGGAAGTTTGTGGTCCATGCACAGCGTCACCGCCGTCGTATCCATGACACGCAGCCCTTTCTTGATGACATCCATATAGGAGAGCCGCGCAAAGCGGCGGGCTTGCCGATTTTTCTTCGGATCAGACGAATAAACGCCGTCGACCTTGGTGGCCTTCAACAGCGCCTGCGCGCCGACTTCAATACCGCGCAATGCGGCGGCCGTGTCAGTCGAGAAATAAGGGTTGCCGGTGCCGGCCGCGAAAATAACCACGCGCTTTTTTTCGAGGTGGCGGATCGCTCGGCGGCGGATGTACGGTTCAGCCAGCTGTTCCATCTGAATGGCGGTCAACACGCGCGTGAAACAGCCCTGCTTTTCCAGCGCGTCCTGCAGCGCCATGGAGTTGATAACGGTGGCCAGCATGCCCATGTAATCGGCAGTGGTTCGGTCAATGCCCTGTGCGTTGGCCGTAACACCGGTGCCGCGAAAGATATTGCCGCCGCCGATGACGACGCCGACCTGGACGCCGATCTGCTGGATTTCCTTGATCTGGGCGGCGATTTCATGGGTAACAGCGGAATCAATTCCGTAACCCTTGGCCTTGGATTGCAGGCACTCGCCGCTTAATTTGAGGATAATACGCCGGTAAGGCAGCTTTACTTTTTGGGAAGAAGAAGCCTTCTTCCCGCCGATCATTGCGCTGTTCCCGAAGCCGCCGTTTCTTCGCCGAGAGAAAAGCGCTTGAAGCGGCTGATCACCACATTTTCGCGCAGACTGGTCACGAGATCATGAAGCAGGTCCTGAATCGACTTAGAGCCGTCTTTCACATACGGCTGGTCCAGCAAAACCCGTTCGCGGTAGAATTTTTCCATGTGCGACTGCTGCATCGGCTGAGTCGATTCTTCATCGATCCCTTCCAGTTGTTCGTGCAGAATCGCCAGCTCATTGCCGACTTCCTCCATCGGAACATCGTCGCGGGAAACATACTTGGGGTTCATCGCGGCGATCTGAAGGCAGATTTCATGGACGAATTTCTGGAATTGTTCGGTGCGCGCGACGAAGTCGGTTTCGCAGTTGACCTCGACTAAAACACCGATGCGGTCGCCGTGGATGTAGCTGCCGATCTTTCCGCAGCGCACAGCCCGGCCGGCCTTCTCATCGGCAATTTTGGCTCCCTTGACGCGCAAGATATGCAGCGCATCGTCCATCTTCCCGCCCGATTCGGTCAGCGCCTTTTTGCATTCCATGATACCGGCGCCGGTTTTTTCGCGCAGTTCTCTGATTTGGTCGGTGGTTACATTCGCCATCACGGGACTATTCCTTGCTGGTCGACTTGGCCGGAGAAGAAGCTTTCTTCTTCCCTTCGGACGGATCGATAACGGCTTTCAGCGTGGATTCGGGGACGATTTCCTCGACCTGGTCAATGGTGCGCGCAGCCACAGCGGCAGCGGCGGCGGCAGCCGCTTCTTCAGCGGCGGCTTTCTCCGCGAGTATGGCATCGGCGGCGGCCTTTTTCTCGGCCACGCCGGCCAAATAGGCCTGCTGTCCCTCAATGATCGCGTCGGCCAGCAGCCGGGTGACCAGCTGAAGGGACCGGATCGCGTCGTCGTTGCCCGGAATCACATGGGCAATCGGATCGGGATCGCTGTTCGTATCGACCAACCCGACCACCGGAATTCCGAGGCGGGCCGCTTCTTTAATGGCAGTGTCTTCACGCTTGGCGTCAATCAGGAAGATCGCCTTGGGTAAGCGCGGCATATGCGCGATGCCTTTCAAAACGCGAAACAGCTTGTCCATCTCTTTCTGGGCCAAAGCCGCTTCTTTCTTGGTCATCGCATCAAAGGTGCCGTCTTCCTTCCAGGTCTGCAGCGTCTGCAGCCGGTCGATCGACTTCTTGACGGTCTGAAAATTGGTCAACATGCCGCCCATCCAGCGGTAATTGACATAGTACTGTCCGCAGCGGATCGCTTCATCGGCGATGATTGACTGAGCCTGCCGCTTGGTTCCCACAAACAAGATTGGCCCTCCTTCAGATGCCACCTTGCGCAGAAACTCCTGGGCTTCCTTCAGTCCGCTCGCGGTCTTCTCGAGATCCAATAGGTAAATCCCGTTCTTGGCCGCGAAGATAAAACGCTTCATCTTCGGATTCCAACGGCGGGTTTGATGCCCAAAGTGGACCCCTGCTTCCAACAATTCTTTGACTAACGGTTCGATTTCCATAGCTTGCTATCTTATCAAATCAGTTATTCAAACGCAACCTGTAATTCATATAGTTTTTTATAAAGGCTGGACCGAAGGAGCAGCTGGTCATGGGTACCGCTGTCGGCAATGGTTCCCTGGTCCAGCACCAGTATGCGGTCAGCCGCGCGGATCGTGGAAAACCGGTGCGCGATCACCAGCGCCGTTCGCCCTTTCAGCAACCGCTCAAGCGCCTGCTGAACCAACCGTTCCGATTCGGAATCGAGCTGTGAAGTCGCTTCATCGAGAATCAAAATCGGCGGGTTTTTCAGGATCGCGCGCGCGATGGCGATCCGCTGCCGCTCGCCGCCCGACAACTTACTGCCCAGGTCACCCACGGCGGTGTCGTACCCTCTCGGCAGACCGCGGATAAATTCATCGGCGTTGGCGGCACGGGCTGCTTTGACGATTTCATCGAGCGATGCGTCCGGCTTGCCGAACGCGATGTTGGCGCGGATCGAGTCGTGAAACAGAAACGGATCCTGCGTCACCAGCCCGATCTGTCCGCGCAGCGAATGCAGCGAGACTGTTTTTGTATCGATGCCGTCCATTAAAATCTGGCCTTCGGTTGGATCATAAAACCGCAGCAGCAGATTGACCAGCGTCGTTTTGCCGGCGCCGCTGGAACCGACGATCGCCACCATTTCGCCGGCCGGCACTGTAAGATTAATGCCGCGCAAAATCTGGCGTTCTTGCGCCACGTTCGATTTTCCATACCGGAACCCAACCTGGCGATACTCGATCGATTTGGAAAACGGCTGCGCTTCAACGGCATGGGGGGCTTCTTTGACCGACGGTTCTGTCTCTAAAATTTCAACCAGACGGCGAGCCGCCACAATGGCCTGCTGGTTGACCGAATGAAGCCGGCTTAATTTCTTGATCGGTTCGTAAAGCGAAAGCAGCGCCGCCAAAAAGAAAATCACGGTGCCCGGAGAAATTTCTCCGTGTAAAACAGCGCGGCCGCCCACCTCCAAAACCAGAAGCCCGCCCACCATGCCCATCAGTTCAATAATGCTGGCTAAAATCTCCCGCCGCTTGACGGTCTTGATGTTGGCTTTGTAATATTCCTGGTTGATCAGCGCGAACCGGGTTTGCACTTTGCGCTCGGCGGTAAATGCCTTGATAATCCGGATCCCCTGCAGCGTTTCAATCAAATGGCTGTTGAGGTCGCCCATCCGCTGCTGCGCCGTCATGCCCAGTTTACGCAGCGCCTTGCCGATCTGTACGATCGGGTAGCCGATCGTCGGCATCAACAATAAAACACCGAGCGCCATTTTCCAGTGGATGCTGAAAATGATCGCCCCGAACACCACCACCTGCGCGCTCTGGTAAATCAGGTTGGTCAGCCCTTCGCTGAGCGTGTTCTGGATGATTGAAACATCGGTGGTCATGCGCGAGACCAGATCGCCGGTCCGCTCGCCCGAAAAAAAATCCTGCGACAGCCGCTGATAATGGGTGTAGAGCGCGTTGCGCATATCGCGCAAGAAAAGCAGCGCCACATTATCGGTCAGATAGGACTGATAGAAAAAAACAACCGCTTTCAGCAGAGAAAGAATAAGCACGGTGCCGGCCAGCCAGTGCAAACGCAAGTCCATCGGCAGCGATTGAAAATGGTTGGCCCAGGCATGAACCGGCCCGGGAACCCATTCCGGAACGGTCAGCGCACGGTTCAGCAGGATAAAATCAACTAACGGGACGAGCATGCCCAGAGAAACGCCTTTGAGCAAGCTGGACGCCACCATGCAGACCGTGGCCCAAACCAGCAAAGCCCAATGGGGGCGAAGGTAACGAAGCAGTTTCCGGTAATGTTTCATGAGGATTCGTTTTTATTTTACCATGCTATACTAAGCCGATGAAACCGATTCGAGTCGCCGTAATAGGCACAGGCCATTTGGGGTCCATTCATGCCCGCATCTATTCGCAGCTGCCCGAAGCGCAGCTCGTTGCCGTCTGCGATTCCCTGCCCGATAAAGCGGCCATGGTCGCCGGGCAATACGATTGTGACATCGTGCGCGATTTCCGCGCATTGATCGGCCGCGTGGACGCGGTTTCCATCGCAGTGCCGACCACCGCTCACTTTACCGTGGCCTCCGAATTTTTGAAGCATGGCATCCATACGCTGATCGAAAAACCGATCACCTCGACGCTGAAAGAGGCCGACGCGCTGCTGGCGTTGGCCAAAAAGAAAAAAGCGCTGCTGCAGGTCGGACATGTGGAACGGTTCAACTCGGCATTCCGCAAAATCCGCGATTCGCTGACCGATCCCCGCTTTATTGAAGTTCACCGGCTGGCGCCGTTCCAGGTGCGCGGCACCGAGGTCGGCGTGGTTCTGGATTTAATGATCCATGACATCGATATGCTGCTGGGCCTGGTGCCCAGCCCAATCAAGCGCGTGGATGCCGTCGGCGTAAAAGTGCTTTCGGCATTTGAAGACATCGCCAACGCGCGGCTTACCTTCGCCAACGGCGCGGTGGCCAATTTGACGGCCAGCCGCATTTCGCGCGAAGCGGTCCGCAAATTCCGCATTTTTCAACCGGACGCCTATGTCTCGATTGATTTAATGACGCAGTCGGTTGATCTGTTCCGCCACGAAAATTTTCAGATCCAGTACGAGAAACTGGAAATCCCGAAAGAAGAACCGCTCAAGGCAGAGCTATCCTCTTTCCTCGATTCGATCCGGCATAAAAAGCGGCCGGCCGTTTCCGGCGAAGAAGCGCGCGAAGCGCTGGCCGTCGCACTGAAGATCACGCAGTTGATCCACAAAAAACGGTAACCCACCATGTCCGGGAAAAAACTTTTCTTTTTTGCCGGTGAACCGTCGGGAGACCTGCATGGCGCCAAGATTGCCTCGGCGCTAAGAACTCTTTCCCCCCGTCTGGAACTGACCGGCTTCGGCGGCGCGCAAATGAAAGCGGCCGGCGTCCGCGTACTGGAAGACCCCACGCAGATCGCCGTCATCGGCGTAGTGGAAGTGCTCAAACATCTCTCGAAATTCCGAGCGCTGTTCCGCCGCGCCGTGCAGGCGCTCGATGATGAAAAACCGGACCTGGTTGTTCTGATTGATTACCCCGGATTTAACCTGCGGTTCGCGCGCGAAGTTAAAAAACGGGGCATCCGGCTGGTCTATTACATCAGCCCGCAACTCTGGGCATGGAACCCGGGACGGATTCACTCGATCCGGAGCCTCGTGAACCGGATGCTGGTTGTTTTTCCGTTCGAACAGGAACTGTATGAGAAAGCCGGCGTGCCGGTCACCTTCGTGGGGCATCCGCTGCTGGAAGTGGCACAGCCCAAACAGACTCGCATCGCCGCGCTGGAAAAACTGGGGTTTGAAGACGGCCTGCCGGTGATCGGGCTGCTGCCCGGCTCGCGCGCCGGAGAGATCCGGCGTATTCTGCCGACGCTGCTCAAAGCAAGCGAGCAATTAAAAGAGAAACTTCCATCGAGCGCGCGCTTCATTTTGATTAAGGCGCCTCACCTGCCCTGGGAAATTTACAAACCGATCCTGGCCGCTTCCTCGTTAACGCCGAAAGTAGTCGAACGCTGGGACTACGACTGCATCTACGCCTGCGATCTGGTGATGGTCGCCTCTGGAACCGCGACGCTGGAATGCGCGCTGCTGGAACGGCCGATGGTAATTGTCTATAAAACATCGTGGGGCACCTACGCGCTTTCAAAACTGCTGATTCGGATTCCGTACATCGGGCTGGTCAATGTGGTGCTGGGCAAAAAAGCGGTGCCGGAACTGATCCAAAAAAACGCCTCGCCCAAGAAAATCGCGGAAACCGTGCTGTCGCTCTGGAATTCGGCTGAAAAACGAAAACAGCTGGTGGATGCCTACCGGACCGTGCGGCAATCCCTTGGAGAACCGGGCGCCGACCATCGCGCCGCCGAAGCCATTCTAAAAGAGCTTTCTGCCGCTTAAGACTGGCTTCCGAAATATTCGCGGTTTTCGCCGGCCGTTTGAACCCATTCCTCCATGCCGCCGGAAGAAAAACTACTCTGGCGGCCCGGCAGATCTTCCAGAGAAGCGCCCTGCCAGAATCCGATGCGGATCGGCTTACCGCTCTTAATCGCTATTAAAAATTGATCGGCTTCGTCGCGCACCAATTCAAAAGAGCTGTGATACATCGCAAAGTCGAGCGCATGGACAGTCTGAAGCTGATAAGCATTTAAAGTATCAGGAATTTCTGCCGGAGGAACAAAACGGACCAACCCCTGCAGCGCGGCCCACTGCACCTGCTCACTGGAATCCTGTTCATACAGAGGAGCTAATGAATTATCGAGCCGCAAACCGGTCAATAAGCCGGCCAGCGCAGTCCATATCCTGGCCTTTTGATCCAGAGAAAACAGCTTACTGTCTCTTTCAAGCGCGTAGACCCATTCGGCAATAATCATGCGGCGGATTGTTGGTGTTTTTTCCCACTCTTTGCTTCCAACCCGCAACCGTTCCAATAAAAAATCAGTCGCTTCCGGCCGGCGGGCCAGCGCCCAGGTCGCTTCATACCGAATCGGATACGGATCCGGATCAAACGAGGCTCCCTTTTGTTCATGCCTATGAATGATTTCTTTCAACTTGGCGGTTGGAGTATTGCCATCGTATCGTGGAGCACGCTCCGGCTCTGTCAAATAAGCCAACAGACGAACCAAAATTCTTAAATCGTTCGGCAAACCAATAATCGGCTCAGGAGGCGTCATAATACGCAATAGACCGCTGGGTTCATGTTGAATGCCGACGCGCAGCAGCCGAGGACCATCCGAAGCGCGGATCGGTAACAGACCGGTTATTTTTCCCGGTTGCAAAGAAAATCCAAGCAGTTTTTCCAACTGTTTTGGATCCCACCGGCCTGGAGGGATCAAGACAAACAACTGCGGGCCAAGACCATCTCCGTCCGGCAAAGGCATTAATCCGGTCCGGACAATACGAATCTGCCGCTCTTTTCCGTCGCCATGCCAATATTCCACCAGTTCAGTGGCAGGAACACGGCCCAGCGACTGACTGATTTCACCACTGTCATCCCTGATCTTTTCGATCACGGAACCGAACCGCGCCCATTGGTTAACCGTCAGCCGGATTTCATCGGGGAACCATTCGGTATACAGGGTCTTGTTTTTCTTTGGAGTCACAACAACACCATTACGCGTTTTTCTAATCTGGAGCCGTTTGTCCGAATACAACTCGTCTCGATTCGTAAGCCAATGGGTTTCAACAACCGCTTGTTTTAAATACGCATCATCCGAATGCTTAAGAATGCGCAGACGGATATCCCTGTCGCGGGACGGAAGGATATGAAGGTCGAACCACTGATCGCCCGAATGAATGATCGAATTCATGTCCCGCTCGTGAACAACGCGAACGGTGGTATCGGCCATCAATGAGGACGGAATAAATAACGGACGGCTGGAAGGCAAAAAGAGCGGCGCCGAACTGTTGTTTCCCAGATAAAGCTGGACCGGGGGTACCTGCGAATGACGGTGCGTAATCAGATGCCGGTACGAAAGAACCTTTCCGTTTGATTCCTCCTGGCCGGCCGCCGTTCTCGAAGGATTAAGGCGGTTTCCCAACTCTTCGGTTCCGGCCCCCTCCCCGGTCATCGCGCGCAGCGCAAAAGCGGAGCTGGGCAGCAGAAAATTAACGATTAAAAAAATCGTTAAAATTCGTCCAAGAAAGAACGGCTCTTTTTGGCGCATAGATGAAAGATACCACAAAACCAGTGCGGAATTACAAGAGCGGCAGGTAGGTTTTGCGCTCGAAATCGGTCACGGCGGCGCGGTACTGCTCCCACTCAATTTTCTTGTTCTCAATGAAAGAGGTAAAGACATGCTCGCCGAGCGCTTTGCGTAAAAGCTCGGATCCTTCGGCAATTTCAATCGCTTCGCCCAAATCACGCGGCAGTGATTGAATGCCCCGCTTCTGGCGATCTTCCTTTGAAAGCCGGCTGACATTCGTATCGGCCGGAGCAGGAAGCACTAAAGGTTTTTTGGATTTTACCCCCTCCAGACCGGCGGCCAAAATCACAGCGAATGCCAGGTACGGGTTGCAGGCCGGATCAGGACTGCGCAGCTCAATGCGGAACGCCGATTCTTTCCCCGGTTTATTCGTCGGAATGCGGACCAGATCAGAACGGTTCGTATAAGCCCAGGTGACATAGACCGGCGCTTCATATCCGGGAATCAGCCGCTTGTAGGAGTTGACCCACTGATTGGTCACAACCGTAAATTCGCGCGCATGCGTCAGAATTCCGGCGAGAAACCTCTTGCCGATCTCGGAGAGACCATGATGGCCTTTCGGATCGAAGAAAACATTCTTATCTCCCTCAAAAAGAGAGATGTTCACATGCATACCGGAACCGTTCTGTCCTGCCAACGGCTTCGGCATAAAGGTGGCGTAATAGCCGTGCTTGAGCGCGATCTCTTTCACGACGAGCCGGTAGGTCATTAAACTGTCGGCCATCGTCAGCGCATCGGCGTAACGGAAATCAATTTCATGCTGGGAAGGCGCCACTTCATGATGGCTGAATTCCACGCCGACGCCCAGCTCTTCCATCGCCAGGATGGTTTCACGGCGCAGGTCAGTGGCCAGGTCGAGCGGCGTCATATCAAAATAACCGCCCGTATCAATCGGTTCCGGATTGTCGGATGATTTGAAATAAAAATGTTCCAGTTCCGGACCCACATAATAGGTATAGCCGAGGCTGGCCGCCTCTTTCAGGTTTTTCTTAAGGATGTAGCGCGGATCGCCCTCGAACGGCTTTCCGCCCGGCTTGACGATGTCGCAGATCATGCGGGCCACGGCATTTTCTTTGGGGCGCCACGGCAGGATCGCGAAAGTGTTGGGGTCCGGCAGCGCGATCATATCCGATTCTTCGGCGCGCGCGAAACCTTCTACGGCGGAACCGTCAAACCCGACGCCCTCTTCCAGCGCTTCTTCCAATTCCTCAATGGTGATCGCGACATTTTTGAGCGAGCCCAAAATATCGGTAAACCAGAGGCGGATGAATTTGACGCCCATGTCGCGCGCTTTGCGCAGAACATACTCTTTATCTTTTCGCTGCGTATGTGCCATGATTTCCTTTTAGATGATTAGGGGTGCCAGGATTAATCCTGGCACCCCCCACCCACAAAACTAATCGTTTCCCTACCGGCGCTTAAACGTCAAAGTAGAGATAGAATTCCCACGGATGCGGCCGCAGGCGAACCGGATCGGACTCTTTTTCCTTCTTGTAGTCGATCCAGGTATCGATCACATCCTGCGTGAAGACGCCACCGCGGAGCAGGTACTCGTGATCCTTCTCCAGTGCGTCCAACGCTTCCGGCAAGGAACCCGGAACGGTCGGAATTTTCGCCAACCGCTCTTTCGATAATTCGAACAAATCCTCATCGACCGGCTGACCCGGGTCGATCTTGTTGATGATGCCGTCAATACCGGCCATCATCAACGCCGAGAACGCCAGGTACGGGTTCGCGGACGGGTCCGGCGGGCGGAACTCCACGCGACGGGCTTTCGGGCTCGCCGAGTAAGTCGGAATACGGCAGGCGGCCGAACGGTTGCGCTGGCTGTAGACCAGGTTGACCGGCGCTTCGTAGCCCGGAACCAACCGCTTGTAGGAGTTGGTCGTCGGAGCACAGATTGCCATGAGCGACTTGCCGTGCTTGATCAAACCGCCGATGTACCACTTGCACATCTGCGAAATCAACGCGTAACCCTTCGCATCGTAGAAGAGCGGCTCCCCGTTCTTCCAGAGCGACTGGTGGCAGTGCATGCCTGATCCGTTATCGGCAAACAACGGCTTCGGCATGAAGGTCGCCACCATGTTATGCTTACGGGCCACATTCTTGACGATGTATTTGTAAAGCAGCAGCTTGTCGGCCATTGTGGTGAGCGAATCGAACTTCATGTCGATCTCGCACTGGCCGGCCGTCGCCACTTCGTGATGATGGATCTCGGCCGTGATGCCGGACTTGATCATCGAGAGCACCATCTCGCTGCGGATATCCTGCAGCGTATCGCTCGGAGGAACCGGGTAATATCCTTCCTTGTTGCGCGTCTTGTAGGCCAGGTTCGGCTTCTCATCGGTGCCGGTGTTCCATTCGCCCTCGACGGAATCGATGTAGTAATAACCGCTGTGCTGGTTCTGAGCGTAACGGACGTCGTTGAACAGGAAAAATTCGGCTTCCGGCCCGAAATAAACGGTATCGGCAAAACCGGTTGTCTTCAGGAACGCTTCGGCCTTGCGCGCGATGTAGCGCGGGCTGCGGCTGTACGGCTTGCGCGTGATCGGATCGATGATATCGCAGACCAGCGACAAGGTCGGGATCTGGTGGACCGGATCGACGATCGCGGTCGTCGCGTCCGGAATCAGCAGCATGTCCGATTCATTGATCTTCTTGAAGCCGCGGATTGAAGAACCGTCAAACCCGAAACCGTCAACCCAGCTGGACGGAGACAGCATGCTCAACGCAACCGACACATGCTGCCAGGTTCCCGGAAGGTCGCAGAATTTTAGATCGACGATCTCAATTTTATAATCTTTGATCAGCTTGTACGCCCGCTCAATCGCGGCCGTATTCGGCTTCACCTGAAAGGCGTCGCTGGACGAACCGCCAGACACTTTCTTTGACGACTGCTTCTTTACCATCGTAGAACATGCCTCCTGATTTATTGGTTAACTGCTGATTCGTAATGACAAAGACGAACCACTAAGGTCTCAAAATTGGATTAAGGACGAGTTACGGGAATGTTAAATCTATATTACGCGGTTTTGGGGCCGGAGACAGGTTCCCCTCCGGCCCCAATCCGCCTGCTTACAACGCCGATTCGCCGGACTCGTTGGTGCGAATCCGAATAACCTCATCCACAGGAGAAACGAATATCTTGCCGTCTCCGACCGATCCGGTCTTTGCCGTTTCGACAATCGCCTGGACGATTTTCTTTACATCCTTATCGCTGACCACGATTTCCAGTTTCACCTTAGGCAGCATCTCCACCCGGTACTGGTCTCCGCGCCACTGCTGAACTACCCCTTTCTGCTTGCCATGCCCTTCCACCTCACAGACATGCAGGCCGGGAAATCCCACTTTCTCCAGCGCCGCGCGGACCTCTGCCAGCTTTTCGGGACGAATGATGGCTTCAATTTTTTTCATCTCTGTTTCCTCTCTTATCGGGACAACGGCGTTTCGGAGAATTTATCCATCTTGACTCCCACATAGCCCGGAACTCCCATTTCGGGAACATCCAGACCGTGAACCTCCGCCGCCGGATCCGCCCGATGACCCACTAACTTATCGATCAGTTTATAGATGACGAATGAAATCGCGCCCACATAGATGATGTTGGCTGTTACTCCAACGCACTGGGCGATAAACTGGGACGAATCACCGTAGAACAAACCTTTCACGGTACCCGCCACGCCGTTCCAGCCGTCGCCATAAGTGCCGTCAGCAAACAAACCCAGCGCCAAACAGCCCCAAGCGCCGTTGACGCCATGCACCGCGATAGCACCCACCGGGTCATCAATTCTCAGGTTACGCTCAATGAAGAACGCCGCCTCGACGACCAAAACACCCGAAATCAAACCGATCAAGCAGGCGCTGATCGAATTGACAAAAGCACAGGGCGCGGTAATGGCAACCAGACCAGCCAGCATCCCGTTGCACATCATGCTCGGATCCGGCTTCTTGCCGCGAACGCGCCACATCCAAAGCGTAGAAGCAACCGCTCCGGTTGCAGAGGCCAACATCGTATTGACTGCCACCACGGCAATACGCAGATCCGTTCCGGCCAATGAGGAACCGGGATTAAATCCAAACCAGCCGAACGCCAGAATGAACGTGCCGATAATCGCCATCGGAAGGTTGTGCCCCGGAATCGCGTTAATGCTCCCATCCTTGTTATACTTCCCGATTCGCGGACCCAGCAACCAACCAAAGACCAGCGCGATCACGCCGCCGGTCATATGAACTACTGATGAACCGGCGAAGTCCACATGGCCATGCCCCAAGGCAAAATTCTTGCCCAGCGTTGCCAGCCAGCCGCCGCCCCAGACCCAGTTTCCGAAAATCGGGTAGATCACCGATCCGACAAACAGGGCGTAAATAAAGAACGCTAAATATTTCCACCGTTCCGCGCAGGCACCGGTCGGGATTGTCGCCGTTGTGTCCATAAAAACCATCTGGAACAAAAACATCGCGAAAACCGCCACATCGTAATGGCCGGACAGGCAAAAACCGGTCATGCCAAACAAGCCGAAATCTTTGCCGAACAGATGCAGCGTGAATTCCTGATTCAGACCCGCGTAACCGCCCATCGTCCCGAGCGCGCCCATACCGCCAAACATGAGGGCGAACCCGCAGACATAGAACCCCAGCATCCCCAGCGGATAAACCATGAAGTTCATCGCCATTGTATGCGCGACATTTTTGGCGCGGGTCAAACCGGTCTCCACCATCGCAAACCCGGCCTGCATAAACATGACCAGAAATCCGGTAATCAACACCCACATCATGTTGATTGCCACTTTGTTATGGCCCGCCGTGGCGGCCACTTCCTCCAGCGTTGGGGCCCCAGCCGTAGCAGCCGAAACATCGGCAATTGTTCCGGTATTCGCTCCGGTAGGATCTCCCGCCGCCCATGACAACACCGGCAAGGCCAATCCCAGCGCCAGCATCCCCAACAATAAACCGCTTACCAATTTCCTACGCATCACAAACCCTCCGTTGTTAATCTTTTCTTCTATTCAATTAGAAATAAAGATAGGTGCCGATGCCGACCGTGTGCTGATCCTTCTCAGAGCGGAATGTGGTCTCTTTCGTAAAAAACCCTTCCGAGGATTTATCGTATCGATACTCGGGGCGAATCAGCAGGCTGAAACCTTTCTTCAACGCGATCTTATAATTTAACGAAAGCGTGATTTCCACCATCTTCTGATCAACGCCGGTGGCGAAACCGTCCCGGTCGTTGAAATACTCAAGCCGCAGCGCCGGTTCCAGATCATCGGTCAGCTTGTAGCGTGCCACACCACCAATGCCGTTCCAGGCCGCATTCCGCCCGGCCACCGCTTCTTCTTCAAACGCAATATCGCCGAACAATATCAGATTCAGTTTCGGAATCGGTGTATTGAACAACGCTTGCCAATCGACTAAATGCCGGTAATTTGATTCATTGTTGCGCTGTTCCGGACCTGCCAGATAGTTCAGGTAAAAATTGAACCACGAGGTCGGCAGCCATCCAAACGACGGCCCCACCGTCACGCCGCTGTTATTATCACGCGTTGTGACATTCCAGCCGCGCAGTACATAGAAATCGGTCACAAACTTGTCGGACCAGACGTAATCCAGGCGGACACCGGTCTGCTGGAACGGAATGGCATAGGTGAACAACAGACCATGCGAGAGGTTGTTGTTCTTGATTCCCTCAATCGTCTCACCGCCGATATGCGTCACCATCTTGCCGGCATCGAGGCGAAGCCCTTTGCCGATGGGCGCCACCCAGCCGACCGTCGCGTGCTGAAGCCATTTATCGTTGGAATTCAAACTTTTGCCGAGACCGCCGATGATGGTGTCGTAAATGATCTGCGGATCATCGCCGACTTCCACATCGGCCTTGAAACCCAACCCACCCCACTCGCCCAGCGTTGGAACTTTCTCGAATTCGACTTCGGCCAAACTGATGCGGACCGCGTCGCTGTTGGTGTCGAAAACGCGTCCTTCAATCGTATCGTTATTGACCTTCACGATGGAGGAACCCTGGTTCGCATTGACCGTGGTGCGAGAAGGCTCGTTAAAATTATGCACGAATACCGACTCCAACCAGCCACGCACTTTAATCTTTTCAAGTTCTTTAACGCCGGACCACTCACCCAGGTCCTTGGTAGAGGCTTCCGTCCAAACTCCGTTCACCTCAGCAGCTGAAGCCTGCTGCGCAAATGCAAAAACAGATAGAACAAGAACCGCCATTCTTTGAAGCAATCGGGGAGTGACAAACAACATGAGTTGATCCTTTCATTTCAGCGTTGGGTTGACGATATGAAACAAGACGAACTACTTACGAATGCGTAACAGGATAGAAAAGAAGCGTTACAGGAAAATAACTGTTATGTTAAATCGATATTACGGAATGGAAGCCCTTCCGTCAGGCAACTTGTGTTTCGAGTCAGCTCGGGCCACCATACATCTCTGTCGCTTCGGGTCCTGCCGCTCGGGGACACTCTCCGCCGTCCGTGCTCGCTTCGCTGCGCGCGTGGCGGCAGAGGCCTCTCCCGCCCGCGTCACCCGAAGCGCCTGCGTATTCAAGAGGAGGATCGGGATATGGGGCAAGTGGACCTTGGCGGAGGCCGAAACGAATTATTATTCGGCAAGGCCGGAGACAGAGCGACGGAATCGGTAGTCGATTCCTAGAGTGTCCACGGTCCCCATACCCGGACCGACTCGAAACACAGGTTGTCTTTTAAAATCAGCTAGCGGAGGTTTTCATTGAAGCGGTAGCCGACGTTGCGGATCGTATCGACGAGCGCGGCATATTTGGGTCCCAGCTTGGACCGCAGGCGGCGAACATGGACATCGACGGTGCGCGTGCCGCCGATAAAGTTATAGCCCCAGACCTGGTTTAACAGCTGATCACGGCTGAATACCCGGCCCGGATGCGTCGCGAGGAACCGGAATAGTTCAAATTCTTTGTAAGTTAACTCCAGCGGCTCCCCTTCCAGCCGGATTTCGTAACGGTCCATATTGATCTCAAGAGCGCCGATCCGTGCTCCATCGCCCGGCATCGGATGATTAAGGCGGCCCAGCAGAAACCGGAGCCGCGCTTCGATCGCTTCGGCAGAAGCCGGCACAAACACAAAATCATCAATTCCCTTCTGCGACAGAAAATCCTTAATCTGGCCTTCCTTAATAAGCACCATCAGCGGAAGTTCTTTAACAGCCGATTCTGAACGCAGGCGGTTCAAGCCATCGGCTAAACGGACAACACCGGCGGCATCCCAAGCGCAGGCCATAAACCGCTGTTTGCCCGACTGCAAATCATCCAGCCCGTCCAGCTCGGCGCAAAAAACACGGAATCCCTGCTTCAGCAGATGAGCTTTCAACCGTTTTAAGTCGGCGGACAGTTCGCCGACAAGTAAAATTGACTCGATCATTTCTCCCGATACCCGTTCGTAATCGGCATCCGCCGGTCCCGGCCAAAAGCCAAAGGCGTTATTTTAACACCAACGGCCGCCTGCCGCCGCTTGTATTCGTTTAAGTTAATCATTCGGACGAGACGCTCCGGATTAATTTTGGAGGATGGCATTTTCTTTTTCAATTCCGACAACGGAACGCGCCCTTCCACATACAATCGCACCACCTGATCCAGCAAATCATACGGCGGCAGCGTATCCTGATCGGTCTGATTGAAACGCAACTCAGCCGTTGGCGCCCGCACGAAGACTGAACGCGGAATAACCGACTTTTTGAAAAACCGGTTGGCCGTGCCGCACAATTGATAAACCATCTTTTTCGGCAGATCCTTGATCGGCGCAAATCCGCCGACCATGTCGCCATACAGCGTGCAATAGCCGGTCGAGAGTTCCGACTTATTGCCGGTCGTCAATACCAGCCAGCCGTTTTTATTCGAAAGCGCCATTAACAGAAGGCCGCGAATGCGCGCCTGCAGATTTTCTGCCGGCAAACCTTCCAGCGGCTTTCCCAGGGCACGATAAAGCATCTGCAGCGTAGCCGCGAAAGCCGGCTCGATCGGAATTTCCAGAAAACGAATGCCCAACGCCTTTGAAACAGCCCGGGCGTCGGAACGCGTTTCGTCGGACGAATAACGCGACGGCATCGAAACCGCCGTGACATTTTCTTTCCCCAGCGCGGCCACGGCCAGCGCCGCCGTCAGCGCCGAATCAATTCCGCCGCTCATTCCAAAAACAACTTTTTCAAACCCGTTCTTGACCGCATAATCTTTCAATCCGAGCACGAGCGCCTGAAAAATTTCCCGGTCGGCAGAAAGACGCGGGGTCGAACGGGCCTTTGAAATTTTCCGCGCAGAGACAGGAACCGGAACAAAAACAGCTGCCGCGTGATCGCCGGCGGCTTTGGCCGGAAACGAATGGACCGACAACGATTCTTCAAATTGCGGCGCCCGGTAACGAATACCGGAAGAATCGGCAACCATGCTTCCGCCGTCAAACACCAGCTCATCCTGTCCCCCGACCAGATTAACGTAGGCAATGCTGGTTTTTGTAGCCCGAGCGCGCCGCACCAGCAGCTGTTCGCGGACTTTCCACTTGCCGGCATGAAACGGTGAGGCCGACAAATTCAAAAGCAGTGATGCGCCCGATTTCGCCTCGGCAAGAAATGGGCCATCCTCTACCCAGATATCTTCACAAATTGAAAGACCGGCGATAGGCCCGGTCCGGCCAAAACGCAGCAACAACGAATCGGAACCGGTCGAAAAATAGCGCCGCTCATCAAACACGCCGTAATTGGGAAGTTTCATCTTGCGGTAGACAGTCAACACACGCCCCTGCGCCAACACAGCCGCCGCGTTATATAAAGCCCCATCTTTGTCGCGATCGACAAAACCGACCAACGCGGCGATCCCTCGAGCAGCGGCAGCCACATGCCGCAAAACCGTCCGGTTATCTCGGATGAATGATGGATTGAACAACAGATCTTCGGGAGGATATCCGGTGATCGTCAATTCCGGAAACAAAACCAGCGATGCACCCTGCCGCTTCGCGCGACCGAGCCAATCAACAATTTTATCGCCATTGGCATTCAGAGCGCCGACCGTCAGATTTAATTGGGCCAGCGCAATATTCACAGAATGATTCATAACGCCACGACCCGCAAACCGAGCCGGTCGGCTTCCTGAATCACCTGCTCGCGTTCGAACAAAAGAACTTTTCCCGCCTGGACCGCAATGCCCACCGCGGCCGATTCAGAAAGCGCGCGAATCGTATCCGGGCCGATCACCGGAATATCAAAACGCATATCATGTCCCGGCTCACAGGCCTTAACGGCCAGACAACCCGGACCGACGCGCTGACCGGCGCGGCGGATCGTTTCATCGGTCCCCTCCATCGCTTCAACCGCCGCAACCGCCTTATGCCGCACCACCACGGTCTGTCCGATTTTCCAGCGCGCCATTTGGCGTGCCACGGTGAATCCGAATAACGCGTCAGCTTTTTGTTCCGGCGTAAAATCAAGTTTCGTCAGGCAACCGCGGGCCGGAATCCATTCTTTCAAAAAAATACCGGAATGCAGTACTCGGAATTTTTTGGACTCCAGATAACGGACGGCCATCTGCATCGCCGTCGTACCGGAACGGTCCGGAACAGCGCGCAATAATCCGGCAGCAATCCCATCCAAACGGAGTTCTTTACCCAACAGCCGTTCGGGACGGATCTGTCCGGCCAGCACAACCTCGCGGACGCCGGCCTCTTTCAATAATCCAGGAATCGATCCGATCTCAGAAAAAGAGACCCAATGCATCCGGTCCACTTCCTTTTCAAGAAGCGGATCGGTCTCTTCTTTCAACCCGACGGCAACCACCGAATAGCCCTGCGCTTTCGCGGCGCGGGCCACATGCAGCGGAAATGAGCGGTTGCCTGCGATGATTCCCAATAAACGCATCGTTCTCCTAAGCGCAACAGCCGGCTTTTTGCCGGCTGCGCGATGTTATTGCTTGTTTGAAAAACTGCGCCGGTTTTACAGCCGGTCGTCTCCATCCAACAGCGCGAACATCAGATCGGCCTCGACAGCCACCTTGCCCTCAACCAATGCGCGGGCGCGCATCTGCCCGGTCTTGGCGCGAATCCGCAGCACTTCCGTTTCCAAATAAAGCGTGTCGCCCGGCAACACGGTCCGGCGGAAGCGGACATTGTCGAGCGCTACAAAATAGGTATATTTTCCCAGGTTTTCCGGCTTGTTCAACAAAAGGATGCCGGATAACTGCGCGAGCGCCTCCACCATCAAAACACCGGGCATCACGGGGCGCTTCGGAAAATGGCCCTGAAAAAACGGTTCGTTGACCGTCACATTTTTAATGCCGACGGCCCGCTTGTCCGGAACCAATTCGATCACGCGATCCAGCAACAGGAATGGATAGCGATGCGGCAAAATTCGCTGGATCGTTTCAATATCCATCGCCTTTGCTTCGGGAAGAACCTGCTGCGCCTGAATGCCGCTCTCCCGGGCGCGCTCGATCACCTGCCGCAGCCGCTGGATCAATTTGATGTTCATCGCATGACCGGACCGGATCGCCACCACATGGCCCACGATCGGGCGGCCCAGCAGATACAGGTCGCCGATCAGGTCGAGCACTTTGTGGCGCACGCATTCATCGGCATATCGCAGCGTATTATTGATCACGCGGCCGGAGGCATCGACCACCACAGTGTTCTCGTAATTGGCGCCCTTGCCCAGCCCTACTTTGCGCAACTGCTCGGCTTCCTGCGCCAGACAAAAAGTGCGCGCCGGAGCGACTTGCTTTTCAAAACAGTCCGGCGTTATTTCACTGGTAAAAAATTGCGCCGACATTCCGGGAATCGGATAACTCAGCGTGTAGGAAATTTTGAATGAATCCGACGGAAAGACGGCGATGGCAGAGGAGCCTTCTTCAATCCATACGACTTCACGGATCGGAATGGCCCGTTTGGAAACCGGTTGTTCCTGCAAACCGACGCGCCGGAAAATTTCCAGAAACGGATAGGCGGAGCCGTCGAGACCGGGAACTTCTTCGCCGCTGATTTCCACGAGCAGGTTGTCAATCCCGGCGCCGAAACAACTGGCCATCAAATGCTCAACCGTATGAACTTCAACGGGACCCTGTCCGACCGAGGTACGGCGGGCGCGGCGGGAAGAATCGAGCACATTCTGAACGGAAGCCAGAACAGGCGGTGTTCCGGCCAAGTCGGTCCGCACGAAGGAAATTCCGCTGTCGGGAGGAGCCGGCTTGAATTCAATGCGAACCTGCGCGCCGGTATGAAGACCGAGACCCTCGACGCGGGCGGGCGCGCGAATCGTTCGCTGCCGGACCGCTACCTGAACTTCTTCCAAATGCGCTTCTGCCACCGAACTCCTCCATGCCTGTCATTCCGAGATCGTCCCTGCTCGGAATCTTTCAAGATGCTGAGGAACTACCCTCTCAGCATGACATCTACCGCTGTTTTCGCTTCTCCAGCGCTTCGATTTTTCGTTGAAGAACGGATAATTTCTTGTGCAATTCGGGAAGCCGCTGCAAAGCGGCGTTGGTCCGCTTGGCCTGATCGAGCGGTTTCGCGGGAGTTCCCCATGCCTGCACGCCGGCCTGAATATCTTTCGTCACACCGGCCTGCGCGCCGATCATCGCGCCATCGCCGATCGAAATATGTCCCACCACACCGGCCTGTCCGGCCAGCACCACATGACTGCCCAGTGTTGTTGAACCGGAAACGCCGGCCTGGGCGACTAAAATAGAGTTGGGACCGACCACCACATTATGCGCAATCTGAACCAGATTATCAATTTTGGTTCCCTTGCCGATGACCGTTTTACCGAACCGGGCGCGGTCAATGGCGGCGTTGGCGCCGATCTCCACATCGTCTTCAATAGAAACGGTGCCGATCTGCGGAATTTTATGGTGCACGCCGCCGACCATCGCAAACCCGAACCCGTCGGAACCGATCACGGTTCCCGAGTGAATGATCACGCGATGCCCGATCTCGACCCGTTCACGAACAGATACATTGGAATACAAAACACAGTCGTTGCCGATCCGTGCGGAACGGCCCACATAACAGCCGGGATAAATTACGGTGCGGTCGCCAATGACGGCGCACGCTTCGATAACAGCAAACGCCTGAACCGAGACGCCCTTGCCCAGCTTGGCGCCCTTGGCGATTTGCGCTTTTGGACTGATCCCTTCCGGATGGTTATCTTCCACCAAATTCAGCGCCGAGGCGATCTTCGCGAAAGCCAGCGACGGATTTTCGGTTCGGATGATTGGGATCGGTGCCTTCTTCACATCCTGCGAAATAACGGCCGCCGATGCGCGCGTCGATTCCAGCAACGGCAGATATTTATGATTGGCTACAAAGGTCAACTGACCGGGGCCGGCTTCGCGGATCCCGGAGATGCCGCTGATGCGCAGCGCGGCGTTTCCAACCACTTTTCCGCCGACCAGCGCGGCCAGTTCTGCCAGCGTTTTCGTGCAGTCCCCGTTCAACCCGCCGCCGGAATGCCGTAATGCCGTTTTTTTCATGAGGATTTCTGGTTCAAAATGGCAATAACATCGGTGCTGATATCGGCGCTGTCGATTCGGTATAAAATCGCGCGGTCGCTTAGGATCAGATCATACGCGTTCTTTTTGGAATAGGCCGATACCGCCGCTTCAATCTCCTTCAGAAGACCATCCAGCGCCTGCTCGCGCTGCGAGACCAGTTTTTCTTTGGTCTCTTGGTCAAACTGGCTTAATCCTTTGAGCTTCTCTTCAAACGCCTCGCGCTTCTGATTGCGGGCTTCCTCGCTCATCAGCGCCAGCTCATCCTTGAGATCTTTGATCTCCGATACGAGCTTCTCGCGCTCAACTTGCTTGGACTTGGAAAGAGTTTCCAGCTGAGACTCCATCACTTGCGTTTTCTTGTATTCCTTAAAAACACGCGTTAAATCAACGACTCCGATTTTCATCGGTTTGACATCATCAGCAAACGCCGCCGATGCCAGTGTCGCGCAAAAAATAACCGCGAGAAAAAGGGAGATTCGTTTCATGCGAGTGGTTGAGCTCCTCTTAGAATGTTCGACTGGCGGAAAAATGGACGCGGCCGGTCTTGCGTTCGCCGTCATCCGGATTGATCGGCCATCCGTAATCAAGTTTCACGGGACCAAACGGCGTCTTAATACGGACGCCGGCTCCGGCGCCCGACTTAAAGCCGGACTGCAGAATATCCTCGTAACTGCTGGTCACATTGCCGGCGTCATAGAACCCGGCCACCTTCAGGAAATCAACCAGCGGAACCGTATACTCGGTACTGAAAAGATAAAGCGATTCACCGCCGATCGGATCACGGTTGGCCGGATCTTTCGGACCGACGCGGCGTTCGCGATAACCGCGGATGGAATCAGCGCCGCCCGCGAAAAACCGCTCAAAAATCGGAACCGCGGTGGAATCTTCCAGCTCATTTACCAAACCCAGGCGCGTATGAAACTCAAGCACCTGGTTCTCAACAAACGGCTCGAAGAAAACACCGCCCGAGCCGGTCCATTTCCAGAAATCTTTGTCGAAGCCGAAAATGGTTCCGGCCAGTTCTATGTCCGATTCGAGCAGATAACCGCGCTTCGGATTAAACACATTGTCGCGCGTATCACGGGAAGCCGAGAATTTTCCGGCGGAAATCGTGTTCTTGCCGATTTCGGCCTTCAAAGCGCTGGAAGCATCACTCTCCACATCGCTGACTTTGACCTGCTCCAAACGGTAGGTAAAGCCGACTTTATTATAATCGTTAAAGTTATGGCCCAACCGAAGATCGCCGCCGAGCCGCTGCAGTTCAAAGCTGTAGCCTTCACCGCGCGTACGCGTCGTATTGAACAGATCGAAGCCGGCGGAATACGGCCGGTTAAAAATCCAGGGTTCGGTAAACGACAGCAGCAAATTGCGGCGACGCGTTCCGGCGCTGACATTGATGCGCAATTCCTGCCCGCCGCCCACAAACGTCGGCCAGTTAAACAAGTCGAAGTTGCGCTGAACAATTTCAGCAAATCCGATAAAGCTGTCCACCGAGCTGAACCCGCCGCCGAACGAGAATTCACCGGTCTTGGATTCTTTGACGGTCACCACCAAATCACGCTGGTCCGGCTTATCAGCGGGAGCCGTTTCCATATTGATCTCTTCAAAGTAGCCGAGGTTATAAATCCGCTCTTTGGACCGGCGCAATTTTTCGCCGTCAAACCGTTCGCCCGGCGCAATGCGCAGTTCGCGGCGGATGACGGCGTCGCGCGTTTTCACATTTCCTTTGATAATAATCCGGCCCACATAGGCGATCGCACCTTCTGAAACGGAATAGGTAATATCAACGCGCTTGGTATCCGGATTCAGCGCCGTGGAAGGATCAACCGACGCGGCCATGTAACCTTTGGCGAAATAGGCCGACTGCACTTTCGCGACATCGGCATACAATTTGTCCTGGCTGAACGGCGCGTCGCCCTTGAGCTTCAGTTCTTTCATTAACTGGTCAACCGGAATTTTCTGAACGCCCTGGAACGACACGGAACCCACCAGGTAGCGGGAACCTTCTTTCACCGTCACATGAACCGTCATGTACCGGTTCTGTTCGTCAAAATGGTTTTCAACTTTGGCTTCCACATCGGAATACCCTTCTGAACGGTACAAGCTCTTGATCCGCTCCTCATCTTCGCTCATCACTTCGGGGCGGTAATAACCGGGCGTAATAAACGACCAGGCCTGCTTGGTCGCCATCGCTTTGCGCAAACGGCCGGCCGAAATATGTTCATTGCCTTCAAACGAGATGCTGCGGACTTTCAATTTTCGGCCTTCCGTGATCGCGAAGAAAACGGTCGACTTGTTGGTGGCTTCATCCACCTTCACATCCTGGGCTACATCAACCAGATAAAAACCTTTGGTGCGGTACAGCTGTTTGATCCGTTCAACATCCTGCTTGAGTTCGCGGCGGTCTAAAAGTTCCTGCTCTTTTGTTTTCAACTCTTCACGGATTTTTGATTCGCGGAAATGGCGGGCTCCGGTGACCACTACGCTGGAAACGAGCGGGCGCTCCTGCACCTTGAAGCGGACCAGCTTGCCGTTTTTGTAGGGGCGTATTTCGGTGGAAACATCGGTGAAGAAACCGGTGCCGTACAGGCGCTTGATATCTTCATCAACCGTTTCCTGATTCAGCGAATCGCCGGGCCGGGTCCGGATCTTGGTCAGGATCGTGGCCGTCGAAACGATCTTGTTGCCTTCCACCTCAACCGACGAAACCTGCTCTCCCGACTTGGACGGAGCCGATACAACGGCGGCAGTCCCCTCTTCGGCAAATGCCGGGCAGACGGAGACAGCGATTAATGAAAGAAAAAAGACAAAAAGAGCCGCAAAAGTTTGCTTCAGAATTTTCGTATGCATGCCGTCTATTTTAACCCAATAGAGGAAGAAAGACAACGATTTACGAGGTGCGGGGGGAGATGCTCTCGAAGCGGGTATATTCGCGCAAAAACGCCACCGGCACTGTTCCAATCGGGCCGTTGCGCTGCTTGGTCACGATCAGTTCGGCCTTGCCGCGGTTCTCTTCAGTTGGATGATAGACTTCCTCGCGGAACAACATCATGACGAGGTCGGCGTCCTGTTCAATGGCACCCGATTCACGCAGGTCGGACAACTGCGGACGCTTGTCTTCGCGCTGTTCCGGCGCGCGCGAAAGCTGGCTGAGCGCAAGCACCGGGACATGCAGTTCCTTGGCCAGCGCTTTCAGCGATTTGGAAATATCGGAAATTTCCTGCTGGCGGTTTTCGGAACGGAACGAACCGCGCATCATCTGCAGGTAGTCCACCACGATCAGACCCAGCTTGTACTGCCCGCGCAAACGGCGCGCCTTCGCGCGCAACTCCAGAGCGGAAAGACCGGGCGTGTCATCAATCAAAATGGGGGCTTCCGATAATTTTCCGGCCGAGTTGGTCAGCTTGGGCCAGTCGGACTGCGCCAAAAATCCGGTCCGGGCTTTATGCGCATCCACGCGCGCGTGCGAACAAAGCAGACGGTGCACCAGCTGTTCTTTCGACATTTCCAAACTAAAAATCGCCACCGGCACCCGCTCGACCACGCCCACATGTTCGGCAATGCAGCAGGCCAGCGCCGACTTACCCATCGAAGGACGTCCGGCCAGAATCACCAAATCGGACGGCTGAAGTCCGGCCGTCATCACATCCAGATCATGCAGACCGGTCGCAACGCCGGTCACCAATTCTTTGCGCTGATACAACCGTTCAATCGTTTCGATCGATTGGCTGAGCATTTCTTTCAGCAGAACGGCCTGTCCGCTATCCGATTTATGCGCGATCTCAAACAGCACCTGTTCGGCGCGGTCCAGCAGCGACCCCACCTCATCCTGATTCTCGTAGCACTCACCCACGATCTGCGTGGCCGCCGAAATCAGCTGGCGCAGCATCGCTTTTTCTTTCACGATCGTGGCGTAATGCTGAATGTTCGCGGCCGTCGGAACCACGGCCGTCAGCGACGCCAGGTAATGCGCGCCGCCGACCGATTCAAGCTGGTCGAGATTTTTAAGTTCTTCGGTCACGGTGACCAGATCAACGGGCCGCTGGCGATGAAATAACTGCATCATCGCCTGGAAAATTTTGCGGTGGGATTCGCGGTAGAAGTTTTTCGATTCAAGAAGCTCGAGCGCGGCCGGAACCGCCTCTTCATCCATCAGCATTGAGCCGAGGACGGCCATCTCCGTTTCAAGGTTGTGCGGAGGGACTTTCTCGAGCAATGAATCGGTCATGGTTGGCATAACAGTGTTCTCTCGCTTACGCTTTCGATAGGATCACGCGGACCGTCGCCTTCACGTCCGGATGCAGACGGACCGGCACCGCATATTCGCCCAGCTGGGCCAGCGGTTTTTCCAAAAGAATCTGCTGCTTGTCCACCTCAAGGCCCTGCTTCTGCAGCGAACTGGCTATGCCCGACGAGGTCACGGCGCCGTGCAGTTTTCCCTGATCGCCGACCGGAACCGTAATGACACACGGCGCGGCTTCGATGCGGCGCGCAATTTCTTCGGCGCGCTGGCGGTTGACCTGCGCGGTTCTCTGCTGAACCACCTGCTGTGCTTTCGCCTGAGCCGCGGCGCCGGCCGAGGCCGAAACGGCCCACCCGCGCGGAATCAGCAAATTCCGGCCATACCCGTCCTTTACTGAAACGGTCTGGCCGGTTTTTCCGATTCCCTGCACGTCTTTCAGCAGAACCACATCCATTTTAGCCGGCAGCTAAATACGGCATCAACGCGATGGAACGCGCGCGCTTGATCGCGCGGGCCAGCGTCCGCTGATGACGGGAACAGTTGCCCGAAATCCGGCGCGGAAGAATTTTCCCCCGTTCGGATGTGAACTTCAGTAGCCGGTGCGAGTCGCGGAAATCCAGCGCCGGCGACTTGGCAGAACAAAACTTGCAGACCTTTTTACGGAGCACGCGCCGGCGATCCGACGAAAAGGACTTCTTGACGATTTTCTTCTTCGGTTTATTGTCTCTCATTAAAACGGCACCTCTCCTGATGTTTCTTCTCCTTCCGGAGGAAGATCTGCTGCTGTGTCGGATCCAGCCGGCGGTTCATCCGGCAATATGCCGGAATCCGAAGGCTTAGCGGCACGGGACGAATCCCCCGCGCCTTTGGCACGCCCCAAGAATTGTATGTTCTGAGCTACAACCTCCAAGGTCGACCGTTTCTGACCGTCGGGCGTCTCCCACGAACGGCTCTGCAGCCGCCCCTCGACGAACACCGGCGTTCCTTTGGTGAGGTACTCTCCGCATAACTCGGCCTGGCGCGCCCATGCGACGATCCGCACGAAGCAGGTTTCTTCCTTTTTTTCGCCGGCAGCGGAATTATAAACCCGGTTCGACGCCAGCGTGAAACTGGCGACGGCGGTCCCGCTGGGGATATACCGCAATTCCGGATCCCGCGTCAGATTTCCAATCATAAACACCTTGTTCAGATTGGCCATCAATTAATCCTCGTCATCGCCCGCGGCGGCCGGCTGCGGCAGCGCCTGCGGAAGACCGGTGCTGGTCAGAACCATAACCCGAACGACCGGCTCGATCAGATTGACGGTCCGCTTGAACGGCTCGACCGTTTCAGCCGGCATCTGAATGCGAACCTGGATGTAATTGCCCTCGGAATATTTACCGATCTTAAACGTCAGCCGGCGCTTTCCGAGAACGGTGCTCTCCTGGACCTTGCCGCCGTTCTTGGCGACCAAGTCCCCCACTTGCGTTTTCAACTGAGCCAGGCTCTCTTCATTGAGCGCCGGGTCGACAATTAAAAGCGCGTCGTACTCCCTTAATAAACCTGCCATAATTAACTCTCCGTTACCTTTCTGTTAAACCGATTCATCGCCGCGGAAGTTCCCTGCGCGATCCAAATTGCGCAGGCTTCCTCGGCTTGCGTTAAACCCTCTTCCAACGCCGGCTGCTCGCCGCGGGAAAAAGCCCCCAGCACTTTCGGAGTCAAATCCCCGCGCACCGAATCCGGGCCGGATCCGATGCCCACGCGAAGCCGCGCGAACTGTTCCGTTGCGATTGTTTCGGCAATCGAAACCAAACCCATCTGTCCGCCCGACGAACCTTCCGAGCGAATCCGGATCATCCCCAGCGGAAGCGCCAGATCGTCGCAGACCACCAGCATCGATTCGTGCGCCAACTGCCGCTGTTCCATCAAAAACTTCACCGCTTTTCCCGAGGCGTTCATGAAGGTGACCGGCCGGACCAGCAATACCGGTTCTCCATTGACGCGGGCCTCGCGAATTTCCGCGACGCTGTTTTTCTCGGGCCGACCGGCCGACCATTGTTTGGCCAGCCGTTCCAGCACCATGAAACCGATGTTGTGCCGGGTTCCCGCGTATTCGTTGCCGGGGTTCCCCAACCCAACAATCCATTTCACCCTTATTTCTTGGCCTCCGCTTTCGGCTTGGCCTCGCCGCCCTTCTTGGCGTCGCCTTCAGCAGCCGCTTCTTCCTCAGGCTTCTTCTGCTTGAGCACTTCCGGCTCGGTCGCCGCAGGCGCTTCCGTTTCAGCCGGAGCCACTTCGGCCTTCGGCTCGATACAAGCCACAATCGGCTGATGCGAGTCAGTCGTGACCGTCACGTTTTCCGGCAGTTTCAAATCGGAGACATGCAGCGTTTTTCCAAGACCGAGATCGGTGATGTCGACAGTGATTTCCGCCGGAATTTCCGTCGGAAGACAGGAAACTTCCACCTCCCAGCGCAAATGTTCCAGCACGCCGCCGAACTGCTTGACGCCGATCGACTCACCCTTGACCGACAGCGGCACGGAAACCGTGATCCGTTTGGTCAGAGAAACCTGGTGAAAATCGACGTGCAGCAACTGATGCGTGACCGGATGATGCTGCAGTTCCTTGATCAGCACCACATTCTCGCCGCTGGACAGGCTCGCGTGTCCCTTGAGCGCCGGTTTCGACTCGGAATCAAACTTCAGCGTAATCAGCGCATTCTCTCCGGCCTTGGAATGCAGCACATGGCTGAGTTCCTTGGCGACCACCTGAATGGAAACGGCCGACTCGCCCTCTTTGTAAACCACGGCGGGAACCAATCCCTTTTCGCGAACAACCGCCAAAGCACCCTTCGTCGAAAGCGCACGAACCGAAGCTTCCAATACCACTTTTTCTGTTTTCTGTTTCATCGCTTGACCTTAACCTTTGTCTTCGCTTCCGGTTTCTTGTCGGAAGCCTCTTTTTTACCGTCCTCTTCCCAATGATCCTGAAACAACCCGCTGATCGAAGCTTCATCATGAATGCAGTGAATCGCTTCGGCAAATAATGGCGCGACCGAGAGCACCTTGATTTTCGGAAGGTGCCGCTCAGCCGTCAGCGGAATGCTGTTCGTTACCACCAATTCTTTCAATTCGGACGTGGCCAACCGTTCAATGGCCGGCCCGGACAACACGGGGTGCGAAATCGCGGCATAGACTTCTTTCGCGCCGGCGTCCTTCAACGCGCGCGCGGCCTGAACCAGCGATCCGGCCGTCGAGACCAGGTCATCGACGATCAGCGCCGTTTTGCCCTTCACCTCGCCCATGATATCCATCACTTCGGTATCCATATGGCTGATGCGGCGCTTGTCAACCATCGCGAGGCTGGCCTTGAGCCGCTTCGCGTAGGCGCGCGCCATCTTGATGCCGCCCACATCCGGAGAAACAACCACCAGGTCCTCGAGCGGACGCTGTTTCGTAAAATAATCGACAAATACATTCACGGCGAACAGATGATCGAGCGGAATATCAAAAAAACCCTGAATCTGTCCGGCGTGCAGGTCCATCGTCAGCACGCGATCGGCGCCGGCCACCGTAATCAGATTGGCCACCAGCTTCGCCGTAATCGGAACGCGCGGCTGGTCCTTGCGGTCCTGGCGCGCGTAACCGAAATACGGAATCACGGCCGTGATCCGGCGCGACGAGGCGCGGCGGATCGCGTCGATCATGATCAACAGTTCCATCAAATGATCGTTGACCGGCGGACAGGTCGGCTGAATGATAAAAACATCGCGGCCGCGCACATTTTCATTGATCTTGACGCGAACCTCTCCCTCGCTGAAGCTTCCCACCAGCGCATCGGCCACGGTCAGCCCCAGGTCCGCGGCCACTTCAGCCGCGAACGCCCGGTTCGCGTTCCCCGAAAAAATCAACGGCTTGTTATTCAGATATTCGTTCATGATTTCCTCCCAAGCGCCGAACCCGCAGGAACCACCACGCCAGCCCGGACCGATACCGGTCCGAGAAACAATGCTCCCCCTTCAATCTCCACTCGGTCACCGACCCGGATCATACTCCCGCCGGACCCATGCCCTTCGCCCAGCGCCGTCACAGTACCGGCACCCACTGTCACGCGCTTTCCAATTCGCGCGCGGTTGATATAACTGTGATGCAAAATTTTTGACTGCGCGCCCACGCGGCTGCGCGAAAGATCGACGAAATTGGCTACCGTCACATCATTTTCCAGCACGGTACCCGGCCCGATCCTGCAAAACGGCCCCACCTGGCAGCGCTTGCCGATTCGGGCGCCCTGCTCGATCACCGTGTGCGGATAAATCACCGTGTCCTGCCCGATCACGGCCGACCCATCAATGTAGGTCGTGTACGGATCAATGATCGTCACACCGCCCAGCATGAACCGCTCCAGAATGCGCGAACGCATGATCGTCTGGACGCGCGCCAGATCGGCCCGCGTGTTGATGCCCATGAATTCGCCCACGCTGCGCGTCGGAGCCGTCGATAATTTTTGGCCGGTCCGGACCAGAGCGGCAATCGTATCGGTCAGATAATATTCGCCGTTCGGTGCCGGACGAACCGACTTCAGCGCCGTCGTCAGCGCCTTCGCCTGAAAACAGTAGGCGCCGACATTAATCTCTTCAATCATCCGCTCGGCCTGCGTGGCATCGGCATCTTCGACGATGCGCACCACGCGCCCGGTCCGGTCGCGCACGATGCGGCCGTACCCGGCCGGATCTTTCAACTGGGCCGTCAGCAGCGTGCAGGCCGCGCCCGATTTTTGATGCGCCTCAATCAATCCGCGGACCGTTTGCGGCGTCAGCAGCGGCGTGTCGCCATAGAGTATCACGACATCGCCCTTAAACCCTTTGAGTTTCGGAAGTGCCTGGGCCACCGCGTGACCGGTCCCTTTCAGCGACCGCTGAATGACCACCTGAACGCCGGTTCCCAGATGACTGCGCACCAGATCAGAACGGTAACCCAAAACGGCGACAATCTTGACAATGCCGACGGCGCGAATCGCATCGAGCACATGGCCGATCAGCGGCTTGCCGTACAGCGCGTGAATTACTTTCGGAATGCGCGACAACATCCGGGTGCCGTCTCCGGCGGCCAGAATGACCGCCGCGATCGGGCGCTTTGAAACCGCCATTAAGCGACGCGCTCCTTGCCGTCTCCGCGGGAAATCAACAACGGAGGCGCTTTTCCGGCGACGCAGTCCGGCGTAATCACACACTCCACCACATCTTTTTGCCCCGGCAGGTCGAACATCACTTCCATCATCAACTCTTCGAGAATGCCGCGGATCGCGCGCGCGCCGGTTTCTTTGGCCATCGACTGCCGCGCAATCATGCGCAGCGCTTCCGGCTGAACGGTCAGCGTAACGCCTTCCATTTCAAAAAATTTCATATATTGGCGGACCACGGCGTTTTTCGGTTTCATCATTACTTCCACCAGTTCATCTTCGCTGAGCAAACTGCAGGGCGTCATGACCGGAAAACGGCCGATGAACTCCGGAATCATGCCGTACCGGATCATATCCTCCGGCTGAACCCGCTGGATTATTTCATTGAACGACGGATCCTGAATCGGCTGCGCGACGTCAGACGCTTTATCCGACGACTCAAAACCGATCACCTTTTTGCCCAGCCGGCGGCTGATGATTTTGTCGAGGCCCACGAACGTTCCGCCGCAAATAAACAAAATGCCGGAGGTGTCGACCTGCAGATATTCCGACTGCGGATGCTTGCGCCCGCCCTGGGGCGGCACATTGGCGATGGTCCCCTCGACGATTTTCAAGAGCGCCTGCTGAACACCCTCGCCGGACACATCGCGCGTAATTGAAACATTTTCCTGCGTCTTGCCGATCTTATCGATTTCATCAATGTAAATGATGCCCATCTGCGCGCGCTTCACATCAAAGTTGCAGTTCTGCAGCAGCCGCAGCAGCACGTTCTCGACATCTTCGCCGACATATCCGGCCTCGGTCAGCGGCGTGGCGTCGCACAGCGCGAACGGCACATCCAGAATTTTCGCCAGCGTGCGAGCCATCAGTGTCTTGCCGCAGCCGGTCGGACCGACCAGTAAAATGTTTGATTTTTCCAGCTCGACATCGGTGTCATGCTCGGAAGGAGGCGCCCAAATCCGCTTGTAATGGTTGTATACCGCGACGGCCAGCTGCCGCTTGGCGCGGTTCTGTCCGATCACATATTGATCGAGCTGCTGCTTGATCTCAACCGGCTTCGGAAGCTCCTGCAGCGTCGGCGCTTTTTTGGAAGTTTGGGCGACTTCCTCTTCTTTGGTGAGGATCTGTCCGCATAATTTCACGCAGAGGTCGCAAATATAGACGCCGCCCGGACCGCTGAACAGTTTCTGGATCCGTTCGCGGCCGCGCCCGCAAAATGAGCATTTTTCTTTGAGTGTGTTGGTCGTATTTACCATTGATTTAATTTATTGCTTTGTTTGTCAATTGGGTCTTTTCCGAAACAAGAGCAAGAGTTTGGCAGCAAAGCGGACTACAAATTTCGGATCATTGACGCCCTCTTCGAGAGCTTCTTGCATCGCCTCATCGCCGGAATCGAATTTAGACAACTCATCTCCATCCAGCCAAATCCCTTTGCATGTGCCGCAGACATCTACAACAGTCTTGTGCATCTTTTTCTTGAATAAGGTTTTGCCGGCACAACGAGGGCATTTTATTGACCGGTCATCAAATTCTTTTCTTTCTTTCTGATCGCTGGAAATGATGGAGAATGATTGCTCCAAATCATCAATCACCCATTGCTTGATCGCTTGATCCAGTTCGTCAGCATCGAACCAAACACCCCCGCAGGCAAAACATTGGTCCACGGTCAGGCTGTTGATCTCGTCCTTTACTTTCAACCCGCGGACTATTTTTTCCTCTAATTTCCCGATCGTACATTTAGGACAATTCATCTGCATTCTCCTACAACAAAAATGGTTGCCCCGCTAGGATTCGGCGCCTTCCATTCCGCATCAGCGGAATTCCAGGTCGGCCACCCGCTGCTCCCAAAGAAGTCGGTCTTCTCTATTCGGTCAGACCTCCCTGAACCAAGTCGCAGCTCCCCTCGAATCCTGCCCAAGCTGTCATGCTGAGATCGTCTTTGCTCAGCATCTTAAATGACACCACTAAAGTGGTTGCCCCGCTAGGATTCGAACCTAGATAACCAGACCCAAAATCTGGCGTCCTACCGTTGGACGACAGGGCAAACGATTTATTGAAGACCCTGCCTGCCTCCTAGACTGTCCGGGCGGCAAAAATCCGCCAATCCGGCTGCAGCTTTTGAAGACGCTCCGCGGCTTGTCTCGCTTCGGCTTCCGAAGCGCAGACGGAAAAAACCGTCGATCCGCTTCCGGAAACAACCGGAGAGGACACTCCCCCATCTTTCATCATTCGATCTTTAACCCGCGCAATCGCAGGAAAGAGAGTTTCCACGGTAGGCTCTAATGCGTTGTAGAGTAATGTCTGTACCCTGGGAATTTGCCGCTGCTCCAGGGCACCTAAAATAATTTTAACATCGGGGTGTTTGGGTGTCAAGCGAAGCGACTGATAAACGGTCTTGGTCGGCACCGGGAACTCGGGCGTCACCAGCAGGTGCCAGAGCCGGGTATCCGGAAATGCCAGCGGCTCGATTACGTCGCCGCGATGGCGGCCGATTCCGAACGGGGTCTGCTCCATAAAGAAGGCGACGTCGGCGCCCAACTCTCGCGCGCATTCGATCAACGCAGTGCGCGGCAGCGCCTGCCCGCTGAGCTGATCGAGCGCCAGCAAAACGGCCGCTGCGTTGGACGATCCCCCGCCCATTCCGCCGCCGGCCGGGATATTTTTTTGCAGCATGATGCGCAGACCGTCGCTCCAACCGCATGCCGCCCGGTACGCCAGCGCCGCTTTCACGGCCAGGTTGGTTTCGTCGGCCGGAACTCCGGCCGCATCGCATTCGAGACCGATCCCTGACCCGGAAACACGTTCGACGGTCACCCGGTCGGCCAAACTGACGCGCTCAAAAACGGTGAGCAATTCATGATAGCCGTCCGGAAATTTCTGGAGCACATCGAGGAACAAATTGACTTTGGCGTAAGACTCGAGAACGACCGACTTCACGGTACCGGGCTGATTTTCGGAGGATCTTTTTTGCGGAACAGCTCGACCTGCGCGGCCGGAACCTGCCAGCGGGTTCCCTTTTCGACATCAACCAGGCTCATTTCACGGTATTGATTAAACTGATAAATCTTCGTGACATACGCCAGATCGGCAGTGACCCATTGCGCCAGATCCTGCAGCGTAGCCGCTCCGGGCGGAAGCGGTTTTTTCACAACGGGAGCCGGTTTGTTTTTCTTGAGAAGCCGTTTCATTTTCTGAGCATCCTTGGGAAGTTTTTTCAGTTCGGCCTCCTCTTTCTCATCAGGAATCGGCTCGGCCGAAGCCAGCGCGCGGCGAGCCACCTGCTTGGCGATAAAAACCGGCAGCGAGAGCGGCTCCAAATAGAAGGAGTCTTTCCAGGTTTCAGGAGGACCATATTTTTGGTACGCTTCCGGCAGCAGTTCGCGGTTGCCCAAACGGAGTATGTCCAGTAAAGCGCCCGGCATTTCGCGCGGATTGCCCATCCCCTCTTTCACTTCCACGACAAACAGCAAAGTTCCCGGGTCGGCCAGCGGCTTTAGCGGCACGGCGACCAGCACGGTCTTTTCATCAATCTGCCGCGAATACCACGGCTGATCAAATAATTTCTGCTCGTTGCCCTGAACAATGGTGGCCACATCAATCATCTTCGGCAGCATTGCTTCAAATCGTTTGGTGCGCGCTGTGTAGGCGCTCAGCAATTCCGGCACCGAGCGGCGGCGCAGATCAATCAGGAATGCTTCGACGATTTCAGCGGCCAGCGCTTCGGGCTGGCGGCGAACCGAGTATTCACTGCGGCGGCGGAACTCGCCCATCGAGATCGCGTAGTACTGCATCATCTTGGTATCCAGCACATGACCGGAAAAAATCAGATCGTATTTTTCAGAGCCGGGATCGCGCGCGATAATCGTGTAAAAATCAATTTTGGCGTCGGTCGAAAGGCAGGCGCGTAAAACAATATGCGAAACGCGCCGCAGTTTCTTCATGACGTCGGAAGGTTCTTTCTTGCCGTCGTCCGGATCATCTTCCAGACCCGGATGCTTCAGTTTAAACGGCGTTTTTACTTCCACGCGGAAATCAAATGCCCCTTCGGTATAGCGGCCTTCCACCGACAGCGGCGGGTCCATCAGCGCGCGCTCATCGGCCGAGGCGCTCTTGCGCAGTTCGTCGACTAAACCGGGAAGTTCAACCAAAACACCCAGCGTCGTGCCGGAGACCTGCGCGCGAACGGTCAGGCCGTATTCCCGTTTGCAAACCTCGGCCAGCCGCTGGGTCAGCTGATCTTTCGGGTAGGAACTGCCGCCGCAGGACGTCAGCGCGAACGAAAAGACTGCCACCAAAAAGAGTGACAGCCCCTTCTGTTGAAGAGCATCTTGATTCATCATTTAAAATCCCGGCAGCATTCCTCGGGCTTTTCCGGCATCGCGGAAAATCGCTTCGATCTCATCATATTCCAGCTCTTCTTTGCGCAGCAGCTCGAGCACGAACCGGTCCATCAGCGGCCGCTCTTTCGTCAATAGCTCCTCAACCTCTTTCAAGCATTCCTGCAAGATTTGGTTGGTCTCTTCGTTGAGCTCGGTGCGGGCCGACTCGGAAATATTTAGCGACCCGTTGGCGGAATTGGCCACCATTTCCCAGTCGCCGATATATTTCTTGCCCATGCCCAGCTGCCAGACCATGTTGTGCGCAATCGCCATCGCGTTCTCAAAATCGGCTGAAACGCCGCTGGTGCTGGTGTTAAAGACCATACGCTCGGCCGCATAGCCGGCCAGCGAGACCTTGATGTTGGCCAATAAATGCACTTTCGTGTGCGAATGCAGTTCTTCGCGTGGAACTTTCCAGACCACGCCGAGAGTACCGCGGCGACCGATGATCGAGGCCTTGAACACATCGTCGGTCGGGTGCAAAAAGTAAGTAGCCATCAAATGACCCGTCTCATGATAGGCGGTCATCTTTTTCTCAGTATCGGTCATGCTGCGGCGGTGCTTGATGCCCAGGTCAACGCGCTCGAACGCTTCGGAAAGGTCGCTGAAGATTACCTTATCGCGACCCTGGCGCGTGGCAATCAACGCCGCTTCTTTCACGATATTCTCAATTTCAGCCGGCGTTTTCCCAACGGCGCGGCGCGCAAGCCGCGGAATATCGAGCGACGGATCATACTGGACTTTTTTCAGGTAGTAGCCAAAAACCTGTTCGCGCCCTTTCAGGTTCGGGCGGTCGACATAAATTTTGCGGTCAAACCGTCCGGGCCGAAGCAGCGCCGCGTCCAGAACACCTTCCGGAGCGTTGGTGGCGCCGATCACCACAATGCTCTCCTGGCGCCCCTGCAAACCGTCCATCTCAACCAGCAGCGCGTTGAGTGTCTGGTCGGTTTCTTGACCGCCCATCGAACTATAGGTTCGGGCCCGCCCAATGGCGTCGAGCTCATCAATGAAAATGATGCACGCCCCGCTCGCGTAGGCTTGCCGCTGCGCGTCTTTAAAAACTTTCCGGATCCGGCTGGCGCCCACGCCGACAAAAACCTGAACAAAATCACTGGCCGCTAACGACAGAAATGGAATACCGGCTTCGGTGGCAATCGCTTTGGCCAGAAATGTTTTTCCGCAGCCGGGGGGCCCCTGCATTAAAATACCGCGCAGAATTTTTCCGCCGACATTTTTCAGCCGCGTGCGGTCTTTCAACAGCGCCACCACTTCGCGCGCTTCGTCTTTGGATTCATCAATGCCAAGCACATCGTCAAACCGGACATTCACACTGGACGATTTAACCTGTTTCTTATCCATTCTTGAAAAATAACCGAACATGATCGAAACGTAGACAAACGCGGAGATAACCGAGGAAACCAACCACATCAACATGGTCATCGGCATAGTCGCCAGAGTCATCGTGCGGTAGAACGACTCCAACTGTGACATTCCCCACCATGTCAAACCTATACAAAGAAGGACACCCCCAACGACAGAAACCACAATCCAATGGTCGACTACCCAAATTTTGATTTTCCGAAAGAAAGACATAATCGTTATCGTCCTTTTTGTTGGTGGGCCAGTTCCGCCAAATCACGATTCAACTGATGAATGAGAGCCGTATCGCTCCGTTCCAGAGCGAGCGCCTGTTCCCAAACCTCGCGGGCGCGCGCTGTTTCCCTTAGCATTAAGTATACACGACCCAAGTGTTCCAATACTGCGGAATCTTTATTTTTCGCAGCCGCTTTTTCCAGCAGCGATTTCGCCGCTTGACTTTTACCCATTTTGAAATAGACCCAGCCCAGCGAATCCAGATAAGCGGCATTTTCCGGATCTTTCTTTAATGCCGCCTGCACCAGCCGCTCGGCCTCGGGAAGATTGCGTCCCCACTCGGCGTACACATACCCCAGGCTGTTCAGCAGTTCCGGATTTTCCGGATCGGCCGCCAGCATCGGTTTTAAAACCCGTTCGGCCCGGTCGTGGCGCCCCATTTTCTGATACAGCACCACAATCCGTTCACGCACTTCAAGCGCATTCGACGAATTCGCGGCAGCCAGCGCTTTTTTAAACGCGTCGAGCGCGTGCGGATACTGACCGCCGTTCTGGTACGCGGTACCCGCGGCGACCCAGGCCTGAACCGCAATCTCAGAATCTTCGCTGGGTTGACGAAGCGTCCGCTGCGCCTGCGCGACGGCTTCTTCCCATCGCCCCATCTCGATCAACAGATAAGCCAGCTCCAGGTGCGCCTCTGAATCGTTCGGATTAAAACTTAAATAACGGGTAACCCACTTATGCGATTCTTCCGGATCACCCATCCGGTAAGAAATCCGCGCGAGCACCCGCATTAAACGGGTATTGGCCGGCTCCTGCTTAAGCGCCGCGCGGAACTGTTCTTCGGCGCCGGAAAGATCGCCCGACAATTCCAGACAGACCGCCAAGCCGAGCCGCGCTTCAAGATAATCAGGGTCTTCTTCCAGCGCCCGGCGCATATGCGTAATCGCCGATTTCCAATATTGGCGCTTGGCGTAGAGCACGGCCAGATTAAAATGCGCGACCGGCGCGCGCGGCCGTTCCCGCAAAAGCCGTTCATAAATGTCGATGCCTTCCAGCGTCTTATCCTGCAAAATATACAAATCGGCCAGCTGCGTCAGAGCGCCCAGGTTGGCCGGTTCTCTCTCGAGAATCTGAACATACTGCTCAATTGATTTTTCATACTGCTGCTGGTTGCCGTAAACAACACCGAGCAAAAACCGGGGCCGGATATCTTCGGGATTCAGCGCGCATACTTTTTCAAGAGAAACGATGGCGGCGGCGGTTTGGTTGCGCTGCAGCTGCACGATGCCCAGCCGCAAAAGGATCTGCGCGTTATTCGGACTGACGCGGCTGGCATTCTCATACTCAGTCTGGGCCTGCGCGAATTCTCCGCCGGACTCGCGCATCAACCCCGCCATATACGTAGCCAGCGACCGTTGATCTTTATTAAGTTCCCGCGAGGGAGGCGCGTCAAAAATCAGTTTTTGGGATGGCGCCGGTTTTTCTTGCGGAACCTGAGGCTTATTCGTGCAACCGGCCAGACAGAAAAATAAAAGGAGACAGCCCAGCCAACGCAATCGATGTTGACTCACCGCTGTCTCCTTTTGACGAAAACCGGCCTAACTCTTCTTGTGGCGATTTAACCGAAGCCGCTTTTTTCTCTTGTGGTTATTGATCTTTTTGCGGCGCTTCTTGACGAGACTGCCCATCGGTCCTCCTTCTTAATAGATAATTTTACTTAACGGAAATTCAATAATCCCTTCGGCGCCGGCTTTTTTCAATTCCGGAATCAGCGTGCGGACTGATTTTTCATCCAGGACCGTTTCAATGGCAAACCATGGCGTGGTGCTCAGCGGAGAAACCGTCGGCTTGCGAATCGCCGGAAGCACCTTCAGCACATCTTTCAAATTCTTCTTGGCGACATTCATTTTAATAACCACTTTCCCGCGCGCGGCAATCGCCCCCTTCAACAGCGTCGCCATCGATTCCAGCTTGCGGCGCTTCCAGGCATCTTTCCAGGCAAGCTTGTTGGCGATCAACTGCGTGGACGAGGTGCAGATCGTATCCACGATACGCAGCTTGTTGGCGCGCAGTGAAGAACCGGTTTCGGTTAATTCAACGATGGCATCCACCAACCCGGTACTGACCTTGGCTTCGGTGGCGCCCCACGAAAATTCAACCGTGGCGTTTACTTTATGGCTTTTCAGATAAGCGCGCGTCATGCCGACCAGTTCGGTCGCCAGCCGCTTGCCTTCCAGATCTTTCGGGCGGCTGATTTTGGAATCAACCGGAACCGCCAACACCCAGCGGACCGGGTCCATGCTCTTCTTGGAATACGGAAGTTCGGCCACCTTCACCACATCGGAACCGTTTTCCAGAATCCAGTCATTGCCGGTAATCCCGCCGTCTAAAGCGCCGGCCTCAACATAACGCGACATCTCCTGCGCGCGCAGCAGTGTAATCTCAATTTCTTCGTCATCAATGGTGGGAAAATAGGAACGCTCTTTCACGCCCAGCTGGAAACCGGCATGCTGAAACAGCTGAACTGTTGATTCCTGAAGGCTCCCCTTGGGTAAGCCGAGTTTAAGCCTCATGGTTCGTCATCCCTCCTGGTAACTGCATGAAAACGATTATTATATAGGAGGTTGTCTCATCCGTCAACTGAAAACAGCGTGTTCTAACATTTTTGATATATTAAAGTTTTCGCTACTTCTAATTCATGGATTTTTAAATTGTTATTGAATATTACGGTGAATTCTGTACAATAACCGAATGAACTGGATCCGCAAAAACATTTTTTGGCTGGCGATTATCGCAGTCGTTGGCACCGTGGCCTGGATGGGAACCTCCGCTGTTTCCAGCATACATTCCATGAACGACAACGATGCCGGAACGATTTTCGGAGCGCCAGTCTCGCTGGCAAACCTCATCACATCAACAGAATCGGCCCGCCGTCAGGCAATCCTCCGCTACGGAGACAAGTATCAGGAAAAAGTCTCCCCCGAAATTCTGCAGCAGCAGTCCTGGGAACGGCTGATTCTTCTGGCCGAAGCGCGACGTCTGCACCTCAACGCTTCTGATGAAGAAGTGCGCGCCCAGATGCTGGCGGAACCGTTGTTCCAGGACAAATCAGGCCGGTTTGATAACAGCAGCTACCAGGCCATGGTTCAATATGGATTGGGCACCACCCCGCGCCGGTTCGAAGAAGATATGCGCGAAGAATTAATAATTCGCAAATTAATCAACAAAGCGATCAGCAGCGCCGCCCCGACCGACGCAGAGATTACCGAGGCGTTTGAACGGGAAAATAAATCGATCAAACTGGAATACGCGAAATTTTCCGATGCCAAGGCAGCCGAAAAAGCATTGGCAGATGCCAAGACCGATCCAAAACCTTTCCCGCAAACCACCGGTTTTTTCAAACTGACTGACAAATCAACCGACCTCGGCCCTCCGGCCACTGCCTTTTATTTGGCGTTCGACAAGAAAGAAGGCGAGCTGTGCGGCCCGTTCCCGACCGGCAAGGATCAGTTCATCATCGCGCGCGTGAAAACAATTCAGCCGGCTGATCCGAAGAAACTCGACGACAAAGCCCGAAAAGAAATGGCAGCGCAAGTTGAACAGCAGAAAAAATTCAAGAATTACATCGCCTGGTATCAAGATCTGATGAAGCGGGCCAATCCGAAAAAGAATATCCAGGGCGATCCGATGCAGCCTAAAAAACCGGCCGCGCCCCAGCCCAAAGTTCCGATTTCTCTCAACTCTTGATGCTGATCCTGGCATCGGCCAGTCCCCGGCGAAAACAACTGCTCAAAGAATATAAAATTCCGTTTCGCGTTGTTCCCAGCCGCATCCATGAACCGCCTCCCGGGAAGCTGACTCCCCCGGCCTATACCCGAAAACTGGCATTGGCTAAAGCATTGGCCGTCGCGAAAAAAGTAAAAACCGGCTGGGTGCTGGGCGCCGATACCATCGTGGTGCACAACGGAGATATTCTCGGGAAACCGGCTAATTTAGCCGCGGGCCGCGCGATGCTGGGACGCCTGCAAGGAACCACGCACCGCGTCGTTACCGGAATCGCGCTGGTCAACGCGAAAACCGGCAAAAAGAAGGTGGCGCATATGAGTACGCACGTGACGATGCGCAAACTCACCGCTGCTGAAATCGCCCGCTTCGCAAAAAAGAACCTCGATAAATCGGGCTGCTACGCCGCTCAAGAGACGAAAGATCCGGTGATTAAAAAAGTAACGGGGTCCTACTCGAACGTGGTGGGCCTTCCGATGGAACTGGTGCAAAAAATTCTCGAGAGCATGACGAACCATTAGGCTTTTGTTAACAGCAGTTCGTTTACTTTCCGTAAAACCGTTTCGAAAGCAATATCTTCCATGCAGGCGCCATAGAGAAATTTATTCTTGCAAGGAACATAACGCATCGACGGATAGCACGGTAAACAATCGGGCGGATGATCGGTCACCAGAATCTGATCGCGGTGAAAATAGGGGTAATTGTAATCGGTCGGCGTAGGACCATAAAGTCCGAGCGAAACAACACCCATGCAACTGGCCAAATGAATCAAACTGGAGTCCGGCCCAATAAAAAGAGAGCATCGACGAATCAACGCCATCGCCTGCCTTAAATTGGTTTTATCGACGGCGCTGATCAGATCGGGAGAAAGCCGCGCAGTTACCCATTCTCCCAGTTGGTCTTCCCCGCTTTTACCGAAAACGATTGTTTTGACACCGCTCTCCTCCCGCAAACGGGCCGCCAGCTGATTAAATTTTTCAACAGGCCAGTTCTTTAAAGACCAGGCCGAAATCGGCAATATCCCGACCAACCGGTCACTCGGCTGGACACCATGCGTTTTCAAAAACTGATCGGCAAACTGTTGTTCCTCCGTTGTGGCCTCAAACAGAAACTCCGCTTTCTCGACCGAAACGGCATGATGCCTTAGAAAATCAAGATAGCTGTCGACCACGTGGACGCGACGATCGGACGGACGGCAGTTCAAGTAGTCGCGCAAACTCCAGAAATGCCAAATTCCCAAAAATTTGTGCGTCACCGAATCTTTCAACACAACCGCGAAATCAAATCGTCGTTTCAACAAGCGCGCCATCAGACGAATCCGCCCCATCACTCCGCGATCTTTTCCCTTGCGATCGAATGTAATTACCTCGTCGATACCGGAAAAATACCGGGCCAGATCGGCCGAACGGCTGGCTGTCATATAGGTAATGCGCGCGTTTGGAAAACG
>JAHFFE010000006.1:0-46512 GCA_023248155.1 Candidatus Omnitrophota bacterium | reverse complement strand
AAACATCGCCAATGTTGGAATGGCCAACGATCAGGATTCGCTTCGGAGTAAAAATATCAGTGTTGTTTCTTTTTAAGCAGGTCGCGCATCACCCGCCATGGATGTCCAATGCGTCCGAAATTCCAGAATCCGATCATCAAATACAACATCTCTTGCCGTAATCGGCCGTTTCAACTTCAACCCGGCAAAAGAGGAACAGCGGCTTAATGCCACATAAAGCTGCCCATGCGCGAAGGCTCCACTGCCCAGCTCAACAATCACCTTGTCAAAAGTCTTTCCCTGGCTCTTATGGATGGTAATGGCCCACGCTAACTTCAGAGGATATTGCTCAAAAGTGCCGACCGCCTTTGATTCAATTCGCCCGGTTTCTTCATCGTATAGATACGCGATCTTTTCCCATGTCGACTTTGGGACATCATGGCTCTTGCCATCGATCGACACCGTGATTGACCGCTCCGACAAATCCTGAATATGGCCGATGCTCCCGTTAACCCATCGCTTATTGGGATCATTCTTGATCATCATCACCTGGGCGCCCTTCTTCAAGATTAACAAGGAGTCGTTCGGATAGGCGGATTCATCGAACTTGCCGGTTACATTGGCGCCGTACTGAACATCTGAAGCAGGCAGCGCGTTCAATCGGTCTTGATTGATTTCACCGGCGCGCTGATTGGTTGTCGTAAGAACAATTTCATCTTCCCCGCCGCTGTCGTCTGCCGATACAACTCTTTCGTTCAGCTTATTCAGATCGCACTCGTCGTATTCCTTATCGCGAATTTTATTAAGCAGGCCAATAAACTCCGCTTCGCTTTGCCGGTAAATCTTCGTCAACTCTAAACAGTCCAATTGAATTTCCTGAATAACCCGGGAGGAAAAGAAGTACGGGCTTTCGTAGCGCCGCTCGAAAATCTCCGCCATGTCGCGATCCACAATCGGCGGCAGCTGAAAAAGATCTCCGAACAAGATCACCTGCACCCCACCAAACGGAAAATCGGGCTGCCCGCGATTAACCCGCAACGCGTGATCAACGCCATCCATCAGGTCAGCCCGCACCATCGACACCTCATCGATAATCAGCGTGTCCAGGCATTCGATCAATTTCTTGTTCTTTGAGATGCGGCGGATATCTTCTTTCTGGACAAATCTCGGCGGAAACTTGAAGAATGAATGCAGCGTCTGCCCTTCCACATTGATGGCCGCTATTCCGGTGGGCGCGACGACAACAACATTCTTCTTTGTTTTTGACCGGAAGTATCTCAGCAGTGTCGACTTGCCCGTTCCCGCTTTTCCGGTGATAAACAAACATTTGTCTGTTTTTTCCATCAGCTCCAGCGCCTGGAGAAACTGGGGCGTCAACTCGATATCGTCCAACGGCATTTGCTTCTTCAACTTCATCTTATTTTTCGGCATTTAGCGGTAAATCTCGCGGCGATGGCCAATTCTCACAATCAGAATACCTTCGGGTATCTTAGCGTACAAGATTCGATAATCCCCAATACGGTATTTGAACAATCCCTTAAACTCTCCGCTGAGCGGCTCCCCCGTGTTTGGTTTTTCAGAAAGAACCGCTTCCAGTTTCTGGAGAAGCTTAGCCGCAGTTGGCTTGTCAAGTTTCTTTAAATCTTTCTCGACCGAGGCCTTATAAAAAACATTAGATGCCAAGCCGTTTCCTCATCTGCATACTGGAAACGATTTTGTCATCCTTATCCTTCAGACGATTCATGGCAGTCTGATATTCAGCATACTCCTGCAAATAGCTTTCCACCGCTTTGCGGATTAAATACGACCGAGGGCGGTCTACCGTTATTGATACACGCTCCAGCCTGTGCATTAACTGAGTGGACAATCGAACAGATACGGGCTTAACCATGTTGGCAATATCTCCTATGCTTTAAGCATAACATACATTGTAGTTCTTTGTAATACAATTCAGATTTTCAGACGCTTCAAGGCGTCTTTCCCGCGGCCGGTTTTTAAGAACTCTTCCCTGCGGTTGGCAGAACTGCGGGTGGGATGTTCTTCCTTATAAATTACTTTCCAGGGGCGGTGTTCTTTGGTGGGCGGATAGTGTCCGGAGTTGTGCCGGTCGAGACGGTGCTCAACATCATGCGTTGAGCCGATGTACCGGAAACCGCCTTTTGCACTTTCCAGAACATAGACCCAGTAAATCAGGGCTGCTTCTTCTTCAGCAGGTCGCGCAGTTCACCCATGAACTGGCTGATGTCTTTGAATGAACGGTAGACCGACGCGAACCGGACATAAGCCACTTCATCGAGTTCATGCAAGTGGCGCATCACGCGCTCGCCGATCTCAACAGAAGCAACTTCACGGTCGAATTCCTGCGCGATTTCCCGCTCGACCTGATCGATCAGTTCTTCGATTTGCTCCAGCGATACGGGCCGTTTCTCACAGGCTTTCATGATACCGTTGAGCAGTTTTTTACGGTCGAACGATTCACGGCGGCCGTCGCGTTTGACGACGAGGATCGGGATCTGCTCTACCCGTTCGTAGGTCGTAGTACGGCGTTCGCACTTAAGGCATTCCCGGCGGCGGCGAATCGCACCGCCATCGGACGCTTCGCGCGAGTCGATGACTTTGTCTTCACCGTTACCGCAGTAAGGACACTTCAAATCTTTAAGTCCGGGTAAAGTGGAAATTCCTTCGTCAGCTGTTCGACTTCTTCGGCCACTTTCGCAGCCGCAGCGGCATCATCGGGCGCTGTAAGAACGCGGTCGATCAACTGCGCGATGGTGCGCATCTCCGGCTCTTTCATGCCGCGCGTCGTAACAGCCGGCGTGCCCAAACGGATACCGCCGGAAACAGAGGGTGAAGTCGTATCAAACGGAATGCTGTTTTTATTGACGGTGATGCGCGCAAGATCCAGGATCGAGGAGGCCTGCTTGCCGGTTAAACCGCGGGCCGCCATATCAACCAACATTAAATGGTTGTCGGTGCCGCCCGAGACGATACGCCAACCCTTGCCCTGTAATGTTTCAGCCATCGCTTTCGCGTTGGTGACGATCTGGCGCTGATAGTCCTTGAATGCCGGCGTCATCGCCTCTTTAAACGCCACCGCCTTGGCCGCGATGATGTGCATCAGCGGACCGCCCTGCATGCCGGGGAAAATCTGCGAGTCGAGTTTCTTGGCGAAATCTTTTTTACACAAAATCATGCCGCCGCGCGGACCGCGCAATGTCTTGTGCGTAGTGGTCGTCACGAAATCGGCATGCGGTACCGGCGACGGATGAACGCCGGCGGCCACCAGCCCCGCGAAATGGGCCATGTCGACCATCAACAACGCGCCGACTTCATCGGCAATCTTGCGGAACCGCGCGAAATCGAGCTGGCGCGGATAGGCCGAATAACCGGCGACGATCATCTTCGGTTTGTTCGCCTTGGCGAGCGCTTCAAGCTCGTCGTAATCAATCCGTTCATCTTTTTTACTGACGCCGTACGGAATTACTTTAAACAGACGGCCCGAGAAATTCTTGGGATGGCCGTGCGTCAAATGACCGCCGTGGCTTAAATCCATCGTCATGATTGAATCGCCAGGTTCCAGCACTGAAAAATAGACAGCCATGTTGGCCTGCGATCCGGAATGCGGCTGGACATTGGCATGGTCGGCGCCGAACAGCGCCTTGGCCCGCTCAATCGCCAGCGTCTCGGCCTGATCGACAAACTGACAGCCGCCGTACCAGCGCGCGCCCGGATACCCTTCCGCGTATTTGTTGGTCATCACGGAACCCATGGCTTCCATCACCGCGATTGAAGTGAAGTTTTCGCTGGCGATCAATTCGAGATGTCCCTGCTGACGCCGGGCTTCGCTCACCATCGACTGATAAATTTCCGGGTCCGACTGCTTCAAATGGTCATACATGGAGAATTTCCTTTTCAATGTCGCGGATCTGACGAACACGGCGCGCGTGACGGCCGCCTTCAAATGGAGTTTCAAGCCAGGTCTTTAAAATGGCCGTTGCCGCGGCCGGTGAAGTCACATCGGCGCTGAGCACCAGCAGGTTCGCGTCGTTATGCTGGCGGCAGAGCCGTGCCGTCTCAACCGACTGGCAAACCACGGCGCGTACTTTCGGAAATTTATTGGCGACGATCGCCATGCCGGCGCCGCTGCGGCAGAGTAAAACACCGCGGCTGACTTTGCCCGACGAGAGCGCGCGGGCCACTGCCGCGCCGATCACCGGATAATCGCAGGAGTCCGTCGAAAAAGCGCCTTTGTCGGAAACGGTGTGTTTCAGTGATTTAAGTTTCTTGACCAGCACTGCCTTGAGTTCAACGCCGCCATGATCGGCGCCAATCGCAATATTCACCCGGTCATTCTCCTTGATGTTTTTCGATCCAGTCGGCGACACGCGTGACCGCTTCCAGAATTACATCGCGGCAAACCTGATAGACTTTCGCGGAACGGCCGATCGGATCAGGAATCTCCCGATGGCGCGCCGTGGGATTCTCAAACGCGTTGAGCAGAAAAACTTTCGGCTTGGCTTCCGGCACTGCGTCCAGAATCTGTTTCATGTGAAACTCTTCCATGCAAAAAATCAGATCGGCGCGTTCAATCAGCAGTGTCGTTAACTGCTGGCCGACATGGCGCGCAATATCGATGCTGTTTTCTTTCATGACCGCGACCGTTTCCGCCGACGGAGGCATGCCGTTAAAGGTGTTCGTTCCGGCCGAAAGCACCTGTACATCGTTATGGCCGCGCTTATTCAGTAAATCCTGCAGCAGACCTTCCGCCATAACGGAACGGCAGCTGTTGCCGGTGCAAACAAACAAAATCTTCTTCTTCACCATGCTTCTTCTACTTCTCCTATTCCAATAAAGCCTTCTGAATTTCTTCCAGCCGGGCTCCTTCCCGCAAAATACGGGGAACTTCACCGCTAAAATCAACCACCGTGGAACTGACGCCGATGGCCGTCGGACCGGCGTCGATCACAAAATCAATTTTATCCTGCAAATCGCGCAGCACTTCCTGAGCCGTCGAGGGCGCCGGCTGGCCGCTTAAATTGGCCGAGGGCGCCACCACTGGAACGGCAGCAGCCGCCAGAAGCGCCAGCGCCACCGGATGGTTCGGCACGCGAAAACCAAGCGTCGATCCGTCGGAACGCGGTAAAACAATCGTTAACGGCCCCGGCCAGAACCGGTCCATCAATTGCCGGGCCAGCGGCGGAATGCGCACGCCGTACGAAGCAACACCGGCAGAATCAGCCAGATGAATCGTCACCTGTTTTTCAAACGGCCGCTGCTTTACAAAATACAGTTCCTGAATCGCCTGCGGATCATTTAAGTTCGCGGCAATGCCGTAGACCGTCTCCGTCGGGAATGCCACCAACCCGCCGCGCTTCACGCAGGCGGCCGCTTCGCGAATCAATTCGGGATCGGGATGAACCGGATCGACCGAAAGAATTCGTGTTCGAGTCGTCATGCCCACGGTTAAACCTTAACGCCTGTTTTTCGTTTCAACGCGCGGGCACCGATATCGCGGCGGAACTGTTTGCCTTCATACTGGATTTTGTCGGCGGCCTCGTATGCTTTTTCAATGGCCGCTTCCAGCGTAGCTCCCATGCCGACCACATTCAGCACGCGGCCGCCCGACGTAAAATATTTCCCGCCTTCACGCGAAGTCCCGGCGTGAAACACCCACGCGTCGGGACAATCATGCGCATCGGACAGTCCCTGAATCGGACGGCCCATTTCGTACGTGCCCGGATATCCTTTGGAAGTCAGCACCACGCAGGCGGCCGGACGGCTGTCCCACTCAATCGAAATCTGATTAATTTTCCCATCGATCGCGGCCAGGATAATTTCAACCAGATCGGTTTTCAGGCGCGGCAGAAGCGCCTGCGCTTCGGGATCGCCGAATCGCGTGTTGAATTCCAATACTTTCGGCCCCTGCGCCGTCAGCATGATGCCGGCGTATAAAATACCGGTAAACGGCGTCGCGTCGCGATTCATACCGCTGATCATCGGCTCAAAAACGGTGGTACGAATCTGTTCCATCAACGCATCGGAAACAGCCGGAACCGGTGAATAAGCGCCCATGCCGCCGGTATTCGGCCCCTCATCATTATCGTAAGCGCGCTTGTGGTCCTGCGCAGAAGGCAGCAGTGCGCAATGAACGCCGTCCACCACGGCCAACACCGAAACCTCTTCACCCTGCAAACATTCTTCAATGACTACCGAAGCGCCGGCCTCACCAAAAATGCGATTTTGCATGATTGATTCAACGGCACGCAGCGCTTCTTCGCGAGAAGCCGCGACAATCACGCCTTTGCCGGCGGCCAGGCCGTCGGCCTTCACAACCACCGGCACAGGGACCGTCTTTAAATAATCAACGGCCAGGTCATACCGTGAAAAAATTTTTGCGGCGGCCGTCGGAACGCCGTAGCGCAGCATCCGTTCTTTCGAAAAAACTTTTGACCCTTCCAGCTGCGCGGCAGCCGCCGTCGGGCCGAATATCGCCAGTCCCTTCTGGCGGAAATGATCCACGATCCCCTTCACCAACGGAAGTTCCGGACCGACCACCGTCAGATCCACTTTCGAATCAACGGCAAAATTAGCCAGATCGACAATCTGATCGGCTTTCAGCGGAATCGGTTCAGCCATCGACGCCATGCCGGCGTTGCCGGGCGCGGCGAAGATTTTTGTCACGAGCGGACTTTTCGCCAGTTTCCAGACCAGCGCATGTTCGCGCCCGCCCGCCCCGATCACAAGAATTCTCACTTCACCCACTCCACGCCGCGCTTGCCGCGGACAATTTCTCCGATCACCCAGCTGGGCGTCGACTGTTTCTTGAGCAGCCGCTGCACACCGGCAACAGCCTTCGGCGGCAACGCCAGCGTCATACCGATTCCCATATTAAATGTGCGGTACATTTCATCGGCCGAAACACCCTCGGCCTGAATTTTCTTGAAAACCGGAAGCACCGGCCAGGCGTTTCTGCGCAGATGCGCGGTCGTTCCCTCAGGAAGAATTCGCTTTAGTTTTTCCTGGAATGAACCGCCCGTGATATGCGCAATGCCATGCAGCGGCGTTTTCTTGCGCAACAGATCCAGCACCGGACGGACATAAATACGGGTGGGCGCCAGCAGTTCGCGGCCCCACTGTTTCTGCCGCGCAACCGGCAGCGCTTTTTGCACCAGCGTATAGCCATTGGAATGAATACCGCTCGAAGGCAGGCCCAACACTACATCGCCGGGACGGATCGACTGCCCGGAAATAATCTTGTTGCGGCCGACGATGCCGACCGTGAAACCGCCCAGGTCAAATTCACCCGGTTTGTACATCAGCGCCATCTGCGCCGTCTCACCGCCCAGCAGAACGCAGTGTGATTCAACGCAGCCGCGCACGATGCCGCGCATTACCTGCATCATGACGCGCGGATCCAGCTTTCCGGAAGCGATATAGTCGAGAAAAAAGAGCGGCTCGGCGCCGACGCAGAGAATATCATTCACATTCATCGCGACCAGGTCGGTGCCCAGCGGCTCGTACCAGCCGACGCGGCGCGCCAGCAGAATTTTTGTGCCGACGCCGTCGGCCGAAGCAACCATTACCGAACGGCCTGCCGCCGACGGTTTTAAATCAAACAGTCCGCCGAAACCGCCGATGCCGCGCAGCAACCCGGCGCGGCGCGTCATGCGCGCCAGCGGTTCGAGCCCCTGCACGAACGAATGGGCGCCCTTCACATCGACGCCGGCCTTCTTATAGGTAAGCGACTGCTTCATGGTTTTTTGGGAGTCTCCGCAGAGACCGGATGCGCCTCACCTGAGAATTTCCGCTCAAGAATATATTTGTTCGCTTCGGGGCCGAACGGCAGAGGATATTTTCCGGAGTAGCAGGCGGTGCAGTAATTCGCCTTCTTGCCGTTCACGGCGCTGAGCATGCCCTCCAGCGAAATAAATCCGAGCGTATCCACCTCCAAAAACTGGCGGATCTCCTCGAGTGTATGCGTGCAGGAAATCAGTTCTTTTTTCGTCGGAAAATCAATTCCGTAAAAACAGGGATACATAATCGGCGGGCAGGAAACCCGCATATGAATTTCTTTGGCCCCGGCATCGCGAATGCTTTTTAAACGGGTCTTGCAGGTGGTTCCCCGCACGATCGAATCATCGACGACAATGACGCGCTTGCCCTTGAGCGCCGCAGAAACCGGATTAAATTTCACGCGCGCCTGAAATTCGCGCGACTGCTGCGTCGGCTGAATGAAGGTGCGGCCGACATAATGGTTGCGCATGAACCCGAACTCAAACGGAATGCCCGACTCGAGCGAATAACCGAGCGCGGCCGAGTTGCCGGAATCGGGAACCGGAATGACCAGATCGGCGTCGACCGGATGTTCGCGGGCCAGCTGGCGGCCCAGTTTCTGACGGACCAGGTGAACCGAATCGCCGAAGATGACCGAATCGGGCCGCGCGAAATAAACATGTTCAAAAATGCAGTGCGACGGATTCGTCGGCGGGAACGGATGCAAAGAACGAATGCCCTTTTTGCCGATGATCACAATCTCGCCCGGCTCGATTTCACGGACAAATTCGGCCTTGAGCATATCGAGCGCGCAGGTTTCCGATGCCAGCACATACGCGCCGTCGAGAAGACCCAGGCAAAGCGGGCGAAAACCGTTGGGATCACGCACGCCGATCAGTTCATCCTCGCGCAAAAAGACGATTGAGAAAGCGCCCTTGATGCGCGTGATCGTATCGACCAGCGCTTCTTCAAACCGCGCGTAACGGGGGTTGGCCAGCAGATGCAGAATCACTTCCGAGTCGATCGTCGTCTGAAAAATAGAGCCGTGCGCTTCAAGTTCGTCGCGCAGCAGATGCGCATTAATCAAATTGCCGTTATGCGCGACCGCAATCGAACCGCGCGAATAATCGACCTGCAGCGGCTGCGCGTTACGCAGCATGCTGGACCCGGTCGTCGAATAACGGGTATGGCCGATCGCCGCGTATCCTTTCATGCGCTCCAGATCGGACGGCTTGAACACATCTTCGACCAGGCCCATGCCGATATGCTTGGACAAAATCTGTCCGTCCGTCACCACGATGCCGGCCGATTCTTCGCCGCGATGCTGCAGCGAAAACAATCCCAAATAAGATAACTGGGCGGCGTCGGGGTGGCCGTAAATGCCGAATAACCCGCAATATTCTTTCAGCTCATCGCTCATGAATGTTTCTCCGCCCATCGTACGCCATTTTTAAAAATCTGAAGCCCCGCGCCGTCCCCGGATCTTCCCTCGCGCCCGCGCCGAGGATGCTGCAATGCAGAAAGATGCCGTTCCGGATGCGGCATCAGCCCGAACACCCTTCCGCTCGGATCGCAGATGCCGGCGATGCTCGCCATCGACCCGTTCGGATTGGCCGGATAGCCGGCCTCCAATCCGTCGGCATCGCAATACTGAAATACAATCTGTCCAAAACCGAGAAGCTGTTCCAGCACCGTCGCGTCCTTGGGAACGAATTTTCCCTCGGCATGAGCGACCGGAAGCTCGAACAGATCCTCCATTCCCTGCGTCCAGATGCAGACATTGAACTCCGACTTCAAATAAATCCAGCGGTCCTCGAATTTCGCGGAATCATTGCCGGTCAGCGTCACTTCCTGCTCGACGCCCAGTTTTCCGCTCGGGAGAATGCCGGCCTTGACCAGCGTCTGAAATCCGTTGCAGATGCCGATCACCAGTTTTTCCTTGTCGAGAAACGGACCCAGCGTGTCCTGCAAACGGTGTTGAAGTTCGCTGGCCATCAAACGGCCCGCGCCCAGGTCATCGCCGTAACTGAATCCGCCCGGAACCGCCAGGATCTGATAATCATTCAGTTTCTTCGATCCCGCTTTTAAATCTTCGATCCAGACCGTTTCGGGACGGGCGCCGGCCAGCGTAAACGCATGCGCGGTTTCCATATCGCAATTGGTACCGGGCGCTTTTAAAATCGCAACGCGGACTTCAGCCATTTACCAGTCCTTGAACGGTTCCTGCCAGGCGGCGCGAAGCTGCCCGACGGAGGCGCGCACCACTTCGCGGCCCTGTGCATCATGAATAACAAGATCTTCGGTCGTTTGAAATTCACCGATCGCCGCCACCGGAAAACCGCTCATCGTTTTTTCAAACGCGGCGCACTGATCGGGCGCAACCTCGGCCAACAGCCGCGTGGCCGATTCCGAGAAAAGAAGCGCGTCGGTTTCTTTGGTGTCGGCCGGAACTTTGGATAACTCAATCACGATGCCGAGGTTCCCGGAAAATGCCATCTCCGCGGCGGCCATCGCCATGCCGCCTTCGGAACAATCATGCGCGGAAACCACCTGTCCGGCCGTAACCGCTTTCGAAAAAGCGCGCAGCGCCGCCGGCGCCTGTTTCAGATCAACGGTCGGAACCTGTCCGCCCTCGGCGTTCAATACCGCGTGATAAGCGGACCCGCCCAATTCCTTGCGCGTCAAACCGAGCAGATACAATTGATTGCCGGCTTTCTTGGCATCCATCGAAATAGTTTTGACACAATCCTCCACCAGCGCCATGCCGGAAATTAACAGCGTGCCCGGAATCTGAATCGCTTTGTCGCCGACGCGATAGGCGTTGTACAAACTGTCCTTGCCGGAAATAAACGGCGTGCCGTAGGCCTTGGCCGCGTCGTAGCAGCCCAGCGAGGCGCGCACCAGCGACCCGAGCACTTCACTGCGCGTCGGATCACCCCAGCAGAAATTATCGAGAATCGCGAGCCGGTCCAATGATCCGCCGACAGCGGCCACCTGCCGCGCCACTTCATCGACGGCCAGTACCGCCATCCAGTATGGATCCAAATCGCCATAACGGAAATTAATGCCGTTGGCCAGAGCCAATCCTTTATTCGAACTCAACCGCGGACGAATCACCGCCGCGTCGGAAGGCCCGAGGCCGATCGGCTTGATCACCGAGCCGCCCTGCACTTCATGATCGTACTGGCGCACGATCCATTCCTTGCTGCAGCTGTCCCAGCGTGATAACAATTTTAATAAAATATCGGTGTAATCGGTTCGCGGCTGCAGTTTCGGCTCGGCCGGTTTCGGAGCGGTCCATGCGGCGGGCCGCGCCAACTGCGGAACGCCGTGGTGCATAAATTCCATGCGCAGATCGCCGACCTTCTCGCCCTGATAAAACAGTTCCAGGTTGCCGGTTCCGGTAAATCGGCCGATCTCGGCGGCCATCACGCCGCGGCGCTGAAACAGCGCCAGCAACGCAGCGAGCTTGCCGGCTTCAACGGCGAACACCACGCGCTCCTGCGATTCGGAAATCCAGATCTCGGTCGGGTTGAGTCCCGCATATTTCAAAGGCACTTTTTCCAGGTCGACGCGCGCGCCGCAGATTTCACCCATTTCACCGACGGCGCTCGACAAACCGCCCGCGCCGCAATCGGTCACGGAAGAATACAGCCCGGCATCGCGCGCTTCCAAAAGCGCGTCGGTCAAATTCTTTTCGGTAATCGGGTCGCCGATCTGCACAGCCGTCGAAGAAACCACTTCCGATTCCGCGTGCAAAGTCACTGAGGAAAAAGTCGCGCCATGCACGCCGTCCCGACCGGTCCGTCCGCCGGCAACGACCACAGCCATTCCGGGCGAAACCGTTTTCTTGACCTTGTCGACCGGCAGCAGTCCGACGTTGCCGCAATAAACCAGCGGGTTGCCGATGAAGCGGTCGTCGAATAACACGGCGCCGTTCACCGTCGGGATTCCCATTTTGTTGCCGTAATCTTTAACGCCGGCCACCACGCCCTTGATCACGCGGCGCGGATGCAGAACCCCTTGAGGAACCTGCTCTTTCGGATAATCGGGCCGCGCGAAACAAAAAATATCAGTCGAAGCAATCGGTTTGGCGCCCAGTCCCGTTCCGAGGATATCGCGGATCACGCCGCCCACTCCGGTCGAGGCGCCGCCGAACGGTTCCAGCGCCGACGGATGGTTGTGCGTCTCCACTTTGAAACAGGCATGATATTTTTCATCGAACGCCACCACGCCGGAATTGTCCTCAAATACCGAGATGCACCAGGGCTTGTTCAGTTCTTCGGTCGCGCGGACAATCGTCTCTTTCAAAAGGTTGTTGATGGTGCGCTGGCTTGATTTGCCGCCGGCCACTTCCGTATAAACGATATTGCCGCGCAGCGTCTTGTGCTTGCAGTGCTCGGACCAAGTTTGCGCGATCGTTTCCAGTTCAATCAGCCGCGGATCGCACGCTGCTTTTTGAAAATAGGCCTGGATTGTTTTCATTTCATCGAGATTCAGCGAAAGCTGGCAGCGCGTGCTGATCTGCTGCAGCTGCGCATCGTCGGCTTTCAGAAGCGGAACCGTCTCGACCGTCGCGGCAACGGCCGGAGGAACCCAGAAAATTTTCTCGCGCACCGCCGGCGTCACCACCTGCTGAACCGTGGCATTCACCAGTAATTTATAGGTCAGCCGTTCCAGCGCCTGCGCGGAAACTGTTCCTGAAAAAATATATTCCTTCGCGGTGCGAACCGCCTGAATTCCGGTAACACCCAGATCAGCGGCCCCTTTTTTGAGTGAATCCTCGACCGGATCGCGCACGCCGGGACGATAAGCAACCTCGACGGTAATCGCGGCCGGCGGTTTCTCGCCGCCGGACAGCGGCTCGGCGGCGCATAATTCAGTGACCGGATCGGAAATCAATCGTTCAATTCGGGACAACGCATCGGAAGACAAATCACCCTGCAGGTAATAAACACGGGCAATGGAGATTTTATTGACGCCGGCAATATCAAGATCGGCCAGATCGGAAAGAAGACCCTGCGCTTCCCCATCGCGGAATTCCTCTTTCAAACGGACCGAAAAGCGCCAGCCGGTCACCGACGCCGTCGAGGTCATTTCAAACCGAGCCTTCGGTAGACGAATGGAACATGCCGCAGATGCTTTTTCAAATCAAAACAAGCTTTAAGAACGACGGGAGACAAACGCTTCTTCACTTCAGGATCGGCCGAAAGCATCGCCTGAAAATCAGATTTTTTAGCCCAGGCGGCCATCGCGTTGCGCTGGACGATTTTGTAGGCATCGGGGCGCACCAGGCCGGTTTTCATCAGCGCCAGCAAAACCGATTCGGAACAGAAAAGCCCCTTCGACATTTCAAGGTTCTGGCGCATCCGTTTCGGATCAACGCGAAGCCCTTTCAGAATGCGGGTCATTTCCAGAATCATAAAGTCCAGCGCGATCGTCGCGTCCGGTAGAATGACGCGCTCAACCGAAGAATGCGAAATGTCACGCTCGTGCCAGAGTGCGATATTCTCGAGCGCCGTGCCGGCGTATCCGCGCAGCAGGCGGCTTAACCCGGTCACCCGTTCGCATGAAACCGGATTGCGCTTGTGCGGCATCGCCGAAGAACCGGTCTGCCCTTCCTCGAACGGCTCCTCGAGTTCGCCGGTCTCCGTTTTCTGCAGATGCCGGATCTCAATAGCCATCCGTTCCAGCATGCCGCCGACAATCGCCAGCGCCGAGAGAAACCCGGCGTAGCCGTCGCGCGGAACCACCTGCGTTGAAATCGGCGCAGGCGTGATGCCCAGCTTGGAACAGATATATTTTTCCACCGACGGATCGAGATGCGCGTAGGTTCCCACCGCGCCCGATATTTTTCCGACAGCCACTTTTTTGCGGGCATGGGCCAGAAGTTCTTCGGCGCGCAGCAGTTCCGCGTAGAAAAAGGCCAGCTTTAATCCCAGCGTGGTCGGTTCGGCATGCACACCGTGCGTGCGGCCCATGCATAATGTGTCGCGATATTTCAGAGCCAGCTTCTTCACGACCGCTTTCAACCCGGCCAAATCGCTCAACAGTAATGTGGCCGATTGTTTTAACTGAACGGCGGTGGCGGTGTCTAAAACATCGCTGGAAGTTAGGCCTAAGTGCAGATACTGAGCATCGGAACCAATATGCGAAGCCAACTCGCCCAAAAAAGCGACGACATCATGTTTGGTTTTCTTTTCGCGCTCGTCAATGCGGGCTAAATTCAGTTGCGCGCGGCGGCGGATGCGAGCTGAAGCGGATTTGGGAATCCGCCCCTGGGATGCAAGGGAATCGCACGCCAGAAGCTCCACTTCCAACATCCAGCGGAAGCGAGCTTCCTGCGTCCAAATTTTTCCCATGTTGGGAGGCGTGTATCGAGAAATCATCGGAAGAAGATTATTATATCAGAAAACCATCCATTAAGAGGGAGGAATTGCCTCGGGAACGTCTTGGAAAGAAGAGGTTGAATCTTCGAAGGAAGAGGGCGTATCCGCGTAGAAAAACATTTGCTCTTTGATTTTGAGCCCTTTTAACGAGGCCTCTTCCTTCATCTTCCACTCCACCTCGCTCAACACCCGATCGTGCGGATCGAATTTCGGATCTTGCACATTCCCATCAACGGTGAACTGCCAGGTGTAACGCCGCTGGTCATCCTCCACCGCGTGCATGATCTGAGCCCAGGAAACATCCCCCACCTGGCCGGTCATATCCAGATTCTGCACCGTACAGCGGGCGGTCATCCGAAGGTGGTTGTGGTTTTCCACTTCAAATTCAATCCGCGTGTCGGCGATTCCCCCTTCGATCAAAATCGGCCGGGGCGCGTAGGTGTACAAGTTCCGGAAATCACCCAGCCGCTCGTGCCGCAAACGGAGGAACCCTTTCATGTATCCGTCCTGCATGCGCGTGAACAGATCGGAATCAAAAAGGCCGATCCGTTCCCCTTTCTCCGTTTCAAAAAAACCGGTTCCCTTCACGCGCACTGTCAGATGCGGCAGCGTCGGTTCAATGGAGGTACTCACGTTTAAATGCCGAAGGATAAAAATCGGCTTACCCGACTGGATGTTTTCATCCAGCGCTTCGAGCACTCCTTCTTTGAATTTAATTTCAATCGGAAGCATCGATGGAAGCGGCTGGGTTTCCCTCTGGGGAGCGCCAGCTCCCTCGGCTTCCTCCTCGGATAATTCGTCGGTCGAAACCTCGAGCCAATCGGTGCGTGAAAGCCGGACATAACTGCTCATCAGACCGATGTTGCGGCTGGTCAGCTTGAAATGAGGGGAATCCGCCTCCAAAGAAATAGGCAGAGGCCGCGAAAAAACAGCCCAGACCGGCAGCCGGACAACCAACCGTTTAATTTCGACGATAAACGGCTGTTCCTGGGCCGGATCGGGAACACGAACATCGTTCAGGCATATCCCGATCGGCCACGCCCACCTAACCTGGGCCGCCTCGACTGGAAAAGGCAAATTTGCTTTCAAGCGGTTCATCAGCCGGGGAGCAGCCCAAAAATTCATTCCCGCGTAAACTAGCGCGATCGATCCGATCAGGCAAACCGCCAACAACCCTCGTATCCGGCTTTTCATCGTTTCCTCCCAATCGGACGAATCCAGAAACCGCTGTCCGATACATAAACGCCCCATTCCCTGCCCGGCTCGGCCATCACAAACGCGGCGTTTCCATAGACCGCGTCGACAAACGGCAAACGGATTCCCTGTTGATGCAGCCACTGCCACAAGCGCGACGAACCGCCGTTGAGCTCAATCACCGAGCGCGGTTTTTGAACTTCATCGTCGGCATTTAAGTAGCGCGATTCCAGGCGCGTCAATTTATAGAGGGGACGGGCGCCCAGCACCAACACCCATGGCTTCCATTTTAACAGATCGCCGCCGATCATCCATTGATCACCGCGTAAAATGTAAACCTTCCCCGTGCCGGAAACACCATCGCGCGCCGGCGTCACTTCCAGCAGATACGTTCCATTCGCGCGGCGCTCCACGCAGCGGACTGCTGCGATTTTCTGTTCGCGGGCCAGCACTGAATAAGTACGCACGCTCCAAAACAACGCGGCGGCCGCCACCAGAATCGCCAACACCAGCAACCGGAACAAAAATCGCATGGTCTCTCCTTTAACCGCCCAGATAGGCTTTCTTGACGCCGGGATTCTGCCGCAATTCGGCCGACGACCCCTGCAATGAAATGGTGCCTGTCTCCAGAACATAGGCGCGGTGCGCGATCGAAAGCGCCTGATAAGCGTTCTGCTCGACGAGCAAAACGGCAATGCCGTTTTTCGGAATTTCGCGGATCACCTCAAACAACGCGGCGACCGCTTTCGGCGCCAGACCGAGCGACGGTTCATCCAGCAGCAGCAATTTGGGCCGGGCCATTAATCCGCGCGCCACGGCCAGCATCTGCTGCTCACCGCCGGACAGCGTGCCGCCCAGCTGGCCGCGGCGCTGTTTTAAAACCGGAAAAATCGAAAAAGCCCGTTCCATGTCGCGCGCAATTTCAGCCTTATCGGTTCGCAGCGAAGCGCCGATCTCTAAATTTTCAAGAACAGTCAGCTGCGGAAAAATGCGGCGGCCTTCGGGCACCTGCGTAATGCCCAGGCCAACCCGTTTTTGCGTCGAGAGCGCCTGAATCGGTTCGCCGTTGAATTTGATCTTGCCGGAATTGACCGGCACAATGCCGGAGACCGCCATCAGCGTCGTGCTTTTCCCGGCGCCATTGGCCCCGATCAACGCGACAATTTCTCCGGCCGAAACATCGAACGAAATTCCCTTGAGCACCTCGACGGCGCCGTAACAAGCATGAATTTTTTCGGCCGACAACAGCATCACAGCGCGGCCACTCCGAGATAGGCCTCGATCACCTGCGGATGGCGCTGGACCGCGTCGGGAGTTCCTTCGGCGATTTTCGCGCCGTGATCGAGCACAACCACCCAGTCGGAGACCGGCATTACTACTTTCATGTCATGCTCAATCAATAAAATGGTCAGCCCTTCCTGCCGCAGCGCGCGCAGAAAATCCATCAGCGCCTGCCGTTCATGCACCGTTAATCCGGCGGCCGGCTCATCGAGCAGCAGCATCTCCGGGTCCGACGCCAGCGCGCGCGCCAGTTCAACGCGGCGCTGCTGACCGTACGACAGCGCTTTCGCGGGCCGGTCGGCCAGCGCGTCAATCTCAAGCCGTTCCATCAACCGCATCGCTTTGTCCATCGCCCAGTGCGATTCCTGATGCGCGCGGCGCGTCCAGGGCCAGACCGCGTCGAGAAGTCCCGCTTCGGTGCGCACATAGGTTCCGGTCAAAATATTTTCAAGCACGGTCTGCTGGCCGAACAACCGGATATTCTGAAATGTGCGCGCAATGCCCATGCGCGCGATCTCGTGCGGCGCGCAGCCGACCAATGAATCGCGCGTTTTCTTGAGCCCAAAACCAATCTGCCCTTCTTCGGGACGGAGCACGCCGCTGATGCAGTTAAACAGCGTGGTTTTTCCGGCACCGTTGGGACCGATCACGCTGACGATTTTTCCTTTGCTGACTTCGAATGAAACCGAAGAAAGCGCCGTCACGCCGCCGAACCGTTTCGTAACCGCTTTTAAATCGAGCAGAGATTCATCGGGCATGGAGCACCCTTTTTAGAGAGGAGGCGCCAAACAGTCCCTGCGGGCGGACGCGCATTAAAACGATCATCAATAATCCGAAAATCAACATCCGGTAAACGGCAAACTCGCGCAGCAGTTCCGGCGTAATCGACAAAATCACGGCGCCGACGATCGCGCCGCGCACGGAACCCAACCCGCCTAGAATCACCATCGACAGAATCATCACCGAAACGATGAAATCAAAACTGTCGGGCGTGACGGTCCCCTGTTTGGCGGCAAAAACAGAGCCGGCCATGCCGGCGACGGCGCCGCCCACGCCCAGCGCCATTAATTTAAGACGCGTCGTATCCATGCCCAGACATCCGGCGGCCAGCTCATCCTCTTTCATCGCGGCCCAGGCCAGCCCGATCCGCGAACGGCGCAGGCGCGAACAGATCCAGGCCGTCAGCGCCAGCAACGCCGTGAGCAGCCAGTAATACGGACGCGAATCGACGCCGAAATTAAAACGGCCGATCATCGGGTGGCCAATGCCCATGAGTCCGTTCGGGCCGCCGGTCCATGGCTCAAGATTCGTTACGACGATCCGGACAATTTCGCCGAAACCGAGCGTGACGATGGCCAGATAATCGCCGCGCACGCGAATCACCGGAAGCCCCAGCAATACGGCCGCCGCCCCGGCAACCGCGGCGCTGACGGGCAAACAAATCCAAAATGGATAACCGAGGTTTAAATTCAGAAACGCGCAGGCATAAGCGCCGATCGCGAAAAACGCGGCATACCCCAAATGCAAAAGTCCGGCAAATCCGACGATCACATTGAGGCCCAGCGCCAGCAGCGCGTAGAGCGCGGCATTGGCCATCACATCAATCTGGTAGGAATTAAACGGAAAAAACGGAAGAACGGCCAAAATCAGAAATGTCCACGGCATCCAGTCGCGCCGCTGCTTTTTCACTGAAAATAATTCCTCTTGCTGGAAAATTCAGATGAAGTCTGATCAAAAAAGCGGCAGACGCAAGGCGCGCGCAAGCGACCGCGGAGGCGTATGTTGTCTATACGCCGCACAAGAGAGCGCGGCGCGCAACACAGTGAATGCCCTTTTTTCATCAGACTATAATCAAGCACGATCGCCAACGCGCTCCCCCAATAACCCGCGCGGACGGATCAACAACACCAGCACCAGCACGCCGAACGCAATCACATTTTTCCACTGCGACGAAAGGTACCCCGCGCCCAATCCTTCCAGCAGACCGAGCAGAAGCCCGCCGACCATCGCGCCCGGGATATTGCCGATGCCGCCCAGCACCGCGGCCGTGAACGCTTTTAATCCGGTCAAATAGCCGTCGTGAAAATTGATCGTCGAGTAATAAACGCCGAACAAGACGCCGCCCACGCCGGCCAGGCCCGAGCCGATCAAAAAAGTAATCGCAATCACGCGATCAACCGAAATTCCCATCAACTGCGCGGCCAGCGGATCCTGCGCGACGGCGCGCATACTGCGCCCCAGCGGCGTCCGGTAAACTACCCACTGCAGTCCAATCATCAGAAATAAACTGACCGCGAAAATCAATCCCTGCATGGCGGTCCAGTGAACGCCCATCCAATCCATCGATCCAGCGGCGGCCAACGACGGAACATACCGGTCCTGCGCGCCATAAATCAGCATTACGGTATTTTGCAAAACGAATGAAACGCCAATGGCGGTAATCAGCGCGGACAATTTGGGGGCTTTGCGCAACGGACGATAGGCCGAACGGTCGATGCAAAAACCGAGCAGTGCCGAACCGGCGGCGGCCACGATTAATCCCAGCGCCAAGACGCCGATTGAAATCGCAGCGCCGGCCTGCGCCGCAAAACAGGCGAACAGCGAAAGCCCGAAGTAGGCGCCGATCATAAAAATTTCGCCATGCGCGAAATTGACCAGCTGGATAATTCCGTACACCATCGTGTAGCCCAGAGCGATTAACGCGTAAACCGCGCCGATCGTCAGGCCGTTGAGGAGCTGCTGCAGGAAAAGTTGTTCGCCGGTCATTCTATCTATAATACCGCAATTAATTCTCTTTTTCTTCGGTCCAGCGATCCAAAGAAATGGTTTCTTGTTGATCTCCTTTCTGAACAACCACCCGATCGGGATAAATCTCAATAATTTTATAAGGGCCGACAACATCCCCTTGGGAGAAGAGCTGATCGCCCGCCGCCACCAACGGGTGCGTATCGGACCAGATAATGCCCTGAATCCAAAAACCCTCGCGGACTACCGGTGAAACAATCGGCTGCCCTTTAGAATTCAAGAATGATTGCATCGGATCGCGGCGGAAAACAGCCGAATTTTCATCGAACTTCTTCTCTTGAGCACGGCAGAATTTTACCGCCTGAGAAAGCTGCCGGGTCGTCCGCTCAATATCCTCCAAAGAGGCCTGGGCAGGCGGCGGTATCCGCCCCGTGCCTGCAATCAAAAAAGCCGTCACTTGAACGGTCATCTGTGTGGGCTGGCCCGACTCACTGGGACCGATTATCTGCCATGAATCAATCTGAAAACCATACTGAGACTCCAAATCGCTTATCCAGCAAACCATCTTGCTGAAACTCCCCCGCAGGTCCAAACTGACCGACATCGTCGAGAAACCTTTGATTTTCGGGGAAGCATTTTTGCTCGCGGCCGCCGGTTTTGCTTTCCGGCCCGGTGACGATTCTTGCGTCTGCAGTTTGTGAATATAAAGATCATAACGGCCCGCCAGCTGTTGGATGGCCTCTATCACCGCCGATGAATCTTTTTGGGAAAACCGTGTTGGCTCCCAGGAAACCCTGACCTCGCGGCTTTCCTTCAACAGCGCTTCAATCTTCGGTTTTTTCTCCAACAAAATACCGGCCTGCCGCCAGTCCCGCAAAATGACCCGGCGGGGGATGTAAAGTACCTGCCATAAAACCAGGTTCAGCGCCAGCGGGATCAGCATCAGTTTTAAACAATCGTTAAATTTTTTCATCACGGTTCCCAATCCGCTGAGAGATTAAAGAGAAGGAGCTCGCTGTCTCCCTGCCTCTTCCGGGAAGAAGAACTGCTCTCAACAGCCTTCAACCCTTGATTAAACAGAGGCTCGTCACGCAGCGCTTGCACCCATTGATTCGCTGGAACCTTGTAAGCGGTTCCGGAATCGAGCAGGTACGCTGCCTGCAGATCAATGGACCGCGCCATCCTCTGTCCGGATATCTGCACCACCCATGTCTTGGCCGGCAAAGTTTTTCCTAAAGCGGTCAGCTTTTCTCCGACCAGGAAACGCTGTTTTTTCAGGTTGGCAATGGTATTGAATTGACCCAGTTCTGAAACCATCTGATGGTCCAACTCCCGCATTTCTTTCTTGAACAGAGCCAGCGCGGCCGGATTCGGCAAGCGGCTTCGAAGATCCGCCTGCAGCTGGTGGGATTGAATAACAAAAATTGCCGAGATAACGATCAATCCGATTGCGAGCAGAGTACTGACGGTCAGATAACCAATGACGGCATAGGCAGAAACAAGCCGTATCCCGGTGGGATGACTCTCCCGCCGGATGAAATTGATGGCGAACCCTTCGCGATGAATTAATCGGCCGTTCATCACGCTAACCTCCTCAAGGCCAGTCCGATCGCAACGGAAAACAACGGCCCCGCCGCTTCCTCAATCTGGGCCGCCTGCCCTTTCCGGAGCAGTTGCTGGAATGGATTCCAGAGAGTCACCGGAACCGAAAGGGTTGCTTTTAATGAAGCAACAAGGTTTTCATTCGCGCCGCCGCCGGTAAGTACCGCGGCGTCCACACCCTGCAACCCCGCACTGGAAGCATATCCCAGAGAATCCGATACCTCGTCGAGCCATTCCTGATGCCGATTGGAAGCCGGGACTTCGGCGCTCATCTGAAAATTCCGGACCAGCACAAGTTCGTCGGCCCCTCGTGCGATCACCAGATTGGTTTTTCCGGCCCCCACATTGATTAAAAGCAGCGTCTTTAATTGGGAATCCCGGTTCCCCGTCAAGGCCCAATAGGCGTTCCAGAGAGCAAGCCCTTCGACATCGATCACCACCGGTTTAAGTCCCGCGGACTTCGCGATCTGCATGGGATTTGCCAACACCGTCTTCGGAACCACCGCCAAAACGCCGCGCAGCGATTCCTTCGAAACGGATGGAAGCATCTGCCAATCGATGGCCATATCCTGCATTGAATGACAACTGAGGATCGCCGATTCTGCCTCGAGGCGGATCGCGGCGATTATTTCTTTTTTCGGCATCGGAGGACACTGAAACGGTTTCACAACCACTTCCGACGAGGACAGACCCAGCGCCGCCTGAGTGGCCGTGATTCCCGCCTCGGTCAACAGCCGCTTTAACACGGAGACAACATCGGCTTCAGCCTCTATTTTCCCAACCGCGCAGGATCGCAGAATCAGACGGCCATCGATGCGTGCCGCCTGAACCACTTTGACGGCGGCAGAACCCAGGTCAACTCCCACTACCTGAGAAGAGGTGAATGGGTTCATGAGTCCACCTCGATCTCTTGCCAGGAATCCGGCCCCGGCACAGGGATCATCGTTTTAAGTTCGTTGGGATAATCAAATCCCGGCATCAGCGCGTAGTAGGCAGGATTTCCATCGTCCGTAAAATAACCGCTCCCCTGCAAGGTAATCGAATCACCAATTAAAACACCATGCACGGAAATCGGCCGCAGGTCGATCACTCCCTCCGAATAAATAGTGCCGTAGACGGTGACACCGTTGTCCCCACCCACGCTCGCCCCGGCGATAACTGCCGGATAAGGCAGCGGCGCTTTGAGAATTGAATTCCCCTGTAATGAAACGGAGCCGACCCCAATCAGGATCGTATCCGTCAGCGTCCCTGACTTCATCTCCACATTACCCCCTGTACTGAAAATAACGACCTGACTGTTTCCGTTTGAACTGGATGCCGTATCTTTAATGGAAATATTTCCATTGGTCCGATAGTAACTGTTGTTCTGAAGTTTGACCTCTGCTGGTTTTTTGGAATTCGGACTGATGGTTAATGTAATATCCCCTGATAAAATCTGTATGTTCGTGAAGGTCAACGGGGTTAAATGAGCCGGGTCCCTGAAAAAATTATCTGGATCGCTCAACGGAGGATTCATGGCCGGCAATGTTGGAGTAGCGGCCGGTTCTTTGCCCGGCGAAAATTCGATCTCTACGGAATTTCCAACTTCACTGTTCGGACAGGGATCCCCCGGCTGGCCCTGGCAGTTCATCAGATTAAGATTGGAATCAACCATCAGTTTCAATTGCAGCAGTTTCTGTTCGCCGCGGATCGTCCCCAGCGCTCGAACCGTCAACCGCTGATCGGTATCCACGGTTCCCGGCTCATTATTAAATGCCCGCACCGTGTATTCCCCGTCATCAAACGTATCGTCGAATGGAAATTTTTGATCTTGAGCGTTGACCGGATCGCCATTATGGGCAATGACCGGATTTCCCGCCGTAGTCTGAAAAGGCAGGATGACGCACCCGCGGGAAGGATCCGGACAAAGCAGCGGATTCGGAGGCGAAGCGGGATCCTTGGCGTACGGAGCGGGTGGATTATCGCTTAAAACAGAAGTCCAATCGCTGCCCGGCATTTTCAGAGTTTCACGGGCCCGCGCGATACCGGCATTGGCCAGGTAGAACGCTCCATGATTATCTGTTTCATTCATGGCCATCCGTTTTTCTTGAAAATCAATCTGCATGAAACTAATCCCGCTGACAGCCAGCAATACGACCAGAATGACCGCGAGCGGAAGGACGAATCCCTGCTGCCCGTTATGCCGCGTTGCGCAGATAGATTTCCGTTTCCAGGAGCTCATTTTTCTCTCCTTTCTGCGTAACCTGTATCTGAACACGCACCAACTGGCTGGTAACCGCCGTTACCTGAAAGGCCGTTACTTCACTGCGATTTCCGTCAATAAAGGTAGTCGTCCTCCCCGAACAGCTGTCCGTCATCTGAAACTGTCCGCTGCCGCCCGGAGTTCCCGTAAACCGCCGCGTACCAAAAGTCACGCCGTTGGGACAAAGTACATTGAATGTAATGGAGTTGGCGCTGGCGCCGACGGCCAGGTTATGCCCGCTGCTCGTGCGCGCGCTGCGCGCCATGGCCCTCAGACCCACCTGGGCGTCGCGCTGCGCCTCGACCTGCCGGTCCCCCTGTCTCCAGAATGATCTCTCCGAAAAAAACGGTATGGCCAGGCCAAAGAGGGCGATCCCGGCAATCAGGAACGCCACCAAAAACTCCACCAGCGTCACCCCCGAGGACCACCGTTTACGGGGAACGCAATGTCCGGAGATGAACACGGTTAAAATCATCATCGCTCCCACCATTCGGAGTAAACCAAACCTTTACCCCAAACTCCAGAACGTCCCTATTATTTTCGGCCGTCTGAGCAGCGGGGTCATCCACCCATTGCACCGTAGTTTCAATTTTCTGAGCCGGCAAATCGTCCACCGATACCGTCTCCGAAGGAGACGGCGCCGTGTCGGACAATGTCCAGACGCAGGGAGATCCCGCGCATCGGAGCCAATGCACGGCCGTATCCGGTGGCTCCAAAGCGTTGACATCGGCTGCCATCAACTGCTCCATCCGTTCCCGCGCGCGTTCAAGCGCGGCACGGCGGTTACCCTCGCGGCCTATTCCACCCAGGCCCGAGGAGAAATAACTCAGAGCAGCGATGGCAGCCACCGCTATCACCAGGATGGCGATCAGTACCTCGACCAAACTGACGCCTCGATCCTGGCGATTTTTTCTACCCGCACACCACGACACCGCTATACCCTTATGGGTTTAAGACGGTGCCAGCGCAGGCTGCGTCATCGTAAATGTTGCCTTGCTCATCCATCGAACGCTGGAGAGTGGCAACCTGAGCGGCTTGCGGTGCCGTGCTATTGGCGCCATCGACCGCAACACAATACGTACCATCCCCACCGGTCGCCGTAACCGTATAGGCAACGGTATTGAAAAACCGCCCATCCAGATCAGCGGCATTGATTCCGATACCGGCGGCATCGGGTGCCACACCTGCCAAGGCCGGCAGCACTCCGTTGGTCTCGGCTACCTTCGTCCGCATCGCAGTTCGAAGGGTGCCCAGGCCCGATTCTGCTTCCGAGGCCCTGGCTCTTTCAATGTTGCCGCTCATCAGCGGAATGCCAACCGCCGCCAACACCGCAACAATAATCACCACCACCAACAACTCGATCAGCGTGAACGCTGATTGTTTTCTGTTATGTCTTAACATCTGATTTTCCTCCGTTTTCACCTGGTTTATCCCCTCGCCGTCATAGCCAATCCGAAGATCGGCATATAGAGCGCGAGGACAAAAATCAAAACAAACCCACCGATCAGAACAATCATGATCGGCTCCAAAAGTGTATTGATCATGGCCAGTGTCGATTCCACGCGGGTCTCGTAAAAATCAGCCACCCGCTCCAGCATCTCATTCAAGTTTCCCGTCTCTTCACCGACCGAAACCATTCGGACCAGCATCGGCGGGAAAATTTTTTGCTTTTTGAAGCTCTCGGCGATTTTGCTTCCCTTCAAAATGTCATCGCGCGATTCCCGAATTGCCTGCGTGACCAGCGTGTTACCCGAGGTTTCTTGCGCCAGTTCCAGCGCGCGGTTGATCGCGATACCGCCTCGCACCAGAACCGCCAATGAGCGGCAAAATCGCGCGATCGCCGTCAACTGCAGCACCTTCCCGAAAAGCGGCAGCTTCAAGCTGACTTTGTCAACGAGCGCACGACCGGCAGGCCGCTTGAACCAGAGCACCAGCACGAAAACCAAGGCCGCCAAACCCAGCGTAATCCAAAGGAAATGGGCCAGCACGAAAGCGTTCATGGCGAAAACCGCTTCTGTCAGCCATGGAAGTTTGGCATTGAAACCGCCGTAAATATCCCGAAACTTGGGGATGATCCAGAAATTCGCCACCACCATCACTGTCCCAAAAAAACCGGCCAAGAAACCGGGATAGGTCAGCGCCGCCTGAACTTTTCGCAGTAAGCGATCACGGTTCTCCAAAAAAAGAGCCAGCTGTTTGGCCACTTCCGGCAAAGAACCGCTTTCCTCTGCCGCGGTGATTAATCCCACCACCATCGGGGAGAAAATTTTCGGGTACCGGACAATGCTTTGCGAGAGGTTACTGCCGTTCCACATATTCGAGACAATCTCTTTTAGAATCCGCTGAAATTCCGGGTTTTCAAGTTCCTCCGCGATCGATTCCAAACCGGAGACCACCGGCAAACCCGCCGAGATCATCGTGGAAAACTGCTGCCAGAAGATCGCCATTTCTCCGGCGCTCACTCGTCTATGACGAAACGAGAATCTCGATTTGAGACGCTGGGTGGAATCTGACGACACTGGAACCGATGCGTTCATTTCTTGCAGATCGACTACGGTCAAACCGCGCGTACGCAGCTGAGAAAGCAAATCCTGACGGGTTTGGGCTTCGGCAATCGCCGTTACGCGACGCCCGCGGGAATCCCGGGAGACATAAGCAAACTTAAGCATCGCGGAGGCTGGCATCTCAATAGACCTCCTCCATTTCAGACTGCGTGGAACAAACGCTGAACGCCTCATCCAGCGTGGTCACTCCATCGCGAACCTTGTGGAGGGCGCTCTGCAAAAGAGTTTGAAGACCTTCCTGCTGGGCCTGCTTTTTAATTTGATGCATCTTCGCGCCATCCGCCAATAACCGTTTAATAGACTCCGTCAGCACGAACTGCTCATAAATGGCGATCCGTCCCAAATAACCGGTTCCCTGACATTGCGGACATCCCTTCCCTCGCCGAAAAATCCAGGGAGACTCGGGCGTGCCCTCTAATTTCTGAACACGCCGCAGCAGCTCCTCCGGCGGCTCCCAGGGAGCTGCACACTCCTCGCAAATCTTCCGGACCAGCCGCTGTGCCATGACCAGCGAAAGAGTCGCCGTCAGCAAATACGAATCGATTCCCATATCCATTAAACGGCTGATCGCCGAAACCGAATCGTTGGTATGCAGCGTGGAAAGAACCAGGTGGCCCGTCAAGGAAGATCGGATGCAGATCTCGGCGGTTTCCAGATCACGGATTTCACCGACCATGATCACGTCCGGATCCTGCCGAAGAATCGACCGCAATCCCGCCGCAAAAGTGAATCCAATATCCGCTTTGGTTTGAACTTGAATGATCTTCCCTATTTGATATTCCACCGGATCCTCCACCGTCACGATGTTCTTGGTGGAAGTCCGGATCGTGTTTAAGGCCGCATACAATGTCGTGGTCTTTCCGGCGCCGGTCGGTCCTGTCAGAATAATCAAGCCATGCGGAAGATCCAACACCTTTCTGAAAGTCTTGAGCATCTCGGGTTCAAATCCGAGCGTTTTTAAATCCAGAAGAACGGCGCTGCGGTCGAGTATTCTCAAAACCAGTTTTTCGCCGTAGATCGTCGGCAAACAGGAGAGCCGCACATCGACCGTTTTATTGAATACGGTAAAACTAAAATGCCCGTCTTGCGGAAGCCGGCGTTCGGCGATATCAAGATTAGCCAACAGTTTGATTCGGTTGACGATGGCGTGGAACATATGCTGCGGAGGAGCCGACGACAATTCTCTCAGCTGTCCATCCACGCGCAGGCGCACCGAAACAGACGATTCCTCCGGCTCAACATGGATGTCGCTGGCACGCTCGCGAACCGCCTGCATCAACAGCAAATTAACGAATTGAACGACCGGGGCAACTTCCGCTTCGAGCTTAAGCCGATCCACCGGTGTCGCTGTTTCTATCGAATCATGCGCGGCCACCTCATCTTCCAGAAGACGGTTGATGGACTGCGCAATCCGGGCAGAGGCATGATAAGAACGATCAATCATCCGGAGAATCGCTATTCGGCCGGCAACCACTTTCCGAATCCGGCAATTGGTTGCCAGGCGTACCGCATCCACCGCGCGAATATCCACAGGATCGGCCATCGCCAGCGTCACCAGCCCCGGCTCCTTTCCTATAATAACCACCTCGTACCGGCGCGCCAGATCTTCCGGAATCAGATCAGTCAGGGTACTGTCCAGCTTTTCATGTTCGGGCAACGCGACATACGGAAGGCGAAAATATTTGGCCAGGAATCGGGACTGCTGTTCTTCGGTTAGCATCCCTTTCTCGACTGCCATTTCCACGAGGCGCTGTTTATGCGCCGGCTGAGAATTTAAAAGTTGTTCGATCTGTTCGGCGGTGAGTATCCCCTCTCTGAGGAGCGCCTCTCCAATCAATCCTTCATGCTTCAGCGATTGTTCCTTCATTGCGGCTCATCCTTCTTTTTTGGCCGCCACTCAATGTTGGTCTGGGGTCCGGGTTCCTTCGGCTCGAAAACCGGAACCTGGGCGGCCGACTGCTGTTCGCCAACAATTTCCGCTGTGATAAAGATGAGCAGTTCAATCTTCTCAACATCATCAGTCGTACGCCGGAACAGCCATCCCAAAACCGGAACAGATCCTAAACCCGGAACTTGATGAACCCCCTTTGTTTTAACATCCTTGATCAGTCCGCCGATGACGACGGTCTCGCCGTTCTTCATCAGAATTTGAGTTTCTGCCTCGCGCGTGACGAGAATCGGATATTCCGAAAGCGTAGTTCCTTCGGGACTTCGAGAGGACAACGTGCTGCTAAAAGAAGTTACGGCCGGATGAATAATCATATTGATTCGGTCGTCGCCGGCAATCTGCGGAACCACCCGAAGCTGAACGCCGATATCCTGGTAATAGTCGAGCGAAGTCACTGTCGTGGTATCGCTCGTTCCGGCCACGCTGGAGGTCAGTATCGGAAACTGCGTACCGACCAGGATATTGGCTTCCTGGTTATCGAGCGTCACGATGGAGGGAGCGGAGAGAACATTGGCATGCACATCTTCCTCCAAAGCGTGCATGACTACCTCGAACTGAGAACCGGAAAGTTTTCGGAAAAGCAAACTTAAGCCTGTATTGTACGGATTTGTTTTCGTGATCCCCGAAGCAAGCGCGTTGAACGCAGCCGGAGCAGCCAACCCTCCCAAACTTTGCGCGCCGGCTGAAAATTGAGTTTCTCCGGCACCATTTTTGTTCACTGAAACTGCTTCTACCGCGGCGGTACTGGTTCCGTTCGCGCCGGTGGCAACATCCAGCCCTATATCTTTGAGCCGGTTCCGATTGACCTCCATGAAACGGGCCGTAATCATCACCTGCTGGGGAGGAATATCGAGGGAAGCGATGATCGCCTCAACTCGGTCCAGCGCAGCCGGAGTATCGGTCACCACCAAGGTCTTTGATCGTGAACGCCGTTCTCCTGTGCCTTTATGAGAACGACCGCCAGAAGCAGCGGCGGATCCGCTGCTGCCGCTCTGGGCCGCTGAGCCGGCGGACCCGAAAGAACCAAAATCCCAACCCTTCTGTCCGGTTTCTTCCACCGATTCCAATTTTCCTCTCGGAGAAAGCTGAGCCGCAATCACCGGCTTAATATCACCGGCATCCCGGTAACGAAGCTTAAATACCTGCGAACGCAGCGGCTGGGTGGAGTTTAAATCCTGCATCTTATCAATGGGCAGTACCGTAATAATATTTCCCGACCGCTCATATCCAAAACCGTTGGCCTTCAAAACAGCATCGAGCGCCTTATCCCACTCGACATCCTTCAACCGAGAAGTGACTGTTCCGGTTACATCTTTTCCGATCACAATGCTCATACCCGTCTGTTGGGAAAAAGCATCCAGAACTAGGACAATATCGGTGTTCTGGACATTGAGTGTTACACGACCGTTCTTTTCCTCTATCTTATCTTCGGCAATTACGGAAACAGGACAAATCCCGGAAACAAGCAGGAAAATTATCACCCATATCCGGCAATCAAAAGACAATCTTAAATGGTTTATCAGCTTCTTCATCTCAGTGCCCCCACGTTAATAATAACTATGAGGACCTATCAACTTTTGCACTTACTAATCACGACATCAATCTATACATTTAATATAGATAATCTAATTACAATGGAAGTATACACAATAAAAAGGCCTTAGCTAAATATTTATTATTTATTAACTGAAATTAAAGTTTGTTGCAGCTTTACGGATTGACAGCTTCGACGAATTTAAACTTACCTTCCGATACGGTATAAATTCCAATAGTTCTCAGGCGGGTATCCCCTTTTTCATCAAAGGTATGCGTACCCAGAATACCTGGATATTCTTTAAGCTTTTTCATCGCTTCCAGCACCGCGGCGCGGTCTTTTACGCCGGCCGTCCGAATCATCTCCAACACCAGGCGGGTCGCCTCGTACATATACGAGGAGTAGGCGCCCAGGTGCCCATATTTTTTCTCGTACGCTTGAATAAATGCCTGGGCCGACGGCAGCAGGCGCACATCGCCACCCAGCGCCGTCAGATAAACACCCTCGGCCGCCTGCGGCGTCGCCAGCTGGATCAACGACTGCTCGTACAGCCCGTCGCCGCCCAGAAATTTCGCGGTGATCCCCAGTTTCGCGCGCTGCTGAATCAACAACGCGCCTTCCGGATACATGCCGGCAAAGAAAATCAGGTCCGGCTGAAGCCCCTTGATTTTCGTAAGCACCGGCGAGAAATCTTTTTCGCCCTGCGTAATCCCTTCATGCCCGAGAATCTCAGCGCCCATTTTTTTGGCCGACTGTTCAAACTCGTTCGACAGACCGCGGCCGTAGGTGGTTAAATCATCAAGTACAAAAATCTTTTTGGCGCCCAGCTTCTTCATCGCGAAACCGGCCGCCGCAGGACCCTGCAAATCATCGGTGGGACAAATACGGTAGAAGGTGTCAAAACCCTGGCGGGAAATATCGGGATTGGAAGAAACAGGACTCACGTGCAGCATGCGTGCTTCGTGGTAGATCGCCGAAGCCGGCTTGGTACAACTGGAATTCAAATGCCCGATCACCGCTAACACATCGGGGTCGGCAGCGAGCCGCTTGGCCGCCGAAACCGCCTGCGCCGGATTGCGCGCGTCGTCAAGCGCAAGCAACTCAATCGTATAGCCCGGAACAATCGGCCCCACTTTGAGCGCATCTTCCAGCGCCAGCTCGGCGCCCTGCTTCATATCCAAGCCATGCGCGGCCTGATCACCGGTTAACGGAGCAACGAACCCTACCTTAATCACCGGCTCCGATTTTCCACAACCGGCCATGGACGCAACCACAAACAAGAATAAAAATAATTTTTTCATGGTTCTATCATACCCCAACGAGAACGGATTCCAAACCAATTCAGGAAACCCAGAGAACCCAGGCAATCAATACCCCCTGAAACGGAATCCGGATCCAGTGATACAGCGGCTGATCCATAAAGTTCCCAAACGGAATATGCGCCATCGCCATATAGATATTCGCCGGTAAAACAGCGACCAGCAGTGCTACCAGTCCGTACGCTGCTATTTTCCGAAATCGGGGAATCAACAACCCCATTGCTCCGGTCAACTCAAGAAATCCACTGATGTAAACCAGCGCCAACGGAAACGACAGCATCGGCGGAACAATCTTGAGAAATAAATCGGGTTTCAGGAAATGAGAAAAACCTGTAAACAAAAACAACACGGCAATGATCCAGCGCGCAGATGTGCGAATCATTCCAATTTCACCAGTAACGCGGCCAGAGTGCTTTCGGGACTCCATCCGCTGCCGACGAAGTCTTTGTCCTGCTCCAGCCGCTGAACTTCTTTAATTGCACGCCCCGCTGACGCTTTACGAACACTATTTTCCAACTGCTGGTGCGATAACCCGTTAAAATTGGTCGCCGCGAACAGAAACCCGCCCGGGTTGAGCGCTTTAACGGCCATCGCCATCAACGGTTCAAAATCTTTCTGGATACGGAAAGTCTTCCCGTTAAACCGCGCGAACGAGGGCGGATCGAGAATAATCAGATCGAACTTGTTCTCTTTTTCATTGGCCCGTTTCAGATATTCAACAGCGTCGGCGCGGATCAATTCGTTTTTTTCGGGAGTAATCTTATTCAGTTCATAGTTTAGTTTACCGCGTGCCAGGCTTTTGGCGCTGACATCAACATTCACCACGCTGGCCGCCCCTCCGGCCCGGCAGGCCACGCCAAAAGAGCAGGTATAAGCGAAACAGTTCAATACTTTCCGTTTACGCGCCAGCGCACCGACAATTTTCCGGTTCAGCCGCATATCGAGAAACAATCCGGTGTTGAGCGTGTCGTTTAAATCGACACCAAATTTCAGGCCATGTTCTTTAACCACCGTTTGCGATGAGTCCGACTCAATCCATACGCTGGTTTTAAATGCGTCGGGGTTTGAGGCGGGAGACTGCGTGCGGTCTTTGACAACAAAATAACGGGCGCCTAATTGGGTTTTTACAAAATCGATGAGAACTTTTTTGTCGGAGAGCCAGCGGGAACTGAAAATCTGCGCGACACAATGGCGGTCATACTGCTCGAGGATCAATCCGCTGAGACCATCGCCCGCGCCATTCACCAATCGCAATGCATTGGCGTACTGTTTCAGCGGTTCCCGCTTCTGAACTGCCGCTTCCAGGCCGCTCTTTAGCTCTACCACTGCGTCGGCCGGTAATCCTTCAGGAACTGGCCCCATCCATGCTGGCCGGTGATAAATCCCGCAAAGATCGGATCGCAAATCCGCGCTGCGGCATCAACATAATCCAGCGGCGGATTAAACCCGTGCGTCTCACGCTTGCGCTCGGCCAATTCGATCGGATCTTCGTCGGTAATCCAGCCGGTATCAACGCTGTTCATATGAATACCGTCTTTGATGTAGTCCTCGGCCGAGGTGCGCGTCATCATATTCAGCGATGCCTTGGCCATGTTCGTGTGCGGATGTTTGTCGGTTTTACAGGCGCGGTAAAACTGTCCTTCCATCGCCGAGACATTCACAATATGCTTGTCGCGCGCCGGATGCCGCATCATCAGCGGCTTCAACCGCGCGTTCAAAACAAACGGCGCCACCGCGTTCACCAGATGCACTTCGAGCAGTTCCGTGGCCGATACTTCGGCCAGCGGCAAACGCCAGCTGTTTACCTTGCGCAGATCAATCTGCTGCAAATCAGAATCAAGCTGTCCCGCAGGAAATAATTGATGATCACGCTGGCCTTCGCCTTCCAACAACGGAACCTGCGACAACTGTGCCGAATCAGGCAATTCGGATACGGTGCGATTGCGCGATGCACGCGTCAGCACCTGGCCATGCGAGCGGAGCACTTCATGATTTTCCAATAATTTACCGGCGGCCGACGGCAACAATTCCAGCAAACCGGTTTCACCCTCGATTAAATGGCGGTAAAAATCGGGCGGACGGCGCACCGTTTGGCAGGCATTATTCAGAATAAAATCGAGGCGGTCGTACGCGGTCTTTAAATGCGCGGCGAAAATTTCAACGCTGGGCGTATGCCGCAGGTCAAGGCCGTAAACTTGTAAACGGTTCCCCCACTGATCAAAATCGGGTTCTTTGGCATAGCGCGCCACCGCGTCTTTAGGGAACCGCGTCACGGAAATCACCGTCGCGCCGGCGCGCAGCAGCAGAAGCGCCGCCTGGTAGCCGATCTTTACGCGGGCGCCGGTCACCAGCGCAACGCGCCCGGACAAATCGGCCGTCTGATGGCGTTTCTGCCAGTTAAACTCGGCGCATTCCGGGCAAAGCATATCGTAAAAAAAATGGACCTGCTGATAATGTTTTTTACAGATGTAGCAGGGCTGCGATTCTTTTAGTTCAATGGGAGCTTCGATCCGGTGTTCGTCAGAACTCGAGGGAATTGCCGCTTCCAGCAGCGGCGTCGGATAGGTTAACCGCAGGCGCTGTTTGCGAATGCCGGTCTTATCGAGCTGTTTTTGGTGGGCTGCCCGCTCTTTACCGCGCTGTTGCTGCCGCTTGCGCCGCAACGCTCTCCATAATAATTTGCGGTCCTCCAAAACAGGAAGTGCGGCCTTCCCCGCCGCCGTCAATAAACGGATTTTCAGATCTTCGGGCAGTTCCGCCAGTAAACCGCGGTCGGCCGCGATTGCTTCCATCAGTTCAACTAATGCCTTCGCGTCGTTCTCCACCGGCCTATTATAACACCGCTGCTATTTTTTATTCGACGCGAGGCGGATCCTTGCCTCCTGAACAGACGCCAACCGCGTAACCTGCGTTTTATCATCGTTGAGCTTCACCGCATATCCGGTTTCCTTCAGGATAATCCCTTCAATATCCTGAGCAGTTGCGGTCTTCGGATCAAACTTGGCTATCTGGGTCCCCGGCAGATAAATCGCTCCGGTAGAAAAATCGATGGCAAACGCAATCAGCCCCGGAATGATGAAAAACAACAGGCCGATTCCGTCCAAAATCGCAATGCCGGCATCAATTTTTCCGCTTCGTTGTCCTCTGCGCTCGGGATGGATCAAGGTTCCGCAGCCGGTCAACTGAACAATCAAAACAGAACAAACAAAAATCTGAAACATTTTCACAATTTTTTTCATGACCGCTCCTGTTTATTGGCCGCTCAGCGCGTCTGCCTGCGCCTCATGGTATGCCGCGAGTTCCAGTGCATTATCGACAAGGTCCGTGCTGTCTTCTGAATAGCGCTCGCATTTTTTCTGCATTTCCATCAGCGAAGGGCCCGTCCCGCCTGTGGTATTGGTATTGCTGGGAATGGCCACCTCGAATTTATATTCTTCGCACATCTGCCGATGATCTTCCGCCTCTTGCTTATAAGTAATCGCCTTCGCCCGATAACTCTTCGCCATGGCGCGATGCTCTTCGGCCGTCTGTGGAAGCAGGGTCTTGCGCACTGCTTCCCGGGAACCGGCTTTGCCGGCCGCGCCTACAGAAACAGGAAACGCAAACAGGAAAATGGCCAACAAGAACATCCCAACTATTCTCAGCCGCATTTTATTTATTCCCATTCCAGCCCCCTTTCAGTTCACGGTCTCCACCGCTTTATATATCGTATCCCATAATCTTCTATCGGGTAAATCCCCGGCAAAAAGGGGTACGACAATGGTCGTACCCCTTACATTGTGTTTTAGAAGCAATGGTTATCGCCGATGTGCTTTAGCTCCGTCAGCCACATTATCCGAAGCTGTTGTGATCGCCTCTTCTGCCGCGCCGCGAATATGCCCGGCCAGCGACTGCCCGCGCTTCAACAGTCCCTGAGCGCCTTCCTTCAACCGCTTACGAGTCACTTCGCCTTTTTCCGGCGCCATCAAAAACGCCACCGCGCCGCCCGCCACTGCGCCGCACGCAAACGCCATCAATAATTTTTGAGAGTCAGCCATTTTCATTTCTCCTTATGATGAGGTTCCATTAAGAAAAATCTCAAATCCTTTTTTCACTCCGGTGACAAGCGCGCCAAACCGCACCAATGAAGGTGTCAGCGTCTGCCGAACCAGTTGAGTTCCCGCCTCGACAGTCCGGGCAATGCCGTCAATTCGGACAACGGTCGTGCGAGTATACGTTACTAGTTCTTCAATCTCTGCGGACACCTTAGCCACCCGAATAGCCATCCAGATCATCAGGCCGGCGATAAGCATGAGCGTCCCCGCCATGATGACCATCCCTATTGCCATCAGCGTCAATGTCATCAGACTTATGTCCTCCCATAGTTCATCCATTGGAAAGAAGTCCAGGCCAGCGCCGCAAGAAAAATCGGCACCGGCCCGGTCTCTTTTCTATGCCGCCGCGTTTTGCTCTACGGGCAGACTGGACTCTTTCCATTCTTTGATGCCGCCTTCATAGGCCGACACGTTGAATCCCCGATGCGCAAGTTTCTCTGCCGCCTTCTTCGAGGCAGAGCAGTCGCGACCCGCGCAGTAAGTGACAACCTCTTTAGCGCGATCCAACTCGCCCAGCCGGGCATCGAGTTCTTCCAAGGGTATTCTTTTGGATCCCTTGATGAACCCGAGGTTGTAATATTGTGGATCGAGCACATTCACAACCTGTACAGCCTCGCCGGCCTGCAGCTTGCGATTGAGCTCCTCCTTCGTAATTAACCGCACATTGCCGGCAGTACCCGTAGTTGGATTCATGACCATTCTCCTTGTTGTTTTAAGGCAACACACTTAAGGCGTTATCCGAAATACGCGAGTAATCGCAACCAAAATCACTGCGCCAATCAGCGCTGTGATGAAACCGGCAAACGAACCGTACGCATACAGTCCGGTCGCCCGCGAGAGCCATGCCCCGAATAAGGCTCCCACCACCCCCACAGCGATATCGCCCAGAACCCCAAAACCGCGGCCTTTCACAAGGACTCCGGCCAACCATCCGACGATCCCACCGATAAACAAAAACCATATCCAACTGCGCAATTCTCCCGTAGGTTCCATCGATATTCCCTCCTTTTTAAGAAGTCATACCTGTCGTGGTCGTACTTGTCGTGGTTGTTACCGTGGTCGTTTTCTTCGTCAGCTCCGCAATGCCCGGATAAACCGTGATACTGCGCAGCCACTTCTTCCCGTCTCTGCGGATAAATTCCACTTTGATCGGATCGCCGCGCCGTAATTCGAGCCGGATCGGTTCCGGATTGGGGCTTCTCATAACGACAATCTCCCTATAATCGAAGAAATAATAGGAATGATTGTCGGCTCCGACGATCGGCGGTTCATCGTTTAGAACCAGCGTGCCCGCGTTGACATCAATCAACTCCACCGTGCCCACCGCGAGCTCCAGCGGCGGCGGATTGTACTCGATTACGACCTTTCGGGCCAGTTTCTCCGTTTGAGTATCGGCCTGCTGGTACTCAAAGTCGATCCCGACCTTCTGACCGGGCCGCAAATCCTCCAGCACGAAAAATTTCGTATCCGAAGGATCGGTCACATTAGTGGCCTGTTGATTGATGCGGTAATCGGGAGTTGCGTCATATCCCGCCAGGCTCTCCTCTCTCAACTGCAGCTTGCCGAGATTGACGTCTACCCAGGCAACTTCCCCTGACACATGCCGCGTATTCATTTCCTGCGCCTGCGCCAAACCACCCAGCAGAAAAACACTCAAAACCCCCATCACAATCGATTTAAATTTCCACATGGACTGATCTCCTTTTGGTTGTTTCAGACAGATTCATCCGGGCAAAATCCCAGTTCAACAGCTTGTTCAAAACTGTTTTTAAATAATCGTCGCGCTTGTTTTGATAATCCAGATAATAGGCATGCTCCCAGACATCCAGCGCGAGCAGCGTCTTTCCCTGTTTTTCAGACAAAGGATTTTCGGCATTGGCTGTCTTGGTAATTTTGAGCACGCCGCGGCTTTCCACCAGCCAGGCCCACCCGCTGCCGAAACAGCCGATGCCGGCCTTGGCAAATTCATCGAGAAACTCTTCATAACTGCCGAATTGTTTCTCAATTTTCCGGCCTAAATCTCCCGGAGGTTCTCCTCCGCCCTTGGGCGAAAGACTGTTCCAGTAGAAATCGTGGTTCCAGACCTGCGCCGCGTTATTGAAAATGTCCGACTTATCGGCACTGCCGGCTGTTTTCACCACTATTTCTTCCAGCTTCATGGCGGCATAACGCGTTTCAGCCACCCGCTCGTTAAGCTTGTCGACATACCCTTTATGATGTTTGCCGTAATGGTAACTCAGCGTCTTCGCAGAAATCACCGGCTCCAACGCGTCCTGTGCATACGGAAGTGCTGCTAATGTGAATGGCATCTTTTTCCCTCCTCAGATCTCAACATGATGAGTATGACTTTTGATCATGAAGAACAGATGAATTTGAAATTACGAATTCGTCATCCGGAATTCACATCGACGTTATGGGGGTCGAGTAAAGTACTGGTACAAAATTGAGGAGAGATCACGATGAAAAAATTACTTTGGATAGCCGCCCTGTTCATCAGTGGCGTTATGGGAATTTCCGGCATCTCCAATGCCGCGCATATGCCCGACTCGATGAGCAGCAAAAGCGAGGTAGAGCTGCGAATGAACATGCGCAAACTGTGGGAAGACCACATCACCTATACCCGCAACTACATTATCAGCGAACTGGCGGGCTTGGAAGATGTCGATGCGGTGACCGAGCGGCTGCTACGAAATCAGACTGATCTCGGAGATGCCATTAAGCCGTACTACGGAGCTGAAGCCGGCACCAAGCTGACTTCCCTGTTGAAAGACCATATCGTCGTGGCCACGGAAGTCGTAAAAGCAGCCAAGGCAGGAGACAACGAGGCGTTAAATCAGGCCAACAAAAAATGGGCTGACAATGCCGAGGAGCTTGCCGCATTTCTCAGCAACGCGAACCCTCATTGGCCTAAAAAGATTTTGGCCGAGGCCTTCACCATGCATCTAAGCTTTACCACGGACGAAGTGGTTTCACGTCTCAAGAAAAAATGGACTGCGGATATTGCCGCGTATGACAAAGGCCATGAACATATGCTGATGGTGGCGGATGTGCTAACCAACGGGATTGTAAAACAGTTCCCGGATAAGTTTCAGAAATAACCGGGTTGTACGGATCTAAACGAGTACCGCTTGATCACTTTCCTGCATCTGCAGGAGTGATTTCAGCGGAGGGAGTTTTGTGGGGTTGCCTCGCGGAAGAACCACTTTGCCGACCAGTCCGACAATGGCGAAGCAACGGATCGTCAGATAGGTCGTGTCAAACTCCCACCAACGGAGGCCGTGAGCGGCCGATGTCGGGTAAGCATGGTGGTTGTTGTGCCAACCATCGCCGTAGGTCAATAGCGCGAGGAAGGGATTATTTCTCGATCGCTCTCCTGTCTCGTAATTCTGATAGCCCCAGATGTGACAAACAGAGTTAACCAGCCAGGTGCAGTGCCAGTTGAAAACAATCCGGACGAAGATGCCCCAAATCACGAAAGACCACCCGCCCCAAAGAAAAAGAAGAGAGCCGAGCGCCACTTGGAGAATGAGGTTCTTCTGACTGATAAAACGGTGTACCGGGTCGTTGGCGATTTCAGGCGCATAGCGCCAGTGTTCGGTCGGGTGGTCGAGTATCTCGTCATAAGCCAGCAGCCATCCCATATGCGCCCACCAAAAACCGCGCGTCGGACTGTGCGGATCCTGCGGGCGATCAGAGAAAGCGTGATGCATACGGTGAGTAGCAACCCATTTCATCGGCCCTCCCTGCGCGGCCAGCGCGCCGCACAGGCTGAGGAAATACTCGAGACCTTTCGCCGCCTTGAAACTCCGGTGGGTCAACAGCCGATGGTAGCCCAGCGTAACGCCCAGTCCGAGAGTAACCCAGCCGAGCACCAGAAAAACCGTGAAGGCCGGCCAGCTGAATGTCATCGGGGCAAAGATCAGTCCAAGATGCATTGCGGTGATGCCGACGAGCGTGGGCCATTTCAATATAAACTGGGGGAATTCCTCGCCCTGATTCTTTCTTAAAAGTTGCATAATAAAACTATCTTAACACGGCTGAATAGACTTTTTAAGAAAGAGAATCGTCCTCTGCTCGATCCAGGAACCGGGCCAGCCGGGCACCCACCCGGTTAAAAAGCCGACATGGCCGCCGTGGTCCGTAAACTCAGCGGTCAGGAAATGATTGGCGGCCACCTCAGCCACCGGCAGATATTCTCCGGGGAAAAACGGGTCATCCTTCGCGCTGATTAACAGGACCGGCCGGCGGATCCCGCCGAGGAACTTGATCGAGCTGGAATGGCTCCGGTAGTCGGCCGCGTCGCGAAAACCATGGATCGGCCCGGTCACCAGGTTGTCGATGTCGGTCAATGTTTTGACAGCGTCGAGCTTTTTCTCGTCAAAGGAACCGGGGAACATCTTTAATTTAATTTTGGCCTTCGCCTTCATGCTTTTCACGAGCCGATTCATGTACATACGGGCAAACCCATGTTCCAATGCTTCGGCCGAGCGGGCCAAATCAAACGGTGCAGAAATCGCCACACCGCCCCGTACCGACAACGGAAGGTTGTCGCCCTGTTCACCGAGGTACTTCAACAAAATGTTCGCGCCCAGCGAGGCCCCAACCAGCACGATCGGACTGCCGGGGTTCTCGGCAGAGATTTTTTGGACAACCCAGGTTAAATCGGAAGTCTCGCCGCCGTGGTACGATCGCAGCAGCCGGTTCGGTTCTCCGCTGCAACCGCGGTAATTGATGGCGAGACCGCGCCACCCTTCATTCTCGGCCGCCGCGAGCATGCTGAGCGCATAACGCGAACGGGATGAACCTTCCAGACCGTGCAGTACGATCAAAATCGGCGTACCGGGCGCGCCGGGCAGCCAATCAACATCAATAAAATCGCCGTCGGGCGTCTCCCACCGCTGGCGCTCGACCCGGACGAAACGGACCGGACGCAGCGGAACACTCAAGATAGTCTGCTGATTTGCGCCGCGGCACCACCACGCCGGGGAGAATGTCTGCGGATTTGTGACGCACCCGCCGGTCATCGCGGTTAAAAGAAGAAACGTTATTATTTTTTTCGCCATCCCTGACAATAGTAACAGACCGGCGCGATTTTTTCATTCTCTTTCCCGCAGGAGGGACACCGCCAGTCGCCTTTCTTTTTCAGCTGCAAATCTTCCTGCCACCGCTGGATTTTTTTGAGCAGATTGGGGATCAGAAAAGCCAAACAGGAAATAAGCGGGATGAGCCATAAAAACACCGTAGAATCCGTAATCTGCCGCAGGGCCAGAGCAAGCCAGGCGTTACCGGCCACAAAAAGTCCAATACGAAAAAACGGTGCCAACGCCGGGGCTATCCCTGAGAACTGTATCGCCAGCGTGCCAAACAGGCAAAGAATTGTCAGCGACGCGGCAACATTCAAAAGAACCGGAATCGTCATGGCCCTTTAGCCGGCTCGAGCAAATTTTCGTAGGAGGAAGCCAGCGCCTGATAGAAATGCTTGGCGCCCAGAATCCGTGCTGTCATATAAGCAATTAAAGAAGCGAGCATGATTGGAAGCAGCATTTGATGATGGCCGGACATTTCAAAGATGATCACGAACGCGGTGATTGGAGCCTGAATAGCGCCCGAAAGAAAGGCCGCCATTCCGACCAGCGCGCAGGCGGCAACCGAAATATTCATCCAGTGGCCGATATCGGCGCCCAAACAGGATCCCATCGAAAGACAGGGCGCAAAAATCCCTCCGGCGACTCCCGACCAGTAGGTCAGCAAAGTAGCCGCCATCTTCAACACAGGAAAACTCAAAACCCAGCTTGCATACTGCCCCTCTACTAAAATCTGAGCGGCTTTATTGCCGGGGCCTAAAACATCCATTTGAGAAACGGCGGCAATCAACAAAACTCCAAGAGACAAGACGATCGGTAAAAGGTACCAGCGCTTGCCTTGGGAGAAACGGTTTAAAAACCGTTTCCCTTCCATCAACACCGTCGTAAAGAAAACGCCCGCAGCTCCGGCCAACACGCCCACCAGCAAAATGGCGGACAAGGGCAAATGTGAAGAATCGGTCAGCCGGCCGAAATAAGTGTATTCTCCGGTCAAAAACTGAGCGGCGATGCCGGCAACAATGATGGCCATTAACACAAAATCCTTGATCGTCGAGAAATAATCTGTGGAAAGTTCTTCGATGGCAAACGTTACTCCGGCCAATGGGGTATTGAATGCCGCGGCCAGACCGGCTGCGCCCCCCGCGACGACCGCAGAGCGCAAATCGAGAGAAATTTTGGTCCAGCGCCGCAGAAAAAACACGATGCCGAAGAAAAGGCAGGCGGCCACATGAACGGTCGGCCCTTCCCTTCCGGTCGAAGCGCCGGCCCAAAGACCGATCAGGAGCGCTATCACTTTAATGCTCATTGTTTTCATGGAAACCAGCGGATGAACAACCGGCTTCGTGGTCTCGGTAAGATGTTCGGCTGCAAAGATAGTTTGAGGAATTCCGGTGCCCTCAGCGCAGGGAGCGAACCTGCGGATAAGCCAGACAGAGAACAGAAAAAGCAACGGAGTGGTGATCCAGCAAAGCCAGCCGATGTGCTGAAAATCAAGACGGTGTTGAAGAACAAACTCAAATGCCCACATAAATAACACGCAGGCGACACCGGTTACAGCGGCCGCCGATAGAAAAATAAACAGCGTCATCCCATACCGGTGATGAAAGAGTTCCTGGGAAACTTTTTTAAGTTCTGAACGCTTCATAAGAATGCGCTAATTAGAACTTCAACAAGTAGGCCAAACCGCTGGTGACGAGAGCGATCGCGGTCATGCGGAAAGACCAGCCGAGCCAGTAATATTTCCTGCGGGCGATGTTCGAAAGGTCATAGACATTGCCGGCCAGCTCTTCCATTAATTGGCCGCGAGTTGCTGCCCCCAAACACTTCAGATACTCTGCCCGATCCGGAAAAGAACTCACGCCAAGCCATGGAATCAACCCCCGTTCCACGGTGTTGAAAAGGCGCGGCCGAACCACAAAAATCGATAAAAGGACGCTGGCCGCCAGCGACAAAAGCGCCATGACAAGCAGCCCTTGGGAGAAACCCCATTCGCTCAGGGGAACCAGCAACTGCTTCAGCGCCGAGCTTTGGTAAAGCGCGAGAATTACGGCGCTCAACAAACCGATCAAAAAAGCGGCTTTCGTATCGGCGATGACGATGTACCGGTCAATATGCTCGCGCTGATCAAGCAGCAGCTCCTGCGTAAGCGATTCAACCTCGGAGCCGATGGCATCCGGGAAATCATCTTTCTTCATCGCGTTCTCCTTCTCTTCCCGTATTTTACTTGTTCCATAACCATTTTGTAACGGAAAATTCATGCCGCTGTTATTCCTATTCTGTAAGTTATAAACAAACAGGAGGAAATACCATGAAGAAAAAAATGTTGTTATTGCTACTGGCAGGTCTGTTGGGCCTTGCTCCCGCCGCGAAAATATGGGCGGCCACTGAAGAAACCGATGAGAAAGAATTACAGGAAGAGCAGACGGAAATCGACGAAACAAAACCTGCAACAGAGACGGAGCGTGTGGATGCGGTGGCTAAGCAGTTTAATGTACCCCCCGCCACCGTTCAGGATCTGCGCAGCAAGGGACAAGGATGGGGAGAAATCACAATCGGATTATCGATGGCCAACCGGCTTGCCAAAACCGATCCGGCAACCTATCCGACCTCTGCGGACGCGCTTCAGAAAGTAGAGACAATGCGCGATGGAGGAGAGGGCTGGGGTAGAATTTCGAAGGATCTCGGATTTAAACTGGGTCCGGTGATTAGTGAAACGAAAGCCGCCCGGAAAGAATTCCAATCTGAGCGCCCCGAACGCACTAAAAAGATGGAGAAGATGGAAAAGGTTGAGCGTTCCGGCCGACCCGAACGGACTGAACGCCCAAACCGGCCTGAACGACCAAACCGGCCTGAACGACCGGAACATGCAAATTCAGGTCGATCGGGAAAATAAGCGATGAAAACGACTACGCTGATTAGAGGGGGGTTGTCTTTTATTCTCGCAATGATGCTGGCAGGATTTGTTTCTTCAGAAGCATTGGCGCAAGAAGCCACTGTGGAAGAAGAAGAAACGATTCCGTTGAATCAACAAGGGGGATGGATTTCCGATTCCGGTGTGTCAGTAACGACCGGTGATTATGGTACGGACACTGACACCACCATCACGGAATTGTATGAAACGATCAAGTATCGTGCGAGTAAAGGAGAACTCGGTGTCACTATTCCCTACCTGTTCCGAAACGGGAATAGTACCACTGTCGGAGAAAGCCGGCCGGTTCAGGGAGGAATCCCAGACGAAGCCGACGGGATCGGCGATATTCAGCTCAAAGGAAAATATTATTGGCTGACAGAGACTGGCGCGCAGCCTTCCGTTGATCTGATGGGCCGAATCAAGATTCCGACGGCCAGTGAAGATGACGGGTTGGGTACCGGTCATGTGGATGTGGGTTTCGGACCTGAATTCACAAAACTGTTCGGTTCGCTGATTACGTTCATAAATCTGGAGCTCGTTCTGCGCGATAAACCCGATGGATCAAGCATTAAATCGACCCGTTTGGATTACGCGTTAGGAATGGGCTATCCGCTGACTGAACAATTCACCGGTTACCTGTCCCTGGAAGGCGGTACACCGATTGAATCCGGTTCCGACGCTCCATTGGAAGCGGTGATGTCGGGGGTTTACAAATTAACACCCAGTACCGGCCTCAACGGCTACGCACTGGTTGGCTTGAGTGATGGAAGCCCTGACTATGGCGGAGGGGTTAGCATCACTTTCCGGTTCTAAAATAGCTTCTAAAGACCGGGTACGCTTGAAAGTCCGTCGGCGGGATCGGAGGCAAGGTCTTCTCCTGCTCCGATCCCCTCGACGTCTGCCTGAAGACCTGTTTCGATCTCGCTGCCTGGTGGCGCATCGCCGGTGCCGAGTTCGCTGTCAAGTTCAGATTCGGCCACAGTGGTATTTTCACCGAGATCAATCCCCAAGCCCGTTGTCGAAGCAAGCTCCTGATCAATCACATCTACTTCCGTATCGGCAGTCACATCCAGAGGTCCGTTGGACAGGAATTCTTCCTGCGAAATAACCGGTGCATTTTCATTTGCGGAAACAATCTGTGCGGAAAAAACGATGAGCAAAAATAGCGGAAGAGAACACAAGAAGATTATTCTTTGCCGAGCGTGGAGAGAATCTGTTCCGATTCCCTGAACTTCTTCCGGAGCATAACGGCAATCGGACGCAAAATCAAGAAGATGTCGTGATCTTTGATAGCATAAAAGACCATGGTCCTCTCCTGCCGGGACTTGAGAACTCCGGCGTCTCTTAAGGCAATCAGATGCCGGGACAGACTGGATTGCTCCACTCCTGTTTTCTTAACCAGGCTGCCGACGCTTTGCTCGCCGCCCTTGAGGATTTCAATCACTTTCAGGCGGACCGGATGGCTCAGGGTCCTCAAAAAATCGGCTTTAATTTTATAAATAATCTCTTCCATTCATCCTCCCTAAGTGGATTCCTTCACGCGCGTCAGCGTAAAAACGGTGGGAGGCAACAGCTTGCCGTTCATATAACCGGTCCATTCCTGCTTCATCTGGTCGGCTCCGAGAAAAGTGATCTCCAGCGAATGCATATGATTTTCTTTTTTCGGGTTAATCAGGTTGCCCTTGGCAAAAACCATGGTGATTTTATCAGCCGAAGAAGCTGCCAGCTTCAACTTGGGCTGGTTGCCGATCGCGCAGTAGTGCGTCATCACCAGCTTGCCATTTTCATCGTGGTAGACCGATACCATCTCCGACGGCGTGCCGGGACCCAGCCGCTCCAGCACCGCGCTGCCGTTCGAGGTGACTTCGTAGATCACCTTCATTTTTCCATCGGGAGACATCACATTATCGCCCTCCCATGTCCCTGCCAATGACTTGATCTTCTCGAACTCAGCCGAACCCACATACGGAGGAGGCATCTTGCATTCTTCCTTGCCTTCATTCGCGTGAACAACACCTGTAGAAAAAACAGAAAGCAGCATCGTTAACATCAGAATTATTTTCTTCATCGCATTCTCCTCACTTTTTCACTACTTTATTTTACTCCCATCAAGCGGGCGACGACAGAGGGTTAATTAACAAGGTTGACCGGATTGTTCTCTAAAAATCTTTGGATATTTCCGGCAGTCGTTTCCAGAATCCTCTGGAGGGCCTCCCGGCTGTCAAACGCAATGTGAGGAGTAATGACCACATTCTCATGATGCAAAAGAATATGATTTTTAAGAAGTGTCGCTAATTTCTTCTTCGAGAAATCTTTCTTCACAAGCTGGCCTTCCTCTTTAATTAACTCTTCCCCTTCAAGAACATCCAGACCAGCCCCGGAAATAATCTTTTGATCCAAAGCCCAAACCAGAGCATCCGTATCCACCAACCCCCCGCGGGCCGTATTGATCAACAAGGCACCGCGCTTCATGTGCGAAAAAGTTTTTCGGTTGATCATGTGATGGGAGTCCGGCGCATACGGCACATGAAGACTGACAATGTCGGATTGGCGCAGCAGTTCCGGCATCGAAACATACTCAAAATCCAGAACTTCACTTAAAAATGAATTCTGCCGCACATCATAAGCCAAAACATTCATGCCAAACCCTTTGGCCATTTTAATGACGTGCAAACCAATTTTCCCTGCCCCCACGACACCAATGGTTTTTCCTTTCAGGTCAAACCCCTGCAACCCTTCCAGAGAAAAATCCCCTTTGGTGGTTCGAACATAGGCCTTGTGAAGGTTGCGCGATAGGGCGAGAATCAGCGCAAAGGTATGCTCAGCAACAGTATTCTCTCCATAAGAAGGAACGTTGGAAACCGCAATTTTTCGGGTCTTGCAAACTCGAAGGTCGATGTGGTCAAAGCCGGTGGATCGCGTTGCAATGAGACGAACCTTTTTGAGTTTTGCCAGAAGGGCTCGATTGACCTGCGAATAAATGAAAACTGAAATGATGTCTGCGTCCCGAGCCGCAGAGACAGTGCTTTCGTGAAGCGGTTCGGAAACGAATTGAATTTTTAATCCGGATTTTTTCAACGCCTGGGTCAGAAATTTCCGTTCCCACGGAGCTGTTTCAAAAAATACGGCCTTCATGCGGATTCCTTTCTGAGCAGGATGCGGGCATCGGCCACAACAGCCCCCTGCCTTTCAGAATAAACAATCAGAGGATTAATATCCAGCTCTTCGATTTCATCCATTTCCACCACAAGCTGAGAGAGCCGCTCGATGCACTCGATCAACTTTGGAATATCTGCCGGCGATTCGCCGCGGAACCCTTCGAGAATCCGGTGAGCGCGAATCGACTCGACCATATGCCGGGCCCCTAATTCGCGGATCGGCGCCAGGCGAAACGTCACATCTTTCAACACTTCGACATAGATGCCGCCGAGCCCAAACATCAGCAGCGGGCCAAACTGCTTGTCGCGCTTCATTCCCAAAATCATTTCCGTTCCCGGAGAAACCATTTTCTGGATTAACACGCCTTGCACCCGGGCATCCGGCCGTTTCTGAGAAACCATGCGCAGTATTTCTTCGAAGGCCTTATCAACTTCGTCGGGCGTCTTAATGTTTAATCGGACGCCGCCCACATCGACCTTGTGGAGAATATCCGGCGAAAGTATTTTCATCACAATCGGAAAACCGATTTTCTCGGCGAGCGGGCGTGCGTCATTCGCGGCAGCGGCCACTCCAAACGAAGGAATTATGAACCCGTAAGCTTCCAAAACCTTAAGGGATTCAAATTGATCCAGAGAATTTCTGACTTCCTGAATGGCCTTCTGAAGCTGCGCCTGCGCCGCGGCGCGATCAACCT
>JAHFFE010000001.1:313100-381716 GCA_023248155.1 Candidatus Omnitrophota bacterium | reverse complement strand
TTGAGCATCACCGGTTTCTTGGACCGGCCGATCTCTTTGAGCAGCTCGAAATTCTGCATGTTGCGCGCGCCAACCTGAATAATATCGGCATGCCGCTCGATCATTTCGAGGTCGCGGATATCCATGATCTCGGTAATGACCGGCAGACCGGTTTTCTTGCGCACTTCGGCGAGGAACTTCAAACCTTCCTCACCCAACCCCTGAAAACTGTACGGTGAAGTGCGGGGCTTGAACGCGCCGCCGCGCAAAATGACCGCGCCTGATTTCTTGACGGCTTTGGCCGCGGAGTACAGCAATTCGAAATTCTCGACGGCGCACGGACCGGCCATCACAACCAGTTTCTCGCCGCCAATTTTAATGCCGTTGACGTCGACGATCGTGTCGGTCGGTTTGAATTCGCGCGAAACCAGCTTGTACGGAGAAAGAACCGGAATCACCTTCTCGACGCCCGCGAATACTTCCAGCGGCTGAACGCGCAGAAGGTCTTCTTCTCCGATAATTCCGATGATGGTGCGCTCGGTGCCGCGCGAGATCATCGGTTTTAATCCCAGCGCTTTGACTTTCGCGACAAGATGTTTGACCTGTGCTTCGGTTGCATCCGGCTTCAAGACGACAATCATGAGTGATTCCTCCCCGTTTCTTTCAACGATTCAATAAATGCCTGGTTCTCGTGCGGCAGGCCGATCGTCACCCGGATATACTCCGGCAGATTCCACGCCTTCATGTGACGGACGATGATCCCGCGCTTGAGCAAAGCTTCAGCCGTTTGCCCCGCGTTGGGGCCGGCCTTGAACAAGATAAAATTGGTCGCGCTCGGAACAACTTCGCACCCAAACTCTTTTAAAGCGTTCATCAGATATTTTTTTTGATCGCGCAGCAGCAACCGTGTCGCCTCGAGATGCGCGGCATCATCCAGCGCGCCGATGGCAGCGGCCTGCGCCAGGCTGTTCACATTAAACGGTTCGCGGACGCGGTGCATCGCCTCGATCAGCGGCGCCGACGAGAGGCCGTAGCCGATCCGCAGTCCGGCCAAGCCATACGCTTTCGAAAAAGTGCGCGCGATAATGACCGGATGCTTCTCCAGATAGACGCGCGTGTCCGGGTAATCGGGCGCATCGACCAGCTCCGCGTACGCTTCATCAAAGAAAACAATCACGCGCGCGGGCAGACCTTCCATGAACGCCTCGACTTCGGCGCGCGTCAGATAAGTTCCGGTCGGGTTGTCCGGATTGGCGATAAAAATCAGTTTCGTTTTCGGCGTCACCGCTTTTTTCATCGCGGCCAGATCGTACCGGAACCCGTTCATCGGAACAATGCGGATCTCGGCCTGCGCCAACTGCGCGGCGATCCGGTAAATCAAAAAAGTCGGATCGGCAATGATCACTTCGTCGCCCGGCTCGATAAACGCGCGCGCGGCAAACGTAATCACTTCGTCGGAACCGTTGCCTAAAATCAATTGCTCGGGCGACGCGTTCAATGTTTTGGCCAGCTTAGCAACCAGATAATAGCCGCTGCCGTCGGGATACCGGTGCAAATTCGGAAGCGCCTGCCGGATCGCCTCGAGCGCCTTGGGGCTGGGCCCCAGCGGATTTTCGTTGGAGGCCAGCTTCATCGCCGATGAAAGCCCCAGCTCGCGCTGGACCTCTTCAATCGGCTTGCCCGGCGTATAAGGCGTAATTTTTTCGAGTATTTTTCTGGCCAAGTTTGTCAGCATGACGGATACGACCCCAGCACGCGCACCGACGCGGCCGATTTCCTCAACGCCGCCAGCGCTTTTTTTACGCGCGGATCGGACTCATGCCCTTCCAAATCAATAAAGAACAGATATTCCCACGCTTTTTTCTTGGACGGCCGCGATTCAATCTTCGTTAAATTAATTTTGTTTTCCTTGAACGGCATCAGCGTGTCGTGCAAGGCACCCGGCTTGTCTTTTAAAACAACCAGCAACGATGTTTTATTGCTGCGCGCTTTTGGCGGATTCTTCAGCGAAATTACAAAGAAACGGGTCCGGTTATCTCCCTCGATTGCAATCTTAGTCGCTTTCAAGCGGCGCTTCCCGATCAGATCTTTCCGTCCGATGGCCGCCATCTTCGTTTGAGCCGCCGGAGATTCGATTAATTTCCCCATCGCATCGGCCGTAGAGAGCGTCTCAGAAAGACGGGCATGCCGGCAATTCCGGCCAAGCCACGCGCGGCACTGGGCCAGCGCCTGCGGATGAGAAAAAATCCTCTCAATCTTCGCGGGCCGGATTCCCGGATAAGTGATCAGATAGTGCTGAATCGGCAGCTCCACTTCGCCGAAAACACGGATAGCGGCGAAATCGGCGAAACGGTCCAGCGTATGCGTGACCGACCCTTCGAGTGAATTCTCGATCGGCACAACGCCGAATTCGGCTTTCTTTCCCTTCACCATCCGGAAAACATCCTCGACTGTCGGAGCGTGCAGATAACTTGATTTCGCGCCGAATTTTTTCTGCGCAGCAAAATGGGTATTGGTTTTCTCAGGGCCGAGGTAGGCGACGCGGGGCATTTAGCTTTTCTTTCCGCGCTGAAGCGTGCGGCTTTCCTGCAAAATCGCCGTGAAAATTTTTAGTACCGATTTGGACGGAAGCGGGCCTTTGCTTAATCGAGCGACTCTTTCCAGAATTGCTTTTTCGCGCCGTACATCCACCACCGGCAATCCGCGGTTTTGTTTGTAGGCCCCGATCTTTAGAGATAAGCGGGCGCGGCGGCTCAGCAACCGTTGAAGCTGACGGTCGATCTGATCAATCTGCGCACGCCATTCAGGTAGTGAAGCCATCGGTTAATTATGCTCTCGATTGTTCCGTGGGTGATTCCGCCGGGGCCGGTTCTGCATCCGCCGCCTCTTCGGCGATTTCAGCGCCGGACTCGGTGGCGGAAATTCCGGCCACTTCTTTCAAGTCGGACGGAACGCCCTGCAGCTCTTCCAGCGACGGCAATTCCGTCATGTTCTTCAAACCAAAATGTTCTAAAAATTCGCGCGTGGTGCCGTACAGCAGCGGACGGCCGACCACTTCTTTGCGGCCGGTAATTTTAATCAGGCTCAGGCGCAGCAGCGTGTCCAGGACACCGCTGACATCGACGCCGCGGATCTGTTCCATCTCCACTTTCGTGAGCGGCTGGCGGTACGCGATGATCGCCAATGTTTCCAATGACGGTTTCGTCAGACGGATCCGGCGCACTTTGCGGTTTAATTTGGCAACATAGTCAACCAGCGCCGGATTCGTCACCATCTGGAATCCGTCGGCCACTTCGACAATGCGCAGCGCGCGGTCGTTCTGTTCATAATCGGCGCGCAGTTCCGCGAAAAGCCGTTCCAGGTCGGCCGAAGAAATTTCGGGCCCGAACACCTCGCGCACCTGCGCCACCATCAACGGTTTATCGGAAACGAATAGCAGCGCTTCCAGAATTTTTTTGATTTCGCTATCGATCATGCCGCCTCCCGTAAAACAATTTCAATGTCGCCGAATAATTGGCTTTGCACGATGCCGAACTCTTTCATGCGGATCAACTCCAACAATGCCAAAAAGGTCGCAATCGCTTCCGGTTTACTGCGCGAGCGGCGGAACAAATCCGTAAAACTCAAACGCTTCTTTTCAGACACAATCTGCCGCAGATACGCGACTTTATCTTCTACAGTAAACTGTTCCTGCAAAACTTCATGCGCGGCCTTCGCCATATCCGCGGACATGAACTGCGAGAATGCCGTCAGCAGATCAAACAAACTGGCATCAATAAACTCTTCCGTCTCCGACGGAACATCCTCGCGGGCGACCGGACGGACATATTGAACCATCCGTTCCTTCTCCCTGCCGGCCAGCTGTTCGGCCGCCTGCTTAAATTTCTGATATTCTTTCAGCCGCGCGATCAGTTCCTGTGCCGGGTCCGGCTCTTCGGCATCGGCCGGAGGCAGCGTCTCGGGCGGAAGCAGCGCGCGCGATTTAATCTGCATCAGCGTTGCAGCCACCACCAGAAATTCGCCGGCCACTTCCAGATCAAGCGCTTCCATCATTTCCAGATAGCGCAGGTACTGGTCGGTGATGCTGGCGATCGGAATCGTCTCGATTTCCAAATGGTTCTGCTTGACCAGGTGCAACAGCAGGTCGAGCGGTCCTTCAAAAATTTCGAGCGAGATTTTATAGCTCACGACATCCCCACGGCCTGACGGACTTCACGGATCGTCTCGCGCGCAATCGCGCGGGCGCGCTCGGCGCCTTCATCCAAAATTTTTCGCACAGCGCCCGACTGAATCTGGCTGCGGTTCTTGCGGAACGGTTCGGTCAGCGTCACCAGCCGCTCGGCCAATTCCTGTTTGTTCTTCGTGCATCCGCGCTTCGAGGTGCGGCACTCTTCCCAGACAGCGGGCGCCTCGTTCGGCGCGAACACCTGCCAGTAATGGCAGACATTGCATTCTTCCGGATGGCCCGCATCGGTCATCTTGATCCGCTTGGGATCGGTGAACATTTTCTGCGCCTTCTTGCGAAGTGATTCCGGATCTTCGGATAGGCCGATGTAATTGTCGTACGACTTCGACATCTTGCGCCCATCCAGACCCAGCAGACGCGCCTCTTCGGTTAACAGCGGTTTGGGTTCCGGAAAAATATCGGTGTTGTACAAAAATTTGAACCGGCGCACAATCTCGCGCGTCAATTCCAGGTGCGGAATCTGGTCTTCGCCGACCGGAACCGCATTGGCTTTATAGAGCAGAATATCGGCCGCCTGCAGAACCGGGTATCCCAAAAATCCGTAGGTCGCCAGATCGCGCCCGGTCACTTCGCGCAGCTGTTCTTTGTAGGTTGGAACGCGCTCCACCCAACCCAACGGCGTCAGGATCGAGAGCACCATGTATAATTCCAGATGTTCCGGAACATCCGACTGCCGGAAAATTACCGAACGTTTAGGATCGACACCGCCGGCAATCCAGTCGCTGACCATCTGCTCGACGCGCTGCGCCATTTCACCGGGGCGTTCGTACTCGCTCATCAGCGCGTGCCAGTCGGCGACCATAAAGAAACAGTCGTACTGCTGTTGAAGCTCAACCCAGTTGCTCAGAGCGCCCACCAGATGCCCCAAATGCAGAGGGCCGGTCGGCCGCATACCGCTTAAGATCCGCGGACGCGGGGTCGTCATAACCGCTGCGCCACCTTTTCAACAGTGAACAGTTCGATCAGATCTTCCGGCTCATAACCGCCGAACCCGGCCAGCCCGATTCCGCACTGCACGCCCTCAGCCACTTCTTTCACATCTTCTTTGAAGCGCTTGAGCGAATCGACTTTGCCTTCGAATATTTTTTCTTTGCCGCGCATAACCCGGCCCATGACGCCGCGCTGTGCCTTGCCCTTGATGACCTGGGAACCGGCGATGGTGCCGACCTTGGAAACCTTGAACGCCTGCAGCACTTTAACGCGGCCGACAAACTGTTCGACCAGCTTCGGCTCGAGGAGGCCTTCCAGCGCGGCTTTCACATCGGCGACGGCCTCGTAGATGATCTTATAAACGCGGACATCGACCTGCTCTTCCTTGGCCAGCACTTCGGCTTCCGGCGTGGTCTTTACATTGAACCCGATCACCACGGCGTTCGACGCCTCGGCCAGCAAAATATCCGGCTCGGTAATATCACCCACGCCGATATGCAAAAATTTCAGATTGGTCTGCTCGGTCGACAGTTTTGAAATCGCGTCCTGAATCGCCTCGAGAGAACCCTGCACATCGGATTTCAGGATGAGGTTCAATCCCTTTATTTTTCCGGCCGTCAGCTGAAGATGGAACTCCTCAAGCGAAACCGCGCGGCGGATCGGAGCGGCCGCTGCCATTCTTTGCTCTTCCACGCGCTTGGAAACAATTTCGCGCGCCTGTTTCTCATCGGGAACCACCATGAACACATCGCCGGCCCGCGGCACGCCGCTTAAGCCGAGCACTTCAACCGGAGAAGACGGTCCCACCTCCACGAGCCGGTGGCCGCGCACGTCCATCAGCGCGCGAACCTTGCCGACGATCGTTCCGCTCACCAGCACATCGCCCACGCGCAGCGTTCCGTTCTGCACCAGCAAATGACCGACGGGACCGCCGCCCTTGGTCAGCTTGCCTTCGAGAACCGCGCCGCGCGCCGAACGGGTCGGATCGGCTTTCAATTCCAGCACTTCGGCTTCCAGCAAAATCGCTTCGAGCAATTGATCAATGCCCTCTCCGGTTTTCGCGGAAACCGGCACCACAATTGTTTTGCCGCCCCAGTCTTCGGGCAGCAGATTGATTTCGGACAACTGTTTTTTGACGCGCTCGGCGTTGGCGGTCGGCTTGTCGATTTTGTTCATCGCCACGACGATCGTCGCGCCGGCCGCATGCGCGTGATCGGCCGCTTCTTTTGTTTGCGGCATGATGCCGTCATCGGCAGCGACGACCAGAACCACGATGTCGGTCACATTCGCGCCGCGCGCGCGCATGGCCGTAAACGCTTCATGGCCGGGCGTATCCAAAAAGGTAATCGTGCCGCGCGCCATCGTGACGCGGTAGGCGCCGATATGCTGCGTGATGCCGCCGGCTTCGCCTTCAACGACGCGTGATTCGCGGATCGCGTCGAGCAAAGATGTTTTACCGTGGTCGACATGGCCCATGAACGTCACGACCGGAGGCCGAGACATTCGCTTGAGCGGATCATCTTTTTGTTCGTGAACCGCTTCCATTTTTTCTTCCAGCGTCGGAAGCCGTTCGTACTGGTACCCGTAGAGCGTCACTAATTTCTCAACCGGTTCTTCGGTCAGCATTTGGTTGATCGTCGCCATGACCTTCATTCCGATCAAATGCTTGATTAATTCTCCCGGTGAAATCGATAATTTGTCGGCCAGTTCTTTGACTGTCAAAGGGATCGTTAATTTCAGAATTTTCTTCGGGGCCGCAGGAACTTCCGGCTTGGCCGCGACCGGAACAGGCGGCGGCGCGGGCGGCCGTACCACAGGCGCAGGCACGCTCGGAATCACCGGCGTGGCAGCCACGGGAGCGGCCGGCGGCGGGGAAAATGGAGGCGGAGGCGCAACAACGACGGACGGTCGTACCGGGGCCGGTTTGGAAACCGGAGGGGGCGGCGCCACTACGCGCGGCGCTGCGACAGGCGCAACTGAAACCGGTGGAGGAACGACTGCCGCCGGTTTCTTGATCTCCGGAGCAACGGTCCGCTCCATGCCGGGAATCGGCTTGATGGTAACGGGCGCAACTTTTCTTTTCTTGGCAACCGAAACAACCGGTTTTGCCGGCTTGACGGGCTTGGCCGGCGGCTTAACGGCCTTCACCGGCTTGGCCGCTTTGACGGCGGCTTTCGGCTTCACCGTTTTTACGGTTTTTGACTTAGGGCTGCTGCTCTTGCGCGGGGTTGGCATTCGAATCCTCCGATGGCGACGCTGGAGCGGCCGGTGCAATTTCTTCGGCCGGCGGCGGAACTTCCGCCTCCAGCTGCGTCATAAATTTTTTAGCTTCTTCAATCAACCGCTCCGCGATTTTCTCTCCAATTCCCTTTACCCGGGTGAGATCTTCCACCGATGAGCGCGCAAGCCGGTCCACTTTATTGAACCCGGCTTCTTCCAGCGCTTCGCGCATCTTCGGCCCGATACCAGCCACCTCCCCGACGGACCACTGCGCCAATTTCTCGAGCTGCACGCGGGTCCGGACATCAATATCAACGCCGACGAGCTTCGCCGCCAGGCGCACATTCTGGCCGCGCTTGCCGATGGCCAGCGACAATTGATCTTCATCCACAATGACCTGCACCTGCCGGCGATCGGGTGACATTTGGATTTCAACGACCTTCGCCGGAGAAAGCGCCGCGGCCACATATTCTTCCAGCTTCGGGCTCCAGCGGATGATGTCGATTTTTTCTCCGTGCAGTTCGCGCACGATATCCTTGACGCGCGTGCCGCGCATTCCGACGCAAGCGCCGACGCAGTCGATCTTTTCGTCCTTGGTGTAGACGGCCACCTTCGCGCGGTCGCCGGCCTCGCGCGAAACCGATTTGATCTCGACGATGCCCTGCCCGATCTCTGGAACTTCCATCTTGAACAGTTCCAAAACAAAACTCGGGTGCGACCGAGACAGAATAATCTGCGGACCCTTGGCCGTCTTGTTCACTTCGATGCAATAGGCGCTGACACGATCGCCGGGACGAAAAGTTTCCTTGGGCGACTGTTCGCGCTTCGGCAGAACCGCTTCGGTTTTCCCGATATCGACCACGATCGCGCCGCGGTCAAACCGCTGCATGGTGCCGGTCAGCATGGTGCCGGCGCGCGGCGAAAATTCAGTAAAAATCACACTGCGTTCCGCTTCGCGAATTTTGTGGAAAATAACCTGCTTGGCCGTTTGCGCGGCGATGCGGCCAAATTCGGCGTTGGCCAGTTCTTTCCCCTCGGCGATCACGAGGATCGTGCCGGTCGCACGGTCAATCGTCGCGGTCACATCGGCCGTCAATGATCCCAGCGACTTGCGCGCGGCGCTGACCAAAGCGGACTCGATCGCCTCGAGGATGACCTCGCGGTCGATCCCTTTTTCGCGGCTTAAATTATCGAGTACCGACAACAGTTCGCTGTTCACCCCACCACCTCTTGTAAAACCAACGGTTTTGAATTTGCTGAAGCAAATTCATGAAACATCTGTTTCATTCCAAAAGGTGGTGGGGTCATTTTAATTCAATCTCCTGTACCGCATGCGCAATCTGTGGAAGCAAAATCTGCAGTTTATCGCCCGAATCGAGTTTCAGGACGATTGCCTCCTCATTGGCGCCCAGCAATTCACCCACATGTTCCTGCCGGCCATCGATCGGAACCGATGTCACGACGCGAATCCGGCGGCCGATGACGCGCTCAAAATCGGCGGTCTTTTTCAGCGGACGGTCCAGGCCCGGCGAACTGACTTCCAGCAAATACCGCTCCGGAATCAGGTCATGCTCGTCGAGCAAAACGCCGATCACGCGGTTGGCCGAACTGAGTTCATCCAGCTTGATTCCGCGCGCCGTATCGACCAAACAGCGGATAATCGTGCGCCCACTGCCAAAATGGCAGGCAATATCGACCAAATCTATTTGTCGGGCGCGCAGGACCGGTTCAATCAATTCCCGGATCTTCTGCAGCAACTGCTCCTGGTGCATCGACGCCATCGAAAAAATCCCTTTTTTCAGCTTTTAGAGAACAAAAAAGTGGGACCAATCGTTGGTATCCCACTCGCATCCCCTGAGGACTCCGGGGAAGAACCTATTACGGCATTACCCTATTATTATCCGTCGGAGCGACTGCCGCTGTCAAGCGGCGCGTCGGCCTCCGCCAAGGTCCACTTGCCCCATATCCCGTTCCGCCTCTACCCACGCAGGCGCTTCGGGTGACGCGGGCGGGAGAGGCCTTCGCCGCCACGCGCGCAGCGAAGCGAGCACGGACGGCGGAGAGTGTCCCCGAGCGGCAGGACCCGAAGCGAAGACGATTTAGGGTATCCCGGGCTGACTCGAAAAACTCCTAGGGCTGATTTAGTTTTGGATGGATTTGAGGCGGGAAACGATTTCGGAAAGCGGGACCAGAGAGAACTGCGGTTCGGTGCGGACTTTCAGCTCAACGGCCGACTGTTGCAGTGTTTTATTGCTGACCACCACGCGCAGCGGGAACCCGATCAAATCGGCATCTTTCATTTTGACGCCGCCCGACAGGTCTCGGTCATCCAGCAGCACTTCAATGCCAGCTTTTTGCAAATCGTGATACAACGACTCGGCCGCCTGTTTGACAGCGTCATCCGGATTGACCGGGATCACCACCACGGTATACGGAGCCACCGAAACCGGCCAGCGGATGCCGGCCTCATCGTTATTGGCCTCGATGATCGACGGAATAATCCGCGTGACGCCAATGCCGTAGCAGCCCATGATAAAGACTTTTTGTTTGCCGTCCTCGTTGAGGTACATCGCTTCGAGCGATGTGGAATATTTGGTGCCCAGCTTGAAAATATGGCCCACCTCGATGCCCGGCAGGATTTCAAGCGGCTGCGCGCATTGCGGACAGGCGTCGCCATTCTTCGGAACAACCGGCTCAGCGGCTCCGGCCGGTGTCATTTTCTTGGCAGCTTTATCCATGGAAGCGGCGTATGAACAGGCCTTGCAGCGAACCACGAAATCTTCGCCGCAGGAAGCCGGAATCATGAACTCGTGCGAATTGTCGCCGCCCATGACGCCGGTATCGGCCTCGACGGGAATCGCGTTCATGCCGCAGCGCTGAAAGATGCGCGTATAAGCCGCGTACATTTTTTTGTACATTTCATCGAGGCTTTTCTCGTCGCGGTGAAAACTGTAGGCGTCTTTCATGATGAATTCGCTGGAACGGATCACACCGAACCGCGGCCGCGCTTCATCACGGAATTTGGTCTGAATCTGGAAAAAGGTTTTGGGCAGATCACGGTAGGAACGCAGCTCGCCGGAAATCAGCGTGGTAATAATTTCTTCGTGTGTGGGGCCCAACACTGTTTCCTTGCCGTGCCGGTCGCGGAACCGGATCATCTCCGGGCCCATCTTGTCGTAGCGGCCCGATTTTTTCCAGACATCGGCCGGCTGAAGCGCCGGCATTAAAACTTCCAACGCGCCGGCGTTGGCCATTTCTTCGCGAATAATTTGCGTGACTTTCAGCAGCACACGCATACCCATCGGAAGATACGAGTAAGTTCCTGCCGACAATTTGCGCACCAGCCCGGCGCGCAGCATCAGCCGGTGGCTGATGACTTCCGCTTCCGCGGGAACTTCTCTTAAGGTGGGAAAATACGACTCGGTCGCGCGCATTAGACCGATTCTTCGACAGGATCGACCCACTTGCCGTGCTGTTTGATCAATTCAACCAGCTTGTCGCAGGCCTGCGCCGTCGGAACGGCGCGCTGAACCACTTCTTTGCCGACATACAGATTGACGGTGCCCGGAGATCCGCCGACATAACCGAAATCAGCGTCGGCCATTTCGCCGGGACCGTTCACAACACAGCCCATCACGGCGATCTTGACGCCTTTGAGATGCCCGGTGCGCGATTTGATCAGCTGCGTGGTCGACTGCAGGTCGAACAATGTGCGGCCGCAGCCGGGACAAGCGATGTATTCTGTCTTGACCGACCGGACCCGCGCCGCCTGCAAAATATTGTAAGTTAATGTGAGTATGCGGGACGCCGGCAGTTTCGAGCGGATCACGACGGCATCGCCGATGCCGTCCATCAGCAACCCGCCGACCTGCACGCCCGCTTCAATCAAAAATTCAAGATTGTCTTTTTCAAAACGGCGCGCGTCCCAAACCAGAATGATCGGACGTTTGTCGCCGGCCGCTTCCAGTTTGCGCGCCAGCAAACGGCCTTCATTAAGCAGTTCCTCGGCCTGCACGATGTGGAACTTCCCGAGCAGCGCCGCATCATCACCGATTAAAAATTCGCACGGCGTATCTTTAGTGCCGGCCTGCCGCGGATGGGGATAATCACCCTGGAACAAACCGACCTTCACCAGATCTTCACCGCCGATAACAATGGTTTCATGGAGCGCGGCATTCGTCGGATGGCGGGACCATTCAAACGGACGGATCGGAGGAGCCACCTGCTTGCCGGCGGCCCAACGCGCCTCGGCCCAACGCGCCATCGCCGCGGCAACCGGAACTTCCTCCACCGGATCTTCCGTCAGCGAAACACGGATCGTGTCGCCGATCCCTTCAGCCAATAGAACGCCGATGCCCAACGCTGATTTAATTCGCGCGTCTTCCCCTTCACCGGCCTCGGTCACGCCCAAATGCAACGGATAGCGGCGGGTGCCGTGCTTTTCCAGCGCGTCGACCAACAATCGGTTGGCATGCGCCATCACAACGGGGTTCGACGCCTTCATCGAAAAAACAATGTCCCCAAAACCAAGTGATTCAGCCACGCGCAAATATTCCAGCGCCGACTCAACCATGCCGGCCGGCGTATCGCCAAACTGGTTCATGATCCGGTCGGAGAGCGAACCGTGATTCGTGCCGATGCGCATCGCGCGCTTGAGCTGCTTGCATTTCTCGACGAGCGGACTGAATTTTTCGGAAATGCGCGACAGCTCATCCTTGTACTGGTCCTGCGTATACTCGCGCTGCGCAAACTGTTTGGAATCGGCAAAGTTGCCGGGATTAATCCGGATTTTTTCAACATGGTCGGCTGAATCGAGCGCTGATTTCGGATTGAAATGGATGTCGGCCACCAGCGGCGTGGTGATGCCGCGCTGCGCCAGTTTTTGCTTGATTTGAGCCAACGCCTTGGCCTCGACGGAAGTCTGCGCCGTAATGCGGACCAGGTCGCAGCCGGCTTTCACCAGCGCGGCCGTCTGATCAACGGTGGCATCGATATCCTGCGTCGTGGTGGTCGTCATCGACTGCACGCGCAGAGGGGCATCGCCGCCGATCTGAACGGAGCCGACTTGAACCGGCCAGCTTTTCCGCCGAATTGCAGCGGTTTTATTTTCGTGTTCTTGGGTTTTCATTTTTTCCATTATATCACTTCGGATCCTGTCACTCTCGGGGTACTAACCGCGGCTGAACCACTGGGTGAGACGCGCAAAAACGCCCATGCGGACCAGATCGTTGTAGGTCACCACCGCCAGCAGCGCCAGCAAAAGACCCATACCCACTTTTACGCAGTTTTCCTGCGCCCGCTCGCTGACCGGTTTGCCGCGCCATTTTTCAAGAACCAGAAAAAGCAGGTGCCCGCCGTCGAGTACCGGCACCGGCAGCAGGTTAAAAAATCCGATACTGGTGCTTAAAATAGCGATCAGCTGCAGCAGCGGAATAATCCCCTTCTGCGCCACCGACGCGGTAATCTGAAAAATACCGATCGGGCCTGTGAACGATTCCTTCAGCGGCATCGCGCCGGTTGCCATACTCCAGAGTGCAAAAATCGTGGAAGTCGTCAGCAGCCAGACCTGCTGGCCCGCTTTGACAAAAGCACGCGGAACTGAATAGCGGCGAACGACCACTTCACCCGACGGAGCCACGCCGATCATCCCAATCCGTTTTGCTTTTCCGAACAACGGCGGCTGTTCCGAAATTTTCGGCTGAATTATTTTGTCAAAATGAGTGCCGTCACGGTCGACGGCCAGCGTAACCCCGTCGGGAGAATTCTGAACAGCATGCGTCATCTCTTCCCATGTCTGGACCGGCCGGCCGTTAACCGCCGTAATCAGATCGCCCACCCGCAAACCGGCGGCCGCCGCCGGATAGTCTTTCATCAGCCGGCCGACGCGCGGCGTCAGCGTGCCGGTGCCCAGAACAAAAACGGTGAAAAAGAGCGTAAACCCAAGCAGGTAATTAATCAGCGGTCCGGCCAGGATAATGGCGGCCTTGTCGCCGATCGGCCGGCCGCGGTACTCCCACGGCTTGGCGGGTCCCCGTTTTTCATTATCGGTTTCGCCGGCCAGCTTCACATAGCCGCCCAGCGGCAAAAGGCTCAGCACATACTCCGTCTGGGCTCCCTGTTTTTTCCAAAGCACGGGGCCAAATCCAAATGAGAACCGTTCTACTTTCACGCCGACGAAACGGGCCACAATAAAATGCCCCCATTCGTGGATCATCACAATCGCTCCGAGCGTGAAAATAAACGCAAGCCAGGAAATCATTTGCTGACACCCAAAAGCATTTGCTGCCGAACCTGTTCGCGCGCCCAGGCATCGGCCCGCAAAATCTGATCCAACCCGGGATGTTCAACGCAGGCATGCGCGTCCATCACGCGGCGGATTGTCGGCGCGATTTGCGTAAACGGCAGGCGGTCGGCCAGAAAGTTTTCGACGCAGGTTTCATTGGCGGCATTCAAAACAGCGGGCAGTGTTCCGCCGACACGGGCCGCTTCGTAGCCAAATCCGAGGCACGGAAATTTTTCACGCTGGGGCGCTTCGAAATTCAACTGCTTCAGCGCCACCAGATCAAGCGGCGGCAGCGAACAGCCCAGCCGGTCCGGATAAGTCATCGCGTACTGGATCGGCAAACGCATATCAGTAATGCCCAGCTGGGCCAGCACCGATCCGTCGATAAAATCGACCATCGAATGGACAATCGCTTCCGGATGAACAATCACCTCAACCTGGTCGGCCGGCAGGTCAAACAGCCAGCGCGCCTCAATCACTTCCAGCGCCTTATTCATCATGGTGGCCGAATCGACGGTAATTTTTGGGCCCATTTTCCAGCGCGGATGATTCATGATTTCAGCTTTTGTCAGCTGTCCGAATTTCTCCAAAGGGATTATGCGCAGCGGACCGCCCGACGTAGTCAGCAGCAATTTGCGGACTTCGGAACGCTTCTGGCCTTTCATGCATTGAAAAATCGCCGAATGTTCGCTGTCGATCGGCAATACCTCGACGCCGTTGGCTTTCGCGGAGCTCATTACCAGTTCTCCGGCCATCACGAGATTTTCTTTGTTGGCCAAACCGATCATCCGTTTTTTCGCGATCGCGGCCAGCGTCGGCTTGAGCGCCGCAGCGCCGGTAATCGCCACCACCACCATATCAGCGCCATCCATGGCAGCCAGTTTTGAAACGCCCTCTTCACCGGTTAAAATTTCCGGGCAGGAAGGACCGATTAATTTTCGAAGCGCATCGGTAAGCGAAGCATCTTGGATCGCGACGAGCTTTGGTTTGAACTCGCGGATCTGCGCGGCAAACGGTTCAATCTGGCGGCCGGCCGCCAACCCGACGACCTCAAATTCCGACGGATGCTCACGCACGACATTCAGCGTGTTCACGCCGATCGAACCGGTTGATCCCAGCACCACGACTTTCTTCATTGCGATTCTTACACTCCGATCAGAAACTTGCGCACATAAAAATAACAGATGGGCGCGGTAAACAAAAGGCTGTCGATCACATCAAGAACGCCGCCCATGCCCGGCAGCAAATCGCCGGAATCTTTCACATGGCAGTCGCGCTTGATCATTGATTCCGACAAATCACCCAGCTGGCCCAGAACGCCCAACATTAAGCCCAGCACCCAGAAATGGATCCAGGCAACCTGCGGAAAAACCGGGTGGAGCGCCAGCGCGGCCGCAACGCTAAACAACAGACCGCCAAAGAAACCTTCCCATGTTTTGGCCGGACTGACGCGCTGGATCAATGGGTGTTTCCCGATCCACGACCCGACAAAATAAGCGCCGATATCACCGCCCTTGGTCACCACCAGCAGCAGAACAATCAGCCAGCGTCCGTCGGGAATCGGACCCCCTTCCAGAAAACGGAGCTTGATCAAATAACTAAAACACCAGGAAATGTAAAAGATGCCGAAGAACGCCGTGGAAATACCGATAATCGCGTGTGAACTGTCCCTGCGGCGCAGCTGGATAATAAACAGCGTCAACAGCGCCATTACCATAAAAAAGAGGTCCCACCCTTTCGTGGGCTCGAAACCGTTATAAATGGAAAGCGGGATCATTAATCCAACGCCCAGACCGATCCAGCGCTCGATGTGGATCCCTTTTCGATCGACCAGCGTAAAAAATTCGTTTAACCCAAGCCCGATCAATAACGTCGGCACCAGCACGAACACCCACAGCGGTGCGCGAAACAGCACCAACGCGATAAACAAAATCAGCGCCGTTCCGGTCAACAGCCGCTTGGTTAATTGCGATCCGTTTTTCATTCCGAGGCTCCAAACCGGCGGTCGCGCTTTTGATATTCGGCGATCGCCTTGATAAGGTCATCCCGCGTAAAATCCGGCCACAGTTTTTGGGTGATATAAATTTCCGCGTACGAAATCTGCCACAGTAAAAAATTGGAAACGCGCATCTCGCCGCTGGTACGGATCAATAAATCCGGATCGGGCTGGCCGGCGGTATACAACGAATGGTTGATCGTCTCTTCATCGATCTGCTCCGGGTTCAGCCGGCCGGCTTTGACCTCGCGCGCGATTTTCTGTACCGCCTGCACGATCTCGGCGCGGCCGCCGTAGTTGAGCGCCAGGTTCAGCAGCATTTTATTGTTGCCGCGGGTTTCTTCAATAACCGAGTTCAACTGTTTCTGGACATCTTCCGGGAGACCGGCCAGATCCCCCACCACGCCAAGACGAATTTCATTCTTCATCATCGTTAATAATTCGCGGCGCAAATATTCATTCAGCAGCCCCATCAGCGCCGAGGTTTCTTCTTCGGGGCGTTTCCAGTTCTCAACGGAGAACGCGTACAGCGTCAGTACGCCGACGCCCAGCTCACGCGCCGTCTCGCAGACGGTCCTAACAGTTTTGACGCCGGCCTGGTGCCCTAAAATCCGGGGCAGACCGCGCGCTTTCGCCCAGCGGCCATTGCCGTCCATGATAACGGCGACATGCCGAGGAATCCGTGCAAGATCAATGGCCGGCGCGCTCATTCTCTTTAGATTTCCCCATAAAGAGCAAGGGTCAGACCCCGCTCATTCAAGAGGTCTGACCCCGCTAAGGAAGGGTGCCGGGTTTAAACCTGGCACCGAAATAATTACTTGTACGACTCGAATTCCTTTGCCTGCGCAACCATGTCCGGTTCGCCGGAAGCAGCGGCCTCGCGCACGATTTCCTGCTGGCGCTTGGTCAGCTTCTTGGGCAGAATCACGATTTCCACGCGCCGGTTCTTCGAACGGCCGGACGCATCATCATTGGAAACCACGGGACGGTATTCGCCATAGCCGGAAGCCACCATCCGGTTGGGCTTAACGCCGGCATTTTCCAGCGAATGCAGCACGCTGATCGCGCGCGCCGTGGAAAGTTCCCAGTTGGACTTCCATCCCGATACGCGGATCGGCTGGTTGTCGGTATGCCCCTCGATGCCGATGTCGCGATCGGCGACCTTCTGCTTAATGACCGAGCCTACCTTATCCAACGCTTCAATAGCCGTCGATTTCAATTCGGCCTTTCCGGAATCAAACAGCACTTCAGCGACAAACGTGATCACCAACCCGCGGTCAGCCATATCCAGCTTGACCTGCTTATCGGCGATTTCATCCTGCAGCTGCCGTTCCAGCATCGACTTGGCCTGCGACAACTGGTCGGATTCCTGCTGTTTCTGGCGGCGCAGCCGTTCGAGCTCCTCGGACAATTCGTGAATCCGGCGAACATCCGTCGGACGCCCCGCATAAAAATTCAATCCGCAGCCGGTCAACGCCAGCGCTGCCGCGACCGCCACCACCAAACTCTTCATCCCACGCATCATGAATATCTCCTCTCTCAAACAATAAGTAGAATTAGTCGCCTAGTTTTTGCGCGGGGGCCGATGCAACGGTCCCGCTCTTCAAATAGGTTTGCAGTTTCGCCCATGTCCGCGGACCTACCTTGCCGTCGGCCTGCAGGCCGTTGGCCAATTGAAAATCACGAATGGCCGCCTTGGTGCGCGGCCCCATTTTCCCGTCCGTGGAACCCGGATCAAATCCGGCCGCCTTCAACGCCAGCTGAACATCTTTGGAGGAACCGGCTCCGGCAGCCGCGGCTGGTTCTTGTCCTGCCGGGGTAATCGCGGCGGAAAACGTTTGCGCCGTGGTGGAAACAGGCACCGAAGAAGACGGCGACGAAATAGCGGCCAGCTCTTCCTGCGGCTGGACCGGTTCAATTTGAATCGTCGGCAGCGGAGAACCGGCCGGTGTCGGCCCGACAGAATCCTGAATCGATTTCAAAGCCGCCTTGCGGCCCATGCCGTACCCGACCGATGTGAAAACAATCGCCGCGCACAGCCCCGCGATCAACCAGCCTGCTTTTCCTTGCGCCATGAACGTATTCTCCTAAAAAAAGTTTGAGTTTGAGTGATTGAGTTGCCCTGCTAGAGGGATTATCCTTTTATTGTAGCACCGCAAAAAAAGAGGTGTCAACCGGAACCGGAAGTCAAACGGGAGGCATTGCGAACGCGAATTCGCGCTCAACGCCGATCCGGGAACGGACGATATTTTCAAACCCCGCCCCGCGGCGAACCGCCTTCAGAAAAAGGTCCTGGCCATGCGAATCCAAAACCCCTTCCCCGAATTTTTCGCCCATCGTGCTGATTAAAACAATCCGCCCTTCCTTAACAAACGGACGGTCGGCATACTCGGCCCGGAATACCGCCAGAGCACGGCCCAGCTCCAGCCCGACTTCTTGAATAAATGTGCGCGCGGCGACATGCCCGGCATGTTTCATATCGATCGCCCACTGCGTGATCGAGGCCAGCAGTTCCGCCTGCAACGCGGCATCGGTCACAATCGGCCGCTGTACCGAGGGCAGCGCATCGGGTCCCAATGGAATTTCTACGCCGAAACGTTTTTGGTCCGGTTCCCCCGCGGCCCGCAAAAACTCAACGAACCGTGCCGCCACCCAGGGACCGGCCACGCGCTGTTCAAGGCGGACCTCGCCTTTGGCCGGGTCCGGATCATACGGAACCGGATGATCCCAATTGGCGCCGTTGCCGCGATAACGATAACTGCCGTCGGACGAACGAATCAGATGGAACCCGATCTCGCCGATGAATGCCTCGGCTTTGCCGCATACGCCATAGACGGGGTGCCCATTCTCGATAAATCCGGCGCCGACACCAGTGCCGACAATCACGGCGATTCCGTGCGGCTGGCCGTGCAAAGCGCCGTTGGGCAAACGGTGTTCTCCGACGGCGCCGGCCGCCCCGTCATGCATAATCTCGATGGGAACTGCTCTGCCAAATTTTTTGGAAATTAGATTTTGCAGCGGCGTTTTTAAATCAACCATCGTCTGGAACCCGGGAATTTTATCGTTCTTGATTTTGCCGGCCGCGTAATCACCCGGCCCGGCCCAGGAGATCCCAACGCCGGATAACGCATCGGATTTAATTTTGAATTTTTTCAGCGCCGTGTCGATTTCCTCGACGATGCCGGTTAACGCGCGGTCAAACGGAGGAAGGTTCGGGTGCGCTTGTTCGAGCTGCTGCCAGGTCACCGGTTCCGGCTGATCGTCGGGCGTCCCGACCAAACCGGACGCATTTAAAACGCCGGCGGCGATTTTTGTTCCGCCGATACTTAGACCAATATTGATTTTCTCACTCATCGTTCCCCTAGTTTATCATGGAAGAGCCGGCCCGGGCACTCAACCAAGCAAGACATTATTTTCGAGTCAGTCCGGGAGCGGGTCCGTGAACGCGCTCGAAATCGACTACCGATTTCTCGCTCCGGTTTCGGCCTTACCTAAAACCCTGCTGAAACGGCCTCAACAGGGTTCACTTGACCCATCTCCCGAACCGCCTCTTACCAATGCTTGCGTGAGCGATTCCGTGCAGGATAAGGCTGAGCAGGCACTGGAAACCCTGAGCGGGCATGGTTCTCCGCCAATGGCGGAGAGAGCGAAGGGTTGACCGTAGTGCAGTCAGACTCGCAGGGGCTGACAAACGGCCTGCGAACGCCTTGCCTGACGGAAGCGGGAACGCAGAGGTTGCGGCTCTCGAACCAAGTTGAATGCCCGGGCCGGCTCTTTAAAAAATTATGCGGAGGTGAAGAGAGCTTCGAGGCGAGTGATTGCGTCGGAAGTGAGGAATTGCAAACCGCCGGCCACGAAGAAAGCGTTTAATTCCTGCGCCATCCGTGGCGTTACATCGGTGATGACACCATAAACAGTATTCGGCATCTCGTCGGGATTAGAGTACCCAAAAAGGGTGGCTAATTGCTGCCGTGCCAAAAGACGAGCTTCATCATAATCATTGGTTTCGGCATAAGAAATAATCCGGCTTTCCAAAATGGACGCGGCTTCGGAATTAATCTGTCGCAACTCATCCAACAGAGGCTGACGCTGATCCTCGAAAATCACTAATCGAAATTCCACTCCAAATGGATTGTTTTCCTGCCGCATTAAAATTGCCATCGCTTGCGCAATGCGCGCCACCTTCGGATTTTTTGAAGCATCCAAAATCAATCCGCGCCGATCGGACTGTGCCTGGGACGGAGTGCCGGCATTCCAGTGCTCGGTCAACTGACTCAACCAATTTAAGGAAGCAACAGGAGTAACGCTCTCCAGCAACTTCTGATGTGCGGCAATCTGGTCTGCCGTCAGCAACCCGGCCAGCAGTTCCCGGTCGCCATCCAGAATCGTGGAGGTTCCAACACGGTTAACAAATTCTTGCGGATCCGGCATATCAGCAGGAGCATTCGCTTCCGTCCGGTACCGCTCAATTCTTGCCCGCAAACCGGCCTTAAAATTGGTCGCGTACAATTCACCAATTGTACTGACGCCGCCGGCAAGCACAATATGCTTCGGATAAGGGTACTGATCTTCTCCATAGTGGCGATGATATTCCACGATCGTTACCGCCGTTCCAACACCCAGCTCATAGGCTCGCTCGGCCACAGCCGTCAGTGCTATGAGATTCGGGTTCACTCTTGTCGCTAAAATTCCAGTAGTGTGCATGACCTGATCGAGATCGTTTCTCTTTAATTCCGTATTCGTTCGAATTTTATCCGCCAATTCAATTGACAGAGCATCCAAAAAATCGATTGCGGCAGGCGCAGTCAAATTGGCGCGCAACAACTCCACCACATATCGAGCGATGCCGGGACCGGCCGTCCGGTCTTCCATACTCTGCCGCCCATAATAGGGATTCGGATCGCCATTTGCTAAAGTTGCCCGCGACAGAGGATACCCGCGTGTATCAAAAATCACCAATTGATAATCTTTCCTGTCAATATCCCAGGCCAACATATTCGGAGCTTCATTCGCTACAAGATCAACTTCAGGACCACCCAAGAACGGGTTCCTGCGAACCATAGTGCGATTGGCAATACCGGTGCCCGGACCAACCAAATGCAATGATTTCTCACCGGGGAAAGCCCCGAACGGACTGAGCTCACCCAGGGCATGGCCGGTGCCGTCGTGCACGCCGATCACCTGAATTTCACCGAGACTGGGATGCCTCGACAAAAGTTGGTTGACGCGTGCCTGAAGTTGCTTCGCCATATTTACACCGGCCGGAATACCGCGAATATTTTCCTGAGGCTGGGTCAAATTTCCTTCTTCATCAAAATAACCGGGCCACGATATATGGATTTGAATAACTCGGTCTGCAGAAACATTCGCGCGGCGGGCTGTCTGAACAATTTGGTCTGCCCAATGATTAAAAATCTGGTCTTGATTAGCTCCGTCAAAAGGAACAGCCGCGGCAACAACATCGGTTTCTTCCCATAACCCTTTGGCATCGGCCAACGTCGCATGAAATTTTGTGCCGCCCACTTTCGCCACAATGGCCACCGGGCCGCTGCCCTGTCTGTCTTTTGGAATCCGGTAGGCGGGTTTTTCTTCCTGGCCGGCCAACGCCACAACCGCGGCGAACCGCTGTATGACAGGGGCCGACGCTGAAACTGTGGGCGGCTGGCCCATAATCTGAACCGAAATCGGGCGTCCGAAATAAAATCTCAATTCCAACTCCATTCCCAACTGCAGATCTCCCATTTCCTCAAACCCGGCGGGCAGCGCTTCGGGCCGCGCGATAATCACCCGATCGACCTGACTTGGTCTCAACCCAAAATAATCAACCGCGTTTATCACCTGCGACCGAGCGGCCTGCCAAAACCGCTGTGCGGGGGTTAAACCGACCCCCGGAATCAGTACCGGGATCTCTTCCAAACCCATCGATGCCGGCTGATTTCTATCATCGCCAAAAATGCCGTCTCTACGGCTGAACAAACCGGTGCTAATACCGTCCGGGCCGATCCAAACCACAGCGTTCATTTTTTCTTCGGCGCCGGCCCCTTCGGTTAACGCAGTACCCAGCGCGGCTTTCTCATTTGCATTGGCAGGCTGCGCGGCACGCAACGCCATGGCCGGTGACGCCTGAGAGACTAAAAGCGCCATCGCCATCACTGAAAGAATTATCTTACGAACCTGGATTTTCATTGTTTTTGTGTCTATATACGAACTATACCCAATGAGCTTATTAAAAATCAATACAGAATATCAAAGACTATATTTTGATTAACCACTGCGAGGATGATTAGACGAACCGGATAGCGACAAACTCCCGTTCGTTTACCGTCGGATAAGTAATCTGGCGGATAAACAAAATTCCGCGGGAATGAGCAGCCAGCGTCACCAGGTAAGCGAGCGAATCTTTATTCCAGTTTTGCGCGGCCATTTCTCCCATGATTAAAACCGGAATCTGCGGATCGAGATTCGCGGGCAGCCACTGGCGCGGATCGAGCCGCTGATTGGCCAGCAGGTTGCTGTTTAAAATCACGACGGAGCCGGGTAAGAGGGTCTGCTGCAGCTCCCAGAATTCCTGGGCCAGCTCGGGATCGGCCGGAATCCGGCGAACATCAACCGTTCCATCGGATTCCGACATATCTTGCGGCAGATCCAAATCATCTTGTATGTAAAGGACCGATGGCGAAAGTGTTGGAGTTTTTTCAAAGACAGCCGCAAACTCGCCGGAACGGGAAATCTGTACCGGCTGGCCCAGCTTATTGGCCTGGGCGATTTGCGCGGCAATCATGGCATCGGAAGCTTCGGCCAGGTCAAATCGGACCGAAACTGCGGTAGTATCACCAAACAATTCCGTCGCGCTGAGCGTGCGGACCGGCGCCTGCAGGTCAACGCGCAAAACGGCGCCGGGGCCGGCGGGCCGGATTAAGAAATTCTGGCCCGGATTGTTGCGGGCCAGTTCGTCTAATTTCACCGGAAAAAGAGTGTCTCTTAGCGAAGGAATCTCGACACCGCCCACAATAACCGGCTGATCATCCGGCAAAGCGTTCAAATAAGCAATCACCTCTTCCACCGTCGAGAAAACCACCGGTTCCGGTGCCCGCTCGCCGGTAACCGGCTCAATAACCGCCGGAGCATTCAGAGGACTGCTCACGGAAACCGCCAAAGAAGAAACGGAATTCGCTGACGCGGAAGGACCATTGCCTGCCGCGGAGATCACCGCCGAATAAGCGGGAAAAACAGGCCCAGCTACTGTCGTCGAGAATCCGGATGGCGAGGAAATAACCGGACGGCTGGATATTGAGGGCAATGCGTTTTCTGCTACGGCCGTTTCCTCCAAACCTGCAAACTCAGGCGCGTACAAATGAAATTCTTTTCCGTCAGCGCCCTCCTTTGAGGCAAGCACGTAGGAACCGCTGGCCACCTGTTCGGCCGCGGCACGAAGAAAGTCGGCATTCTGCAGATTCTCCGGTCCTTCCAGAAGATAAACCCCGGCAGGCGTATGATAATAAAGAACCGATGCCTGGCCTGCCTTTGCAAAACCGGAAAACTCCTGCACAAACTGATCAATGGTTCTCCACGCGACCGCACGCAAAGACCTTTGAGATGGCACATAAGCCAGCCGCAGCAAGAATCCTTTTTGGGCAGACTGTTCTGCGTCTGAATTCGCAGGAATTTCAAAGGGTTCCTTCAAAAAGAGAATAGTTTGACTGATGTTAACCATCTGAAGAATCCGGGGGAGCAAACTCGCGTTGCCCAACAAGGCCCCCGATAAAACCTGAAGATGCCCTGCTTCCCGATAGGCGACCCCAAGAACCGGCTCTGGAAGAGCCGCGTTGAGAATAAAGTTCACTGTATTTTGAGAATCCAGAAGAATCACCGGTTTTTTCAATTCTTCGCGGATTTGAACGGGATGAACCTCGATGATTTTTGTGGCTGGATTTACATTGACCCAAACATGGTGCGAAACCTGGGATTTTCTTACAACCCCAAGGAAAAGCTCCGGATTAAACAGCAAGGATTCATCTTCTGTTTCTCCGAAATATTTGACGGTGAAATCAGAATTCTCATTGCCTGAAGGCGTATAACGGGCAAGCACTCCTTCGATGAAGATCCGGGCAAGCCGAGAATGAATCCCTTGCGTGCGCTGGGCGGGTGGAGGCTGAGGGGCTTCCTCTAAACCAGATCCAGAAACAGGCCGTTGCTGAACGGCCGGGATGAGTTGTGCGACGGGCGCCGCGGTGATTTGATAAGAATTGGATTCGGGCGCGCCGCCCGCGGCCAACAGTACCTGGCTGTTCTTTGAATCGTAAGTAATCTGCCGAACATTGGCCGGCAGATCAAAGAAACCAACCTGCGCCTGATTCTCGAGAGAATAAACCGCCAGACGAAGCGGCTGGGCGGCTTCAACTCCTGGACCCTTGCGTTGGCGGCTCTCCAGCGAAAACAAAAATGGTTTTCCATCCACTAAGCCAGCCGCCAAACCGGCCACATCCGACCGAACGAAGGTTTTGGGTCCCTGAATTCTCAGCGTTTCGACGCTCCCATCCCCGCCGTTAGAGATGTTAAACCCGCGGATGCGAATTTCTCGCTGAGTCTGCGTCCCGGTACCCGCCGGCACTGCCGCAGCGGGGCTCAACGGGAATGATTGGGCCAGGTAAAGACGGTTTCTGGCTACTGCCGGTGCAGTCACGACGGGTTCTCCCACCCCAACGGCTTCTCTAACAACAGGCGGCATTTGCTTTACATCAAATAACCGAACAATGGAATTGGATTTTGAAGCGGCATCGTCTCCCTGCTTATCCACGATAATCAGCATTCCGTCGGAAGGCCGGACAATCATTTGATCGATCCGGCTTACGTTAGCCAGCGGAACCGGCTTAGCCGCCGATTGGAGGTCGGGAACCGTTTGCCCTAAGGATGAAATCTCTATCGGATAAAATTGCTGGCCGCCATCGGTAACAAGAACCTGATCGCGGAACGGAAGAATGGCGAAAACAGAAGCAGCGGACGGATTGGCCGGATCTCCGCCGGAACCCGGCGGCATTGGAACCGCCAAAGACGGAACCGGCGTTATGGGTTCTGCTTTTCCAGCCGGGCTTATTCTTTGAAGCCGCAGTTCGCCGGCCGCGATCCGGGACAGAACCAGCGCGTCACCGGAATCATCCAGCGCCATCGCCACCGGCGTGCCCTCTCCCCGGCCGATGATTGTCCAGGGTGTTTCCTCCAATCCGGCGGCACGCTTCAAGTAACCGCGGTTGCCCGCTCGGGAGAGTGCCCGCGTTAAATCCGTTTTTTCCAAGCTTTCTTCGGCACCCGCCCCGCGCAGAGCGTATACGGGCGCGGGAACAGCCAGCAGCAGCGCCAGCCCCAGAAAACCGCTTATTTTAAACCAGTCTGTTTTTTTCATAGTTTTAGGCCGAGCGCAGAACCGCGTAGGTCTGATTTTCTACGGTGACATATTCCAGATCATTAATCAACAGTACCTGCCCTACTAGCTGCTGAGAAACCGCAAGGATACCGGCCAGCAGTTCCGGTGTCAGCTTGGCCGACGCTGCGGCACTAACACGCAAAAAGAGAGCGCCCTCTACCAACACAGTCGGCAGAAAGTCTTTGTACCCGTCGCCAACGGTATCGTTGTTGAGCATGACCAAATCACCCGGTATCGGAGGCGTTTGATCCCAGATTTTCTGAACATCGACCGCGCTGCCGGCAATAACAACCTGATTCAATCCGTCGATATTCGGCAGTGCCAGCCCCGGCTGATGATACAGCGTTCCGGTAGTCGGCAAATTAGTGCTGATCGGAATAACCAAGTCTCCGGAAGAGAACTGGACGACACCCTCTTCATCCGAAAGCATTGCCCGGCCAACCAATTCCTCCGCAGAAAGGCGCGTGACGCCTTCCTCGGCGCCGGCTTCCGGAGAAGAAATTTCCAGCGCGATCATTCCAGAGCCGACAGCGGTTCCCGCCGCAGGGCGCCACAACAAGCCAACGCTCCCCTGCATCGCGACCGAATTAAACTGACGCTCCAGCGCAATCGGGTTAGAAAATTGATTCGCCAACAGAACGGCTTCCTGGCTTGGGTCATTGCCCACGCGGATGCCGGCCACTTTCCCTGACTCACCCGCCGCGGAAATCCATTGCACGGCCTGGCCGACAAAAACCGGATGTTTTTCATTCGGCGCCAGATTATTCCAGTTTTCCTCCGCACCGGCACGAGCTTCTTGAACCGATACCAGTAACTTATCACCCGATTGGGTTTGATCAGGCGTTTCAATTCTGATTCGCAATTTAAGATCTTTCGACGCGGAGAGAACTGTCGAGATATTTCCCGCCTTCGCCACGGCCCTCGCCAATGGCTCGGCATCCGGGGAGAAATAAACAACACGATTGCCATCCGTTGCCACAGAGAACGGCGAATCCAGCAGGCGGAATAAACGAACGGGGGCTTCCGGAGCGAACCCAAGCGCCAAATCAAAAGGATTATTCGGAACCTCTGCTAAACGCTCTACAAAAACGGTTTCATTAATAAGGGGAAATTGTCCTGAAGGAGGCGCTGTAAATTCCGGGGCCACCTCAAGTTCAAAAAGACCTTGAACCTTTGCCGGCTGGCCACTCGAAACAAGATAAGCGGGAACCAATTCAACCCCTTGGGCGGTGATCAGCAGGGTCATTGGCAATGCTTGTCCCGGCGCCCCCACCAATTGATCCTGAAGCCGCTCATAATCGGCAAAATTAACCGGGCGGCCATTGCGCGTGACGGCAACCTTGTTGTTACCCTGTAATATGGAAGGATCTGATAAATATTCCAACGGGTATCCGGCGTGAATCTGCTGTAACTCCCAAAATTTCTGAACCTGAAGCCCGTGCGGAGTTACTGCAAATTGGCCGCCATTTGATGAACTCTGAATTTGCAAAGCGTGTCGGCCATCTCGCAGCGATTCGATCCGAGCAATTAATCGATTCGTCATTGCAGGAATAATTCCCGGAATTTCCCCTTGGTCTATGCCTGCCCGGGATACCTCGATCGGCACTACCTCTCCAGCACGAAGATACCCCACCCGGCCGATGGCATACCCGCCTCCCGTATGTTGTATCTGAGCTAAAGCCTCCACACGATCCAGCAGTTCGGAACGGGAAAGTATCAGTTTCTCCTCAGCGCCGGCGGCCGGCTGGAGACGGGAAACAACTAAATAATTATTCGACGACAGGGTAACACTCAACGAATTATTGGGATTGCTCTGAAAAGAAATTCCAGCCTCAGAAATTCTCGCCTCCGAAGCGGCCGGTCCCCACTCCACGCTCCGGATAACATCGCCAGGCACTTCTGCTCCAGTCATACCCTGAACACCCGCCCGATAAAAACTACTCAATCTGAATTGCGAATCGAGCTGATCCAAGACGGAAATTTCTTTTCCATCATCAGAAACCCGAACCAGCGCGAACAGCCTATTTTCCTGATTCGGAATTTGGGGCGCCCACTGCAGAAGCAGAATATCTCCCGGATTAGTAGCCACCGTAACCGGCTGCGCGACGGCTTGCCCTGCGGGTAATGTGACATGCCAACCGCTGGAATCGTAGTTGCGGTAAGTTTCCTCCGCCCCGGCGGCATTTGAAAGGGATCGAATCGCGGTGAGTTCATCGACGAGCTGACGCTGGGTGTGACTCACATAATCTATTGCAAAAATCGGTTTATCGAAACCCGGAACGCCCTTGACAAGAGTGTAAGGAGCCGTTTGCAGCTCATTCAAAAGAGCCTTTTCAAAAGAGGCATAGGCCGCACGAAACCGTGTCTGATCTTCCGTATTGGCCAGCACCACTAAAGCTACGCGGGCCGCTTCTAACCGCGCGGCGGCGTCTCCGTTTTGCTGATTCTTATAGAAACGGCGATAAGCGGCTTTAAAATCCCTGACGGCGGGCAACCCAACAGCTGGAATAAGGCGATTGAAGCCGAGGTCGTAGAGAGAGCTAGGATAAATATTTACTTTAGAGCCAATGCGTTCCTCTATATTTTCCTCTCGGAAAGCATGCTCGAAGGCAAGTTGGGTTTTTCCCGCGTTCAGTGAAATGCTCACGGGTCCATACAGGGTATTTATGGTCACCCGCTCACCCCGCTGATGTGCCTGATCCCAGCCGATGGCCAACTGAACAAATTGGTCTTCGTTTTCGGTCATTTCACTGAATGTTCTGCCGGCTGGCGGCCGTTCCATTAGAGCAAGCTGCCCGTTCTCCATGAGCCGAAGCAGATAAGTCTCGTCGCTGCGATCATCGGGTTTGACTCGCTTCTGAGCCAGATAAATTCGGAAGACATCCCCAACAGCGATAGGAAGATCGGGCTGCGTCTGATCGTTGGACTTGAGCGTAGCCCCAGCAGGAGAATAGAAATAAGTTTCCTCCTGCCCAGCGAGAAATAGCGGTTCGAGATTCGCCAGAAACTGAACTTTGGCCGATAAAATAGCCGGATTTATTGAAGCCAGGCCGGCAGCCACATAGACCTTGGCATGCTGTTCAGCCACGGCGTTCCAATCGGTGCTTGCGTGGCCATAACCGCTCCAATAGCCGGGGTCACTCGTAAAAGAAATTAGAGTTTCAACGGAAGCAATCTCTGCCGCGGATGCTGCTATGGCCCTGGCCGCGGTGTAAGGGGTCGTCGTAATGGTCAGATAACCGATTACGCTGGTAAATTCGCCAACGGGCGGAACAGGCATCCCATCGGACAAAACATCAACGGGCCGGACATCAACACGAATTTCTCCCCGAGCGGAACCGTTTTCTGCCCAGGACACATTAACCCAATCGTCGCGTTTAAATTGGCGAAGCAATTTTCGAGCTGTGTTGACTTGATTCAGCGAAAGCGTAACGGGAGAACCCTCTTTCGGATGAACCGCGACAGAAGCAATTTTCGCAGCCAAGACGCCTTGCGAAATCCATTTTGCCGCGTAATCGCCAGACATTAAATTGACGCGGTTTGGACCCATAAACGGATTCGACCACTTTTCTTCCTGCCCAGCAGAGATCGTTACCTGCAATAGATCATATTGAGGAATACTCAGGGGAGAACTAATTTGAACATTAACGGGGCTTTCTAAAGTACGAAATGACCGCATAGATGAAAAAACTATGCTTCGTTTTATTTTTTCTTCCGCATAGGAACGCCAAAGCTGCGCGCCATCGGATCCAGCCCCGGACAAAAGAATCACCTTTGCCCCATCGGACACGGCAAAAAAGGGAAATGCCTCCGTGGCGGTAGTCGGCGCCTTTTGGCGTATCAAAAGCAAGGAACGCCCTTTAATCAAGCCCAGTGCATTCGCTAACCGATCTGTTTCTTCGCTCCTGGACATAAGCTCGATTCGATCGAAGTTTTCAGTGCCATCACTCGTACTGCGGACAGAAACCTCAAATCTCTCTTCGGCCCCAGCGGCGGAAGAAACATCCAGCATGGCATTGAGCATATTCCGGATTTGCGTCAGATTCCGAGTATCTGTTCTCTCGTTAGCACCACTCTCAGCTAAAGAAAGGATCTGCGCGTATTGGCCCTTTGATAACCAACCCTGAATCGTCTCTAAAGCCACATCGGGCAAAAGGGTCTTCAATCGCGGCGCAAGCGCCGCGTCAAAAACTGGTTCGATGACAAGTTGTCCCGGCGATGTTTCAATTAAGCGAAACCGATTCAGCGTGTGTGACATATTCGGAAGAGGGCTGCCCACCCGACTAAGTCCGTTTAATCGAATAGAAAAACGGCGCAGTTGCCAGGTCATGCCGCCCCAATTGCCATCTTTAGGGTCGAGAGGATCTTTTCCTGGCGCAAAACGATAGGTTTCAAAAACAAACGGTTTTCCAAGAAACTCATCCGTTGTTCCATCTCTCTGCTGAATGGACGTAATCGTCACCAGAACGGACGAGGCCTGCACGTAAGCACGGACCGCCGTTTGCAAATCGGGCTGGTTGTCATAAGCGGTCAGACCCTCGCGGGAATTGGTCGGCTTGCCCTCAATACCCAGCACATGAACATTCTCTTCCTGACCAGCGGCAACTAAGCGGGAATCAACTCCGCGGACAAAATTACCTTTATTGCCGGATTGAAGCGCGCGAGCCAAAATAGGCTGGGTGGCGCTTTCCTCGGCGCCAGTGGCGCGCAAAGCCCACGCAGGCATAGGCGTAGCCGCTGACAGAGAAAAAGCAGTCAGAACGATTGCCGAAATTGTTCGCAGATAATTAAACCGCATTTTTCTCTCCGTTCTGTTAAGCCTGGACCGACAACACCTGCGTAGCCGGATCGTAGGTCATACCGATGACATCCAGATACCCGCCCTGTTGCCGGGCAATCTCGATTAACGCAGCCAAAATATTCTGATTCCTGGCGATATTAATGTCATTGTTTGAAAGCCGTAAAACAACCGGTTTGCGATCCGCGGGCAATCCTACCAGCCACTGATCTACTTCCGCCGAAGGAACCGTGTTGGCGTTGAGTAGAACCAGGTCGGTGGATTGAATCTGGGCCTGCTTGCCAGACCAGACAGCCACAACACCCGCTTTGTCAGCCGGGAGATCGGTAATCTGTTCCCTAGCAATGAAGCTCGGCTGCAACAAACCATTGTGCAGCCATAGCCTGGACGGAAGATCCAGTTGCTTTTCATCGAGTTTGACAACCGTTGCAGTGATCGGAACACCCACTTTGGCAACGATCCGCTCCAGCAATGTCGGCGCAACCGGGGCGATAACCTCGCCACCGGTACCCGGAACAGCGGTTTTAGCTCTAGCAGCCGCCTCAGCTGTAGCTCTCCTATCCTTGGATTCCAATTCCTCTTTGCGCACAAGCGCTAACTGGCCGGAAGGAGCTTGAATCACCAGATAGTTGTTCGGATTAGCGCTCACAGAAAGACGGGCCGTGTTCCGCGGGGTAGTAATAACCGACGCCGGGTTCCCTTCTTCGTATCTGGCCCCAATCACCGCCACATCTCCGGAAAACAGTTCCGACAACTGGCGCAGAGCGGCCGGGCCGGAATAAACACGCGTGCCGGCGGTATCCAACGGTAAAGTTCCAAACGCGTTCTGCAGAGCGGTTTTGGCTTCTGCTTCCGCTCTTTGTTGTGCAGCAACTTTCAGCGGAGCCAATGGTCCCGCAAGAGACAACAAAGCCGACAGATCGGCCTGCGCAAGAGCGATGCTTTCCACTTTGCCGGTACGAACAATCAACAAATTTTCAGCCAGACTCAACGCTACAACAGCGGAATCGTCGCTTTCCAACAAATTAGCGACATCCGTTAAGTTATCAAGCACCGTTTGGCTGCCTGTTTCATTGAGGATTCTCGTGGGAACATAGTTGATTTCCCGAAGCGTACCAACCAATTGCGCGCTCTGCCGGTTGGCAGCCACCACCTCAATTTTCTGGTTCACGCTCTGAACACCGAGCAGATGCGGGCCGGTAAATTTATCATCCCCCTCGGGATACAACTGGTTCATCATTTTGTCGTAGCCCTGCGGATTATTCTGCCTGTACGTAACGATGCTCTCAACCACAGCGCGGGCCGTGTCAAAATCAGCGTAAAACCCTTCCTGCACGAAACGCTTGGCAATTACATCGATCGCCGCGGCCTGATCAATGACCGGAGACAACGGCCCTTGCGCGGCCAATTTATCCGCGTAGTCCTGCTTCATTCTCTGGGTCCGCATTGCGATTTCATATAGCTCCGCCTCACTGAGCTCTCGCTCTTGACCGGTAATTTCATCGGTCACTGTCCGAGCATTAAACGCGTCGATCACTTTTTTAGAGGCGGTCGGCACAACCTGATACCCCCAACCCACCAGCGGAGTAAAGTAGAAATCACCCGGCTGACCGGCCACTTTCGGCTCCAAACTGGCCGGAATCACGACCTGACCATGGGCTTTATTCCAGGGAACCTGATCGTTGTAATGCGTCACCATGACATACAGCAAGTTCACGATGCCAAAATATTTCTGCTGATCGTCGGTAAACTCTCCCTTCCATTCAGCGCTGTTCACCTTGGCATCGACCCGGCTTGCGAACAAACTGAAATAAGAACGCCCGGCCGGACGGTAGCCCTTGGCCGCGCGCTGGCCCGGAAGAATGACCGGAGAAGTTTTGTCTAAGAGACCCAGCGGCAAAGGGTCATTCTTGAAATCCCCTCGAATCTCCGGCGTATAGAGCGCGTCCAGCGCGGAAATGACCTGGTCCGCAGAAACTGTCTGAAGATCCAATGTTTTCACCGCGTCCAGCTCCGCCTGCACGACGCGGTCGGCCTGCAATGCCAGATTGGCATCTTCTTCGGTAAAACCCAGCGTGAAGTTGCGGTGAATGCCCAGCACCGACAAAATATGCAGCACATCCAGCCCAACGCGCACGCCCCAATCGCCCATGATGGGCGTCAACGACTTCGTGTGGCCGATTTTTACCGTCGCTTTGTCACCCAGCCGATGGATTTCGAGCGCCTGCGCCACCCATTGCCGAACCATTAAGCTATGGACCTGACGCGCCTGCGCGGGCGTCAGTTTTTCGCCCGGCTTCAAGGTCTTCTTGCCGACAATGGCCTGGAACTCTTCCTTAACAACGATCTTGTCAACAACAACAGCGATCTCGTCAACAACGATTTCCTCGCTCTTTTTGACAACCACAGGATTTTTACCATCCAATGTCAACGCGTAAACCGAGGGAACGGTTGGATCCAATTCAACACTGGTCTCCACGCGGGGAAGGAAAACCGCGCTGACATGCCGCTTGACCAATTGCCAGAGCAGATTCGCGCCTCTTACCGTAGAAGAAACAAATTCACGAACCAACGAATTCATCTGCCCGGTCTCCGCGGATTTCCCGACAGAGGATGGGTTCAGCGTCCCTTTATCACCACCCACAGAACCGACATAATCAACAAATTCATTGCTGATGTTGTCCGTGGCGTCCACCGAGAAACGGAATACGCCAAACATATTGGCCAGCCGCGCCGTCAACGGAAGTTTCACAGCAGTCTTAACCGGAGCAACAATTACTGGCTCCTCAGGCGCTTTGCGGAGAACAACATCGCTTCCACTAATAGTAATTGTTACCCTGCCGGAAACAGGACGGAGTTCCATTGCTTGAAAAGCACCGGGAACCGCCTGCGCAGGAGTCCATTCACCTGGGGCAAGAACCGCGCGTTGTTCTGTTCCATCCGGAAGAGAGTAGACAAGAGCCCGGATGCTGTCTTCGCCTTCAGGTTGAGTAATCGCCGCTACAACCTGGTCAATGCCCGTGTAAACCGTCTCTTCGAGACCAGCGGCGGCTTCGATAACAACCGTCAACGGTTTTGGGCTGCCTGATGGTAAATTTTGAGCGACAAGATTATTTATTACCTTAGGGGAAACAGCGTTTTGATCAACGGAAAGTGTCAGTACGCGATTAACCCCAGGAGCACCTGTAACCTCATACTTAAAACCTTGGATAATCGGCCTAGCGCTTGTAGCAACGGGTGCTCCGAGAATCGCCAGCGTATATTGCCCAGCTCGATACGATTCGACAATATTCAGTTCATTTTCAATGCCAGTTGTAAATCCGGCTTTGATCTCCAGACGATCCACCAATCCCTGCGCGTGAACCAAACCGTCGGAAGATCGCCCCGAAGAAAACCCTTCCGTACGGCCCACCATCGTTGCCCAGCGAACCTCCGGTGTCTCTTTCAACGCTAATAGTGAATCCCCGTCCGGAGAGACAGCTCCTCGACTTGCAGGAAACGAGTTTTGCGGGGTTGGAAGAAGCACGGTTGATTCTTCCGCACCAGCGGTGGGAAGCAGGGAGAAAACCATTTCACCAACCGCATCTTGGCTCAACTCTCTACTGCTCAGTGCTTTAGTTGAGACGCGGCGAACCTCGTTTCCATTGCCGGAATAAATCACGGCGATTGGAACGTTAGGAGCAAGTTCTTTGGTTCTTTCGATCCACGCAATTTGATCAGCATCCGCGCTTGGAAAAATCGCCACGATGGCAGTCACAAAACCGCGACTGGCATTCTGCCGAGCATCATCAAAATGCTGGTGAACCATTTGAGGGGCTTTTCTGCCCTGCCCAATCGCATACTTACGCACATAACCAGCGACTGCCTGAAAATTATCTTCCGATGCAACAACGGCAACCACTCCCTCCTCGGCACCAGCAATCTGCGCAACCGCTTTCGCAATAGCATCGGCTTTCGCAAGAACCGCCGGATTATCTCCGCCGATGGATAAACCTACCGCGACGATCTTTTCCTTCCCTATCAACTGCGGGATCATCTCCGGCGTAATACCACCGGTTGGAATAAACTGCGCATTGGCAACTGCCGGATTCACGCCCAATTGATGAAGCGCTTCCAATCCTTTTTTCTTGGGAAGCTGGAATTGCTTTGATGCTGTCGGATTACTCAGGACAAATTCAAGAATTTTTGTAAATGTGGCGACTTCTCCGGAATCTCCCCATGTTACCTTAGCGTCCACCACGGCCTGAAGATTTGGCGGCAATGGCGCTTTGATTGATTTGATAAAATCAGCCTGATCGACAAAAGAGAATGGGAAAAATTTCAACAGTGAAAGGCCGTAAACCTCGACCGCTGTTTTTGCCTCAGACATCGATGCCACGCCTGGGATTACCAAAACTCCCAATTCCTGGGCCTTGAGAATAACTTCATCAATCAAGCCGGGGCTGACGATAATCTTAGCACCCGCCCGTACAGCTTTCTCCACCTGATCGGCCGTCAATACAGATCCGGCCGCTACCGGCATTCGCTTGCTCGACGACAGACCGAAAAGTGCATTGATCGCCTGCAAAACATCGGCTTCATTCCCCCGAAATGTAATTTCGGGAATTATTCCCTTGTACGCAACCACTGCACCGATACCGGCAGCAACTTGAACACTGGGAACTGCAATGACTGCCATCGCTTTTTGCTTGGCGATGACTTGCGCGGGCGTTTCCTCCAAGCCGGCGGATTGTAAATGCTGAGGAGTCAGCACTGTCTCGGCGCGTGTCGCCAATTTCCCATACCAATTGGTTGCATCTTTCGCACCGTCCTGGTCGGCCGATTCCAATTCTCCCTGACGAATCAAGGCAACCTGTCCATTCGAGATTGCCAATAGGTGACGCGACGGTGCAACATTCAAAATGTTATTCACCATGCCGGGAGTCAATTGTGAAAGCGTTCCCTTGGTCCAGTAAAAATTGCCCAGATCGGTGATTGCCGGCGCGGGAGTTTGTTGAAGCAACTGCTGGATAAGTTGGGTGGAAACTGTACCACTTAAAATCGTCCAACTGTCCGCGGTGTCGCGATCCCACGCCTCCTCCAGCCCAGCGGAACGGCTCCTGAAATCCCTATTCAGTATGTCCAGATTATGCGTGAAAGCAGATAACTCATAATTTTCAGTTCCCCTCAGGAGCCGCAGGGGCCGCCTGTTTACTAGATCATCACCAAATAACAAGCGAGCAGTTCTCGAAAACCCATCCTTCTTGGCTTTTTGTTGAAGAGTCTCCTGAAAAGGGGCAGGAACGGGACGGTTGTTGAACAATGCGATCCATTCTCCAACCACGCCCATCGCCCCCTCGCCTACCAGAGCCACGGGTACATTGAAAGAAAGCTGGCTTGGATCTATGAGCGTCTCGGTTCCCATTGTGGATAATTCCCAGATGACCGCATCCGGCCTTGGATTTTGCTGCGCTTTCAGATAAACCTGAGCCTCGTCTGCAGTGTGAACAATTCTTACGTCCAACTCCGAACGCCAGGCCTGTGCCATCTCTCCCATTTTTTTAGCGAGAGCTTCGTCAGAAACCGCCACCAGCAGGATCCGGATCTCTTCCAGACCGGAGGTGGAGTTTTTCTGCAGACCGCCCGAAAAATTTCCGCGGTTGCCCTCAAGAAGCCTCCTGGTGACCGTACCCTTTTCCGCGTTTTCCTCTAAGCCGGCGGCACGCAGAGCAAATGCAGGAGAAACAGACGACAGAGAAAAAACAGACAGGACTACCACCGAGATTGAGCGCAGGAAATCAAATCGCATTACTTGTATTCCTCCCGAATGTTTGCTTTGTTTAAGTTATCCAAAATAAGTAAAAATGCAGGGTAAAAAAGAGCCGCTGGCTTGGAAGACAAAACCAGCGTATTGTGAAAATTATACCTGAGAAAGTGCAAAAATGTCAACATTTAAATCATGAAACTTTCTACGACTAACATTTTCAATGGGCCTTTACGCGGAGCGCAGGATCAAGTACACCTGGTCATCCACCGCCTGATACGTGTAGTCCAGCAATAACATTCCATTACCCACCCGCGCGGCCAACGCGACCACTTCCATGAATCGGGTATCCAGATCATTGTTGAATTTCATGGCTAACGCCGGTGAAATACGCACCTTATATTGAGTATTCGCGCCGCCCGCTGAAAACCAGGACAACGGATCACCCCTCACTATATCGGAGTTGAGAACAATGACATCGTTGGGACCCGCGGGGTTTTGGCGGAAGAGCCCCCGAACGTCCTCCTTTTCTCTTCCCAGACGAACAGGGTTTGGAACCAGGCGCGAAATGGGATTCTCAAGCCCCTCCTGCAAATAAAGATTCGCCGGCTTAACTTTATTCTGTCCCATCGGCACCACAATCAGCTGGGAACCGTCTTCTTGCGCAAATCGCGTGTAAAAATTGTGCGTGGTAACCACTTCGCGCAAGAACAGATCGGAAACGGTCCATTCCTCCAGCCCGGCGGCAGGAAGAAGCTGAATTTTCGGAGGCGAAACTATTTCAACATGATGGTAGGTTTTACCGTCGCTTTGATCAGTCACATCCGATTCGCTTACCGCAGCAGGGGTGTACTGTAATTCGAAATTTTTATTTTGACGAGCACCCGCTACCGCCTCGATCACTAATGGCTGAACCGCCGGCCAAGAAGGCGTCTTCTTGGGCGACCACTGGGTGGTTCCTGCCGCTATCCCAAAATAATCCGGCGGAATATTTTGTGCCCTTGCAATAAACGCTTCCACCGCGGCCAGGTCATTGTGCCCATTGGGGCTATTCTCAAGAACCTTTGCCAGCGGGAGTTCTTCCAGCCAACGGCTGAACCCCCAGCGGCCTACGATCCGGCCGATTCGAACCTGAAGAGATTTATCCCGGACATCGAAATCCGCCGGCAGGATTTTTGCTCTTCCCATTTCCATAAGGAACTGGAACCCTGGACGCCGAAAGAAAACATCGGGAAGCAGCGCTCCCCGCTCTTCCAGACCGACAGCCACAGCGTACTTAGCCGCGGAGTCCAGCAATTGATCCAGAACTCCCGTGAAGACTCCTGCCGGCGGCACTGCCGGTTTCGCTGTGGGTTCCGGTGAATCCGCGACGGCGGGCTGAGAAGCAGGTTTGTCTTGCCATAAACGATGAACAAAAAATGTGACGATACCCTGGCTTCCTTTGAGGAGTTGCAGCGAACCCAGCAACCGTTTTTCGTATACTTTTTGGTCCGACGCGTAGACGATCAGCGCAACCGGTATCGCCGCAGAATCCGAAACGGGCTTAAGGCCGGTAATCTGGCGCTCAATCTCATCGACATCGGCTTCAGTCGCAACATGCCGCAACATCAGGATCCCGCTCCATCGGCCTTTCTTAGGCGAGGCGGCAAGCCCCTTATCCAGGGTGCCGTAAGAAACCACATCGATTTCCTGCGAAGCTTTTGTTTTAGCCCAGCCAGGAACGATACCTAGCAGCGCTTGTTTGGTTGCCGCGTCATTAGAATCCCGAATAACCAAAAGATTCACCCGCTCTTCCAGCCCGCCAGACAACGCCAGCCGCTGAGCAGCACGTCCCTGCTCTATGAGTTCAGGAAGCATGGCTGACTCCACATCAACCACTGGCCTGCCTGTTCGAGCAGAACCTTGCGGTTCGTTCCGCATACGGCGCTCGTTCTCCCAAACCGAAAAAAGAAATTCTTTCAACCGTTCGCGATGAGCACTGTCTAATTCGACAGGATTGGCTTGAGCGTACTTGGGAATAATTTCTCTGGTGGAAGGATAAATTCCCTTCGGATCCAGATAATCCCTTGAATGGGCGTCGACTCTACCCAAAGCCTCTTGGGTTTGATTCAATAAAACAATATCGGCAAAACCCGCCAATTGGTCCAAATAATGCTGAGCGGCCATCCCATCCGAGAAAGCATCTCGAAAATCTTCCTCCAATCCGGAAGAATTGGGATTCGAGCTGTTGCTCACGAAAGCAGTCTGATTTGCGCGAAGGGACAGGGCGTAGAAACCCGTCGTATTGGGATATCCACGCAAAAGTCTCTGCAAACCAGAGGTGTCTGTCGCATATACCCGCGCTGCCGAATTCGAAAAACCGACCTGGACGAACCAGTTCGCTCCCAGCTGAGCGATCTTCTTCAACAACTCACCCATCGGCAATTGATGGAACTCCCCAATGGATCTGGCGTCAAAATCCATCGCAGTGATCGCCAACACCTCTACATTTTGGTTGGACCTTCTCAAATAGAAAATCCGGCCGCTGCCAGCTCCCCCCTGAAACTGAGTGAGATCATCAACCAAACGGTCAGATTCCGGAGAATGTTCAGCGTCTCCCATTTGAACAGCAGAAACGCCTTGTGGAACAAGCTCCCGGATATAGGCCGCCGCTTCTTCCGCGGAAGGTCGCTGAACCCAGCCCTCGACAGCGGCAGGCGCGAGAGAATCAACGGAAATAGTCGAAAAATTCTTGCGCAAATAAATATTCGCTCTCTGGTTTCCATCTTCGGCATCAATAACGAAGATGTTTCCATCCGGCTTCACGATAAAATAACCCTCGACGCGCGTCATGACGAACTCAAGTGACATCGAAAATTTACCGACTGTTCGGACTTTAATGACACCTCCCTCTTTTGAAACTACCGCTCTGTAACGAGGCACAAGAAAATCAGCCCCGTGCTTAACAGAGTAAATCGAGCGGGACTCCCCTTCTTGCAGCAACCGTTCCAGCAATTGGATTCCATCTGCCGCCGTGAGCCAAACCGGCTGGCTTGGAGGAACCGTAACGGTGAGCAATTGCTCCTCTAAGCCGGCGCGAACCACTTGAAAACGCAGGCGTAGATCCGCGACGGGGACAGCGGTTTCCGGCCCCGCGGAATTGCCCTGCTCATCAATTGGTTGGAGAGAAACAGCGCTGATGGTGTTTGCTTGGTCGGCAACTACCCGAAAACGGGGCTTGGAGGTTGTCGAATCCACCAAAATATCCCCTCCCTGAAACAGCTCGCCGATTTTTAGAAGCTTCCCTGGCAGAGATTTTGCCAGCGGATTCAAAGATCTTGCTACCTTGCTGGGGAAAGGAACATAACGAATGAGAACGCCGGCATCGCCAAGAACTGTGATGGCATTCCTTAGTAAACCATCCTGCTGGGCTTCTTCGGCAGTAGCCGCCACAAGAATGACATCCGGTTTTATCTTTTTAAGCCAATCCAGATCTTTGGGAGGATTGTAGACAGCCGTTACGGTTGGTTTCAGATTTGCCGGCTGGGACGCGCGCCAATCGATTACCGCCTGGCGCAGCGCTCTGCCCATTGCCTGCTCGGTGCCTGAACTCAAAACGACAACCTGCTGCAGCCCATTCGCCGGAGGAACGGCCGCCTGCCTTTGGGTTGGATCGGCTCTGAGGGCATGGGGCTCCTTCAGGCGAAGCTCTTGAACCTTCGCCCAAGCCCAGGCGGCATCCGATGGTTCAAAATTGCGCCCGGTTAATATGGCCACCAGCGTCATCGGCCGGCCGTTCTCAGCCAAAAATTGAGAGAAAAATTCAGGTTTGTTTTCCATCAGGTACAGCACCTGCGCGTAGGCGATGGCAGAGCTGGGCTCCACTTCAATTCCGGCGTCATGCAGTTCCACAAACGCTTTTAGAATAGCCCGCTCAGATACCTCGGTAAGCTGCATCTGATTTACTCCCAATAAACGGGCCAGATTGCGCGCGAGTTCCTGAATCATCTGAATGCCCAGACCTTCCGCGATGCTGCCGGTCCGGATGGTGGGGATCGGTCCGATGGTTTTGGTGGCATGCCCAAGCTGGCGCGCCCAAAACGGTATTCCCCCGAACGGTCCGCCGCCCGCGGCAGGCATGACAATACCATCGGGCTGAGCCGGCAAAGTTTCGGCGGCATCCCCCAACAACGCTTGCAGGTATTCACGATCCTGCGTAAATGCCCGATTAATATCGTAGTAGATTCTGGCCCCGCCCACGACGGCGCTTAAGCTGTTGGAAGCGTAAATATGGGCCCGGCCCTGTTTCTCCGACCACCAATCCAAAAGTTTCAAAACCTGATTGATGTCATCCAACGCCACGGGATCAACCGCCAAGTCCTGATGCTGAACCGGTACGCTGCCCCCCTCTGAATCGGCAAGATACTCGGCGGCAATTTCTTCGGGGGTAACAATTCGGTCAACCAATCCCCGCTTTTTAAAATCCTCGATCATTTTCCGCTTTTTGGGTTTCAGGTAAGCCATTGCCACCATTGTGATCTTGAAATCTTGCGGAACCAACCCCTGCTCTTTGAGCCAGGCCAATGTCTCGACATCTCCCTGAATGGCGTTTCCCGAGGAGTACATCACGGCGCCCGGGAAATTTACATCTCCTCGATGGCCGGCTTTGAGGATCTTCTGCAGATATTCATCCATATACTGGCCGATTTTGAAGGAACCGACCTTGCTCTCATCTTCGCGGACGCCGATTAAATTGAAACGGGCTTCCGGATGAGCGGCAAGAAACGCCTGAATGCTGGGCAACTGCTGAAGAGAGATAAACCGTTCCTTATCGTAGGGGTGCATCTTATGGATCCATTCAATGCTTTCGGCAACCCGCTGCGGAGTCATATTGTTTTCAGCAATCCAGCGGGCCAACTCATCGGGGTTTCCGTTGGGCGATGTGAGCTGAATCTCCCCTTCCGGATGGCCGTCCAAATCCTGGTTGAACAATCTTTGAAAGCGTTCCAGCTTGGGATCACGATCATCGGCATTTGGCCAAAGCTCGTCGAATTCGGCAGTCCGCCAGGGATATTGATAAGGAACCGACGCGTCCAAAACAACCGCTTCCTCTAATCCGGAGGCATTATTTTTTAAAGCGTCAGATAAAGAATTCTTTTGGGTGCCTTCCTCTAAACCAACGGCACGCAGAGTATGGTTCGATAAACTCACCATGAACAGCTGAGGGACGGGAGAAATATTCGCGAAAGAGAGACCAACGAGAAGCAGGGCGGCCAGGAACTGGTTTAAATTTGTCCGCATCACTTTTTCCTTTATCTGGCCGAGTTTTTATATGGGTTCATAAAAGCTGTCTCAGATCTTATCTAAATCTGTAAAAAATGACGGACAAAAAAAGACCGCTGCGAAATTCAAGGTTATTTGCCATTATAGCGCTGGGGTTGTTATTTTTGTCAATAAAAATAACGGCGAAGTTTTCTACTACTAACGATTGATTTTAGGCAGAGGTAATAACCGCATAGGTTTTTCCGGCCAGATCAACAAAGGTAATTCCGTTTATATCCATATCCGGTACTCCGTGCACTGCCAGAGAGAGCGCCGCCATAGCGCGCAAGTTGCGGCCCACCTGAATGGCGTCGCCTGAAAAAAGCTCCGTCGAGGTTACCGGGCTCATGCGGACCGCGGCTGGCCTTGGAGCTACCGCCGGAAGCCAGGAACCTGGCATAGCGGCCACGCCATCCAGCTGGTTATTCAAAATAACCAGATCGGACTCAGAACCTGCCCCATTCAACCACTGATCAGAAACTTCCGCAATATCGCCGCTTAAAGGAATGATCGCTATGTCATCGGGCGCGGCAACCGGCGAAGACAAACCATTCTGCAGATAAACCTTTGGCAGACTCGAGACGACATCCACTTCCACCACAGCCGCGGATTTCCCATCGGCAATAGGAATAAACTCTCCCAAACGGTCTTCCGCAATCGCTCTCTCCACCAAGGCCCGCTCTTTCGCCGCGGCGCGAATGAGCTCCGCCTGGTTCATGAAATTGCCGCCTGACTGAATCTCCACTATTCCTAAGCGGTCCAAGATGCCAAGAAGCTCAGCCTCTTCAATCTCTCCCCGCAAGTAACGGACCACATCTGCTTTCGCATCGGCAGTCAAAAGAGCAGAGGAAGGAAGTGTTTCCACGACCTTAATTGGCTCATCCCCTAACCGAGCGGCCAATTCCTCAACATTTTCTTCCGCCCCGGCGGCAACGGCACGAATCACGCGGTAGCGAAGCCGAAGATCCGCGGCAGGAACACGCGTCACCTTAGAATCAGCTGTGTATCCGTTGATAATTGAAACCAGAGGAACAGCATCAACAGCGTTTCCTTGATTGTCAGCAACTTCAAAATGACGGACACCCGTAGTTTGGTCCACCAAAATATCGCCTCTTCGAAACAGCTGCGTAACTTTCAGAGAAAGTTCTTCCGCTTTGTATGGAAAAGGATTCACATAAATGATGCCGTTTCGGGTACGGATATCGACCAGCCCTTCCCCCTGACCATTATCAAAGTTGGGCGAGTATTGACCAATGAGGCGAACAGGCCCGGTTAAATCCGAAACATCTTTTACTGATGCGGTTTCAGTACGTTCTATTAAGCTTTCGTTTTGCTCTGGATTAAAAACGATTTGTTTATGGTTGGAACCGGCTAACAATGTACGCAGTTTTTCCATCGCGGCCTGCAAAGTAAGTATCCGCCCAACGACAACCGTCTCTTCCTGTCCGGCTTTCCTAACCTGGATGGTTATGCTTCTCTGAGCCGGGTCGCGTCGCTGCAACTCGGCAAGCTTTTCTCCTCTGAAAGCGTCCGAGACTATCGGAATGGGTATCCACGTTTCCATATCAGCACCCGCAGGAATGACAAACCCTGGAGGGGTGTTAGGACCCGCGCCAGGATCATAGTAGTTCTTGGGTTGCGGATTAGGCGAAAGCGCTGTCCACCCGGATTGAAACTCCGCAGAAGGAAACCCTTTGACTCTGAATTCGTAGCTGGCCATGGCTTTTCGTTCCGCAGCTGATAAAACTGCGAAATCTTTTCTCTGCAGACTGACACGAACTCTGAAATCAACGTTCTCTTCTGGATGATCACTTAAAAGACTCACCCACGGACGGAGCGTTAATTCATAGGTCTGATCCCCGTAATAACTTGAATTCTGGAAAGTCACCATTCCGTTTGAATTATTGAAAAGCATTTCTGTAGTTATTACATTGGTTGCTCCAAAACTGTTCGAAACAAGCTGATCAATGGCCGTTGCAACAGATTCTTCCTGCCCGGCGTTTTGATTACCCAACGGATCCTTATCAGAAGTCACCTTCCCGTCGGAATCAATTGTTAAAACAGCGGCCGGATTTAATCGATTCAAAGCAGACGGGTCTTTTATTTCCCTGAAAGCTACATTCGCCGCTTGCTTGGAATTAACCACCGCAACCACTCGTCCGCGAGCGGCAATCCATCCGGGCCGGTTAGGGGGCCGGACTTCCACATGAAACGCAGCGGTCCCGTCAGCAGATACCTGTGTTATGACCTGCGGATAAAAACGGTCGGTTTCCAGATAAGCCACCGCATATTTACCCGCCATTTCAGGAGGCAGCTGAACATGCAACCCGGACGGCATAACAGCCGCTTGTTTTACTGTAGGAGGATGGCGATAAAGATAATATTGTTCCGCAATCTGGTCTCCGGCAATTTGGTAAGCAGCAAATCCAAGGACTGCCACTGACAAAGCAACCATGCCAAAAAAACCTTTATTGCGAGAAAACCACCCACGCTCTTCCGCGCCGGCGAAACTTATGGGCAGATCGATTTGAAGCAAAAGGTATGAGCCTCTCCTACCTTGCTCACCCGCTAGATATTTTGGAAGCGCATAGTCCGTGTTGCCGGTTCCTATTTCATAAAGAGTGTATTTTGCTCTCCGGTCAACTCCCAAAACGGTAGGCTGTTGATCAACAACATGATTGGCTAATGAACGGGCAAACTGGCTGTCTTGAAAATCGGGACCAATCTCAGGAATGGATACTACCGAAAGATCAGAACCGGGAGTACCGCTGACGACTATTGCCGTATATCCTTTATCACTCAGAGGGAGGCCTACCCCAAAACCCCGTGAAAACGCATTGTAAAGAATTTCCATGATCGTCTCGCCGGCAATACCAGTCAACGGAGACCCTGTGTCGGTTTGAGCCACTTTCATGTCCATCTTTGTAAATCGATTTCTGCCAATTAGATCAGCCGTTGTCTGAACCACATCGCGAAGGCCTGGTGGAAGTTCCTGAACTAAATAACTCTCAGCGGTACCGGAAAGCCCTGGGTCGGCAATGGCCTGGGCTAAACCGGCCAAAAACCCGGTTTTGTATGGAACTGTTGGTATTTCCCTTCCGGTGTTCAAGCGCAACAAAATTCTGTCGCGAGTAAATTGCTCAATCTTCTCCTCCTGGCCAGCAGTAATGCCAAGTGCGGCACGCGCAGCGGCGTCAGCCAACTCTTTGGTTTCGCTGAGCAATGGGCCAGCTTGCGCTTTGTCTAAAACGGCCTGGTTGGTAAGCGGTTGATTGGCATTAGAATCATTTTGACGCTTAAGGGCATTGGTTAGTTCTTCGGCACCGGATTTATTTTGCGCGGAAGCAAGCGGGCGCAACGTATATATAGGAAGAGAGACGGCCGGAACGGAGGATGTCCCGACCAGGCTGATTAGCAGAAAGGTTGCGATGGAAACTTGATTGTATTTTTTTATTCTCATAGATTTATTTTTTGTCATGCTGAAAATTTTCTGTTCAGCATCTTTAGATCCTGAGCAAGTACACTCTCAGGATGACATGCCGTTGTTATCTCAGGATGACAGCCTGCTTTCGCAATGACATATGTTTATCTTTTATTGAACGCTAAAGAATCGCTGGAAAATAAAATCCCTGAAAGGGATTTGGTTTTCTAGTTGTAGTCCTCTTGAAATGAACTATCGCTGATAATCGTCTTTTTGTCAATAGATAAAAATTATTTTTTTCTGAGACTTGTTGCTCTTTACGAGACAGGTGTATTGTTTTCTTCTGGGGCGGGCGCTTCGGAAACACTGGTGCGGCCCCACAATGCGCGGCCGTCATAGGTGACGAATTTCAAGCCGACAACATCCTGGTCTTCCAACGCCAGGTCTTCGGCCAGAATCGTCAGCGGCGTCCATTTGCCCAGCTCCGGCAGCATTCCGTAATACCAGATTTCCATCGGGCCTTCTTTTTCGATCAGCGGAAAGAAAACCTCTTCTTCCCCTTCCCAATAAACGCCAATCTCATCACCCGAAGTTAAGACAAATTTCACCATGATGCCGCGCGGCGGATCAGCCGGATCGAGCCAGACCTCCTGCGTAATCATCGGATGCCCCACCATATGGATCGGGCTGTTGCGGAAGCCGTGAAAGTGAACGCCTTTGCCGGACGGGTGCGAGTGAACGCGTATAATTCCTTCCGGAAAATAGTCCGGTTCCCAGATCCAGGTTCCATCCTCAATATCGTCTTCAGACGGCAGCGCGCCATCAAGCCAATACGAGGGCAGCAAGATTGCTTCGTCTGGAGCGGGGGCGGTTTCTTCCATCGGAGTATGGGTGATGGTCTCTGAAACAGCCCTGGGTTGAAGCGGCTGGGTGGCAACGGGTGGAATGACTGTTTCGTTATTTGTTTCTTCCGTTGGGGTATGCGTGATCGTTTCGGAGACTGCTTTTGGCTTAAGCGGCTTTGCGGCAGAAGTCGACTGCTCAACCGCTGGTTTTTTCTTTCCGAATGAAAAATTACTCTTCGAAGAACTCGCCTGTTCAGCGCCGGCCGTTGAAGCCAGCGCCAGAACGCAAAAGAAAACGCTCAGATAAAACGTTTTTCTATTTATGGCCTTGACTCTTGGAGTAGCCCAGCGCGATCACGATGATCACCAGACCGCCGACGATGACCGACCAGCGGCAAGCGGTGTTGGCCTGATGCGCCAGAATGAGCGGAACCACCAGCATCGCCACCATGTTCATCACCTTGATCATTGGGTTGAGCGCGGGCCCGGCCGTATCTTTGAGCGGATCGCCGACAGTATCGCCGGTCACCGCGGCCTTATGCGCCTCGGAACCCTTGCCGCCGTACAGACCGTCTTCAATCGCTTTTTTGGAGTTGTCCCAGGCGCCGCCCGCATTGGACATAAATACGGCCAATAGCTGGCCGGACAAAATGGCGCCGCCCAGGAAACCGGCCAGTCCGGCCGTTCCAAACGCGTAGCCGACAATCACGGGCGCTATCATCGCGACGAGCGCCGGCCCGATCAGTTCTTTCTGCGCGGCCGAGGTGCAGATGGAAACCACGCGCGCGTAATCGGGCGTTTTCGTGCCGGCCCAGATTTCTTTGTCTTTAAATTGCAGGCGCACTTCCTCGACGATCAACCCGGCCGCGCGGCCGACCGCGTGAATGGTCAAACTGCTGAATAAAAACGGAATCGCTCCGCCGATCAGCAGGCCGATAAAGACCAGCGGATCCGCCAGCGTCAGCGTGGCAGCCACCTGCTCATACGATTGTTTTAAAATCGTGCCGATGTCGGTGATGTAGGCGTTAAATAGCGAAACCGCCGCCACGACCGCCGAAGCGATCGCGATTCCTTTGGTGATTGCTTTGGTGGTGTTGCCCACGGCGTCGAGGTCGGCCAGCGTTTTACGCGCTTCCGGCTCGAGCTTGGCCATTTCGCCGATGCCGTTGGCGTTATCGGCCACGGGACCGAATACATCCATCGAGATGTTGTTTCCGGTCAGCGTCAGCATGCCGATACCGCACATCGCCACACCATAAGCAACATATGTCGGGTTGGTACCGGTATAGATGATCACCGAGGCGAAGATCGCCATGGCGATCGCCAAAATTGCCCAGACGGTCGACTCGTACCCAACCGCGATGCCGGTAATGATAGTTGTGGCATGGCCGGTGGTCGCCGACTTCGCCACCGACTGAACGGGCGGCTGGCTGGTTTCGGTAAAATATTCGGTCAACCGGTTAACGCCCATCGCCAGGATAATGCCGACCATCGTGGTCCAGACCGGGCGCATATCCAGCCCGAGAATGCCCAGGTTAATCCAGAACGGCTGCGCTACTCCGTCGGGAAACCGCAGGTAGTAAAAACCGAGCACGACAAAGCCAAGAATTGAAACCGCCGCTGAAAGCATGAACCCGACATTGATCGCTTTCATCGCGTTGCGTGCCTGATCGGAAGTGCGCACCGCGTACGTGCCGATGATCGAGGCAATCACGCCAATGGCGCGGACCAATAACGGAAAGATAACACCCTTGTGGCCGAACGACGCCCAGCCCAAAATCATCGCGGAAACGATCGTCACTTCATACGATTCAAAAATATCGGCGGCCATTCCGGCGCAGTCGCCCACGTTGTCGCCGACATTATCGGCGATGGTAGCCGCGTTGCGCGCGTCGTCTTCCGGAATACCCTTCTCAATTTTGCCGACCAAGTCGGCGCCGACATCGGCCGCCTTGGTATAAATGCCGCCGCCCACGCGCATGAACAACGCCAGCAGCGTGCCGCCGAACCCGAAGCCGAGCAGGACTTCATATGCTTTTTCGCCGTAGACCATAAAAATCAGCGTGCCGCCCAACAGGCCCAGCCCGTCGGTCAACATGCCGGTAATGGTTCCGGTGCGATAAGCGATCTTGAGCGCCTGGCCGAAACTGGTGCGCGCGGCGTTGGCCACGCGAACATTGCCCTGCACCGCCAGGTTCATGCCGATAAAACCGACCGCCGCCGAGAAACAAGCGCCCATCAAAAAAGCGCAGGCGCGGCCCAGCGCGATATGCGATTCATGGGATGTGAAATAAAGGATCCCGGTCAAAATCAGGATCAGAAAAACAATCGCTTTAAACTGCTGAACCAGATACGCATTGGCGCCCGAATGGATCGCGTTCGCGATCTCGATCATTTTCGGGGTGCCTTTGCTTTCGCGCAAAACCTGGCCGACTAAAAACCAGGCATACAACAAGCCCAGCACGGCCACGCCCAGCACAGCCCACAACGCCCCTTTTTCCCAGTTGGAAAAAGCAGAGCTGGTCATAAATGAAAAATAGTGAAAATCAGACATGGAACGCTTGCTCCCGTTTTGAACCGACCGATACAATGGTTATTTTAGATCCGACCAATTCTTCCAAACGCTTCAGATAACGCCGCGCCTGCGGCGGTAGATCTTCGAAGCAGCCGCAGCCGCTGGTATCTTTCAGCCAGCCCGGATGCTCTTCATAAATCGGCTCCACCTTCGACCAATGTTCAATGTTCGAAGGCGGAGTTTCCAAAACTTTTCCGTTGAACCGGTACCCGGTGCAAATATTCACGCGCGGCGAATCATCCAGAACATCCAGCTTCGTGACGGCGATCTCATTAATGCCGTTTAAAATGACCGAATGCCGAACCAGCACCGCGTCGAACCAGCCGCACCGGCGAGGGCGGGCCGTTGTCGCGCCGTATTCCTTGCCCTTGGTGCGGATCTGTTCCATCAGCACCGGCGGAAATTCCGTCGGAAACGGCCCCTCGCCGACACGCGTCGTATACGCTTTCACCACACCGATCACTTTGTCGATCCGGCTCGGACCGACGCCGGTGCCGGCGCAGGCGCCGCCGGACGTCGCGTTGGACGAAGTGACATACGGATAAGTGCCGTGATCAATATCGAGAAAAGTCCCCTGCGCTCCTTCAAACAGCACCGATTTTCCGTCGGTGATCGCTTTATTCAGCACCACCGGGCCGTTGATAATTAGTTTTTCCAGTGCTTCGCCGTATTTCAGATATTCTTCATAGATCGGCTCGAACTGCAGCGGCGGCGCGTCGTAAATGCGCGAAAAAATAAGGTTTTTCTCTTCGATGTTCGCCTGCAGCTTGCGCCGGAATGTTTCCGGATCGAGCAGGTCGGCAAACCGGATTCCGACGCGGGCGGCCTTGTCGGTGTAACAGGGGCCGATACCGCGCCCGGTCGTCCCGATTTTGCCGGCGCCGATTTTGGCTTCTTTCAATTTATCAAGCGTGCGGTGATACGGAAAAATCAAATGGGCCTGATCGCTCACACCCAAATTCGACGCATCGACGGTAATTCCTTTTTGCCGCAAATATTCAATCTCGGTCAGCAAGCCTGCCGGATCGACCACGACGCCGTTGCCGATGATGCAATATTTTCCGGTATGCAAAATGCCGGAGGGAATCAGGTGGACAATGAATTCTTGTCCGCCGGTGACTACGGTATGTCCGGCGTTATTGCCGCCCTGGAAGCGAGCCACGACATGCGCCTTTTCGGTCAGCATGTCGATGATCTTGCCTTTCCCCTCGTCGCCCCACTGGGCGCCCACCACAACGGAACTTGGCATTCGGGCTTACAGCTGAACCCGCTTTACATCGATGACGAGCGGTTCTTTTTTGATCTCGGCGAACAGTTCATCGGACAACGGCTGATCGAGGTTCAAGACGATCAACGCGTCGCCGCCCTGCGTGCGCCGTCCCAGAGACATCCAGCCGATGTTGATGTTGTGCGATCCCAGAATGGTACCGACGCGGCCGACCATGCCCGGCTTGTCCTGATTGCGCACGATCAACATGGCGCCCGCCGGAACCGCATCGACATAAAATTCGTCGACGCGCACGATGCGCGGATCGGAACGGGTAAACAGCGTGCCGTCAATCTGCGAAGTTTTCTTGTCGGTAATCACGGTCGTGGCGATTAAGTTGGCAAAATCTTCACCGTCGGTCGCCTTGGTCTCGATCACTTTGATGCCGCGGTCTTTGGCGATCATGGACGCGTTGACATAGTTGACCGATTCCGACATGACGGACGAGAGCAATCCCTTCATGAACGCGACCGTCAGCGGCGCCAAACTCCAGCGCGTCAGTTCACCGACGAATTTCAGGTGAACTTCTTTAATCGCGCCGTCGATCAACTGGCCCTGCATCATGCCGAGCCGCTCGATTAGTTTGAGGTACGGATCAATCAGTTTCAGCGTTTCAGCGTCGACCGACGGAACATTCACCGCGTTGCGGATTCCTTTGCCCTGCAGGAAATCACGCACGCTCAGCGCGATTTCGCGCGCCACATTTTTCTGCGCTTCTTCGGTGGAAGCGGCCAGATGCGGCGTAACCACCACCTGCGGCAGCTGGATAATATCGGTATAAACGGGCGGCTCCTGCTCGAACACATCGATCGCGGCGCCGGCCACATGCCCGGACTGGATCGCGGCCGTTAACGCTTTCTCGTCGATGATTCCGCCGCGCGCGCAGTTGACGATGCGCACGCCCTTTTTCATCATCGCCAGTTCTTCAGCGCCGATCAACGCTTTGGTCTCGGTGTTGAGCGGCGTATGAATGGTGATGTAATCGGATTTCTTGAATAGTTCGTTCAATTCCTTGACCGGCTCGGCTTCCAGTTCCTGCACGCGCTCGAGCGACAGGTACGGATCAAACACCACGAGCCGCATGCCGAATGCATGCGCGCGGCGGGCCACTTCGGTGCCGACCTTGCCCATGCCGACGATGCCAAGATATTTTCCGTACAGCTCGCCGCCCATGAATGAGGTCCGCTCCCACTTGCCGGCTTTCAGCGACGCGCAGGCCTGCGGAATTTTACGCGTCATGCTCAGCAGCATCGACATCGTATGCTCGGCCGTGGAAACGGTGTTGCCGCCGGCAGCGTTCATCACGACAACGCCCATCTTGGACGCGGTCTCCACATCCACATTGTCGAGGCCCGCGCCGGCGCGGCCGATCACCTTGAGTTTCTTGGCTTTCGCGAGAACCTCTTTGGTTACCTGCGTGCCGGAGCGGATCACCAGACCTTCGTACTCGCCGATGATGGCCAGAAGTTCTTCCGGTTTTAATTTGGATTTCGTGTCGACCTGGACCCCGTCGATCGACTTGAGCATTTCAATGCCTTCTTCGGACAACGGGTCGGAAACTAATATTTTAACTGGATTGGCCATCTTATTTCTGGGCTGCTGCACCCATCTCCTTCAATACGCTTTCAAGCGCTTTAAGTCCTGCGTCCAACTCGGTCCGCCCGACGGCTCCCATCGTGGCGATCCGAATTACCTTGCCCACCAGTTCTTTACCCTGTCCGCCGGCCACAATCACGCCGTGCTTGGACTGAATCTGTTTGATTAATTCTTTTCCATCCACGCCGGCCGGCACATTGATCATCGTAACGGCGTTGCTGGCGCAGGAAGGATCGGCGTAGAGTTCCAGCCCCATCGCCTTGACGGCGTCACGCACATACTGCGCGTTAGCGCCATGATGGGCCGCGAATTTCTCGGCGCTGTCTTTCAAAATAATCCGCAAACTTTCAACCAGGCCGATCACGAGGCCGACGGCCGGTGTAAACGGCGTGTCGGTGCTTTCCCACGCTTTTTTGGCCAAATTCAGATCGTAATAATATTTGGGGGTCTTCGATGCTTTCACGGCTTCCCAGGCACGCGCGCTCAACGCAATAAACGCCAAGCCGGGCGGAAGCATCAACCCTTTCTGCGAACCGGAGACGGCCGCATCGACGCCGAACGCATCCATCGAGAACGGATCGGACCCGAGACCGCTGATCGCGTCGACGGCCAGCAGCGCCTTGGAACCGGCCTGCGTGATCGCCTTCTTGATGCCGGCGATATCGAACCGGACACCGGTCGAGGTTTCGCACAGCGTCGAAAAAACAGCCTTCACATTCGGATTTTGCTGGAGCGTCTGCTGAAATTTGGCCAGGTCGAGCGGCTTGCCCCAGACCGGATCGACATTGATCACTTTAATTCCGAACGCTTCGCAGATTTCGCCCCACCGCTCGCCGAACTTTCCACCGCGAATTACGATCGCCTCATCACCGGCTGAAAGCAAATTGATTACAGACGCTTCCATCGCGCCGGTTCCGGACGAAGTGAGAATCAATACCTCCTGGGAGGTGCCGAATAAAACGCGCAGACCGGCTTCGGCTTCTTTCAGGATCGCCTGAAACTCTTTGGTGCGGTGGTGAATGATCGGGCGGCCCAACGCTTCGCGAACGGGCAATGGAACAATGCTGGGGCCCGGTGTCAGCAAAATCGGTTCTTGGCTCATTTCTGTTTTCCTTTGATTACCTCGTCCACCAGCCCGTAGGCTTTCGCTTCGTCGGCGGACATGAAAAAGTCGCGGTCCGTATCCTTGTGAATTCTGTCCAGCGGCTGCTTGGTATGCAACGCCAATATTTGATTCAACCGTTCTTTAAGCCGCAAAATTTCCTTGGCCTGAATTGAAATGTCCGAGGCCGTTCCCTGCGCGCCGCCCCAGGGCTGATGAATCATGATGCGCGCTTCGGGCAGGCTGTAGCGCTTGCCCTCGGTGCCGCCGGCCAATAACACGGCGCCCATCGACGCGGCCTGACCCAGGCAGAAGGTGGCGACGTCGGGCTTTACGAACTGCATCGTATCGTAGATCGCCAGACCGGCCGTGACCGATCCGCCCGGCGAATGGATGTAGATGTTGATGTCTTTTTTCGCGTCTTCCATCTGCAAAAAGAGCAGCTGGGCGATCACCACATTGGCGACAATGTCATCGATCGGCGAGCCAATGAAAATGATCCTGTCCTTGAGAAGCCGCGAATAGATGTCGTACGACCGCTCACCGCGGCCGGTCTGCTCGATAACGAATGGGATTAATTGTCCGCGCTCGTTCATTTCTTTTCCTCCGTAATCTCGGCTTCTTTGACCAGCAGATCAAACACTTTGGCACGCAGAATATTCCAGATTAATTCTTCCATCAGATCACGCTGTTCCAGATCCTGCTGGACCGCTTCCGGCGTGCTGTTAAACCGGACCGCCAGCGACTGCAATTTTTCCTGAATTTCGGCTTCGGACGCTTCCATCTTCTCGACCAGCGCGATCTTGCGAAGCGAGAAGAAGAGCTTCACCTGCTTGAGCGCCTCGAGCTTCGCCATGTCGGTCAGCGCGCCGGCCTGCTGCTGCACCTGATCGGGCACCACGCCCTGCTGCAGCAGTTCCATGGCCCGCTCTTTCAGGTTGCGCCGCGCCTGGGACGCCACCAGCGAGGGCGGCACTTCAAAATTCCACTCGTCGGTCAAATGGCGCACGATCTGGTCTTCCAGTCCGCGGCGCTGCGCGGCGTCCGACTCCACCTGCATATTTTTTCGGATCGCCTCTTTCAGCGCATCCAGGTTTTCATAGGCGCCGGCCGTTTTGGCGAAATCATCGTTGATTGCCGGCATCAGTTTGGTTTTAATTGCCTTCAGCTGGACCGTCAATGAAACATCGTTTTTTAATTTAAAGCTGCGCGTCTCCGACGGACGAATGCCGAGCAGCCCTTTGAGAACGCCTTCGGGGTCCTTCCCGGTATTGAGTTGAATCGTCAGATCTTTTTGCTGGCGCGGCGATTTCTTTGGCTGGCTCTCGGTCAGATCGACCATCAAAAAATCGCCCTCTTGCGCGGCACGATCTTCCGTCACCGGCACCAGCTGCGCCTGCTGTTCCTGAATGCGGGTCAGCACATCGTTGATGGCTGTGTCCGACAGGTCGGTCTTGGCGCGCGTTAATTTCAATTTCTTATAGGGACCGACCGGCACCTCGGGAGAAATCTCCAGGTGCGCGACATACGAAAGCGGCTTGTTATTTTCGATCGTCAGATCGGAGACATGCGGCCGACCGACGACATCCAGATTTTTCTGGGATTCCAGCGCCTCATCGAGTGAACGGCCGACGAGCCGGCGGACCACTTCTTCCTGAACCTTCACGCCGTGATACCGCTCCAGCAGATCGCGCGGAGCGAACCCGACGCGGAACCCCGGAACCGCCGCGAATTTTTTGAACTGGCGGTAAACTTCGTCGAACTCCGACGAAACCGTTTCGGCCGGAACCTCGACGCGCAGTTCTTTCTCGCAGGGGCCGATCTCTTTCAATGTGGATTTTAATGCCAGTGATGTTTCCATATCTGCTTTCTTTTCGATTTAGCGGTGTGCCGTGCGCCGGCGCGACTCCGTCCGCTTCTTTTCCTCTTTTTTCAGTTGCCGTTCAATTTTGGCGAGCGCCTGCTCCATCGCCGTCAATAAATCCTTGGCATGGCTGCCTTTGGCAACCAGGCGAAGCCCTCGTCCGGCCAGCGTCAATTCCACCGTAAACAGATATTTTTGTTTTCCGAAAATCGCGTGCACCGACAAAATTTTTTCATCCAACCGGCTCAATTTCTCAAGCTTGGCGTGCAGCATCTCCTGCACCGTTTCCGGAAGCACCAAATGTCGGGCGGTCACTTCAATTCGCATCGAAAACTCCTTCGGCTACATTGAAAAGCGCGGGCCCAGATAAATCTCACGCGCTTTCGGGTCGTTGATTAAATCCTGGGCGGTGCCCGCAATCAGCACGCGCCCTTCCGCCATCAAATAGGCGCGGTCGGTCACGGCCAGCGTTTCCCGCACATTATGATCGGTCAGTAAAATCGCCATGCCGCGGTCGCGCAGCGTTCGGATAATTTCCTGACACTCCGCCACCGCGATCGGATCGATGCCGCTGAACGGCTCATCAAGCAACAATAGTTTGGGCCGCGTCACCAGCGCCCGCGTAATTTCCAATCGCCGCCGTTCTCCGCCTGAAAGCGTATCGGCCCGCGCGCCGGCCAACTGCGTCAGCCCCAGCTCGTTCAGCAGTTCGGCCAACCGCTTCTTGCGCTCCGCGCCGGAGATCGGCAGCGTTTCCAAAATCGCCAGAATATTCTCGCGCACGGTCAGCCGGCGGAAAACCGACGGCTCCTGCGCCAGATACCCGATGCCGGAACGCGCGCGCAAATGCATCGGCAGCGGCGTAATATCACCGCCGTCAAACCGGATCACGCCCCGCTCGGGGGCGATCAATCCTACTACCATGTAAAAAGTGGTTGTTTTCCCCGCGCCGTTGGGGCCCAACAGCCCTACAATCTCGCCGCGCCCGACGGTCAGCGTTACGCCGTCGACCACGCGCCGGGGGCCGTAACTCTTCTGTAAATCGGCCGCTTCCAGCAATGCGGACTGAGCGTCGCTCATGGTTCCTGCTCCGGGGTCAACACCATTTTTGGATGCCCGATCAGACGAACATATCCCTGCGGCTGCCAGTAATTGACCTGATTGGCGTACGCCACTTCGTTTCCGTGATCAATCCGGACGCGGCCGGAAAAAATCGCGCGGTCCATCTGGTGCGTTTTCGGGTTCAAATTCAAATCAAGCCGGTCGGAAGTGATTATTCCCCGAGCGTCGGCCACTTTGACATTTTTCCAGAAACGGGCTTTGTTGCGCGCGTAGTCGACTTCCATCGACCCATCGCAGGTGACCACTGTGTTGCTGCCTTTTGGATCACGCAGCGTCACCGTCACCTTCTCAAAGAGCTTCACCCATTTGCGTTTGGGGTACGCCACGGCACCGGTGCCGTTGGCCGTCATGCCGACGCGCAGCACTTTGACATGCCGCTTCGTGGTGGCCGATTCACGGAGCTGGTTCCAGTCGAGAACTTCGGTTTCGAGCCGGGAATCATCGGAAGTAACCGCCACGACGTTCCCGCGCAAATGAACATTTTTGCTTTTTTTGTGGAACCGGCCGCGGTTGGCCGTGATCTGAATATCAACCTTGCCGTAACTGATCGCCTTGACCGGGGAAAGCTGAACCATCTGCCCCGCCAAATCGGCCGTTTCGCCCTGCACTTCCCATTTCCGGCGTCCGGTTTCGGTATGTCCGACCAGCGTAAAAATAGAAACTTGATCGCCGCCGGGTGCCTGGGTATCAGGAGCCGAAATGACCGGTTTCTCCGTCGAAGATTTCCGGTTCCATCCCCAGCCGATCCCCGCTCCGATTAAGATCACCGTACCGGTGATCCAAATCTTTTTTTGACCCGAAAGGACGCTCATAAGGGAAAGCTCACTCTAACAGACCTGCCTTAAATGTCAACGAAAAGAGGACTATAGGATTGTGTCTCGACTAACTAATTTGAGATGAAGCGGGGACAGCCATTGCAGAAGCCGGAAGAAACCGTTCTTTGCCTTCCGAAGTTTGAAATAATATTCCTTCCTTCCCTATATAGAGGATACGCCAGTCCTCCAGCCGGTCCCCCGGCTTGACCCAGCGGCTGTTCAATTCGGCCAGCGGAATTTCGCCCTGCAGCTGAAGACCGGTCCAGCGCGGAAAACCGGCCAAATCCTGAGCAAAAGCCGAAGGATCCTGAAAAGGAGAACGAAACGGTTCCAGCCGGTCAAACCATTCCAGTGAAATTTCGTCCTCAAAAGGGGTTTGTGGTTTTCGTTCAGAGGCATCGGACGAGATCGGAACGACCCATTGCGCCGTAAATTCGACGAGCGGTTCCGATTTCTCCTCGGAGCCGCTGCAATTCAACGAAACCAGCGCCATTAACGGACGGAACTTCACATGATTCAGATGCGCCAGGAACCGGGCAATCTGCCGGCTGCTTCCCTTGCCCCAGCAATCAAGCAGATAGAGATCAATACGCTGGTTCTGCCGGTCCTGCAGCGGAAAATCGAGCGTCCCGACGGGGCTGTCGCCTTCTTTCATGCGCAACATCGAAAGCCCGTATTTTTTCTCACCCAACTCTTTCACGCGCCGGCCAATCTCCGGCAATTCTTCGAGCAGACTCATCTGGCTGCGCAAATCGGAAACTTCATCCTGAAGCGCTTCCAGATTCTGTGGCGCAGCAGCCTGCTTGGAAACCTGTTCGCGCGCCATCACCAGCTGTTCCTGCAAACGGATTTGCCGTTCTTTTTGGTAATTGAGCTGGCGGACCGCCTGCGTATAAGCAAAAACAATCAATCCGATCAACGCCACCTGAAGCCAGACCGCGCCCAAAAGATGTTTTTCGCGATGGCCCAGCTCAAGCATTTTTCACCTCGAGCTCAAAACGCCACCGGCTGGAACCATCCGCCAACGGACCGATTGACCGGATCCGGATTTGCATGTCATCGGATTGAAACGGCGAAAGCCAGGTGATCAGCGCTTCTTCCGGTTCACGAATGCCCGGATAAAAATCGCCGGAAATGGAAAATTCCGACGGGGAAAACAGCACGCACTGGCGCAGCGCGATCGACGGAGGAAGCGTATGCGAAAAATGCCGGAACATCGATTCGGCGGGAACCCGCTTGCGGCGGACTTGCTCAAACAGGCGCAGATATTCCTGCTTGTCACTCTGCAAATGTTCCTGCAACGCGACCGAAGAAAGCGCGGGACGCAGACTGTTCAGTTCCCGCTCCAGCTCTTGCGCGCCGCGCGAATAGTTCCACGCCTGAAGTTTCAGCAAAAAATAGGCCAGCAGCAAAATGGCCAGCAGCCATCCGCCGTTGCGGCGATGTTTTCCGGCGATGCCGTTGCTCATCAGGACCGCAGATACCTTTTCACGATCGGCGTCCATTTCCCCTGCGCGCGCAGGATCAATTCCGTAAATTCGCGCACAGCCCCGCGGCCGCCGCGCGCGCGCGCGACCCAATGAACGCAGTTTTTGATTTCAGGCCGCGCATCGGCCACGGCCGCCGAAAGCCCGACGCGAACCAGCACCGGCCCGTCGAGAAGATCGTCTCCGATGTAAGCGGTCTCCGCTTCGGTCATCCGGAAAAATTTCAGGCAGCGGTCCAGCGCCTCCGATTTATCTTTGGCGCCCTGGGCCACCCATCCGATTTTAAGGCGGCGCGCCCGATTCGAAACCACCGGCGTCCGTTCCGCCGTAATAATCGCGGTTTTCAAACCGGCCTGACGGGCAAAAACCAGCCCCAGCCCGTCTTTGACATCAAACAGTTTGATTTCGGTGCCGTTGGAATCGACGATCATCCTGCCGTCGGTCATCACGCCGTCAACGTCTACAATCAGCAGACGGATCCGCCGCGCGCGGCGCGTAATGCCGGAGGCGGTTTCTTTTTTTATTCTTCGGACCATTCGGACTTCAGTTCGCGTTCGGCCTCCAGCCAGTCCTGCGCGTGCCGGCCATGCTGCCCGCCGCGGCGAACGAATTTTTCATAGGCACGCTGCGCGATCAATTCATGCGGAACAGATTTTTCGGCAACTTTCGTTTTTGGTTTTAACTTGCGCACCATCATCGTCACGCTCCTAAACAAGGCCGGCCTTCAGGAGATCCTGGATATCCAGCAGGCCGACCGGTTTTTTCTTCTTATCCACGATTGGAATTTCGTCGATATGATACTGCTGTAATAATTTAAGCGCCTCGGCCGCCATATGCCCCACCGGCAGCGACTTCGGATTACGCGTCATCACCGATGCAACCCGGCGGCTTAAAATCTGCGAATCGTTTTTCAGGTGGCGCCGCAAATCGCCGTCGGTAAAAATGCCGAGCAGCCGGCCGCGCGCATCGACCACGCTGGCCGACCCGGCCCGCGCGCGCGTAATCCGCAGCAAAACTTTTTTGACCGGGTCCGATGATTTGACCACCGGATTATTATTGCCCTGCCGCATCAAATCCTCGACGCGCAACGTCAATTTTCTGCCCAGCGATCCGCCCGGATGCAGCACCGCGAAATCTTTTTGCGTGAACCCGCGCTTGCCGGCCAGCACAACGGCCAGCGCGTCACCGAGCGCCAGCATCGCCGTTGTGGAAGCCGTCGGCACCAGTCCCCACGACACCGCTTCTTTCGTAGCGTGCGTGTTGAGCACCACATCCGACTGCTGCGCCATTTTCGAGCGCGGGTTGGCCGTGATCGCGATAATTTTGGCGCCCAGACGCTTGATGACCGGAAGTAAATGAATGATTTCGGCGGTCTCGCCGGAATGCGAGAGTGCTACCACAGCATCCTGCGGCGTCACACGGCCCAGATCGCCGTGCGCGGCCTCGGCCGGGTGCAGCCAGATCGACGGAATTCCAAGCGATGACAATGTGGCCGAGATTTTCTGGCCGATGAAGCCGGGCTTGCCCATGCCGGTCAGCACGATCCGGCCGGAACAACGGCTCATCAGATCGACCGCTTTCTCGAACGAACGATCCAGCCGGCGGGCCAGCAGGCCGACTGCTTTTTCTTCGACGCGCAAAACGCGCTTGCCTTCGTTCAGCGCAGAGACGGTTTTTTTCATCCGATAAAACGCACTGCTTTAATGGTTTTTCGCGCCTCGCTAAACAATCTTTGATCTGATGTCACAAAAAGATCCGACTTCGAAAGAAGCCCTGACGCAAGTTGAATCGCATCCAGCGTGGAAAGAGAACAACGATGAGTCAACTCGGCTGCGATGGTTTCCAACGTCTCGCTCCAAATCACCTTGGAATAAGATTGAAAATCCCTTTTCGCCTCTGATAACAACTGCGAAAAATTTTGCGATGTCATTCTTTTTTCGCGCAGGGATCGGGAAGCCACCGAATTAAATTCAACCCAAGCAGTCGGCGAAACCGTGATTTCGGAAATTTTATCCAGCATTTTATCCATCTCTTCCGATCCGCTTTCCTCTACATATTTTTTGAAAAGCGATGAAGTATCAATAAACGCCCTCACCTTTCTTCAGCCCTGAGTCGCACGGTTGTTTGAGAAAGCGTTTCCCCTTTTACGCGGATTTTCTGAATGGGCCGTTTCCATGCCGGTTTTTGGACATTTTCATTATGCGGAACGATATCCGCCACCGGCGAACTTCGATCCATCACTACGATCCGTCCACCCCGCTTTACAACCCTAAGATAGCTGGAAAAGTGGTGCGTGAGTTCTCGGATATTCACGGCTTTCATTTAATCACCTCCGAAAGAAGTATAACATTTGTTAGACATAATGTCTAACAAAATCTCGTCCTTTCATTTCAGCGATTGTCCTCAGCGAGCACACTATCCGGATTGGGGTAATCACAGCAAGTTTCTGTTCTTCGGTCATTCAATCTTTCCATTCAGAGCCGCGCGGATGGCAGTCAATTGATCGAGCATTTCCGGAAGGTCTTTCAGCGGCAGTGAGCTGGGTCCGTCGCAGAGCGCGTTCTTGGGATCTTCGTGGACTTCCACGAACACCGCGTCGCACCCGACCGCCACGGCCGCGCGCGCCAGCACCGGAATAAATTCGGATTGTCCGCCGGAAGAACTGCCCATGCCGCCGGGCGTTTGCGTCGAGTGGCCAGCATCGAAGACAACCGGATAACCCAGCTGGCTCATCAGCGGCAGCGACCGCATATCGTTGACCAGAAGGTTATAGCCGAAAGTGGTCCCGCGTTCGGTCAGAATGATGTTCTTGTTGCCGGTCGATTCGATTTTAGCGACGACCGACTTCATATCCCAGGGCGCCAGGAACTGGCCCTTCTTCACATTGATCGGCCGGCCGGTTTTTCCGGCGGCGACCAGCAGATCGGTCTGCCGCGACAGAAACGCCGGGATCTGAATTAAGTCGAGAACCGCCGACGCCGGTTTTGCCTGCGTTATTTCGTGAATATCGCTGGTGACCGGAATTCCCAGTTTTTTCTTCACATTTTTTAGAGCCGCGAGGCCCTTGGCCAGCCCCAGCCCGCGGTAACTTTTTACCGATGTGCGGTTAGCCTTGTCGTAACTGCATTTAAAAATGTACGGAACTTTGTATCGCTGCGCGATTTTTGCGATCGCCTCAGCGTGGCGCAATACCGATGCTTCGCTCTCGATCACATCGGGCCCGGCGATCAACACCAGCGGCCGCCCCGGCCCGATGACAACCCCTTTGGAAATTTCAACCGATCGGATCATGACTTCATTCCCCCTAAAAGATGCGCGCGCTGCATCGCCGCCTTGATGAACCCGCGGAACAGCGGATGGCAATGGTCCGGCTTCGACTTCAGTTCCGGATGAAACTGGCAGCCGACAAACCAGGGATGTTCCGGGATCTCGACGATCTCCACCAGCCGCTTGCCGGGCAGATAACCGCTGACAATCATGCCGGCTTTCTCGAACGATTCGCGATAGGCCGAGTTAAACTCGTAACGATGCCGGTGCCGCTCGAACACTTTCGATTCCTTGTACAGCTGATAGGCGTGCGTGCCTTTGCGCAGCTGGCAGGGCTGGGCGCCCAACCGCATCGTGCCGCCCAGCTGTTTGACCTTGCGCTGCTCGTCGAGCAGGCTGATGACCGGATGGGGCGTCTGCTTGTCAAACTCGGTGGAGTTGGCCCCTTTTAAGCCGGCCACATGGCGCGCGAATTCAATCGCCGCGCACTGCATGCCCAGGCAGATGCCGAAAAACGGAATTTTGTTTTCGCGCGCATACTGGATCGCGCGAATTTTTCCTTCAATACCGCGCGTGCCGAACCCGCCGGGCACCAGCACGGCATCCATCGCCTGTAAAAATTGTTCGGGGCCTTTTTTCTCAATTTCTTCCGATTCAATTCTGCGGATTTCGACCGAGCAATCGTTAATGATGCCGCCGTGATGCAACGCTTCGTAGATCGATTTGTAAGCGTCTTGTAATTCAATGTACTTGCCGACGACAGCAACCTTCACCGGACCGAAATTCGGATTCATCGAGGGGCGCACCACTTTTTCATTCCAGTCTTTGAGGTCGTGGTCTTTGCCGACTTTTAGATCCAGCAGCTGGATGATTTTGTCGTCGAGCCCTTCCTCGTGCAGCACGGTCGGAATCTGGTAGATGTCGCGCACATCGAGCGCTTCGATGACGGCGTCGGTTTCGACATTGCAAAACAACGCGATCTTCTCGCGCATTCCCTGAGAGATCGGCTGCTCGGTACGGCACAACAAAATTTCGGGCTGAAGGCCGATCTCACGCAATTTGCCGACCGAATGCTGCGTCGGTTTAGTTTTCAATTCGCCGGCGGCGCGGATGTATGGAATCAGCGTTAAATGGATATTGATGACATTGGCGCGGCCGACCTCGAGCCGGAACTGGCGGATCGCCTCCAGAAACGGCAGACTCTCGATATCGCCCACGGTGCCGCCCACTTCGCAGAGCACTACGTCGACATTCTTGCCTTTGGAGACGCGGCGGATCCCCTCTTTAATTTCGTTGGTGATGTGCGGCACCACCTGCACGGTGTTGCCCAGATAATCGCCGGCCCGCTCCTTGCGGATCACCGATTCATAAATGCGGCCGGTGGTAATATTATTCTCGCGCCCGACGACGGCCGAGGTGAACCGTTCGTAATGGCCCAGATCGAGGTCGGTTTCGGAACCATCATCGGTGACATAGACCTCGCCATGCTGATAGGGGTTCATTGTGCCGGGATCAACATTGATGTACGGGTCTAGTTTCTGCATCGTGATCTTCAGGCCGCGCGCTTCGAGCAGACGCCCGATCGAGGCCGACGCGACGCCCTTGCCCAAGCTGGAAACCACCCCGCCCGTAATAAAAATATATTTCGGCATTAGTCCCCTTTACTCATCCGTTGTTCCACCCGCTTCAAATCATCGGCCGTATCGACGGCCACCGTGTCCCGAGGCGAATCAATTACTTTGATCCGGACGCCGCGCTCCAGTACGCGCAGCTGCTCCAGTTTCTCGGCCAGTTCCAGCGCCGACTGCGGCCATTGCACAAACTGTTCCAGCAGCGGCCGGCGGTACGCGTAAAATCCAAGATGTTTGTACCAGACCGGTTCAGTCCCGGCCGCATCGCGGTAAAACGGAACCGGCGACCGCGAAAAATAACAGGCCCATCCGCCCGCGTCGGTTACAACCTTCACCACATTCGGGTCCAGGTAGCCGGCGCTGCCCTTCATCGCAAACCGCAGCGTCGCCATCGGCGCCGCCGGATCAACCTGCATCGCCTCGACCAAAGAATCGATCATCGCCGCCTGCAGCATCGGCTCGTCGCCCTGGATATTCACGATGATTTGGGCGTCCGTTGTTTTGGCCGCTTCCCACACGCGGTCGGTGCCCGACGGCAGATTACTGTCCGTCATCACCGATTCCCCGCCAAACTGTTTTACCGCCGCAACGATCCGCTCATCGTCGGTGGCGATCACCAGCCGGTCGAGCCGATTCGCTTTCGCGGCGGCGCGCCAGACCCACTCGATTAATGGTTTCCCGTTTACCGGAGCCAGCATTTTTGCCGGCAAACGCGTGGAACCATACCGCGCCGGAATTACTCCTAAAACATTAATCACCAAACGCTCCGACTGTCATTCCGAGATCGCACCTGCTCGGAATCTTTCAGGATCCTGAGCAACTACCCTCTCAGGATGACCACTCAGTTTTGTAATGATGGTTCTATCTTTTCCCAAAAATCCGCGCTTCCAGTTCTTTCGGCGAACAGGTCGCCGTTCCCACTTTTCCAACCACCACGCCGGCCGCCGCGTTGGCTAATTGCGCCGCTTCCAAAAATGAAGCGCCCGCCGCGCGTGCCAGCGTAAACGCGGCAATCACGGTGTCGCCGGCACCCGACACATCAAATACTTCGCGCGCCACCGTTGGGATTCTCACCGGTTTCTTGCCGTTTCCAAAAAAGAGAGCCATGCCGTCTTCGCTGAGCGTCACCAATAAAAGTTCCGGCTTGAGTTTCTTCAGCAGAATGCCGGCCGCACGATTCAAACTGACGTCATCGGTAATCGGACATCCGGAAGCCGCCGCCGCTTCGCTGCGGTTCGGGGTGAGCGCCGTCACGCCGCGGTAATAGGCGATGTGCTCTTCTTTCGGGTCGACGGTGATGATTTTTTTGTGTTTTTTGGCCAACGCGACGACCGGCTTGAGCAGCTGCGGATGAATGAGTCCCTTGCCGTAATCTTCAATAATGATTCCATCGACCTGCATGATCCGCTCACGGATCTGTTCGAGGATGGCTTGTAATGCAGCGCCGGAGACTTTTTCATCTTGTTCGCGGTCAATGCGCACTACTTGCTGATGATGGGCCACGACGCGCGTTTTGGAAATGGTCGGACGATCGGGATCGGTGACGATGGAATCGGTGGGAATGCCCAGCGCGGTCAGTTCCGTTTTCAAGCGCCGGCCGCCGTCGTCCTGGCCGACAAGGCCGATGAGGCAGGCGGTGCCGCCGAGCGTTTGCACATTGCTGGCGACATTGGCCGCGCCGCCGGGCATCAACGATTCGCGCTCAACGCGAACCACCGGAACGGGCGCCTCGGGCGAGATCCGATCGACTTTTCCCCAGATAAATTCGTCGAGGATCAAATCTCCGATGACCATCAGGCGGGCGCGGCTCATCCGCTGTAAAATTTCCTTAACCCGTTGGCGCGTCAAACGATCCATCCTTTTATTGTAACAAATGAGGGCGTTTGCCGTCTACGCCAAGGTCCACTTGCCCCATATCCCGAACTGCCTCTTCCGACTGATAGCTAAGGCGTCTTCGGGTGACGCGGGCGGGAGAGGCCTTCGCCGCCACGCGCGCAGCGAAGCGAGCACGGACGGCGGAGAGTGTCCCCGAGCGGCAGGACCCGAAGACGCCTGAGACGAACGGTGCGGGAGCAACACCCCTGTGCGGCGCTCGAACAATTAGGCGGACTGAAGAGTGGCAAGTGATTCGACGATCTGGGCCGCTTGATCAAGGCTTAACGCGGTAATTTCGTAATGTTCCAAAATACCGGCCAGCCAGATTTTCCAGGAAGCGCGCTGCTCGGCCGTGTAATAAAACGGCGAGAAACCGGAAAATTCCAGGTTATCCCTGACCAGTACAAGAGCTGCTTCCCGCGCCGCCGGCAAATCAGGATATAACTCCTGGTTGACAGTCATTCCCAAAAAGCCGGATTGATGAATCGCCCGCTCCTGGGTTTCATTTTCGGCGATAATCACGACGGGATCTTTCTGAATGGCGCTGACCAAAAGTCCCAGATCGGCATTGATCGGATCAAAAATGTGGATCTGCCGGCGGCTGATAGCGCTGGGTGAGAACTCGGCCAGCACCGCGCGCGTCTGTTTCGGCGCCTCGGCAATCGATTCTTCCGCACCGGCTTGACCAACCGCTTTCCAATAGTTGGTTTTGGCCCAAATCAATCTTCCTTTAGCATCTGAATTTCCGGCGATATCCGCGCTGTCAATCGCAGTATTTATTCTATTCAGCAAATCGCTCTGAAGCTTCGGGTCCGGAATACGGGCCAGCGTCGGCAAGAAACGATCAATCACCGTATGTAGAAAATCCGGCCGGACCGAATCACGGATCGCCACAACCAACGCGTTATTCGCGTCCTGAACGGAAAACCCGGCTGCTTTCAATTCATCCGCGGAGTGTGATTTTCTGGCAGAGATAGAGCGGTTGATTGCCGCGGACATTTCAAAAACCGGAAGCTCCACATCCCACTCGCCATGCGCGTCGGGAATCGTTCCGCCATGAAGCACTCTCTGCCACATCGTCCGGTAAACATTCCGGTACCCGCGCGGCTGGCCGCGAAAATCGCGTTCGGCCACCGACCAATAGCGGAACTCATCCCACAAATCACGGTCACCGTAATAAGCATCGTAATAATGGCTCAAATGCATCAGCCATGAGATGGGGTGGTAGGTCTCAAAATCGGATTGTATCCTCTGCAAATGAACCGCCATATCCCGAAGCCCGCCGCGATTGCTTTGCAGCGTCGGCACGCCGCCGGCCATCGCCTCGAGCGCCGCCAGTCCGAACGATTCTGATTTGGACGGCATGCCAAAAACAGTGGAGCCGGTATAGATCAGGTTATAGGCGGCATCGCGTCCCTTGTAAACGCCCCGCGGATAAAAAGCAAAATGCCTGCGGCTCGGCTCATCTGCGGCGAACCGCTGTTGAATCGCTTGCAGATCACGCGCGATTTCTCCGTTGAGATTGTTCGCCGAAAGATCGGCCGGACCGGCGATCAGCACTTGTAGATTCGGCATTAAAATCAACGCCACTTCCAGCGCGCTCAAGCTTTCCAGTCCCCGGCGACGAGCGTAGGCCGTCAGTTTTTTCTGATTTTCATCCGAGACCGGCTCATTCTTATGGCCTTCAAACATAAACGGTTTTTCTTTATAACCGTGATGATCGCCCTGATAATAACTGATCTCTTCAGGATGATTCACAGACCAGATTGGCGCCGTCAAAAGATGGTGACCTTTCACCTCTTCCACGCGCGCCAGCGTGGAATAAAGAAACGCGTCGACACCGGGACCATCCTGCGGGAAATTAAACGCTTCTTGCAACGCTCGCTTTCGAAGAGACACAAGCCCGAGGCCTCGATTAACCACCGGTATTCCCTGGCCGTCAAAATTATAGAAAAGGCGGTGCCATGCCCACCAACGCCGGCCGGCCTCAACGCCCATTTCAAGAAATGTTTGCGGCAATTCCGGGAAATAATGCCTTTGCAGCCCGATCGTGTCAAAGCCGTTCGGAACAAAATGATAGGCGCCCTGCTCGGCTTTCCACTGCAACACGGAGGTAAACCCATGGAACCGGCCGGGCTGAGTCAAACTGTCCTTATAAAACCCGCCGCTGACGGTAAGGACTTCGTCGGCGTGGACAATAGCCGCGTGCAGCGGGCTGATTGTCTTTTCAGTTCCGCTGGACCAGGCCGGATGGTTCAAGCTGTCGAGATCACGCAAATGCCAGTCGCGGCCCAAATCATGCAGAACAATATCCTGCCACTGTGCTGTGGGGACATTCACCTCGAGGTTGTACCCATCAGTCAGCGCGTGAATCACATGAACAACACGGGTCTGATTCAATGACGGATCGTTCGAAAACCGGATATTGATATCGACATCGTCACCGCGCGTATCGGGATGGGCATCATCCCGTTCACCCTGCCGCAGGTACATCGCCAAAAGACCCGAGTGATCGTCGTTCGTTTGGATAACACTCGGATGGATGCGCAGTTCCCGGATGGCCAGCAAAGCGCCCAGCGACAGTACGCGCGCCACCCTCAATTGAAACGGACCCGATGAACCATACACCCCGGCGCCTTCCGGTTCGTTCGGCCGCTTGGCAAGTTTCTGGAAGTAGCGGTCGTTCTCGAAATAGATTACGCGGACGCCTTCTTCTGAGCGGGCTTCGTAAAGACGCAGTACCGCCTGCTCGCCTCCCACAAACGGCACCGTCACCGACCGGCCCGTATCTCGCGGATATCGTCCGGCCAAAATTTTTGTTTTATTTTCCTGAAACATCGGAACGATCACCGTGACATTAATGCCCATTTTCGCCAGGCCGCGGGTTAACTCCAGCGTATAGGGTCCCATGCCGCCGGTATTGGAAGAATAGGCCGATTGCAAACCGACCAAAACAATCTCACCGACTTCGGCACTGCGCAAAATATCGACGGCCAGTTGAATGGCGGCCGAGTCCAGTTCTTTCGATAACGCGAGACGGACCAGCCAGTCATACAATTTAGGTTTTAAATCCCAACGAAACCGGACCAGATCGCTGAAGATGCGGGAAAGATCAGCCGTGACAACGCTGGGCGGTATATCATTGCCCCACTCCGTTTGGGTACCCAAAAGCGGCGTCAAGTTCCCGTACTGTGGCGTAGTAAGCAACGCCATCTTCTGCATCAAGGCAATAAACAGCGGATACCCTTCTCCGTTAGGAAGCCCCAACACCCGTATTAATTCGGCGGCAACCGTACTGCGCTCAAACTGCTGGTCAGGTCCGGCGGGCGGAACATCCTGCCATCTTGGACTTCGACCGTAACGGTAATGCAAAACCGAAGTGGCCAGCCGCGGCAACGGAAGTGTTTCTTCTTGTCCGGCAGCCTCTGTTCGAAAGATTTTAAACGGCGGCATATCCGGACCCCACGAGACCCGCATGCCGCTGTCTTTATCACCGGAAAATTCAATATCAAATGAATCGAGCCGGAGATTCTCCCGTCCGGGAGGCTCCAGTGATTTTGGAACTTTCACGGACCATGCAGTATTGGATTCCACCGGCAGATCACCGGGCTGAAACTTTACATCCCCGCCGGTAAAGAAATTCCAGCTGCGCGAGCCGAAACTGTTATTAACAAAATAATAATAGGGCCCATCCGGCGCGCTGATTTCAACCAGGAATGTTTTGTTGGAGAACGCATCGGGCACGGTAACCGGAGACCCGCCCGACTGGCCGGATCCGGCCAGCACCTGCTCGGTCGCGCGGAAACGGGTTTCAAATATGGAAGACTCGGCGAGAGATTCTTCCTGCCCACCGGAGGTACTTAAAGACTGCGCCGAATCCAACCGGTAAACATCAAACGGCGGAGTGTCAGGTCCCCAGGAGAATTCCAGGTGCGGTTGTTTCTCTGTTGTAATACGAACATCAATATCGGCGTGATGAATGCTAAGTTCAAGCGGGGGGGCGCGATCCGGCACAGCCAGTTTTAATAATTCGCCTACGGCAACAGCGGTTGAAGGCTGCATCTCCATCCGCGGCTGTTCTTCAAAAACAACTCCGCCCGACAGCGCGTCCTGGTAAGCGACAAACCAGCGGTCAGAATTTCCAGCGGCGGGTTTTACATGAACCAGATAAATTTGTCTGTGATCAATCGGCTCAACCAATTTGGGAGAGCCGGCCACGGGACCGGACGCGCCAAACAGATGCTGGCCGACATGGAAAACTTTTTCCTCCGGCAGCGCCCCTTGACGAATCCGTGTCTCCAGCGCCTGAACCGGATCCGGGAAATCGGCCGGTTTCCGGATAATTAACAGCGGTTCTTGTTCGAACTCAGTGGTAAACCAGTGCCAACCACCACGTACATCGGCCACGCGGGTCATCATCACGAATTCACCCACCCGTTGCGGCGCGGTAAATTCGCCGTAATAAAGATAGGTGCCGTCAGGCAAAACAGAGTGGAACCGCATTGGAATCGTACCGGCCACCAGCCGGTCTCCATTCATGGCCGCTTCCAATTCAGAGCGGCCGCGGCCTTCGATATCCTGGCGCTGATTATCCAAATTCCAAACAGCCAATTCGACGCGCGGCTCCTGACCCGGCTGAGTCTGATTTTTGGCCGGAGAAACCACGGCATAGGCCTGCACTTTTTCACCCGGATGACGAATCTGTTGAACCCGGACGCCTTGTTCTTTTCCTTCGCGCGGAAGCATTCCTAAAATACGGGGCAGCTCACCCGGTTCAATAGTCCGGATACGCCGGTCGGCTTGCGGGTCGTTCATCAAGCGATCGACCAATT
>JAHFFE010000001.1:0-313090 GCA_023248155.1 Candidatus Omnitrophota bacterium | reverse complement strand
CAATTCGTTGGCACGCTGGGCCAAGGGAGCCTGATTGGCCTCCAACGCTTCCATCGTTAATTCGGCAGGAGGCCGGTCTCTCCATTTTTCTCCCAGCGCGTCTCCGGGCGGAGTACTGCGGAAATCATTCCCCAACCCTCCCCAAAGATCCTGGTACATCCAAAGCGCGCGTTTTCCATTACTGCGGGCCGATTTGGTCATCAGCGCCTGGAAAATCGCCTCGGCCTGCCGCTCGGCAGAAAGTCCGGGATTCCAATCAACCGGTATTCCTTCCGCACGAAGTTTCTCAACTAACCACCGAACGCGATCGGGGTCGGGTTGTCGACGTGTTTTTGGATCACCTTGAATTAAATCCAGGATTTCTCCCTTTAAGGTGGGCCCGTCATGCGTGGTCGAGTAGGTATCGGTATTGGAATGATATTGGTATTGCCGGCCATCATTAAAAAAACTTTGCCGCCCTGTATTGCGTGTATCCCAATAAGGACCCCAGCCGCTCAATCCAAACAAAAGCGGCCGTACGCGCGGGAAACCCAATTCCTGGCGAAGCCGGTCCACATCCGGAAACCCGTCCCCGAAATCTTCCGGAGAAAGCTGGCCCAGCCGTTCATACATTACCCAGCGCAATACACCCTGCATCAGATCATGCCCGGGTCCGGGGCGGTATTCCGCCGCGAGAAATTTCAGGATCGTTAAAATCCAGATTTGCCGATCTTTATCGGTCAAATTGGCAGAGGTCCCATCGGTGAGAAAAAAAGCGGGGGTCTGATAGCGCGGCTCATCCGGCGCCCAGGTATGCCGCTGCTGCGCGATTGCTTCTTCGGCGCTTTTACGAGCGGCCGCCGCTTTTCTTATTTCCCGGTCATCCTGGGATTGTTGGGCCGCTTCCTCAATGGATTGAACCGTTTCGTTGATTCGTCTTTCAAATTCGGTGCGCGACGAAATGGCAACCAGCGGGAACTGCTCGCCGCCATATTTTTTATTCCACATTTTCGCCAGAACGGAATGCAATTCCGCCAACGATTCGCTCGACAGCGGGAATGGCTGCCCGTCAAAATTCTTTCGCCAAACTTGCTGGACCCACGCGCGTAAAGCACCTGGCTCATTTTTAAAATTCTCAGGAGCATATTCGACGGGAATCCAGAAATAACGGCCATACCCAACCCAGTAATCACCGCGGACATCATCAAACAACTCGGTCAACCGGGAAATCCGCATCATATGCAGCGGAAATCCGGCCGCGCGCTGGCGGTTCCAATCGTAGGTCGGTCCGCCCCAGTCCTGCCCAACGACCGAATACCGGTCGGCAGCCGCACCCATCGTTCCGCTGGTATCAAACGCATTCTGAAACGCCCAGAATGCGTCGCCGTCGACGCCGCCCGGCATATCACCCATCAAACGAATGCCGTACCGGTGCGCTTTATCGCGAATCGGTTTCCACTGTTCTTCAAACAAAAACTGGACATACTCAAAAAAAGAAATATCGAGGGCCGTATGTTTTCTCCAGATTTTCATCGCGTTCGCTTCGCGGCCTCTTAATTCTCCCGGAAAATCTTTCCAGCCCACATGAAATGTATTGGCAACCGACCGGAAGTCCGCATAGATTTGCAGCCAATAACCGTGCTCGCGGCGAAACTGCTCGAACGCCCGCGCCCGGGCAATGGCCCAATCGGCGCTCTGGGGTTCACCCCGCTCAGCCCACTTCCGTCGAATGGCCTCCTCGTCCAAATTGCCGTTGGCGTCGGTAACATACACTTGATCGATAAAAAATCCGTGGGCGGCGCGCAATACGGAAAATTTCATATCCAAAACGGTCGGATAATCAACCTTGGCTTCCCTGCGCAGCCGCTCGATAGTCGGACCATAGCGTCCCAGTTCCAACTGGACCCGCTTGGATCGTTGCGCTTCAGGAACATTCTTAAGACGGATAGAAATAACATTGGCCCCAAATTGGCTCGCGGTCAAATAAGGGGAGGGATCCACCCAATCAATTTCATAGATCGGCATCAGATAGATTTGCTGGAGTCCATGGTGATGCGCCCACTCAACCACCTGATCCAGAACGGCCAAATCGCCAATTCCTTCATCTTGTTCGGAACGAGCCGCGTACGGCGGCAAAATGATGCCGGCCCGGCGGGCCGTGAAATTACTGGGGTAAGCATAAACCGGAATTCCCATCTGGCGCGCATAGTGAATCAGGCGATCGGCCTGCTCAGGGACAACGACTGTTTGCAGGTAATGCGCAAAAGTATCTTGATAGACGCCGTCGGACGATTCTTTTTCGCGTGCCCAACGATAGGCCAGCCACTCGATCATCGCCTGCACTCCCTGCAAACGCTGTTGGGCGGGGTCGTTTGAAAATTGGGTCAGCGCGGTTTTAACAGAGGCGGGAACTGTTCCAGAAACGCCAAACCGGGATTGCCCGGCCAATGCCGCGCGCAACACCGTTTCTGTCTCCGAATGAAGGCCCGCATCTTGAATCAAGTTCAACGATTGTCCGATGGAAGCCCATCGCTCTTCCATTCCGGCAGGCGCTCCAGCCGCCTGAACGGCTTCCTGCAGGCTGGACGCGCCGCGCAGAGTCTCGGGAACTGCCTGGGGGCGCAGCGCAAAAGCGGGGGTTGCCAGGTTAAGACATATTGTCAAAACCAGAAAACCGCTTAAAAAGCGCCAAAAATAAAAATCCCTTTTCACCATCGTGGGGATTGTTTCCTTTCCAGAGTTAGCCGTTCAAACAACGCATATATTAAGGAAGATACCATAAAAACCATTGTTTTCCCATGTTTTAAAATATAAAACTTTGTACCACTTACTAATATTTTTCATCGGTATTTGAACCGTTTTATGAACCGGTCCCGCCAATCCGCGTGGCCGCGCTTAACCAGAATGACGAGCCAGACAAGGCGCGAGGAGGCCGGCGGTGCCGGAGGAGCGCACCGTCAACGACGAGCAACGCAGTATGGTGATGTCAGGATGCTAAGCCCAAAGGGTTTCGGCGGCAGGCCGCCGTCTCCTGCGGCGCTCTTCCTCGGCGGATTACTGTGAATACGCCGTCGTCATCGCTTCTTGGATACGGCAGGCCTGGCGCTCGAAACGCGGCTCACGCGGATTGGCGGGACCGGTTCAGTGTGCTAAGGTAACTTCATGAAGCTTTCGGCTCGACAAGCAGTCTGCTTGATTTTGCTGGCGGGAATTGCCGTTTACGCCAACAGTTTTTGGGGCGTATTTCAAATGGATGATTTCCTGCATATCACGCTAAATCCAAATGTCTGGAACCTTCAAAATCCATCGGCTTACCTGCTGCAGTCCTGCCGGCCGCTGGTTTTATTCAGTCTGTCGCTCAATTACGCCGTCAGCGGCTTTAATGCCTGGAGCTATCACCTGCTGAACCTGCTGGTTCATCTTGGCGCGGCATCCCTCTTGTTTGATTTGATCCGACGATCATTGCTGCTGCCGGTATCAGGGCCGCGCTGGAAGCCGCATGCAACGGAACTGGCGTTCGCCGCCGCATTGATCTGGACGGTTCACCCCATTCAGGCGCAAAGCGTCACTTACATCATTCAGCGGGCTGAATCGATGATGGGATTCTTTTACTTGCTGACACTCTACGGACTGCTTCGTTCGACGACAGCGGCCCATTCGGGACGATGGAAACTGCTTTCGGTCATTGCCTGTTTTCTGGGCATGGCAACGAAACCGGTCATGGTAACGGCTCCGCTTTTAACGCTGGTGTACGATAAAATTTTCCTGGCCGGCTCCTGGAAAACCGTCTGGGAAAAACGGCGGAGCTATTATGGTTTGTTGGCCGGCAGCTGGTTCTTTCTGGGTTTGCTTTTATTTTTTGGACGAAATGAATTTCTGGCCAACGCCGGCTACAGTTATGACAAACTGACGTGGCTGGAATACGCGCGCACTCAGCCGGAAGTTTTACTCCATTATTTGAAAATTATCGTTTGGCCAAGGGGTCTTGTTCTTGATTACGGATGGCCGGTCGCGCATGACTGGAAACAGATCCTCTTGGCAACGCTCGCCGTCGGTGGATTGTTGGCCGTTACGCTGCGGTGGCTTCAAAAGAAACCGGTGCTGGGGTTTCTGGGGCTATGGTTTTTTCTAATTCTGGCACCGACTTCCAGCATTATCCCGATCGCCGATCTGGCGTTCGACCATCGTCTCTATCTGCCGATGGCGGCGATGGTACTGTTGCTGGTTCTGACAGCAGCCGCTGTGCTGCAAAAAACTCCAACTTCGCTGGTGCCGCACCGCCGAATTGTTGGTTGGATTATTTTGTTGAGCGTCGTGACCGGGTTTTCAATCATGACGATTTCCAGAAACCAGCTTTACCAAAACGAGGTTTTACTCTGGCAGGATGTTCTGGCTAAACGGCCGCCGACGGCGCGGGCCTATTCGAACCTCTCCTCGGGCCTGCTGCGCCTGAAACGGTATGATGAAGGAATTGCTGCCGAGAAGAAATCGCTGGAACTGGATCCTCAACAGCAGGAAACCGCGCTGATGAATATAGGCTACGCGTTGCTCCAAAAACAGGAATTTAAAGAAGCCGAGCAAACGTATCAACAATTGCTGCAAGTCGAACCTGATTTTGCGCGCGGCCATTTGAATCTGGGAGATACGCTCATCGGACAGGGGCGTTTTTCGGAAGCAGTCGCCCATTACCGGACCTGCCTGTCGCTGGATCCGCGCATGGATACCGCCTATGTCCGGCTTGGATTTATTCTGCAGCGTCAGCAAAAAGAAGCTGAGGCCATGGCGCTCTATCAGAAGGCGCTGCAGATTAATCCGAGGAGCGCGGAGGCCTGCAACAACATAGGAACGCTTTATTACGGAAAGAACGAGCCTCAGGAAGCGCTGCGCTGGTTTCAGAAAGCAGCAAGCAATGATCCGAATTACACCGAAGCCCGCAACAACGCAAAAGCTGTTTCTGAACAACTTCAGCCAAAGTAGTATTTCAAATCCCGTCAATCTGCCGATCGAGCGCGCGGTACTGGATCGCCTCGGCCAGATGCGCCGATAAAATAGTTTCCGAGCCGGCCAGATCGGCGATGGTTCTGGCCACCTTCAACACACGATCATAAGCACGCGCCGAAAAACCAAGTTTCTCCACAGCCCGCTTCAGCAGTTGAAGTCCCTTCGCGTCGAGCCGGCAATGTTTCTTCAGATCGCGGTGTTTCATCTGCGCGTTGCAAAAAAGACCCTCAGTGCCGGAAAACCGCTCACTCTGAATGGCACGGGCCCGCGCAATCCGCGCGCGGATCTCCGCCGACGACTCCGCACGCTGATCGGACGTTAACTCCCCGACGGAAAGCGCCGGCACTTCCAGCTGCAGATCGATCCGGTCCAGCAAAGGGCCGGACACTTTCGCGCGGTATTTCTGGATTTGCATCGGCGTGCAATAACAGTTTTTTGAACGATCACCGGCAAATCCGCACGGGCACGGATTCATCGACGCGATCAACATCACGCGCGCCGGAAAAGTAACAGCCCCCTGCGCGCGCGAAACCGTAAGACGGCCTTCTTCGAGCGGCTGGCGCAGCGTTTCCAAAACACCGCGATGAAACTCGGGCATCTCATCGAGAAATAAAACACCGTGATGCGCCATTGAGACTTCGCCGGGCCGCGGGACCGCTCCGCCGCCGACCAGCCCGACATCGGAAATCGTATGATGCGGCGCGCGAAACGGTCTAACCGTCAGCAGCGGTTTTTCAGAAGGGACCTGCCCCAGCACGCTGTACACCAGAGTCGTTTCCAGCGCTTCTGCCAGCGTCAGAGGCGGAATGATCGTCGGGATCCGCTGTGCCAGCATCGTTTTGCCGGATCCGGGCGGCCCGATGAACAACAGGTTATGTCCGCCGGCCGCGGCTACTTCAATGGCGCGCTTGGCAATCGTCTGTCCTTTAACTTCTGAAAAATCACCCTCGGCCGTGGCGCCGCGTGTTAAAAACCAATCTGCCGGATCGGAACGCAACGGAGCTACCGGCTCCTCCCCTTTTAGAAATTGGACAACCTGGTGCAGATGTTCCATCGGATAAACCGAGACACCCGCAACGATCGCCGCTTCGGCGGCGTTGGCCGCCGGAACCAGCAGCCGCTTTCCATTGCTGCCCATCGCGACGGCCAACACGCCCGGCACCGGCCGCAGCGTTCCATCCAGTGCCAATTCTCCGAGCGCCACGGTATTGGAAAAACAATCAGGATCCAGTTGCTTGGAGGCAGCCAGCAATGCCAGCGCAATCGGCAGGTCGAATGCCGACCCTTCCTTGCGCACATCGGCCGGCGCCAAATTGACGGTGACGCGGCTCTGCGGCCAGCCCAGCTGTGTATTTTTAATCGCGGCGCGGATTCGTTCTTTGGATTCTTTGACGGCCGCGTCGGGCAACCCGACAATCGTAACGCCCGGAAGCCCCTCCGAGACATCGACTTCCACGGTCACACCTACTGCCGTTAACCCCAACACCGTTGCCGTATGAATTTTCGCCAGCATGTTGAGTCCTTTTCCTGAAATTTTATTCCGAATGAAATCCTATTTTGCGGTCCGGCTTTTGTTCATCGGAAGAATAGATTAATGTGCGGATGGCATTAAGAAGCGTCTGAATTTGTTCGTCATGCCCATCAACCTTTCGTTCTAATTCTTTAAGTTTTTTAGACAATTCTCCATGATGAATATTTGAGCTTCTGAAGGTGGTCGCAAATTGCGACCACCTCTTTTCTTTCAGCTGGCGTTAACTGGAACATGAAATCTTTTGGAAATCGATTCTTGTTTCTTTTGACTTGCTCGTTCAATCGTTTAGTTGAAACTCCATAGAGTTCCGCCAAATCGGAATCCAGCATTACGCGGTGGCCGCGGATTAACAAGACACGTTGTTTAACATAATCCAATTTTTTCACCCTATTTGTTTTTGATTTCATCTTTGCACGGTACCATATCGCATAATCCAGATTCAATAATTATTTTGCTTATTTCACAAATATGCCCTGAGCCCCTTGAATGAACCCCCTCGAATATGGGAAACTATTTTTCACGATGAATTACTTTCTGCTTTTTCTCTGCGCGGGATTGCTCGGCGGGTGCGTCACATCCACCTATAACCCCGGAACCGAGCAGCAGGAGGCGCTGCTTTTCAGCACCCCCACTGAAATCGCCCTGGGCGAAGGCGTGGCGAAAAAAGTCGAGAAAGACCTTACCGTCATTAAGGATCCCAAACTGCTGGAACAGATTGACCGCATCAGCGCGCGGCTGGTTCCGGTGGCCGACCGCAAAGACCTTTCCTACAGGTTCACAATTGTCGAAATGCCCGAGGAAGACCAGCCTAATGCCTTCGCGCTGCCGGGCGGCCCGATCTTTGTGACGAAAGCGCTGATGGATCTGGTGAAATCGGACGATGAACTGGCTTCGGTGCTGGGCCACGAAATGGGACATGTGGTGGCCAAGCATGCCATGAAGCAACTGCAGGCTTCCATTGGGATGCAGGCGCTTCAGGCCGCCGCGATCGGCACCAAAACCGATAGCCAAACAATTCGCGGCATGAATCTAGCGTTCACCTCACTGTTTCTGGAATATTCGCAGGCCGATGAACTGGAAGCCGACCGGCTCGGCGTGAAATATATGAAGGCGGCCGGTTACGACCCGACCGCAGGAATCCGTTTTATGGAACGGCTGCGCGACTATACGCGCAAACAGCCGATGCGGCAATACTCCTATTTCCGGACTCACCCCTATTTCGCCGACCGTATCCGTTTAATCCGCCAGCAGGCCGAAGGAAAAATTTCGTTTGATGACTACATTAATCAAAAAAATTAAACCGGTTCTTCCCCTGCTCATCAAAAGCGCCGTTACAGCAACGGCGTTTTGGCTGGTGCTGCGGATGGTCGATTTATCCGAACTTTTGCGCACGCTCCGCGCGGTCAATCCGGCCTGGTTGGCCGCGGCCGTGGCTGCTTTTTTCGCGGCGCAGGCCGCCTGCATCATCCGCTGGAAAATATTACTGAATTCCGGAAAGCCGGTTTCATGGGCGTTTGCCGCGCGCGCTTTTTTTGTGGCGTCATTTTTCAATCTTTTCCTGCCAACCACCATCGGCGGAGATTTCGTCCGCGTCTACGACACGGTCAAAGAAACCGGCGACTGGAGGCATTCATTGGCTTCCATTTTGATTGACCGGTTGTTCGGGCTGGCCGGGTTTTTGCTTTTTGCCGGAGGAGCCTGGCTCTTATTTCCGGCAGCCCGCGCCGACGCGCTGATCCAGACCGGTCTGCTGGTTCTCGCAATTTTGCTGGTCTCGGCATTGGCCGTGCTGAATTCCCGCCGGGCATTGAATCTTCTACTGAAACCATTCGACAAAATCGGCCTCGGACAGATTGAAGCGCACAGCAAACAATTCCAGGAAACGATTTTTTCGTACCGGAAACAGCCAAAAATCCTGGCGCAGGCACTGACCGCAACGACATTTGTTCAGATCGGTGCGGTATTGATCTATTGGAGCGTCTGTAACGCGTTCCGTCTGGAAGTGCCGCTGGTGTTTTTATTTGTGACGGTGCCGGTCATTATCGCGTCGGCACAGATACCAGTCTCCATCAACGGATGGGGCGTCCGCGAAGCGACCACGGTGCTGTTTCTTTCCAGGGCCGGCGTTGATCCGCATGAAGCGTTGTCGGTATCGCTGATCTGCGGATTGATTCCCTTATTGGGCGGATTCGTCGGCGCAATTTTGTTTTTGTTGAAGAAGAAAAAGAAGCGGCCTACTGCTTAGTTCTTAAATTCTGAAGCGCGTCGGCCGCCACAAACAGCGAGCCGCTTACCACAATCAAATCTTCCGGTTTCGAGCCGGCAACTGCCTGACGCAGCGACTGCGGCACCGTTGGCGCAGCAGTAACCGCGCAGCCGATTTCTAAAAACTGTTGGGCTAGATTCTCAACTGGTTCCGGACGGCCGGTGCTGGAGCGCGTTAAAACCACGCTGGCCGGCCACCCTTTCCAGGCACGGGCCATCGCCGCAATTTCTTTTCCGGTCGAACAGCCGATGATTAAATGAACCGGCTTCCCTGGAAATAATTTCTGAGTAGTTTCTATCAACGTACGCGCGGAATTTTCGTTTTGAGCACCATCCAGAATTACGATCCGGCCTTCGTATTTTTCCAGTTGAAAACGGCAGAGCCAGCGCGCTGAGGCAATCCCCTGCGAAACTGCGGCCGGATCAATTTTTTTCCGGTTTAAAAACAGCTCCACCATCCGCACGGCTGTCGCGGCATTATCAAGTTGGTGACGGCCCAATAAAGGAATGTGCAGCCCTTCGTAGCGCTGAATCGGAGATTCCAGATCAGCAACCGTTCCGGAAATATCGTCCCGGATATTGCTCCAATGCATTTCTGTTTCAACCGGATGCAGCGGCGCTTGCCGCAACGCGGCGGTTGCCTGAATCACCTGCATTGCCAGCTCCGCCTGAGAGGCAACCACTACCGGCACGCCCAGTTTAATGATGCCTGCTTTTTCCACGGCAATTTCAGAGATTGTTTTTCCAAGCTGCGCGCAATGATCCAGGCTGACCGGCGTAATCGCCGTCACTGCCGGCGCCACGACATTCGTCGCGTCCAGCCGGCCTCCCAATCCGACCTCAATAACCGCCGCATCTACTTTTTGCCGCGCGAAATGCAGAAACGCCAGCGCCGTGGTGATTTCAAAATAGGTCAGATTTTTTCCGGTCAGAGGTTTTACCTGTTCAACCAGTCCGGCAAAATCATTCTCAGAAACCGGCTCGCCATTGATGCGGACCCGTTCGCAAAATGAAAACAGGTGCGGCGAGGTATACAAGCCGGTCTTTAGCTTAAGCGCGCGCAAGATCGATTCGGCAAATACGCAGGTGGAGCCTTTCCCTTTCGTGCCGGCAACATGCAGAACAGGATAAGCCAGGTGCGGATTATCAAGTCGTTCTAATAGATGCAGAATGCGGTCGAGAGAAAACTGCTCCGGGTAGGAATAGTCGACGAATTTCTCGTAATTCTGGAAGGAATCGAGCCAGGCCAGCGCTTCCGCGTAGGTCATTCGCGTTTTAGTGTTTAAAGTGGCGCTCTCCGGTCAAGATCATCGCAATCCCGGCCTTGCGCGCCACACGGATCACTTCTTCATCCTGAATCGACCCGCCCGGCTGAATAATCGCGCGAATACCGGCTTTCACGGCAGCCATCGGTCCATCCGGCTTCGGAAAGAATCCGTCGCTGGCCAGCACGGCGCCCTTCGTTCGCTTGCCCGCTTTTTTGGCAGCAAACTCAACGCTGTCGACGCGGCTGGTCATGCCGGCGCCCACACCGACCACCTGCTCATCTTTGACAATCACGATCGAATTGGAACGGACAAACGGCGTAACGGTCCATGCAAAGATGAGGTCCCGTTTCTGGGCAAATGTCGGTTTTTTAGGCGTCACACATTTCCACTGCGCCGGCCGTTTATGAAGCGCGTCGGCATCCTGAACCAGAAACCCGCCCTGTATCTGTTTAATTTGAATGCGGCTTTTGTTTCTCGATGATCCAATCGACGGCAGTTCCATGATCCGCAGGTTTTTCTTTTCACTCAGGATTTTTAACGCCGCCGGATCATAACCGGGAGCAATCACGCATTCGAGAAATCCGCTGTCGAAAATGGCGCGGGCCGCCGCCCGGTCAACGCGGCGGTTAAGTCCCACAATTCCTCCGAATGCAGAGAGCGGGTCTCCGGCAAATGCTTTTTGATAAGCAATTTTAAGATTAACGGCTGAAGCAAGCCCGCACGGATTATTGTGCTTGATCACTACGGCGGTCGGCTTTGAAAATGCAGAGGCCATATCAACGGCCGCGTCCAGATCGAGCAGATTATTAAAAGAGAGTTCCTTGCCGTTCAACTGCCGTGCCGAAGCAAGCCCGCGCGAATTTCCAAACAGCGCGGGCGTTTCATACCAGACACCGGCCTGATGCGGATTCTCGCCGTAGCGCAATGTCTGTTTTTTAACGGCCGAGAGCGTCAGCCGGCGCGGAGTGCGGCGCGGCTCTTTCAGCAATTTTTGCGCAAGGGCCTGCCCGATCACGGCATCATAGGCAGCCGTCTGTTCAAACGCTTTAACGGCCAGCCGCGCGCACGTCGCATCCGATAAAACACCGCGGTTATTCTGAAGTTCCTTTAATACCGCCTCGTATTGGCAGGGGCTTGAAACAATGCCGACCGACCGGTAATTCTTCGCCGAAGCACGCAGCAGCGTGACGCCGCCGATATCAATCTCTTCGATTAATTTGTTCAATGGGGTAATCTTGCGGGATACCACCGATTCAAACGGGTATAGATTGACCACCACCAGATCAATCAGCCCGATCTTGAGCTCTTTTGCCTGCTGCAGATGGCGCCGGTTCGAGCGGTCGGCCAGGATCGCGCCGTGCACTTTCGGATGCAATGTTTTGACGCGGCCATCGAGAATTTCCGGAAACCCGGTAAAATCGGCGATCTCCCGGACGCGGATTCCCTGCTCCCGCAAAAGGCGGGAGGTTCCGCCCGTCGAGACAATCTCCGCACCCATCTGCGCAAGACCTCGCGCAAACGGAACCAGGCCCGTCTTATCCGAAACGCTGATCAAAACGCGTCCCACTCGATTCACCGTGAACCTCCGTTGTTCATTGCTTTCATCAGCCGGCGCGTCACCGGCCCGGGAACGCCCTTCCCGATCAACCGGCCGTCGGCTTCGCGCACCGGAAGCGCTCCCATCAGCGCGTTCGTCAAAAAAACTTCGCGCGCATTATACAGCTCGTGCCGCGTGACCGGAATTTCATCAACCGGAATCTTCAACTTTTTCGCGGCGCGAATTACGCGCGCGCGCGTCACACCCGATAAAACACCCAGCCAGGGCGGCGGTGTGACCAATCGGTCACCCACAACCAGAAACAGGTTGCTGACAGTCCCTTCCGTCACATAGCCGTGCGGTCCGATCCGGATCTGTTCGACCGCTTCCGGCTCTTCCATTTTGGCAAAAATTGAGCTTAACCGCTCGGAAATTTTTGCCTGCGCAACGGCCGTCTCCCCCATCGGCCAACGGGAAGAAACTGTCCGGATAGAAACGCCGGTCTTCAATTGTTCAGGTGAATACGAAACCCCTTCGTGCGCGTGGATCAGCCATGCCGGATTTTTCGCGCGCCGGATCGCGACGCGAATCACCCCGTCACGGATAGTCTTGGCGGTAACACTCGCCTCGGTCCACGCGCCCGCCAATGAATCGGCAGAAATGCCGACCGTTTTTAACGAGGCGGCCAGCCGGCGGCGGTGCTCGGCCGCGTACAAAATAACGCCGCGCCGCACGCGGCAGGTTTCAAAACAGCCGGATGCGTCGAAGGAATCGGGAATATCAGAAAGAGAATGTTTCAAGGAGCGCCTGTGCTTTATGAATGGTTTCTTCGTATTCGCGCGACGGGTCGGAATCGGCCACAATGCCGGCTCCCGCCTGGATATAAACGCGCTTGTTCTTCACCAGCGCCGTCCGGATCAATAAATTAAAATCCATTTTCCCGTCACGGCTGACATAACCCAACGCGCCGGTATAAAAATGGCGGCGGACCGGTTCCAACGCGTCGATGATTTCCAAACAGCGGATCTTCGGACAGCCGCTGATCGTCCCGCCCGGAAATAATGCCTTGAGCAGATCTCGGAAACGGACCGATTCCTTGAGCGTTCCCGTTACATTGGAAACGATATGGATCACATGCGAATATTGCTCCAGCGTCATCAGATCATCAACGCGCACCGACCCATAGCGGCAGACGCGGCCCAAATCGTTCCGTTCAAGATCAACCAGCATCAGATGTTCGGCCCGCTCTTTTTCGGAAAGCAGCAGTTCTTTGCGGCGGCGCGTTGTTTCGCGCGCGGTTTTTCCGCGCGGACGGGTTCCGGCGATCGGCCGCGTTTCAATGCGCTCTCCCTGCACGCGGAACAGCCGTTCCGGCGATGCCGATACCAGCTGAAACGACCCGAAATCGGCATACGACGAAAACGGCGACGGATTCAGATCGGTCAACCGGCGGTAATAACCCCAGGGATCGCCGTGAAACGGACCGGAAAAGCGCTGAGAAAGGTTCGCCTGATAAATATCACCCTGCCCAATCAATTTCTTGGCCTTGAGAACCATCCGCTCAAACTGATCACGGCGATGCGTGGATGAAAACGGAGAAAATGTGTCATTTCGACGAGCAAGGCGAGGAGAAATCTCGGTTTCAAAAGAAGATTTCTCGGTTCTACCTCGAAATGACGACGAAGCATTACCTTTTTCGATCTTGCGGACGGTTTGCGTAATTTTTCGAAGCGCCGCCTGATAAGCAGCTTTGGCAGGTCCTCGGTGAACGGAACAATGGGTGACCCAGAGTTTTTTGCGCAGATGATCCACCACAACGGCTCCGTCAAAAAAAAGAAATGCGATCTCCGGCAAACGCAGATCATCGCGCGTTCCGGATGGGAGATTTTCAAGCATCCGGGCCGTTTCAAACCCGATGCAGCCAACTGCCCCGCCGGAAAATGGAATCGGCAGCGTTGCCATGGCTGGATGCTCGGCTAAAAGCCGCTCGAGCGCGTCCAATGGATCGCCGGTCTTTGTCGAAACGCGCCGGCCGCGGCGAATTGAAATTTTCCGGCCGGTGGAAAAGAATGACTGGACCGGATCGACGGCTAAGATGCTGTAACGAGCGGTGGCCGGATGCTGCCGCGCCGACTCCAACAGAACCGACTCAGTGCCTGAGCGAAGTTTTCCGAAAAGTTCCTGCGCAGATTGCTTTAATGGGAGAACAACGGCGACCGGAACCTGTTTTCCGGAACGATAGGCGCGGAGGAAAGCCGGATAGGATGGAACGATTCGCATGCTTCCATTTTAACATAGTGTTTAGAGTCGGCTCGGGCATGGGAGCCGTGGACCAACTTGCTTGAGAACCGCAAAGGGGTCTTGCATCTCTGCGTTCACGCTTCCATCGAGTTTCGAGTCAGTCCGGGCCACCATACATCTCCGTCGCTTCGGGTCCTGCCGCTCGGGGACACTCTCCGCCGTCCGTGCTCGCTTCGCTGCGCGCGTGGCGGCGAAGGCCTCTCCCGCCCGCGTCACCCGACGGGGTAAGAGGCAGTTCGGGAGATGGGTCGCGTGAACCCTGTTGAGGCCGTTTCAGCGGGGTTTTCGGTAAGGCCGAAACCGGAGCGAGAAATCGGTACTCGATTTCGAGCGCGTTCACAGACCCGCTCCCGGACTGCCTCGAAACACGGTTTAGTGGGGAGGGAGTTAGACGCTGAAGCGGAAGTGAACGATGTCGCCGTCGCGCATCAGGTATTCTTTCCCTTCGACGCGAAGCTTGCCCTGGTCGCGGGCGGCTGCTTCACTCTTGCAGGCGATGAAATCATCGTAGCCGATGATCTCGGCGCGGATGAACCCGCGCTGAATGTCGCTGTGGATTTTCCCGGCGGCCTCGGGCGCCTTGGCCCCCTTCTCGACGGTCCAGGCGCGGTCTTCCGTATCTCCAACCGTAAAAAAGGTTTGCAGACCCAGGCGGTCATACCCGGCGCGGATCAACGCGTGTAAACCAGGTTCTTTTAATCCGACGGCGTCTAAAAACTCTTTGCGTTCGTCGTCGGTTTCCAGCGCGGCGATCTGTGATTCAATTGCGCCGCAAATTAGAACCACGGGAGCTCCTTCTTTCGCGGCAATCTCACGAACCTGCAATAAGCGCGGCGAATCAGGCTGATTAATTTCTTTTTCGCCGATGTTGGCGACATAGAGCACCGGCTTGGCGGTCAGAAGATTCAATCCGCGCGCGATTTCAAGCGCTTCATCCGAAAGACCGGCCATGATCGTGCGAGCCGGGATTCCCTCGTTGAGCGGTTTCTGAAGTTGGCGGTAAATTTCCAGCGCCGCGGCGGCTTTCTTATCACCCGATTTAGCGCTCTTGTCGAGGCGCTGCATGGCCGCCGCCACGATGCCGACATCGCGCAGCGCCAGTTCGGTATTGATCACCTCGATATCACGCGCCGGATCCACGGAACCGGAGACATGGATCACATCGTCTTCTTCAAAACAGCGGACCACATGTGCGATCGCTTCCACTTCAGCGATATGCCCCAAAAACTGGTTGCCCAACCCCTGGCCTTCGCTGGCACCCTTCACCAAACCGGCGATATCGACGAACTTCATCGTGGTCGCGACCAGTTTTTTCGCCGGAACCAGTTCGAACAGTTTATCGAGGCGCGCATCGGGCACCGAGACGATACCGACATTCGGATCAATCGTGCAGAACGGATAATTAGACGCCGGCACATTGGCTTTTGTGATGGCGTTAAAGATCGTGGACTTGCCCACATTCGGCAGACCGACGATACCGCAGCTGAATCCCATTAGAATTCTCCTTAAAATTTACGACTATTCGAGGCAGCTCGGGCCTATCCACGACTCTCCGTCGCTTCGGGTCCTGCCGCTCGGGGACACTCTCCGCCGTCCGTGCTCGCTTCGCTGCGCGCGTGGCGGCAGAGGCCTCTCCCGCCCGCGTCACCCGAAGCGCCTGCGTGGTAAGAGGCAGTTCGGGAGATGGGTCGCGTGAACCCTGTTGAGGCCGTTTCAGCGGGGTTTTAGGTAAGGCCGAAACCGGAGCGAGAAATCGGTAGTCGATTTCGAGCGCGTTCACGGACCCGCTCCCGGACTGACTCGAAAAAACAGTTTGCCACATAAGATCCTGAGCAACTACTATCTCAGGATGACAGCCAACTAGTTGCGGCTCTCGAATAACCGGAGTGCCCGAGCCGCCTCGAAAAAACGCCTTGCCTGCTACTTATGGAACATAATCGGGAATCGAGGAAAACCCGTTGCCGTTGGACGAAGCGCCAACTGCCGCGCCGGCTTTTTCCGTTCCCGGTTCGTAGTAAATGTAGGTCTTGCCCTCAAAGTTACGCAGCGTGACCTCGCCGTCTTTGACGGAGACCACATAATTCGGGTTGACCGGAATCTTGCCGCCGCCGCCCGGCCCGTCGATCACATAGGTCGGCACCGCGTAGCCGGTCGTATGGCCGCGCAGCGATTCGATGATGCGGATGCCGGTCTCGACCGAGGTGCGGAAATGCGTGATGCCTTGCGCCATATCGCACTGATAAATATAGTACGGGCGCACGCGCACCTTCAACAGTTCGTGCATCAGTTTCTTCATGGTGGCCGGATCGTCGTTGACGCCGCGCAGCAGCACCGTCTGGGAACCCAGCGGGACGCCGCTTTCCGAAAGCATATCCATCGCCTTTTTCAGGCGCGGCGTGACTTCTTTCGGGTGGCAGAAATGCAGACTCATCCAGATCGGCTTGTACTGTTTGACCACTTCGCAAAATTCAGGCGTCACGCGCTGCGGCATCGTCACCGGCGTGCGCGACCCGATGCGGATGAACTCGATGTGCGGAATTTCACGCAGTTTCGAAAGCACCTGCGCGAGTTTCGCGTCGGTCATCATCAGCGGATCTCCGCCCGAGATCAGCACGTCGCGGACTTCCGTATGCGCGCGCAGATAGGCGAACGTTTTCTCATGGTTGTTCATCAGCCCGTGGTTGACGCCCACGAGCCGGCGGCGCGTGCAGTGCCGGCAGTACATCGCGCACTGTTCGGTCACCAAGAAAAGCACGCGGTCCGGATAACGGTGCACCAGCCCCGGAACCGGCATGTCGGAATCTTCGCCGCACGGATCTTTCATGTCATGCTCGGCGATATTAAACTCTCCGGAAACCGGAACCGCCTGCTTGCGGATCGGGCAGTTCGGATCTTTCGGATCCATCAACGCGGCCCAGTACGGCGGAATGGCCATCACCAGCCGGCCGTCCCGCTTGGCCACGCCTTCTTCTTCTTCGGGCGTTAACTCAATGACCTGCTTCAGCTGATCGAGCGTGTAGATGCGGTTACGCAGCTGCCAATGCCAGTCTTCCCAATCTTCCGACGAAACATCTTTCCAAAGTGATACATGACGATAACTATCGTCCAAGCTTCTCCTCCTTAAGGGTGATTTCCGAGAGTTCATTTGCAGCCCGCGCCAGCGCCATCTGCGCCAGCCGCTGGATCAGCGTTTCATACGAAATTCCTGCAGCCCGCGCGATGATCGGAAAATTCGACTCTTCCGGATCGAGACCCGGCAGCGCATTAATCTCCAGCACATACGGAATCCCATCGCTGCTGAGCCGGATATCGACGCGCGAAATATCGCGCGCGCCCAATGCATTGGCCGCTTTTACGGCGACAGCCTGAACCGCGCGCGTAGCCTGGTCGGACAAACGCGCCGGACAGAAAAATTTTGGATCCAGATGCATCTGCTGATTGCCCTGGAATTCTTTCATGCGCCACGAATAAAAATATTCTCCGGAATCGCCGCATCCGCTGAAATCGACTTCGAGAATCGGCAGCGGCTGATCACCCAGAATCCCGACGGTCAATTCAAGGCCTTCGATGTATTCTTCAACCAGCGCTTCCTGCTTGTAAGTCTCCAGCATCTGGCGCACCTGTTCGCGCAAAGCCGCTTCATCGCGCACAACGCTCTTGGCTGAAATTCCTTTGGCCGACCCTTCGGCATTCGGCTTGACGATCAGCGGATATTTTAATGATGCGTCGACCGCTTCATCGGCGCGGGTAAATAACTGGTAGTTCGGCGTCGGGACGCCGGTCTGACGGAAAATCTGTTTCGAGCGGGTTTTATCCATCGCCAGCGCCAGCGTCATCACGCCGGAACCGGTGCACGGAATTTCCATCAATTCCAGCAGCGCCGGCACGCGCGCCTCACGCGAATCGCCGATAAACCCCTCGGTAATATTGAACGCGAAATCGATCGGATTTTCAGAGAGCCAGCGCGGCAGATTCTTGTCCCCTTCCACGAGGAGCACATCGTAGCCGGCTTTTTTCAGCGCGGCGGCAATGGCGGCCACGGTCTTCGGACTGTCGCATTCGGAATAATAATCCGCAGGCAGGCCCGGATTTTTTACCGGCGGCTTGAGGTTGTGAATGAGTGCTGCTTTCATGCCGGCACTCCTTTCATTAATCCATTTCGTTCCATCGCTGTTGTAATGATTTTACCAAGCATTGCGTAGAATGAAATGGATAAATGTTGGGCCAAAATAGCGAATACATCTTCGGTTGAAAGCGACGGAAGCGGGTTAATCTCCAGCACAAACGGCTGTCCCGATTCATCGACGCGGAAGTCGACACGGCCGAAATCAACACAATCAACGGCGCGGTAGGTGCGCAGCGCCCAATCGCGCAGCTGGCGGTCGAGCGCCGGAGAAAGATCGGCCGGACAGAGGTACTGCGCGCCCTGCCGGATGCGCGTAAAGGTGTAGAACAGATCGCCCAGATTTTTCTTGCCGTCGATCTGAATTTGAACCGGTGCGAAAACTTCCGGATTTTTGTTGCCGATGACAGCGACCGTATACTCACTGCCGCGAATAAACTGCTCGACCAGCGCCGGCTGCTTGTAGGTTTCAATCAGCCAGGCGGCCTGTTCTTTCAACGCCTCGGCGGAGGAAACCTTCGATTTTTCAGAGAGGCCCTTGCTGGATCCTTCGTACCGCGGTTTTACGATCAGCGGAAATTTCAGATTAGCCGGCAGCGGTGCCTGAGGATCTTCGATCTGAAACGCGGCCGGCGTCGGAATGCCGTCGGCGACCAGCAGCTTTTTGGTAAGCCATTTGTCGAGCGTCAGCGCCTGCGTGAGTCCGTCAGAGCCGGCATAAGGGATTTTTTTGAGTTCCAGAAGAATTGGGATTTGCGCTTCGCGGTTGCGGCCCGATTTGCCTTCGGCGATGTTAAAGACGAAATCGACATTCAACCGGTCCCACTGTTCGATCAGCTGGTGCGCGTTTCCAATCCGGACCGGTTCGTGGCCAAGCTGGCGGACCGCTTCGGCAAGCGCCTCGACGGTGTCCGGATGATCAAATTCGGCATTCGCGTCGGCCGGATCACCGGCTTCGGGCGTGTATTCGGTTCTTAAATCGTAGGTTAATCCGATGCGCATCTGTTTATCGACATAAAACGGGAGAGGAAACCAGCTTTGGGCCGGCCGCCTCTCCCGTTCGTTGTGTTAAATTTATTCTCCGCGTACTTTCTCGATGAACTCTTCCAGCGTGCGGCCGGCTAAATCCTTGCAGCCAAGCCCAAACGCCAAAGCAGTTCCAAAACAAACAGCCGCCACGACAATCGTGAAGGTCGTCTGAATGATCATCGAGCTGAAAAATTTCTCAAGCGCCACGGCGCTGGCGAAGATGATGACCGCCACGCGCGTAATCTGTCCCAATCCTTTGGCCTGCGTAATGCCCGCATTGGCCGCGGCGGTCTGAACAATACCACCGACCACCGTGCTGAAAAATAACCCCAGAACCAGCACGATGATGCCCGCCATCACCTGCGGAACATACTCGAGCACTTTCTCGAACAGCTGAGCGGCCATGGTCATTCCGAGCGTGTCGAGCGTCGCCACCAGCACGCACAGCATGACTACCCAGTAAGCAATCTCACCGATTAAATCCGACAGATGCCAGTTGACATCGCCTTTTTGTAAAAACGAAGCGATGTGCAGTTTTTGCGCGAATTGATCAACAGGAACCACCTTCATGGCGCGGATCAAAATCCATCGAACGAGCCGTGCCAAAAGCCAGCCCACCAGAAAAATGACCAATGCTCCCAGCAATGTCGGAACCGTTTCTCCTAACCGGACCAACATCGCTTTCATTGATTCTGCGGCAGATTGCAGCATCCAGTTCATCGGCGTTGCCTCCTTTTTGTGGACAACTATAAGACCACCACAACCTATTGTGGCCCCCAAAGTTACAAAAGATAGCATGTCTATTTTCGATTGTCAAGGTAAGGCGCCTCACATACAATGTAAAAATAGAATAAAAGGAGTTTTTCATGGCTACCTTAGTGTTGGTTCGTCACGGACAATCGCAGTGGAATCTGGAGAATCGATTTACCGGTTGGGTCGATGTTCCGCTGACGGAACAGGGCCGCGCTGAGGCGCATAAAGCGGGACAACTGCTGAAAACGGCTGGACTCCGGTTTGATCTGGCTTATACCTCGGTGCTTGAGCGCGCGAACCAAACGCTGGCTGAGATTTTAACGGTGCTTGGGCAAACCGAAATTCCAATCACCCGCGACCAAGCGCTGAACGAACGGCACTACGGCGAGCTTCAGGGACTTAACAAGGATGAGACGAAAAAGAAGTTCGGCGAAGAACAGGTGAAATTATGGCGGCGCAGCTACGATGTCGCCCCGCCCGGCGGTGAATCGCTGAAGGACACGGCCGCGCGTACGCTTCCCTATTTTGACTCCAAAATTATGCCGGATCTGAAATCCGGAAAGAATGTGATCGTGGCCGCGCATGGAAATTCGCTGCGATCGATCGTGATGCAGTTGGACAAGTTGACGAAAGACCAGGTGGTTGCGCTCGAGCTGGCGACCGGAGTTCCTCTGCGGTATGAAATCAACGCCGACGGAACCGTCAAGTCTAAAGAAGTCCTTCAGCCGGCCATTTCGTAATCGTAAACCTGCCGGGCCAGGTCGGCAATCAGCCGTTTAGAAGGTTTGGCGCCCCACTTGGCTTTATGTTTCGTAAGCACCACGATCAGGTAATCGCCGTTCGGCGTGGAAACAATGCCGGCATCGTGGCAAACACCGCGCTCGAGCCCGGTTTTATGCGCCACCACCACACCCTCCGGCAATTTTTTCGGAATCCGGTCATGCATTTTCTGCCGGCGCAGCATTTGAAGGCATTCCTCTGAAACACGGCTCGACATTTTTTCGGAACGATAGATCCGCCGCAGCACGCGCGCCATATCGGAAGGCGTCGTGTAGTTATCGATCCCCTTCTTTCGGCCTGAAAAATCCATCATCCGCCGGACCAGCGTCGTATGGGCCAGCCCCTGCCGCCGGAACGAATTCTGCAGCCATTCCATGCCAAGCCGGTTGATTAAAACATTCGTGGCGGTGTTGTCGCTCTGCGTGATCATCAAATCAATCAATTGCCGCACCGAGACCGCCGTGCCAGCCGGCAATTGATCAAGCTGGCCGGAACCGGGTGTTTTATCGGATGCACGCAGCGTAATCTGATCATCGAAATTAAGACGGCCTTCCTGCGCGGCCTGGTAGCAGGCGATCATGATCGGGATTTTGACGATGCTGGCAGCCGGATAGGACCGGTTTTCGTGATAGAGCATCTGCGAACCGGTCTGCAGGTCTTCAATGACCACGCCGGCATCGCCGCCAAAGCTGCGGATGCGCGCGGAAAGTGATTGGCGAAGCGCGTTCCACCGTTTTTCGCTCTGGCTGCGCGACGATCTGGACGCTTCCTGTTTCTGGCGGACGCGCAGCGTATCTTCCTGGTTCCAGTGCGCCACAAAACCGCCCGCGCAGAACGAAGCCAGTATCAGCAGAGCCAGCCAGACAACACCGACGGAACGTCGGGGTGGCGGCGTGATTTTTTTAAGGGTTAAGTCGTCCATCCCAACGGATCAACAGCGAAAACCGGTTATTTGAGGATTTTCGGAAGAACGATCGACTTTTGCTTCTGGTATTTTCCTTTGCGGTCACCGTACGAAACGGAGCAGGCTTCATCGGCGGCGAAAAAGAGCACCTGCGCGATCCCTTCGTTCGAATAGACCTTGGCCGGCAGCGGCGTGGTGTTGGAGATTTCCAAGACCGCGTAGCCTTCCCATTCCGGCTCGAACGGCGTCACGTTCACGATCAGCCCGCAGCGCGCGTAGGTCGATTTGCCCATCGTGACGGTCAGCACATTGCGCGGAATCCGGAAATATTCAACGGTGCGCGTCAATACGAACGAATTCGGCGGGATGATGCATTCGTGGCCCCTGAAATCAACGAACGCTTCCGGGTCGAATTTTTTCGGATCGACTAAGCTGTTGCGCACATTCGTGAAGATCTTGAATTCGTCGGTCACGCGGATGTCATAGCCCATCGACGAAAGGCCCCACGAAATCACTCCCTTGGAATTGAGTTTGTCCGAAAACGGCTCGATCATGCCGTATTTTTTCGCGTACTGCTTGATTTCACGGTCGATCAACAGCCGGCCGCCGACGCTTGGGATGGCCTTGAATGATTTCGCGCTTTTTACGGACATTGAACTCACTTCTCCTCGTTGGTTTGGATTTTTGATTGATTATACCGTTTTGTCTGTTCTTTTTTTTGAAAACATTCGGCGCAGTTGTACACCGGTTTTGAAAAGAGCCGGTTGTAATCGCGGTGGACCACCACGCGGCTAACTGCCGGACATTCTTTCTGGCAAGTATCGCAGCGCATCGGAGCCGGCAATTATGCGCCCAGCGCCTGCCGAACCAGCTGGTTCAGCATTTTTCCGTCGGCGCGGCCGGCTACCTTGGGCATCACCACTTTCATGACGGCGCCCAGCGCCTGCGGGCCGCTGAGACCCAGTTCTTTGACGGCAGAGTCGACGATTGTTTTAAGTTCGGCTTCCGACAGCGGCTCCGGCAAATAGGTTTTCAGGATCTCGGCTTCTTTGCGTTCCTTGTCGGCCAGGTCGGGACGGTTCCCTTTTTCAAACGCGGCAATCGATTCTTCGCGCTGCTTGAGCATCTTGCCCAGCACTTCGACCGATTCAGCGTCATCCAAAGAATCTTTCCCCTTTTGAATCGCCTGCGCGCCCAGCGCCGCTTTGATCATGCGCAGCGTTGAAACTTTCAACTCATCGCGCGCTTTCATCGCTTCCATCAGCTGCTTGGAAATCTGGTCGACAAATGCCATCGGGAACTCCTATTAAGAACCGGCTCTGGATTTTTGGAAAATCAGGGATAATCCCACAGAAAAAAAGTATAACACGAAAAGTGGAGCGGCCAGAAGCAGCTGCGTAAAGATATCCGGCGTGGGCGTAATCACCGCGGCAATAATTAAAATGATCACCACGGCGACGCGCCAATGGCGCAGCAACGTTTGCGGACGAACCACGCCGGCCCCCGACAGAAAAAGAATCAGAATCGGGGTCTGAAAAATCGCGCCGCAGCCGATCACGATCCAGCTGACAAAGGTGAGGTAATCCCCCACGCCCAGCATCGGCGTCATAAAATCACTGCCGAACGCCAGCAAGATCCGCAGTGCCGATGGAACCAGAATTTTCCAGCCGAAAACGGCCCCCGCCAAAAACAGGCCCACGCTCATCAAAACCAGAATAATCAGCGGGAGTGATCCCCGCGGATTTTTAACAGCCGGACGGATAAACCCCCAGATCTCGCCGGCAACCAGCGGAGAGGACAGCAGGATCCCACCCAAAAAAGCCACTTCCAAATGAACCAGAAACGGTTCGGTTAAACTGGTAAAAACAACCTGCCCGACGGGACGAACCAGGTAGGCCAGTAATGAATGGGCATACTGCCAAACGATTACCGTACCCAGCGCCACCCAAAGAAAAATCCGGAGAAAACGCCGGCGGATTTCTTCAAGATGCTCCAGCAGCGGACGTCTTTGGTCGGAAACAGAGGCGGGAATCAACGGCTGTTCAGCAAAAATCAGGATTGTTTCGGAGGATCTTCGCCGCTGTCTTTAATGCTCTTCTTGAATTCATTGATCGCCTTGCCCAGCTGGCGCGCGATTTCCGGCAAACGGCCGGCGCCGAACAACAGCAGGCAGATAAACAAAATCAGGATTAACTCAGGCCATCCAATATTCATTGAGAGAACTCCTTCGCTTTACAGAAACTCATTATATCACCGCGACAAGCGAGTCGCGCGCAACGCGACGGCGGCCATGAATGCCAGCTCGGCCGCCAGATAAACAATCAGCGCCGGAGGAAACGGCTTGGCGTTGCCGCCGGCATAGCTGTGCAGCCCGACTAAATAAAAACTGACGCCATAATAGGTCATCAGCACCAGAAAAAAACCGGCGATCGTCGCCACAGCGGTCCATGCCCCTTTCAGCCAGCCGGCAAACTTGCCGTGAAAAACACCCAGGAACCACAACAGCGTAATCAACGCCCAGGTCTCTTTCGGATCCCAGCCCCAGTAGCGGCCCCAGGAGGCGTTGGCCCAGACCGCGCCCAGCATAATGCCGGCGGCCAGCATCACCACGCCAACCTGCGTCGCACGGTAGATAAACCGGTCTAAAACCGCCAACCGCGGATGCGTCGGGCCGTACCGCAAATACAAGATGCCGTACAGATGCGCCATCACGGCGGCCAGTCCGATCGGCGCGTAACTTCCGACGACGGTCAGCACATGGATCGTCAGCCAGAGATTGCTGCGCAGAACCGCCACGACCGGCGAAATGCTCGAGTCCAGCGGCATATAATCGGCCAGCACCAGAAACGCCGCGGCCAAAATGCTGCTGGAAAAAGCAAATAGTCCCGAGCGATAGATCCGCTCAAAAATCAAAGCGACGAAAACGGCCACGAACGGCAGCCAGAGCATCGTTTCGTAAAAATTAGAAACCGGCGGCCGGCCGCCCAGCACGACGCGCGAAACAATCCCGGCAGCGTGAAAGAAAACCGCTCCGGCCAGCAACGCTTTCGCAAGAGTGCCAGGTTTAAACCTGGCACCCAACACAACTCCCAGCAATGTTAGCGCCGTTAGCAGATAAAAAATCCGCGCGATCTTAAACGGCGCGCAGTCGTTGTACAAAAGTTCCCAGCGGATTCGCCAATGAGCCGTCTGGATTTTAGCGGACGGTTTATCCCAGGAGTCCGTATCGGATGCGGACAGCTTGCCCTGCGTCAGCGCCGTAAACAAAACAAAACGGTCATACAACTCCATCGTTTCGTTCTCAAGCATCGTCAGTTTCTCGCCCTGCTGTTGTTTCTGAACAATGACTGGAAGCTGGCGCATCAATTTGCGTGTTTCGATCAGGTTCGCATATGAAACATGCGTCTCTTTGGGGTTCATTCCGAGAATCTCGCGCAGAGGAACAAACGGAACGGAGAGAACCGGTTTTTCCTGCCAGGAATCGGGATGGGCCATGATCGAGAGAACCGTCACCACAGCCGGCTGATTTCCAACGCGCTCAACGCCGGTCAGCCGCTGAACCGATTCGCGCGCGAAACTGTCGAACGGTTTAACGCGGCCGCCCTGCTGAACCGGGATCTGCCGGAGTTCATTCAAGGATTCCGGCGTCGTCTCAACAGCTGCGCCGGCTTCCAAATTCGTTTTGGCCCAGGCCGGACTGACGGTAAAAACAACCGCAAGAACCGCCGCCGATAAAATCCACAATCTCATGGCATTAGCCTCCGACCGATCGCCGTTCCCCGCATGAACAGAAGAATTACCCCGCTTAAAATGATCAGAAATCCAGTATACACCAGCGGCGTTCCCGGGTCGTTACGAACCGACAACACCGTAGTTTCCGGTTCTCCCGGAATAAAACTGGACTGAAACAAACTGTAGCCGCGGTATTTCAACGGCATATTCATCCTAATCGCAACCGGAAAAACCCGGCCGGTCTGCGCATCGGTCACCTCAACATCGCTTTCAAACGCGGCGGCCATCTCAGTACCCGGGTAATCGATCTTCCTAAAATCGAGCAGTTTCACCGAAAACGGCATCGCGCGCGCGGCGGTTCCGTAATGGATCTGCCACGGCTCTCCGTTCAGCATCAGTTGGGCCGGAGCACCGGAACCAACCCACCCGACGGCCTGCTGTCCGTCGGATCGCAGCGTAACGCGCACGCGCTCGTTGCGAGGTTCGTTGTTTTTGCTGACAAAAATTTCTTCGGCCAGCGCACGCGCGAAAAACCGGTCCACCTGAATTTCATAACCAAGCGACGGATGCGCGATCCAGCGATTCATCGGCATCGGGTCGATCAGCGATCGCTTGCCCTGTTCATCCGTCATTACTACGGCCCAGTGCCGGTAACCCGGATAGGCAATCAGCGTGATGGAATCGGGCGGGAAAAAAACAGCGGCATCGCGCAAATAAAAAATGCGGAGCGGAATTTTGTGACGAATGTCGTGCAATGCGGAAAACTGCGGATGGTTTGCAAACAACAGGTACGGATCGGTTCCTTCCGGACCGCTCACGGTCAGCGCGACAGCCGGATTTTCGGGACGATTCGACCGCGTTGACGGCCCCTTCTTCGTTAAAACAAAATCAGGAAAATAATCTTTAAATAAAATTGTGTAAGGCGTTCCGGGGACGGCAACTGATTTTGAAAAATTCGCCGGGATTTCGATTTGGCGCTGGATGTTGGTTTGCGGAAAATCAATCCAGAGCGTTCCGCGACCTGAACTCTTGGGCTCAGCGGCATTGAGCAGCGGTGCAATCTGCTGATCGCTGACCGGTTCCAGAAAAAGTATGCGGGCCTTTCCCCAGCGCGCCTCGGAGCGGTTCCATTGCCGCGAAAAAAGCCAGGTTTCGTCCTCGGCCATCTCGTTGCGGATTTTTAGGTGAATGGCCGGGTTGACCGCCGAGGAATTGTCGGTCACTTCGGTTTTCGCGACGGCATCGGCCGCGTACCGGTCGGCCGTCAGTTCAGCCTCAATGCCGGAACCGGACAAAACCCATTTTTTCGGAGAGGAGCGCGTGTGAAACTGCGTGTTCAGCGATTGCTGGTAATTTTTCGACGGTACCGTCACCAGCAGCTGACTCTGCGGTGTGCGGATCTGGTCGACCGATTGCCCCTCCGGGATCACCATCTGTCCTTCAATGCCAAAATTCGCGCCGATCACGGCGCCCGTCAACAGCGTGATGATACCCAGGTGTGCCAGCAAAAACGGCAGATGCCTGCGCTTCCAGGGACGGCGCGTGAACGCGGCAACGGCCAGATTGACGGCCAAAAAAGCCAGCAGAAGCTGGAAACCGATGGAGTGATAAACCACCTGCTGCGCGGCGGCCGTTCCATGGTTGGCTTCATAAAAAGTGCCGAAGGCTAGCACGGTCGCAATGCCGATCAATACCGGGACGGCGATTTGGAGGGACCCTAAAAAACGAAATGCTTTATTCAAAAAACTAGGAGGGCTGAAGACTGATCAGATAATCGGCCAGCGCGTCGATCTGTTCGTCGGTCAGTTTTTCTTTCCAGGACGGCATCCAGATTGCCGGCGATAATTCATGTTTGTCGGAGCGGCCCGGGTAGCGGCCGTTGCGGATAATATCCTTGATCTGTTCCTTGGTATAGCCGCTGCCGACATAGACCAGCGTCGGAACTTCTTCGCCGGCATCCATATTCTTGTTGCGCACACCGCCGCGCCCTTGCGGACCATGGCAGGCCACACAGCCGAATTTTTGGAACAGCGCCGCGCCCTCTTCTACCGTGGAAGCGTAGACCGGATGCTCTTCCGCCGGAGGAGTTCCTACTTTAAATTTGGCAGGGATCGGCTGTTCGTCTTTTTCTTCTTCGGAATAGAAATTGAGGACCAGCGCCGTCAGCATCTGAATCTGCTCTTCACTAAGGCCGTAATTGGGCATCGGCGTTTCAGGAATTCCAAGCGCTTTATAGCCGGGCACCACTTTCTGCGGATCTCGGAAATGTTCTTCCACCCACTGATGAACCGTTTCATCTTCACGCTCGCCCAACCCGCCGTGGATAAACCTGAAATCGAACTGCGCCGTCGACTTGCCGAATGTTTCGGCCAACTCCGGACCGACCAGCATTCCTTTGCCGTGCACATTATGGCAGCCGATGCAGCCCTTTTCTTCGAACAGCTTGCGCGCTTCGGCGATTTTTTCGGCGCCCTTCAATCCGTTGGTATTTTGATGGCAGGTGGCGCAGGTGCCGGCGATCATAGTGCTCGGCAGCAGCGGCTGCTCCCAATGATGAACGGGGCCGTGCGCGTGTTTCTTCGTGGTAGCCGATCCCTGCCCGTAATGGCAAATCGTGCAGCCCATTTCAGTGAACGGATGTTTCTCGAGAAAACCGGGAATCCCCAGATCAGGATGGCTCCCAAACGGCTGCGGCTGTCCGGCCATTTTCGCGTTGTCGATGCCGGCATGGCAGGTAATGCAGCGGTCGGTTTTCATCATCTGCGGCAGATAGATCTGCTTGACCTGCGGCATCATAAAGGCTTTGGACTTATCGCCGGTAACCTCGGCCAGCCGCCGGTTGTAGGAAATCTGGGTCCAAATCCATTCCGGACAAACTTCCTGATACAAAAGAACACCTACCCCCAGCCCGATGCCGAAGGAAGAGATCAGGAACAGTTTGTGCCAGAGACTGCGCGGTGTTTTCATTTAGATATTGAAATTGAATTCCGGAATCGACACGATATATTTGACCGAAAAAACGTTCCGCAGACAGATCTTGATCGGCACGAAGAACATCATTAAAACCAGGAAGATCACAATGCCATATTGCACGGCACCCATCTGCTTAAACCGGGGCGAAACCAGCCGCGGAACAATCGATCCGATGCCGAAATAGAGCGACAGAAACCCGAACCCAAGCAAATTAGGCCAGCTGTGCAGACCCGCCGTCGACGCGGGCGTCTTGAAATGGTCCCACGTTTCCCACGGCATGTACATTTCCCATCCGGGGCCGCGCATGTAATAGCCGACGAAAATCAATGCGAACCAGAATACGATGCCGAACGTGAACATCGTGGTGATAAATTTCCGGTCTTTAAAATTGTAATAACCGATGCCGCGCGGATTATCATCCAGGTACGGGATCGCCATTAACCCAACCAAAATCAGCGTCGGCAAAACGACGCCGGCCATCCAGGGATCAAAGTAAACCAGCAGTTCCTGCAGTCCGACGAAATACCAAGGCGCCTTCGACGGGTTCGGTGTTTTATTCGGATTGGCCAGCTCTTCCAGCGGCGCGTAGCCGACCAGTGACCAGATAAATAATCCCAGCGTGAGTACCAGTGACGCAATAAATTCGCGGGAAACCAGGTTCGGCCAGGTAAAGACTTTTTCGTTCATCACTTCCGGATGAGCCTTGATCCACTCTTCGGGGCGCACCCCTTTCTTGCGCTCTTCCTCGGGCGGCAGCGGAATAGCCGAGAAATCATCTTTTCGGATACGCCAGAAATGGATTCCCACAAAAATCAAAAAGACCATCGGCAGCAGCACGCAGTGCAGCACATAAAACCGCAGAAGGCCTGTCTGCCCCACCAGCTTGGAACCGAGCAGAATGAACCGCGCGTCGTAATCGGCCGTGACAATTGAGAATGGCCCTTCGGCGCCCAAAAACGGCGTGGCCGCGGCCATGTTGGTACCGACGGTGACGGCCCAGATCGCCAACTGATCCCACGGCAGCAGATAACCGGTGAACGACAGCAAAAATGTGATCAGCAGCAAAATCACGCCGACCACCCAGTTGTATTCGCGCGGCGCTTTATAGGCCGAGCGGTAAAAAACCGAAACCATATGCAGCATCACGGCCAGCACCATCACATGGGCGGCCCACCGGTGCATGTTGCGCAGAATATTGCCGAACGGCACGACGAACCGCAGATCTTTCATGTCCCAATAGGCATGCTCGATCGTCGGGCGGTAGTAGAACATCAGCAGGATGCCGGTGAAGGTCAACAGCAAAAAGAGGAAGAAGCTCATTTCGCCCAGGCGCCAGGTATACCGGAACCGAATCGCGGCGGGGCGCACCTTGACCGAATGAATATGGAAGAAAACGTTGGAGAGAATCATCAGCGACCGGTTGCGCGGCGTGTCCTGATAGCCGTGCCGGAAAATCGATTTCCAGATCTGCGAGGTGCGGATTGCCTTGGCGATCTCGAGAACCTTGGCCTCGAATTTGGACGGTTCTTTCATCTTATACTTTCAGGTACGTATCGGGCCGCTTCCAGTCTTTCGGAGAACGGAACCGGCTGTTGACATCGACTTGAATCTGGCCGTCATCGGCCAGCGCTACCTTGCACCGTTCCAGAGGACGGGGTGCGGGCCCTTCAAAGTTCATACCAGTCCGGCGGAAACCGGAACCATGGCACGGACATTTGAATTTATTCTGGCCTTCCAGCCAGTTTGGCGTACAGCCCAAATGGGTGCAGCGTCCGAAGATCACATACAAACCGCCGCCCAGCGCAGGCGCGTCGCGGACAACCCAGATGCGGTGCTTTTTCTTCCAGCGTTCGTCGACCACGCCGGAGGCGTAATCAATCGGCTTGCCGATCTTGAAAACAGTGGGAGGATCGTAGCTGACATTGGGGATGAAATAACGCAGAATCGAAGCGAGCGCTCCGCCGACGGTGGCCAGAAACGTTCCCCAGGCGGCCAGCGTTAAAAACTCGCGGCGGGTAAACCATAAATTCCAGACCTTGCTGCCGTCGACCTCTTCCTGATGCACCGATTTCGGCAGCGGTTTTGGAGCAGGCTTGGCGGCAGCCGCCGGAGCGGCCGGTGTTACATCTCCTGGTTGCGTCATTAAAACTTATTCTCCGATCAACTCTTCCAATGGCTTATCCATGGGTTCCGGCACCGGCTTCTGATGCGCCAGGCCAGCCACGGTACGATCCAAGAATTCCTTGAGTTCCTGCTCGATAATCTCAGCGCAGACTTTCGTTTCATTTAAACGCATGCGCAAATTGGAAGCGGCAATTCCTTCCAGATCATCGATATCGTACAAATAAACGTTTTCCAGACGGGCAATCTGCGGATCCAGATTACGCGGCACCGAAATATCGATTAAAAAGAGCGGGCGCTGCTTTCGCACGCCCATCATCCGCCGCACCTGGGTGCGTGTTAATAAAAAGCGGTCGGCTGCGGTGGAACAAATAATGATATCTGCTTGAGCCGCCGCCAATTCCAGCTGAGCGAACGGCACCACCTGCCCGCCGACCGATTCGGCCAAAGGAACAGCCGTTTCCAGGGTGCGATTAGCTACTAGAATAGAACGAATTCCCTGTCCTTTCAAGCAATTTAATGTCGCTTCGCCCATCTGTCCGGCGCCAATTAATAAAATGGTTTTCGAGGAGATATCCTGAAAAATACGGCGCGCCAGCTCAACGGCGACGGAGCTGATCGAGATGGCTCCCTGCCCGATCCGGGTGCTGGAACGGACTTCCTTGCCGGTCTTCAGCGCGGTCTGGAACAGGCGGTTAAAAATAGAGCCAACCGATTTAGCGGCAACGGCCTGCTGGTACATTTCGCGGACCTGCCCCAAAATTTCCGATTCACCGATCACCATCGAATCGAGCCCGGCCGCCACGCGGAACAGATGGCGCACTGAATCCGGTTGGCGGTGCCAGTATAACCCGTTCTGAATCGCGCGCGGATTCAACCCATGAAACCCGGCCAAAAATTCGCGCATCCGCTGTTCCAGCTCGGGGATCGATTCGGCGTGCGCGTATAATTCAACGCGGTTGCAGGTGGACAAAATCACGCATTCGGAGACGAATAGCTCTTTTTTTAAGGCCGAGAGCGCGACCGGCAGCTGCTCCTTCTGGAACGCGACCCGCTCACGCAGTTCCACCGGCGCCGAATGATGATTCAATCCGAGGACGACGATTTCCATAGTTTTTAGAAAAGGGTATGCCGCGTACCGCTCATGTAGTTCAACGCGAGCAATGTGAAAAGAACCAGTCCAAACGACATCACTGAAAGAAAAATAACGCGCCGGCCTTTTAAGCCGACTTTCAAACGCAGAATCAGCACCACCGCGTACGATATCCAGGTTCCCAGCGCGCACAGTTCAACCGGATCGGCATTAAAGAAGGCGCCCCATTCTTTATGCGCCAGGCCCAGGCTGAGGATCATGCCGGCGCTGTATAAAATGAAGCCGGCCACCACCGAAGTCCAGTTGATTTTGTCCCACGCCTCCAGCGGCAGAATGCGCGCGCCGACCAACTTAGGGTCTTTATGCTTGAGCCGCTGTTCCTGTTTTAAAAACGCAACGCCGCTGATCAACGCCACAAAAAAAGCGGCGTAGCTTAAAAACAGAAGCGCGGCATGAATCGTAATCATTTTGTTCCTTCGTTAATCGCGGCGATATACGCGCTCAATGCGTTTTCCAACAGTTTCTTGCGGCGGCCAACCGACGATACTGCTTTTTGAACCCGCGCGCGGGCCGGATGCATCGTTTTTAATAATTGTTCCCAGTCGTCGCCGTACCGCTGCTGCAAATCCTGCCGGATCCATTTTGAAAGCGCCGGGCTGATCCCGCCCGTAGAAACGGCGATCGTCAATTTTCCGCGCCGGACCACCGACGGCAGAATAAATCCGCAGAGCGCCGGCTGATCGGCCACATTGATCCACACATTTCGTTTTTTTGCTTCGCGGGCCGCCAGCGCGTTTGTTTTTTTATGGTCGGTCGCCGCAATCACCAACTCCATGCCATTCAGATGTTCCGGCCGGAATGTTTCAGAAATCCAGCTGATTTTTTTACGGCGAATCAGCATTTTTAAACCGGCGTTGATGCGCGGAGCGACCACCTGCACGCGTGCGCCGCATTCCAAAAGTGATTTTGTTTTCCAAAGCGCGATTTCCCCGCCGCCAATTACCAGGCAGCGCCGGTTTTTCAATTCCAGAAAAATCGGATAATACGCCATCCTCTTATTTTACTGCAAAAGAAAATCAGTCAACGCCAGCAAACTCTTCTTGTAGGAAGAGGGCGGAAACGGCGACAGCGCTTTGCGGGCCTGCGCCAGATACTGGTTGGCTGTTTTTTTGCAGTAGGCCGGAACTTTCGCGCGCAGTGCTTCTTTTTTAAGGTATTTCTGCTGATCAAGCGCTTCCGAATAAGTGCGGGAACCGTTGCCGTTGAACCAGTCGGTCAACTGCAGTTTCACGGCGGCAGGCGCTGAATCGCGCAGGTATAAAAGCGGCAGCGTCATCTGCCCGAGCGCTAAATCGGTGCCGAGCGACTTCCCCTGAATTTCCTGATCGCCGACTAAATCCTGCAAATCATCGAGAATTTGGAACGCAAGACCGAAGCTGGTGCCATAAACACCGAGCCGTTTTGCATCAGATGCAGACGCACCGGCCAGCCAGGCGCCGGACTCGGCGGCCGCGCCCATCAGCGACGCGGTTTTCCACTCGATGATCTTCAAATAGCTTTCGCGATTGAGATTGAAATCGTACTGATGCTGGATCTGCGACACTTCCCCTTCACAAACCAGGCGCGCGGTGTCGGACATCCGGTGCAAAACCGAGGGGCTGGGCAGTTCGCTTAAAAGACAGAATGCTTTGGAGTAAAGGTAATCGCCGGAAAGAACCGAAAGCGTATCGCCCCATTTGGCGTTAAGCGTGGTCAGGTTACGGCGCAGCGTTGCGCCATCGATGACATCGTCATGCAGCAACGTGGCCGTATGGATCATTTCAACGGACGTGGCTAATTTAACGACATCATCCTGCCACCCGATTGGAATTTTCTTGCCCGCTTTGCGGTTGGCATCGGCAACGATGTCGGCGCCCAAAAACGCCAGCGCCGGACGGACCCGTTTGCCGGTCATGCGCGCCACATGGCGCGTCATTTCGCCCATCAGGCTGGCGCGGACAATATCCTTGCCGGCGAGCTCCGAAACCAGCTGCCGCTCAAACGCGAGCAGCTGCGATCGGATCGGCTGATATATCGCGGAAAGTTCCATTAGGCCCGTCGAAAATGCGGAGAATTTCGTATTTGGTATTGCGCTGCGCCGGAACACGTCCGGTGCCGCGGATCAAACGGACCGCTTCGTCCTGGTTGACACGATAGATCATGCCGGTAGCGCCGACAACTACTTCGTCGACGAGAATGCCGCCGAAATCATTGGCGCCAAAACTCATCGCCAGCTGGCACAGCTTGGGGCCTTCGGTCACCCAACCGGCCTGCAGGCTCGGAATGTTGTCGAGAATGATTCTCGCGATAGCGACCACTTTCAAATATTCCATGCCGCCGGTCGGCGGAATGTCGAGCACGGTATGTCCGCGCTGAAAACTCCACGGAATAAACGCGCGAAAACCATTGGTCTGATCCTGCAGTTCGCGGAACTGCACCAGCTGCGCGATCCGTTCGGCCGGCGTTTCGCCCATGCCGTAGGTCATCGTGCAGGTGGTTTTAAAACCCGACTCATGCGCCGCTTTGTGCACGGCAAACCATCCGGCCGCCGATAATTTCTTGGGGCTGATCAGGTTGCGCACGCGGTCCGATAAAATTTCGGCGCCGCCGCCCGGCATCGAGTCGAGCCCGGCCGCTTTGAGCGCCGCGAAAATTTCATGGTACGTTTTCCCCGAGACCTTCGACATCATGTCGATCTCGGGCGCCGAGAACGAATGCAGATGAATTTTCGGAAACGCCGCCTTGACGGCGCGGCAAAGATCTTCGTAATAAGAAAATGGGATCGACGGGTCCAACCCGCCCTGCAGCAGCACCTGGGTTCCGCCGATATCGATCAATTCCTGAATGCGGCGCAAAATTTCATCGGTCGGCAGCAGATATGTTTCCGGGTGCCCCGGCTTGCGGTAAAACGCGCAGAACGAACAGTCAGCCACGCAGGCATTGGTGTAGTTGATGTTGCGATCGACGACGAACGTGCCCAGCCCGTCGGGGTTGATGCGGCGGCGGATCACATCGGCGGTCTTGCCCAGCGCGACCAGTTCCGCTTCATTCCATAAACGCAGCGCCTCGTCGGCGGCAATGCGAGTGCCGGCTTCGGCCTTCTTTAAAATTTCCTGTACCGAGGGTATGTTCATGCCACTTCCACCAATTCGTCTTTTCCGATCCGCGCCAGTTTTTTGGCCGTGCCGATCGGGAGTTCCTCCAAAAGTTCCGCTTCCTTCGCGAACCGGACCAATCCCACCCAGGCCTTGGAGTCCAGCCGGTAGGAAAGCGCGTCCAGGTATAACTTCAAAAAATTCGATTCAAACGGAAATATCTTGCGCATCGCGCCGATTAATTCTTTCTGGTGCGCGCGGCCCCACTGATACGATGCTTCCAGATTTTCCTTGAGCTGTTCCAGTAATTCCGGATTGCGCTCAACGAGTGAACGGCGTACCACCCAGACGGCGTAAACAAACGGATGGCCGGTCCACTGGTTCCAGGCTTCGCCCAGATCCCACCACTGAAAATGATCGGATGACTGGCTGGCTTCCAGCGCTTCGTCGCCGATCAACAGCGCGGCCGGATATTCCTGCAAAATTTCCGGGAACCGCAGCGGCGTTGGTTCCAAATTGATTTTTAACTGCCGTGCCTGCGACAAAATTTTCAGCAATACCGGCGTGGTCGCGCCCTGATTACTCAGGCCGATGGTCCGCCCCTTCAGCGTCGCCAACGGTTCGCGGCTGACGACCAGCACGCTGTGAACACCGCGGTCGGAACGGATGCAAAGCCCCGGCACCGGCGTCAATTCGTCCATGTGGCGGAGATACATCATCGACGAAACGGCGCTGGCGTCGAGTTCGCCCACCAGCAACCGGCGGTTCAAATCGGACGGAACACCCGGCACAAACTGTAAAGTTGAAGGGACGATCCCTTTGCGCAGCGCATAAGTCACCGGCCAGGAGTTCAGGTACTGAATGTCGCCGATCCGCAATGCGGGCAGTTCGCCGGAGTTTTTCATGCGTAAAGACTGTCGATCATTTTAGGAGTCCGTCCGGCTGCCGTGATCATCGCGGTTAGTTCGTCGACGGACGGCGCGTCGTAATGGTTGGCGCCCGCCGCCTTGACGATCCGCTCTTCCATATTAGTGGAGCCGACATCATCGACGCCGAAATGCAGCGCGACCTGGATCATCTTCGTGCCGACATAGGTCCAGAGCAGTTTGATGTGCGGAACATTGTCGAGCATCAACCGGGAAACCGCGTACACTTTCAAATCCTCAAAACCGGTGGTTTGCGGCATATCGGCGAATTCGGTGCCCTCGGCGTGGAACGACAGCGGCACAAATGCCTGCACGCCGCCCGTTTCATCCTGCAGCGTGCGGATTGAAATCATATGATCAACGCGCTCGGCCAATGTTTCGACATGGCCGTACAGCATCGTCGCGTTGGTCGGAATGCCGTTGCGGTGAGCCTGGCCCTGCACTTCCAGCCAGCGCTCGCCTGAAATTTTTTCGGGGCAGATAATCTGCCGCACGCGCTTGGCCAGAATTTCAGCGCCGCCGCCGGGCATACAATCCATGCCGGCCGCCTTCAATTTCTGGAACACATCGTCGACCGTCATCCGGTACAATTTGGAAAAGAAATCAATCTCGACGGAGGTAAACGCTTTCACGGTCGCTTCAGGAACAACTCGCTTCAGCGTGCGGAACATATCCTCGTAATAGGAAAACGGCAGCTTCGGATTTAAACCGCCCGTGATATGAAACTCGCGCACGCCCGCTTTTTTCGCCGCTTCGGCTTTCTGCGCGATCTGCTCCATCGAAAAGGTATAGGCCTCTTTATGCTCGAGCGGCCGGTAAAACGCGCAGAGCCCGCAGGTCAAAACGCAGGCATTGGAATAATTTAAATGCAGTGTGTGCGTGTAATAGGTGTTGTCGCCATGCAGCCGTTCGCGCGCCAGATTCGCCAGTTCGCCCAGCGTAAACAGATCCGCGTCAAACAGACGGATTCCCTCGTCGCGCGTCAGCCGTTGGCCCGCCTCAACTTTGGCGGCAATATCGGCATACGCCGAATTAATTGAAGAAACCGTGGAAGCCATTGCTTACTTACTCCGTTTCGTTAAAAACCGGCATGCCGGTCCAGCGCTTGGAAAGCGAATGCGGAATTTTCATTAAATCCAAAACTCGCGCCGCCATAAAATCAACCAGGTCCTGCACCGACTGAGGATTATGATAAAAACCGGGATTGGCCGGAACCACCGTTACACCCGCCTGCGAAAGCGTCAGCATATTCTGCAAACCGATCGTTGAGACCGGCGTTTCGCGCGGAACGACAATCAACGGCCGCCGTTCTTTCAAATGAACATCGGCGGCGCGGTGAATTAAATTGGCCGAAATGCCGTGCGCGACAGCGCCCAGCGTGCCCATCGAGCAAGGCATAATCACCATGCCTGCCGTCGGGAACGAGCCGCTGGCCAGCGGTGAGGTAAAATCGCGCGCGTCTTCTTCGCGCCAACCCGCCGCACCCAAATGTTCTTTCAAATCACCGGAACCCAGCTCGATCGCCATCACCTGCCGGCCCGCCGCGCTGACTACCACATACGGCTCGCGCCGCTGTTCAATCAGCACCTGCAGAACGCGGATCGCGTAAGCCGAACCGGACGCGCCGGTGATCGCGATAATCGGGTGTTCCATCATGCGGTACGCGTAGCCCGGAGGTACCGGGCTCTCCAAACAGAGGCATTTCCGCCGGGAGGGTTGCGCAGCGCCCATTGAATGTGAAAAGTGCCGGCCGTCGCCGCGCTGTTGCGAAGTTCTCCCGTAATAAAGATATGCACAAAACCATCGGTAGTAAAGTCCACCACCTGCGCATCCGTATAAGCATCAAAAATACAGGACCAATAACTAGTGGAAGCAACACCGGGGCCGCCTGCCGCATTTCCGGTTTTGAACATCGTCGCGAGCGCTATAATGTCCCCGAGCACGCTGGTACCGGGACCTGTAAACTTGAATTTGAGATCCGTATCCACATAAACCTTGACGACAGCGACAATTTCAAACTGCCATCTTTCGCCGGGACCTATCGTCACCTGAAGCTCAGAGTCGTCCGCATAAGTCGTACTAAACAGCATCTGCGAGCTGGCCGCATTGACGTAAACACTGGGTCTGGCTGGAGACAACTCCACCCACCTGCCGTTTTGGTACGCGCGGTAATTATTCGTAGTGGTGTTGTAGTAGACCATCCCATTCTGCGGAGCCGCGGAAGCCGCCGCGTCAGAAGCATCGCGGGAAACCCGAACCGAGCCACTGTTCACATCCAGCGTGGCGCTGGGCGTTTCCGTTCCGATCCCCACATTGACTGCGTTGGCGCCGGTGCCGCCCAGCACCAGTGCGTTGCTGGCCGAGACCAATGCTTCAAATCCAAGCGCGGTCGCGTTGGTTAATTGCGCGGCCACCCCGGAACCCGATCGGGTCCCAATAAACGTATTGCCCGATCCGGTCGTGTTCGCGTTCGCCAACAAATTCGATCCGGCGTTTTGGCCCACGGCCACGTTATCGCTGCCTGTCGTGTTCAGCAAAGCCTGATAGCCTACCGCGGTGTTATCAAATCCGGTCTGATTAAAAAAAAGCGTATTATGCCCCAGCGCCGTGTTCAAACCGCCCGTCGTATTATTATTCAGACTCTCCATGCCAAACGCGGAATTCCTCTGCCCGCTGGTCGTGCTCTCCATCGCGCGAGGCCCCACAGCGACATTTTGAGTTCCATTGGTTAAACTCTGCATCGCGTTAATGCCTATCCCAACATTCGCGGAGCCCGTCAACGTGAGATTGCCCGCATTCACACCGGCGAAGAAGTTGCTGGCGCCGAAGTTATGGATGAACCGGTTGGCGCCGGACTTGATGATGCCGGTCGTCGCCGTGGTCGGAGGAAGCCTTAAATTCTCCGTAAGTTCCAGCTGATCCTGCGGATTATTCGTGCCAATCCCCAAAGCGGTTTCAATGAGCGCAACGCCATTATTGGGGTTTTCGCCCAAATAGCCGGGCCCTACCGTCAAATCATTCAGATGTTCGTTGCCGCCGCCGCTGGTTGGGTAATAGGTAACAATCTCTGTAGTTTCCGCGAAGGCCGCGGGCACAACCCAACCCGCCAACAGAAAGAAGACAACCCCTGCTTTCCAGGCAAATAAGCTTCTCATTGCATCGTCAACTCCAGCCAGGTGAATAAAAAGAAAAGAACGCTGACCCAACCATTGACCGTAAAAAACGCCTTGTTGATTTTTTCCAGACGGCCCGGGCCTACCAGCCGGTGCTCATAAGTCAAAAGCCCGGCGATCAACAGCCAGCCTGCCCAAAACCAGCCTCGAAATTCCATAACGATCCCAAACCATCCAAATGCCAATAGCGCCATTAAATGGGCACTTCGGGAGATCCACAAGGCGGGCGAAAGACCAAAACGCCCAGGAATCGAGTATACCCCTTCCCGTCGGTCGAAGTCAATATCCAGCAGCGCGTAAAGAATATCAAATCCTGACACCCAAAAAAAGACGCCCAGAAAAAGCGGGATCAATTCCAGCTCCATTTTTCCGGTTACGGCCAGCCATCCGGCCGCGGGAGCCGATGCCAAAACCAGTCCCAGCCAGAAATGGCAGGCCCATGTAAACCGCTTCATCGTCGGGTAGAGCACCAGAAGTACCAGCGCCACTGGCGAGAGCTTCGCGCAGAGTGGATTGAGCTTCCAGGCGGCCACGAGGAAAATTGCGAGTGCCGCAGTTGTTAATAAAATTAATAGTGATGGTTTCACGCGGCCCGATGGAACCGGCCAGTTTTTCGTGCGCGGGTTTTTTCGGTCAATCGGAAGGTCGATGAGACGGTTGAGTGCCATGCCGGCCGTGCGCGCGCCGACCATCGCCAATGTGACCCACCCGACGACGCGCCACGACGGATTCCCCTCGGCAGCGGCCCAAACACCCACATAGGCAAATGGCAAAGCGAAAATGGTATGCTCCAGCCGCAGCGCTTCGACGATATCCTTGAATTTATTTTTTAAGCTGGGCAACTTCTTCCCGCAGCTGGTTCAAATCTTGGCGCAGCTGGTCGTTTTCCGTCTTGAGTTCTTTGACCGCATTGATCAAAACATAGGTCAATGCGGTATCATTATAGTTATAAAGCTCGGTTTCTTCTCTATCATCAGGATTTAATTTCGCTTTGAAAGTCCCAATCGTATAAGGAATCACATCTTTCACATCCTGCGCAATAACACCAATGTCTTCCCCGCCCTTCGGTAAACCGCCTTTGCCGTTTAATTGATAGGTGACGGGATTAATCTTTTGCAGCACAGTCAAGCCATCTTTAAAAGGCCTGATGTTTTCTTTAAGCCTGGCATCGGAAGTGGAGTTCGTCCAGCTTCCTCCCCCATTCTTAGCGGCAATACCGTTGACCTGGAGTCTATAAGTGGCATTGGTACGCGCATTCAAACCAATACAAACGGTATCTGTGTTTGTACCAAGAACAATACAATTGCTGGCAGACACCCTCGAGTCGGCGCCAATGGCGGTGGCATGAGTAAGATTGTTTACAGTCACTCCGGCTTCATGCCCAACCACTGTATTGAGGCTGCCGCCCACATTACCCGAAAGTGAGGAATCGCCAATAGCAATATTCGAAGCGCCTCCCACATTGTTAGGCATGGCGTTGTTGCCAATGGCGATGTTCCGAAAACCGGTTGTAGTGGCCGGCATAGCCCCAGACCCGACCGCGGTATTCTGATAACCGGTCGTGGTGGCCGGCAAAACGTTAAACCCAACCGCGGTGTTCTGATAACCGGTCGTGTTGTCTTGCAGGGCGCTCGAACCGACGGCCGTATTCCGGAACCCATTCGTCGCCAGGGTTGGATTGTTACTCGTAAGCGCATTAACCCCCACCGCGGTGTTCCAGCTGCCGGTCGTGTTGATTTCCAAAGCGCCGACCCCCACGGCCGTGTTAACGGTACCGGTCGTGTTGGCCATCAACGCGCGACTTCCCACGGCGGTATTCGCAATGGCAGTCGTGTTAGCTTCTAAAGTGTTAACCCCCAGCGCCGTATTATTATTCCCAAGCGTGTTGGCTTGCAAAGCGCCAACCCCCAGCGCCGTGTTGCCGGTGCCGGTCGTGTTGGCCATCAACGCGCGACTTCCCACGGCGGTATTCGCAATGGCAGTCGTGTTGGCGTTGAGGGCGCTGACTCCAACCGCCGTGTTGTTGCTACCGGTTGTGTTCTCCTGCAGAGATTCCTGTCCTACCGCCGTGTTACCGCTTCCGGTCCTGTTTCGCTGCAGAGAATGATCTCCTGCCGCTGTGTTGTTGTTTCCGCCCGTGTTGTCCGCCAGAGAATTTTCTCCCATCGCCGTGTTGGCATTTCCGGTCGTATTTGCCTTAAGAGACTCCTGTCCTACCGCCGTGTTGCCAGTACCAACGGTGTTTGCCAACAGAGACTCTTGCCCTATGGCTGTGTTTTGGGCTCCTATGGTATTCGCCCTTAGCGAGTTGAAACCGACCGCGGTGTTGTCGCGGCCTGTGGTGTTTGAAAAAAGTGAATTCGCCCCAACCCCGACATTATCGGCACCCGTCATTGTGAAATTGCCGGCGTTAACTCCAGCAAAGAAATTGTCGGTTCCGAAATTATGGATGAACCGGTTGGGGCCAGAGAAGATAACACCCGCGGTCGCGGTCGTAGCAGGCAACTCGATGTTCCCTTCGATAAGCACCTCTCCGTTGGCCGGAACCGCGCTCCCGGCGTAGCCGCTTCCCACCCGAATCGAATTCACTTGCGGGTCGGTGCCGCCTCCGCCGCTGCTCGGGTAATAAGTCACCAATTCAACGGTTTCCGCGAACGCATACCCGGCAATTAAACCGATCAAAGCAACAACAAAAAGAACAGGATATTTACCGGCGCGAGTTTTTGCCATTTCAAAACCTCCATTAGGAACCTATCGGACCCAAACCTCCACATTGTCTATTCCAAAGGATTCGTCGTTGCTCGCCTGATCCAAGGTGCATCCCGCGGATACAGTCAGCGTATTAGTGGAATGCGAGCCGGTTAACAGAGCATGGTAAACACCGTCTGTCCGGTTGGCTGCCCCACCGAAGTTGATCCGTCCGGGGTCGAACTGATTGATTCGTTCGGCCCATATATTTCTGGAACTACCCGCCGCGCCCGCGGCGAAGACAAACCCAAATTCACCGTCCCAGCTGTCAATGGCATAATAATCCAGTTCAACTTTAATCTGAGTGTGGGCAATACCGGTAAGATCAAAATTCCTTGTTAAAGTCGTTCCGTTGCCTGCGGTACTAAACCCACCCAGGATCGTGGCCCCTCCAATATTGGTCCTCGTTGCTGGAGCCCATCCGTTGGCATTGGCTTGAAAGTCATCCCGGAAAATCAGCCTCCATCCTCCATCAAGAGACTGCCATGCCCCATTTTGATGAAAACGGAACTGCTGCGCGTTGGCGTTGTAGTAGATCATGCCGTTGACGCCTACGGCCGGATCACCGGCCGTGCTTTTTCGAGGCACCAGAATCGTTCCGCCATCGGAAGTGACATCCAATGTCGCCTGCGGTGTTTCAGTTCCAATCCCTACGCTCACCGCGTTGGCGCCAGTGCCGCCCAGCACCAGCGCGTTGCTGGCCGAGACCAGCGCTTCAAATCCAAGCGCGGTCGCGTTGGTCAATTGCGCGGCCACCCCGGAACCCGATCGAGTTCCTATAAACGTATTGCCTGATCCGGTCGTGTTCGCATTCGCCAACAGAGCCGATCCGGCGTTTTGGCCCACAGCCACGTTATCGCTTCCCGTCGTGTTCAGCAAAGCCTGATAGCCTACCGCGGTGTTATTAAATCCGGTCTGATTAAAAAAAAGCGTATTATGCCCCAGCGCCGTGTTCAAACCGCCCGTCGTATTATTATTCAGACTCTCCATCCCAAACGCCGAATTCCTCTGGCCGCTGGTATTAAGTTCCATGGCGCGAGAGCCCACCGCGACATTTTGAATTCCGTTCGTCAGGCTCTGCATCGCATTCGTGCCTATCCCGATATTCGAGGAACCGGTCAGCGTGAAATTGCCCGCGGCGGTCCCCGCGAAGAAATTGCCGCTCCCAAAACGGTGAATAAACCGGGTTGTGTCAGAAAAAATAACACCGCCGGAAGGAACTCCGCCCACAGCGGTGGTCGATGGAATCCTTAGGTTGCCCGTGATATGCAGCTGTTGCTGTGGATCATTGGTGCCAATCCCGAGCCGGGTTTCAATCAGTGCTACGCCATTGGCGGGGTTTTCGCCCAAAAAACCCGGCCCTACCGTTAAATCATTCACATGTTCGTTATTGCCGCCGGTAGTCGGAAAATAGGTGACAATCTCCACGGTCTCCGCGAAAACAGTCGACGCGGCCAAAAAAATCGCGAAGAAGATAGCTGGATAGATAACTTTCCGGGAAATCTGACTCATGGCTCTCTCCTTATAAGCCGTATTCGGCCCAACGGCGGGTGACTTTCTCCTTTATCTCGGCAGACATCGTAATGACATCGGGCCATCCGCGCGGGTGGCCTTCTTCGGGTAATTTCTCGGTGGCATCGACGCCCATTTTGGATCCAAAGTTCCATTGCGGCGACGCATGGTTGAGCGTATCGACCGGCCCTTCCACAAAAAAACAGTCACGCTGCGGATCAATGTTCATAAAACCAAGCCAGGCAACCTGCGCGACATTCTGCACATCGACCCAGTCATCCACAACAATGATCACTTTCGTAAACATCACCTGCCCCAGCCCCCAGAGCGCATGCACCACCTTGCGCGCCTGGCCCGGATAACTTTTCTTGATCGAGACGATGACCGCGTTATTAAAAGTGCCTTCCGGCGGGAAATTCATATCAACGATCTCGGGAAGAATTTTTTGGATCAGCGGCAGAAAGATCCGCTCGGTCGCCTTGCCCAGCCAGACATCTTCCATCGGGGGGATGCCGACAATCGTGGTCGGATAGACAGCATTTTTGCGGTGCGTGATTGCCGTTATTTTCATGACCGGGTACGGTTCCGGCAACGAATAATAACCGGTATGATCGCCGAACGGGCCTTCTTCGCGCCGTTCGCCCACCGTGACGAACCCTTCAATAATAATCTCGGCCTGCGCCGGAACTTCCAAATCAACGGTGACGCATTTCACCAGTTCGACCGGCTCGTTGCGCAGAAAACCGGCGAAGAAATATTCGTCGATTCCTTCCGGCAGCGGCGCCGACCCGACATAAACGGTGGCCGGGTCTCCGCCCAATGCAATCGCCACCGGCATTTTCTCGCCGGGCGCGTATCCTCGCCAATGCGAAGCGCCGTCTTTGTGCGGCTGCCAGTGCATGCCCAGCGTTTTGTCGTCGAATACCTGCAGGCGGTACAGCCCCACATTGCGGCGGCCGCTTTGTTTGTTGCGCGTAATCGTCGAGCCAAGCGTGATATATTTGCCGGCATCATCGGGCCAGCACTGCAAAATCGGCAGTAAATTTAATGAGGGGTTGTCTTTAATCACTACTTCCTGGCAGGGCGCTTTCGAGACGATCTTCGGCGGGAAATTCCCCAACTCGGCCAACTTGGGAAGCAAACTTAATTTTTCCATCAACCCGGTTGGGTTGGGAATTTCCATCAACTGTTCAATCCGCTTGGCAATCTCATTTAAATCCTTAACGCCCAGGCCAAGCTCCATCCGTGATTTTGTGCCGAACAGGTTGATCGCCAGAGGAATTGAGGAACCGTTTACTTTTTCAAATAACAGCGCGGGGCCGTTGGATTTAATCAGGCGGTCGGCAATTTCGGTAATTTCAAGGGTAGGATCAACCGGAACAGAAACGCGTTTAAGTTCGCCGCGGCGCTCCAAATCGGCGATAAATTCGGAAAGGTTTCGATAGGCCATACCCAACAGAATATCATAACTCTAGGCGGCAATCAGCAGGTAGCGCTGGCTTTCAAGAGTGACGGAAGAGAGGTGCTGGATATACAGCGTTTCACCCGGATCAAGCTGAGTCGCCACGAACAGCAACTGCCGGGCCGATAGTTGCTTAAGCATGAGCGGCGTTAACAAAACCACGCGCGCTTTAATCCCTTCCGGAATCAGGTTCTTGGCCCCTTCCGGCGTTACCTGATCGGCGCGAAGAATCACAACATCGCCGTCTTTAATGCCCTGCGCCAGCAAATCGGGCGTCACTTCCGCGGCCGCATCCTGGCTTAAATTAAAATAGTTCAGATTCTGCGGCAGCTGTTGAGAAGGAATCCCCACCTGGTCAAAAACATGGATCGCCCGATTAATCGGCAGCGCCGCGTCTACGGGCACCAGCCAGCTCTCGGCCCCTTCCTGCTCCCGCAAAAAGAGATCTACCTGTTCCTGAGAAAGCGCCTCGCCCAATTTATCCCAGTCGTTGAAATCAACCCGTTCTCCATCCACCTCGGCAATCGGCCCCTCGCCTTCCCACTTAAAACGAAAATATTCGGCTGGAACCGACTGTCGTTGTCGCGGTTTTATAACAGCCGGCGCCGGCGCGTTATCCGGCTGGACGACTCCACCTCCATTCTGGGCCTGACGCGCGTAAAACCACCCCGCGCCTAAAAGCGTAACGGCTATAATAAAATTGGCAAAATTCCCCATCGCGACCTGTTTTTCCGTAGAAACAGCCGGGAAATCCCGCATTCTCGGATCTATCGGCAGCGGTTCAGACTGCTGAAGCCTATCGCGCAACGAATGGACCATGGTTAATTCAATTGGGGTAAGCGGGGTCTCAGAAACAAACCGTGTTTTTCTTGAGATCATCACGTCAAGGACAACGCTTAACCTCTGTGAATCGGCCAGAATATTTCCATTCGTCAGATCAAAGAATAAACGCCAATCATTCCATTCAAGTCCATATTGGTTCCGAATCCGGTCGTATAGTTTGTGTATCAATTTCTGTGCGAACTCCGCGTCTTTAGATCCCCAGAAATTCTTTGAATCCGCGTGGAGTCTGATTCCATGATTCAATTCATCCAGCGTACCGTCCAGACTTTGCGGCACTTTTCCGTCAAGCAGATACCAGAGCCCCGCCCATTCTTTGGGTTCGAAACCCCACTGCGGTTCCCCCAGCTTTTCAAAGAATTTCGAGTCGTGCTCCGTTGGGAATTCCTCCGGCTTCTCCTCCTGTCCGGCCGCAACGGGGGGCCCCTGATTTAAAAGATCTATTCGCTCTTCCTCCGTTATATAGAAAGACCGCTGCATATTCTTCGCCCAAGCCAGCGCCTTGCGGCCGGAAATCGCTGCTTCGCCCGATTGATGCGTATTGAGTTCGTTCCATAACCCGTCTTGAAATTTTCTGCCAGTTCCCAGAACTTCCCTTGGAAGACCTTGCTCAACCAAAAGGCTTATAAACCACTGAGAAATCTCACGCGGATAGGGCGTCCATGTTCCTTTCGCCGCTTTGACGCCATTCTCATACTGGTCGATTGCGTATTCCAAAAAGAGTGCCAACGCCCAGGGATCAGCCTCTGGTTCCGGTTTTTCAGCGTAGACCGCTTCGATCACCCGGATCAGCCGTTTCAATTGTCCGGAAAATTCTATAAAATTGCCGGCCGAATCAAAGAATTCTCCGTTTCTTAAGTGGGCTTGTTTTTGACTCGTCCATAACCGATCAGCCCTAGAATTCGGGCGGAGAATCGCATCTGCAATAAGATGGTCTGTATACTGGGTGGATGGAAAAACGCTTCCGTGAAACCGATACGCCCACACCTCGTCCTCCGCGTGAGCTCTTTCTTCTAACTGAGTGGTCAATGTTCCAAAATAGCGCCTGAAATCTGCCGGAGAATTCCTCAGCCGAGTAAACAATGCTGCAATGGGTTGAACTAACCGCTTCGGATATTCCTCCAACGGAACCTGCATCCAATACGGATCCGAATGAGACCCGTGCACCGCAAACGGGCCTTGGTGCCACCCCTCCACCGTGAAAAATCCGGGATTGCGCTCACCCGGCTTGGAAGCCGCTTCCCAAACAGGGATTCGTCCATCCAGGTAAGGGATTGCCCGCCAATCTTCCGTCAAATCTTTTTCAATGACGCGCGAGTGGTCGTTTGCATCCGGGAAAGAGAGCAGCGAACGCCGGTTCGGATGAAACAGCTGAGTGACTATTGTGTTCACCAGGTGCGTATATTGCATGCGATTGAGCTGGGTTGTTTCCGTCGAAGCGGCCCATTGGAATTCTTGCTTCAGATAAGCCAGCAGTGGGCTTGCATCATAATAAACGAGGGCTCCTCCGGACAAAGGAATCCAGCGAGCATAGTAATCAAATCCGGCCTGAAACAGCTCCGCCAAACGATCCAGCTTCTCCTTCGGATCATGACGATACCAATCGGCAGAAGATGGATTCGGCTGGCTTAACAAATCACGGATGCTTTGTGATTCAGGAGAAACGCGGAACTCCGTTTCCAGGCGCCACTCCGGAGCTTCCGTCACCGGATTGATGCGTACCACGATCCGTTCCTCCTGCCCAGTGACAGGACGCAATTTGTTCGTAAGGTTTTCTTCCATCCCGGATTCGCGGCCCGCGAGCGGACGCAAGGCGTAGACAGACGAAGGCGGCAGCGCAATGCTAACGATCAACAAAGCGCTTAAAATTCGGGCAAATAAAAATCGCCCTGTTAGGCGGTTATTGGATCTCATATAAGGAAGTATGCCATAAAATTGGTTATTTTTGTTAACGAATAGCCTGGTAGAGAACCACAATCCCGCCGCTTAAGCGAGTGGCGGAGACTTCGCCAAAACCGGCGTTTTGCAGTTTTTTAACCACCTGCTCCGGCGGCATAAATTGCAGTATTGATCGGCGCAAATAAAGGAACGGCCAGAACAAGCCGGTCGTTAAAAAACCAAACAGAGGAATAGCGGTTGAGAGCCAGAGCCAGTGGCCCGCGCGCACGAAAAAATTGGTTGGCCGGCCGAACTCCAGCAATGCCAAATGAGCGCCGGGACGCATCGTACGATGGTATTCGCCAAAAGTGGCATCCAAATCGGAAACATTGCGCAGAGCAAACGCCATAGTGGCGGCGTCAAAAGTGGCTGGGTTAAACGGCAGGTTTTCGGCCCTTCCCTGCGCGTAGCTGACGTGCCAGCGCGCCGGCGGAAAAACCGCCAGCCGCTTGACGGCCCGTGAAAGCATCTGCAGAGAAAGATCACAAGCGACTACTTTCCCCAGCGGCGCTAACTCAGCCGCGCAGTCGCGCGCCAAATCACCGGTGCCGCTGGCTAAATCAAGTACGCGCATTTCCGGTTTCAGTTGAAGCGCCTGGATTGTTTTTCTCCGCCAGCTGTGATCCATGCCGAGACTGCCGACGCGGTTGAATAGGTCATAGCGCGGAGTGATTGTATCAAACAAACGGTGGACGAATTTTTCCTTACTCACTATTGCTTACCGGCGGGAGTTTCGCGCCAACGCGTCGACTGATCTTTTAAGGTCATCAACCTGCTTCTGCAGTTTTTCGTTGTCGGCTTTCAGCTGTTGAATTTCTTTTTCAAGCGAGGGAACAACCGGGCTGGTTAAACGGGAACTTTCGTCTTGATGGGTGCGAAGATTTTTTAGATAAACCAGCTGCTCGCCGGATAAATTTTCAAGGACGCGGATGGCGCGCAGCATATCGACATTAACGGCATGGCCGGCGCGTTCCGAATAAAATGCCCACGCCAGCGGCTCGCTGGCGCCCGATGGAATCAGTGAGAAGTTATGCGGTGAAATCGTTGACGAAAAACCGGCTCCATCAATCACCCACAGTTTTGATGTGCCGGAAACATTTTTGGCAAACAGCTGAATCTGGCCGGCAGGGTTGGTAGCCGGCTCGATTCCATTGGCAATCGCCAGCGCATTCGTGCCACCCACGACACTGGTGCCTATTCCTAAATGATTGTTGATCCGGACCGTATCGGTGGAAAAATCACCGTAGATTAATGGGTTGGCTGAGCTGGAGTTTTCAATGTACAGCTTGTCGTTGCCGGCTTCGTTCAAACCGGCCTGAACACCGATAAAAATGTTCTGGTTGCCCCCGGCGTTGCCGCCGGCCTGAGTTCCAACCGCCACATTGTTGCTGCCGCTGATATTGCTCAACAGCGCCTGATAACCGACCGCCACATTATTATTACCGGTGTTGTTGGAGGTTAGCGAACTGGTGCCAACCGCTGTATTGTCGGAGCCAACGGTATTCGAAGTGAGTGATCCAGCACCCACCGCCGCGTTAAAAAACCCGGTGGTCACGTTCATCAGTGTACGCTGGCCATAGCCGGAATTAAACCCGGTTCCGGCCGTCGTAAAGTTGCCGGATTCCACACCCATGAATGTATTGTTCGAACCGAAGTTATGAATAAACCGCGTCGTGTCGCTGTAGATCACGCCGGCCGTGGCCACACCCAGTCCGTCGACAAAGGTGTTAGGCATCCGGATATTGCCGTTCACCTGCAATTTTTCATCCGGGAACGGTACGTTGCCAATGCCGACATTGCCGTTTTTCCGAATAGCCAGCCATACCCGCCAGGCCGGGATAGTTGGATCGTAAAAAGTAATGTGGAAATCGTTCTCCCCGCCGGCGCCGCCCCGTTTATGCACCAGCTGCCATTTGTAATCGGGAACACCGTTGACCGGAAGATCGCTGTCCAACTCGATCCCAGCAAAGTTTTCCGGGGCCAAACCGTTGCCAACGCCCATCACGCGCAGATAGGCCTCATCAGCACTGCGGTAAATATCGAGTGGGAATTGCGGCGCGGTTATCCCAATTCCAAGCCTCTCCGAAACCAGCAGCGTCCCATCGGGGACAGCGGCATCGGTAATCGTATCGGGTGAATAGGCTGACCCCACTGTCGAACGCCGGGCATGGTTGCGGTCAAACTGGCCGTTGGACTCGGTCGGATAATAAGTCACCAGCTCAACTGTATCGGCAGATACACTCGTGGCGATTAATCCCAAAAACAACAGCGTAAATAAGATGCGGTTAGTTTTATTTTTTACAATTGGATTTTTCATCGTTCTTGCCTATTCAAAAGTATACTCGAAAACTACTCGTTCGTGCAGATTTCCCGGATCGCGCGGGCCGTTTGCCGGCAGAGCATGGTCAGCTGTCCGGCCGAAATCGAAAGCGGCGGAAGAATCACGATGACATTGCCCAGCGGCCGCATTAAAATCCCATACGAACGAAGCCGCTGGCAAACCTGCGCGCCAATTTTCTGCTCCCACGGGTATGGTTCTTTTGTTTTTGTGTTCTTCACCAGTTCAACCCCGGCGATCAGACCGCGCTGGCGGACATCGCCCACATGATCTTCTTTTTTGATCGCGCGCAATTCTTTTTCAAGCAGCCGGATTTTTGGTTTTAATCGCTCCAATATCCGTTCCTGTTTAAAAATTTTCAGACTTTCCAGGCCGACGGCGCAGGCCAGCGGATTGCCGGTATAGCTGTGGCCATGGAAAAAAGTCCTCAGCGACGCGTGGCTGCCTAGAAAGCCGCGGTAAACCTGCTCGGTCGTCAGCGTGGCCGCCAGCGGCAGATACCCGCCCGAAATTCCTTTGGCCAGACAGAGGAAATCCGGTTTTACTTTTTCCTGCTCGCAGGCAAACAGGGTGCCGGTCCGCCCAAACCCAACGGCCACTTCATCGGCAATCAGAAAAATACCGTAGCGGCGGCACAACTGTTCCACTTTTTTAAGCCAGCCTTTCGGCTGCGTGATGATTCCCGACGCGCCCTGCACCAGCGGTTCCACCACGACGGCCGCAATCTCATTCGCATGTTTTGAAAAAACGCTGCGCAGCGCCGCCAGCGACATTTCAGCCGTGATGCCGCGATATAAGTAGGGCGCCGGAACTTTAAACCCTTTAAACAGCAGCGGGCCATAAACCTGATGAAACAGATCGATGCCGCCCACGCTGACCGAACCGATCGTATCGCCGTGATAAGCATTCACGAAATGGACGAATTTCTTTCGCTTGGGCCGGCCGTTCTGCTGCCAGTATTGGAACGCCATCTTCAGCGCAATCTCGACGGCGGTCGATCCGCTGTCGGAATAAAAAACACGCGACAGATTTTTGGGCGCCACTTTCAGCAGCGCCTCGGCCAGTTCAATCGACGGAACATTGGCCGCTCCCAGCAATGTGGAATGGGCAATCTTCCCGGCCTGCCGGCGCAGCGCGGCATCCAACGCCGGGTGCCGGTGCCCGTGCAGATTTACCCAGAGAGATGAAACTCCGTCGATATAGTCGCGGCCATGGATATCGCGCAGCAGGTTTCCTTCTGCCGATTCAATAATCAGCGGCTCCTGCTGTTCCCACTCCTGCATCTGCGTGAACGGATGCCACAGTTTTTTGCGGTCCAGACGGCTTAGCCGGCGCGCGGCAGCCTGTTGTGTCCGCGGTAAACCGCGCAATGTTTTTTCAATCGCGCGCATATTGATCGCTGCGGCGATCTTTTTAGAATCGGCCGACGCCAGCGCCGGAACCACGCCCAGCACCGGAATACCGGTGATCCGTGAAATTTCGGAAGGATTGGTTTTTTCCGCCAACGACGGTTTTCGGCTTATCCGGTTTAAAACAATGCCCAAAAGATTCAGTCCGGAATTCTGAATCGCCTCGACGGTGAGCGCCGTGTGATTGATTGTGCCTAAACCGGCGCGGCCGACTACCAACACCGGAAGATTCAAACAGCGCGCCATCGCTTCCACCGACTGTTTTTCATTCAGCGGCACAGCCCAGCCGCCGATCCCTTCCACGAGAACAATGTCATGGAGCGAGGCCAACTTCTGATAGATGGTTTTAATTCGTTGGAGGGAAATGGTGCCGGCCGCGGCTGTTTCGCGAAGGGCCACCGATGGCGCAACGGGCGCTTCAAACCGGTATGGGTTGACCCAATCGATCGGGTCATTCGATCCGCTGGCGCTCAGAAGAATCCGGGCGTCCTCGGAAAAAAGTTCTCTTGGGGTGCCAGGTTTAAACCTGGCACTCATTCTACAGCCGGTGGCAACCGGTTTCATCACGCCGACCGAATAGCCTTTTTTGCGCAGCGCCCAGGCCAATGCCGCCGTCACGGCGGTCTTACCCACCTCGGTGTCGGTACCGGTAACGAAAATGCCGTTAAGAGGCTGTCTTGACCGGACTTTTTCCATCAACCTTGAACGCTTCCGGCGGAAGAACTCCGATAAAATCATCGCCGTTGCTGCCGCCCAAAATAGAGGTCGTAATCACCGCCGAGGCAGCCGTGGTCACCGACTGCAGCGTGCAAAAAACGGAGGGTACATTGACGCTGGCGTACGGCGCGCCCTGCGGACCGTAAAGCCGCTGCAGCGTTGTCGTTTTCTCGTACAATTGGCGCGCCTTCGCCTGCCAGGCCGATCGTTCCTTCTCGGACGGAAGATAACCGGCCGCGTCCCACAATAAAAGGACCAGCCCAAACGCCGCTTCGGGGTGAAGCAGTTTTTCCATTTTATGGCGGTGCTCATCCGGAATTTTCACGAACGGATCTTCGAAGCTGGCCGGAAAATAATAAACGCCCTCCAGTCCGTGCGGAACCGTTTCGGCGTTGGAATTTTCGACCTGCGCCGCCGGAGTCTGAATCAGAAACCGTTCTTGCGCGTAGGCAGCGGCCTGCTGCGCCAGTTCCGGCTCATACGGCAGGAACAGATGGGCGGCCCAGGTATTGTTGTCGATCGCGATGCTTGGTTCGCCGTCGGTACCGGTATAAAAAACGCCGCGGGAGTCAATCGCCGAAACGAAATGGTTGCCCTGCCAAAACCGGCGGCGGATGCCGCGCATCAACCGGTCGTGCCGGGCCGCCAGTTCTTCCAGAAAAGCGATATCGTTGGGACGCTGCTTGGAATTAACGCGCCAGGCCAAGCGAAAGGTCGCAGCCGTATCGACGCAATGTTCTAAAATCACATGCGGATAAAGAACATTCGGGTTTCCTTTATAGACGCCGTATCCCATGTCGGGACTTGAGAGATCTTCGGCATTATGGAACCCGGCTAAAATCAGGCCGTCGCGCGGATCGTTCGGATCGACCACCTGCAAATCGAACAGATATTGCTGGACCATCCGGTTGGCCCAGGTAAGCAGGCTGGCGTCGGCGCGAACCAGCAGATAGGCATAAATGGCATTTAAACACCACGCATTCGCGCCGGCCGGTCCGCGCGGATCGATGAATGAATCTCCGGTCGTGTTGTACGAAAAATGCCATAGGCCGCGATACCCGGCCGCTTCTTCGCGAAGCGCCAGCTGCATCACGCGGCCGGCCTGATAACCGGCCTGCCGGATCCGGCCTGCTTTTAAATCGGCATAGATCGAAAGCGCCACATCGTAGATCCAGATCCGGCCAAAACTGGCGACGGAATGGGAATCGGGATGGGTTGAATCTTCTTTAAATGAACGGCGCAACCCCTGGAAATCATGCCCCAGTTGTTCGTTCAAGCTGGGAGCCAGCAGCATCTGTCCGTCTAAAAACGCAAGTCCCGGCTGAAGATCGGCTGAATTTTCCATTATCGGTGAATCACCCCTATTGTTTTTTCAAAAACTTTCAGCGCATTATCCAAATCATCCGGCGTATGCAGCGCCGTCACGCTGGTGCGGATGCGCGCCTGGCCTTCGGGTACCGTCGGGGGACGGATGCCCGGCGCGTAAACACCCTGCTCAAAAAGCGACTGCGCAATTTCCATCGTCAAACGGTTGTCGCCCACCTGCACCGGAACGATCGGGCTGTTGTCCGAAACCAGCGGAAGCTCCATTTTTTTCAAGCCCTGCGTCCAGTGCCGCACATTATTCCAAAGTTGTTCCCGTATAGCCGGTTCCTGCTGGATCACGCGCAGCGCTTCGTGCGCCGCAGCCGCGCAGGCCGGCGGTAATGCCGTCGTGAAAATAAATGAACGGGCCTTGTTCTTGATCAGCTCAACAGCCGCCTTAGGCCCGGCTAAATATCCGCCGACCGAACCAATTGCTTTCGACAGCGTTCCCATTTGCAAAATTCCGTCGGGAGAAACACCGGCCGCTTCCAGAGAACCGCGACCGGTTTTTCCCAGAACACCGGTGCCGTGCGCATCGTCGATCATCAACCAGGCATCGTACTGGCGCGCCAGTTCCGAAATTTCCTTTAACGGCGAGCAGTCGCCATCCATTGAAAAAAGTCCTTCGGCGATAATCAGAACGCGCCGGTATTTCGCGCGGCGCTGTTTTAAAAGGTCGTTGAGCTTCTCTGCGTCGAGGTGTGGATAAACGCGAAACGACGCGCGGCTGAGCCGGCAGGCGTCAATCAAGCTGGCATGGTTCAGCCGATCACCGATCAGCAGATCTTCAGGGCCGGTCAGCGTGGTAATAATGCCGAGGTTGGCCATATACCCGGTTGGAAAAACAATCGCTGCTTCCGCTTGTTTAAACCGGGCCAGTTCTTCTTCCAGCTGTTCATGCGGCGGAAAAGTTCCGCCGATCAATCGCGCCGACCCGGCGCCCGCGCCATACTGTTCCAGCGCTTCGCGCGCAGCGGCTACCACGCGAGGATGGGCCGCCAACCCCAAATAATTGTTGGAGGCCATATGAACGCGCCATTGGCCGTCGATTAAAATCCGACCACCATCAACTGCTTCGACGCATCGCCAGAACCGGCGCAGTCCCTGACGGTCGAGTTCATCCAGTTCATTTTGAAGTTCGTTCATAAAATCCGGCTGTCGAGCTGGAAGATTTGCCCTGTTACGCCGGCGCAATGGTCCGACACCATCCAGGCAATAAAGGAAGCAACCGTCTGCGCCGAAGAAACCGTTCCCAGCGCCGAGGCAGCCTTGGCCCGCTCCCACGCTTCCGGCGGAGCCGAGCGCGTCATTTTAGAATCGACAAATCCGGGACAAACCAGGTTGGCCGTCACGCCGAAACGGCCGGCTTCGCGCGCCAATGTTTTAATGAAGCCTGCCGCTCCCGCTTTCGCGGCACTGTAATTGGCCTGGCCCATTCGCCCCGTTAATCCGGACTGTGATCCGAGCGCGATGATCTTGCCCTGCTTGCGCTGCTGCATCGACGGAAGCAGTTCTTTGCAGGCCGTGACCAGGCCGGTGAGGTGCACGCCGATGACGGAGTCCCATTCATCGTCGGTCATTTTCATCAAGGTGTGATCGCGCGTGTTGCCGGCCGCGTAGATCAGCGCGTCAATGGCTCCGCCGGATTGTTCCAATGTTTTCTGTACCAGCGAACGGACCGCTAAACGATCGCCCAGGTCGGCGCGCATCATGCAAGTACCCTGTTTTTGGAGAGCATCGGCGGCAGATTGATCCTGAAAATAAGATCCGGTCACCTGCGCGCCCGACTGCAGAAGCTGTCCGATGATGGCGACGCCGATCCCGCCGGTGGCACCCGTCACCAGGATTTTTTTGCCTTGGAGGGAAATATCCAAAACTGCTTTTAAACCGTGAAGCCGAGGTCTTTCAGCAGCTGCGTGTCATGCGCCGGCTGGCGGCCGTTGGTCGTCAGGTATCCGCCGATGATCAGCGAATTGGCACCCGCCAAAAACGCCATCGACTGAAAATCGCGCAGGTTCACTTCGCGGCCGCCGCCCAATTCCAGCTTGGCCTTCGGCAGGATGAACCGGAACACGGCGATCGTCTTGATCACTTCCATCGGATCCGGCGGCGTGTTCTCGGCCAGCGGTGTACCGGGACGCGGATTCAACACATTGATCGGCGCGCATTCGACATCCAGCTCGGACAATTCAAACGCCAGCGCCAACCGTTCCTGGCGCGACTCGCCCAGGCCGAGAATGCCGCCGCTGCAGATTTCCAGGCCATGCTTGCGCAACTGGCGCAGTGTAGCAAGCCGGTCCTGATAGGAATGCGTCGTGCAGATGTTCGGGAAATTGGTTTCGGCCGTTTCGAGGTTATGGTTATAGCGCGTCATGCCGGCCGCTTTCAGTTGTTCCAGTTGATGATCGGTCACAAAACCGAGGGAACATTCCGGTTCGAGCCCAACTTCGGCTTTCACGCGGCGCACCGCTTCGCAGAGCGTCGGCAGATCGTTGTCGGACAAACCGCGCTGGGCCGTCACGATACAAAACCGCGTCGCGCCGAATTCCTTGGCCTGGCGCGCCCGCTCGACGATCTGGTCTGGGTTCATGAGCGGATACGAAGAGATTTCGGTATTGAAATGGGCGGACTGGCTGCAATAACCGCAGTTCTCGGCGCAGTTGCCGGCTTTCGCGTTGACGAGCGCGCAAAGATCAACCTGTTTGCCGGTAAATTTCTCGCGGATGCGCGTCGCTTCGGAGGCCAGGTGTAAAACATCCGGCCAGTTGTCCATCTCGATAAATTTCGACGCTTCATCCATCGTGATTTTTCCGCCGCCGAGCACTCGCTGCGAAACCGTCTGAATTGTCTCTATCATGCCAAAAACTCCTCTTTAGGGAAGGTTAAAATACCGTTCTTTGTAGGATCGCTCGTCAGGTAGGAATTGTCAACTCAAAACACCGTTCCGGTTGACAATAAAAGAGGACTTACAAATAGGCGATGTAGTGGTACGTCTGCCCATTCTGATTGATGGTGCCCGCATCATGCAGAAAACTAAACCCGGTCGCCTCAAATTGAATCGCGGGACCGCCGACGGTAAGCTCATAGGTTGCCAGCGCAGGCGCCCAATGATAATTCAGCGTTCCTGCCATGGTCGCTGTTTTAATATTGGTCATCGCAGAAGTCGTATTGCGCCAATTTCCAATTACCGTCAAGAAACGAATCGGCGTGGCCGCCGTAACGCCGGCAACCGCTATGGTTCGACGGGCATTGATTCCATTACCGACATAACTGCCCGTCACCATTTGAGCTCCACCTCCGGCCTGCTGACTCAGCCAGGCTCCCGCCCCGGCGTTCAAACTTCTTACCCAAACATCATTTACATCCAGGTTGCCGGCGGCCGCGTTCGGAGCCGGCGTTCTCGGCGTAGTCACAGCAATACCGACATTGACCGCATTGGCGCCGGTTCCACCCAGAACCATACTGTTGCTGGCGCCAACTTGCGCGTTGGAACCGATGGCAATGGCATTAGTAAGGTTCCCGACAGTTGGTTGTGCTATTTGCCCAATAAAAACATTGTTTGAACCGGTGGTGTTAATACCACCTGCAGCACTGCCGACCGCCGTGTTATTTATGCCGGTGGTGTTGCTGAGAAGAGCACTGGTCCCCAGCGCGGCGTTGCCGCCGCCAATGGTGTTGTTGAGAAGGGTGTTCATGCCGACGGCGGCATTGGTGACGCCCGTGGTATTACTCAGCAGAGCAGAGAACCCCACGGCGGTGTTGTCAGTGCCGGTCGTATTGAGTTGCATAGCTCCAAAACCAATGGCTGTATTGTCGGAAACCGTGTTGTTTGCAAGAGACTGGTTCCCGACCGCGGTGTTGAAGGAACCATTATTATTAAGGAAAAGCGCCGTCCGTCCAATAGCAACATTGTTGCCGCCGCTAATATTGGCAGTGAGCGCAGCAATTCCGATAGCGGTATTTGAAGGACCGGTGGTATTGCTCGCCAAAGCACTTTGACCGACAGCCGTATTACCGCCACCGGTAGTGTTGGCACGCAAAGCAGTAGCCCCAACCGCCGTGTTCGTACCACCGGTCATGGTAAAGTTACCGGCGTTCACACCCGCAAAAAAATTGTTCGATCCGAAATTGTGAATGAACCTGTTGCCATTGGACAAAATAGCGCCCCCGGCAAGGATACCTCCCGGAGCCGTCGTGGCCGGCAACTGAAAATTACCGGTAATTTCAATCTGTTGAGTGGGTAGTCCCGCCAGACCGATCCCGAGAGATGTTTCGATGCGCGCTATTCCATTCCCCGGAGCAGCAGTTCCTGCATAGCCGTTTCCGACCCTGATCGAGTTTACCTGCGGATCGGCGCCGCCACCGCCGCTGGTAGGATAATAGGTCACAATTTCGGTCGTTTCGGCCCAGGCGATGCCGGCAACAAGCCCTATTGCTAAAAACCCAAGGACTATTTTTGTGAAAGATTTTTTATCGCTCATGACAGCAGTATATCACAATCGAAAAACCGGAATTAATCCGCCGCGGCGGGAAACATTCACTACCGATTCTTCTGAAAACCGGCCCAGAACCGCCATGCCGTCGGGGGTAGCGGCAAAACCGGTTACCGCAAAAAATGGTTCCAGTTTTACGCGGCCATTGGGACGGATCTCCGGAAATAATTCTTCATGCACGCGCGCGGCGCGCTGAACAATCCATTGGGACGGTTCCCGCAGCGCCGTTGCCAGCGCGCGATCCCATCGGCTCTGCGAAACAGCCCAACCGAATAAAACCCCTTCTCCGCCGTACGCGCGGTTTGGCTTCAGCACCAAGCGTGCGCGGTTCTTTTGAGTGCAGGCAACGAGATCGACCGATTTTCCGTTCCAATCGGTCGTGGTCCGTTCCCACAGTAACCGTGTCCAAAGAATATGTTTCTGGAAAAGCCGGCGCTGGGCAGGCGTAAAATAATGGCCAAATTGCGGATTGGTAAACAATTCCCAGCATGACTTGTGATCGAACTCGCCGGCCAGCGAAGAGATCCCGCGGTTTTGGATGAACGCTTCGCGCATGCCCGAGAATTTTTTTGAAAAATCGCGGCCGCCCATTTCGGCCATCTCGGTCAGTTCCGTATCGCGGTAAATCAGATCAACCGGTTTCCCGCGCACGGTAATTTCGCCGCGACGACTTTTCACCTGACGAGGGTCGGCCACAAACGCGTCCAGTCCCCATCGCCGGAACGATTGGACTACCGAAGAAAATTCGGCGGTCCCTTCCGGCTCTGAACAATCTTCGACCAATGCCACGCGCTTTAATGGCCGGCCAATGGCGCGCGCGTGCCGGCGCATCAGCAGAAACAGCAGCCGCTGCGGATCGTTGGCCATTCGCGGCTGAAACGCCGGGATTTTTTCTTTCAGCAGCGGCACGACCCATTCATTGGCCATCGCCATCGTGCCGTAGATGTAATAAACACCGCCGATGCCGATTTCATTCGGCTCCAAAAACCAGAAATCGTCCTTCCAGCGCGGATGCGCGAAGGTAGCGGTCGCGTCGATCCGGCCGAAAACCGTTCGCGGCGTTTGCAGTTTGCGGGCGTTGGCGGCACGCAGCCATTCGTCTTCATACGGCTCCAACGGAACGATCTGGCGAACCTGCGGATTGTGCAAATAGAGAGGAACGATTCTATCGAGCGCGGAATTCAGAAGCCGGCAGGTTTTATAAAAAAATGATTCTTGCACGCGCGTCATCACCCAGGGCCGCATCTGAAGATCGATCTGGTGGGGCTGCTTGCGGGAATTATAAACTACCATCTGGTGTTTTAACGCCAGCGACCGGCGCCGACGCGCCAGAGAACTGATTTGCTCTCCAGGCAATTGGAGAAATACCCTGTTAACCGCCTGCGTCACTGCCGAGGGACTGATTTTTTTCAGAACCTTATCACTACTCTTCCGTGTGCTCCATTGCCGCCTATACCACTTGTGCCCGTGCCGCCCGCACCGCCGCCACCACCGCCAGGAATAATGCCTGCGCGACCATTTCCCTGCGCCGGGGTTCCGCTATTAGCACCTCCATCCCCTCCACTACCGCCCAGAGGAGAATCGCCTCCGTTTGGAACAGAGCTGCTCGTGTTCCCGCCCATGTCTCCGGAAGCGCCCGTGATGGTGATGGTGCCTAGACCATTTCCCCCAATAGAGTTGACGGCCGTGGCTTCGCAGTCTCTTAGTCCTCCAGCACCGCCAGTCGCCGAAACGATCGCGGCGGTATTAAAAAACGATGTGCCTCCGGCGGTACCCGCGATACTAGCGCCTCCGGTTCCTCCGGCACCCACCGTAACGGTATAGGTTGTCCCCGGTGTAACCGCAAGAATGGATTCGGCGTAACCGCCGCCGCCCCCGCCGCTGCCGTAACCCGAACAACTAGTGGCTCCACCGCCACCGCCGCCGCCGCCCCAAACCTGGACATTAATTCTTGTCACTCCAGCAGGAGCCGTCCAGTTTCCCGAAGCATTGAAAACAACGACGGTGTTTGGAACACCTCCTCCCGCCGAAGCACTCCACGAGAGAACACCGGCCCCATTATTTGCAAGAACGGTGTCGGCAGCTCCCTGGGCCGCCGGGAGAGAGTATGTAATATCGCCTGTCTGGGTGCCTCCCTGAAAAATCGTGTGGTCGGTTGGATTGGCGCCTCCTTCCAAGATACCCAGAGTGCCATTAACGGTTAATGTTTGTCCGGGTGCCGCCGTTCCAATCCCCACGTTGCCGTTCGCGGCGATCCGTATCTTCTCCGACGACACGCCGGCGTTCGTCGTGTAGAACTCGAGATGCCCCGCTTCGGACCCGGGAGTCGCGTTGTTGACGGCGCTCCAGATAGCCGCGGACTGCGTGTATCCGGATTCGGAAATGCCCCCCTCGCCGTTGTTGAAAAACCAGAAACCCACGCCGCCCGCATAATCCCCGGCCTGCACCACCGCACCGGCCGCCCGGCTTTTAAGGAGATTTAGGATGCCTCCCTGGATACCGTTACTGGAATGCAAAACACTTATCCCGCGTATGTCTACGCCGTCATTGGTGGAGACCACCGACAAACCGGAGCCGGGGATTCCCGCCCCCGGCGCCCCGTCCCGGCCGATCACCACGCTCATCGTACCGCCGGCACCCGGCAGAAACAGAGCCTGCGATGCATCACCGGCCACTCCGCGTACTTCCAAAACCGTCGGAGCCGCCGGTTCGTTGTTGGCAAACCCGGTTCCAATCCCCAAGCTGGTCTGGATCAATGCCTGGCCATTGGCCAGTGTGGTAGCCAAATAATCGTTGCCCACCGTTAAACTGGTTAGATGCTGGTCGCCGCTATTTGCCGATGTTGGATAATAAGTCACTAACTCAACAGTTTCGGCCCAGGCAATGCCGGTAAAAATAACTGAGACGAGAAGGATGATGGCGGGAACAGCGGCACTAAACCTAGCGTTTACCTTCATAAAAAACACCTCCTGTGAATTTATAAAATAAGTATACATGATACCGGCACTCATTGACAGCCGACTTAAAAACCCGTAGGGTAGATGAATTCCCATGGTTCCTTCCAAACCCAAAAACCTGTTTTCCGAGACTATTTCCTATCTCAAACGGCGCGGCATCCGTTACGGAGATCTCCGTTTTGTCCACGCGCTGAAAGAGGAGCTGGTGGTGCAAAACGGTCAGCCGCAGCATATCAGCCAGAGCGCCAGCGAAGGTGTTTTCATCCGCGTACTTGACCACGGGGCCTGGGGGCACGCGTCGTCCTGTCATTTTAACCGGCGCGGACTCAAGCAGACCGCCGACCGGGCCATCGAAATGGCGCGCGCCGTAGCACTGACCACCGCGCCAATGGCCCATTTAAGACCGATGAAACCGGCGCGCGGCCGTTACGAAACTCCTTTGGAGATCGACCCGTTCCGTGTGCCACTGCAGCGCAAACTGGATTACCTGCTCTGGACCTGCCAGGTGCTTAAGGATAATCCGCAGATCGCCAGCGCGATCGCGAAACTGGAATTCCATAAAACCGAGAAACTGTTTTGCTCGACCGAAGGGGCCTGGATCGAACAGCTGATCACCGAATCGGGCGGCATGATTGAAGCCACCGCCGTGCTCGGCAATGAGATGCAAAAACGGTCATTCCCGACGGCAAATTCCTGTTCGCTGGCGCAGGCCGGTTATGAATATGTAAAAGCACTCGATTTTGTCGGCGAAGCAAAACGGGTGCGCCAGGAAGCGGTCACATTGCTGCGCGCCAAAGAATGCCCTTCCGGAAAAACCACCGTGATTTTAATGCCGGATCAGCTGATTCTGCAGGTGCATGAGTCATGCGGGCATCCAACCGAACTGGACCGCGCACTGGGAATGGAACTTTCATTCGCAGGCGGCAGTTTTCTGACGCCCGACACGCTGGGACATTACCGCTACGGAAACCGGCTCGTTAATATTACCGCCGACGCCACACTGCCGAAAGGCTGCGGCACATTCGGCTACGACGATGAGGGTGTGCCTGCCCAGCGCGTGCCGATTATTCAGAACGGCCGGTTCGTCAACTATCTCAGCTCGAGGGAAACCGCCGCGCAAATCGGCAGCCATTCAACCGGAGCGATGCGCGCCGATGGATGGAACGCCGTGCCGATCGTGCGGATGACCAATGTAAGCCTCGATCCCGGAACCGGCACGCTGGATGACCTGATTGGCGACACGAAAAAAGGGATTTTACTGGCGACCAACAAAAGCTGGTCGATCGACGATAAACGGCTGAACTTTCAGTTCGGAACCGAAATCGGCTGGGAGATCCGCAACGGAAAATTGGGACAGGCGTTGAAAAATCCGGTTTATACCGGCATCACGCCGGAATTCTGGAACTCGTGCAGCGGCATTACCGGCAAAGAAGAATGGCGGCTCTACGGCGTTCCCAACTGCGCCAAGGGAGAACCGATCCAGGTGATGCATGTGGGCCATGGCGCTTCCCCGGCCCGCTTTGAGAAAGTGCAGGTCGGCTGATGCTGATCGGAAAAATAAGACTGATTTCAGAATTGAAGCAGGCGGCGCGTTACTCGAAGGCCGACCAGACGCTGATCGCCTGCCAGCATTCACAGCAAACGATATTCCGGTTCTCCAGCGGAAAGATTCATCAGAACTTTGCTGAGCAGGATATTACCGTCTGGGTAAAAACCAGCTGGCATGGCCGCGTCGGCGTGGCTACCTGTTCTTCGCTGACGAAAGAGGCTCTGCGCCGCGCCGTTGATTCGGCGCTGGCAATCGCGAAACTATCCGGCAAATCACCGGCAGCGTCATTCCAAACCAATCCGTTGAAAAAACCTCTGCCTGTGCTTCAAACGCATTTCGCGCAAACAGCCCAACAGCAGCCGAAAGAACGGCTTACTCTTCTCAAAAATCTCTGGCTGACCGCCGAAAAAACCGGGCTGGAACTGGCAGGATCCTCGACCGCAGGAGAAAGCGAACTGGCCGTCGTCGGATCAGGAGGACTCGCTGTCTATCAGCCTTTTACCGCAGGAGGATTGCGCCTGGTTGCGACTTCCGGAAAATCATCCGGGTTCGCGGCACAATCGTACCGCGACTCCGAAACGCTGGATGCCGATGAACTGCTCAAGCGGGCCAGCGATCATTGCCGGCGCAACCGGAATCAAAAAAAGATCCCGCTCGGGAAATATACGGTGCTGATCGAACCGGAGGCGGTGGCGGAATTGGTGGAGTGGCTCAGTTTTATCGGTTTTGGCGCCAAACAATTTTACGAGAAATCAAGTTTCATGGCAGGACGGATCGGCGACAAAATCATGGGCGACAACATCACGATCCGCGACGACGCGGCCGATCCGGCTTGTCTCTCGATGCCGTTTGATTTCGAAGGGGTCCCCCGAAAAAATGTCGGCTTGATCGAGAAAGGCCGGGCGCAGCGGCTGGTCTACGACAGCCATTACGGCAAACTGTACCATCAACCCTCGACCGGCCACGCGCTGCCCTATGACGAAGCGGAAGGACCGATCGCCACGCATTTGCTGGTGGACCCGGGCAAAACACCGCGCGCCGAGATGCTGAAAAAAATGGACCGGGGGCTCTGGATCACCCGGTTCCATTATGTCAGCGGACTTCTCGATACGCGGGAAGCGCTGATGACGGGTCTGACGCGCGACGGAACTTTCATCGTCGAGAAAGGCAAGGTGGTAGGCGCCGCGAAAACACTGCGGTTCACGCAGCCGGTCTTAAAAGCATTTTCTCAGGTGATCGCGCTCTCGAAAGAACGGCGGCTCGTGGCCGACCCGGCGCAAGGATTTAGTTCGGTTGTAGCGCCGGCCATGCTGATCCGCGATTTCACATTCACCGGCCAGACGAAATAATCGCTACTTCGGCATCCCGATCACGGTCGAGGTTACCATCTCCAGCATCTTACCCTGGTCTCATCCCAGTCTGTGTCTCCCGTGTGACGCATCACAACGACTGAATTTGTTTTCTTGCTGTCCAACCAGGACGCGTCAGTCCCTCCCGGGTTATTCACTTGATGAATCGTGCCTGGGGGATGATCTCCGGAAACGGTTCTTCCTTCTATATAGACCATGTATTCTAATGTTCCAAGGTTATGCGTATATGTCTTGGTATTGCCCGGGCTTTGGGAAGTAACCCATCCACTGTCGTAATCCGGAGCCGGAAATCCCGCAGCGCCGGACGCCTGCCAGCTGGCTACGCCGTTGGCGTCAGAGGTTAGCACTCTTCCGTTCGCCTGGGTCCCGTCCACGATCCGCACGGTTCCCACGACATGAAGCCGCTGAGCCGGCGTTTCCGTGCCAATCCCCACATTCACAGCATTGGCGCCGGTGCCGCCCAACACCAGCGCGTTACTGGCCGAAACCAGCGCGTTGGCGCCAAGGGCGGTGGCATTGTTCAGCTGAGTTGCTGTTCCAGGACCGGCATTAAATCCAACAAACGTATTATTGGAACCGGTCGTATTGGCATTGGCCTGGGTGACCGTCACGCCGGACTGAAAACCAAGCGCCACATTTTCAGAACCGGTGGTATTGAACACAAGGGCGGTGGAACCCATAGCAACATTGTTCTGTCCGGACAGAGCGCCCACGGTACTTACATTTGCCAACGCAGCGCGGCCAATAGCGACATTGTCACTGCCGAGCGTGCTAAAACTGATGGTTCCAGTGCCAATCGCGACATTTCCACTTCCACTTCTATTAGATAAAAGAGCGTCCGTTCCGATAGCAATATTTCGAACACCGCTGGTGAGGCTTAGGAGAGTTTGCGGGCCAATCCCCACATTTCCAGTTCCCGTCAGGGTGAAATTGCCCGCGTTCACACCGGCGAAGAAGTTGTTGGTCCCAAAATTGTGGATGAACCGGTTGGCGCCCGAGAAAATAATTCCGGTGGCCGCTGTCGTCGGAGGAAGCCGAAAATTGCCGGAGATCTCCAGCTGCTCATTCGGAACCGCAACCCCGATCCCAACCCGGATGTTCGAGCCGATACCCGTGCCTGCTAAAAACAGAGCATTACTGGTAACCCCAGAAACGCCACGCACCTCCAGCAAATTACCCGCACCACCTCCAAACCCGGTCCCAATCCCCAAACTGGTTTGAATCAACGCCTGACCGTCGGCCAGCACGGTATTCAGATAATCATTACCAACCGTCAAACTGGTGGCATGTTCGTTGCTGCCAGAGGTTGGATAATAGGTAACAATTTCTGTGGTTTCCGCCCAAACGGAGCTGATTAGTAATCCAAATATACCCAGAAACAACCATAATTCTTTCACTTTAATCTACTCACCTTTCATGCCTAAAAATATATTTTCGCTGGTCAAATCGAATAATTCCGTTTATTTACTGATACGAAACATCAACGTTTGCATTAATCGATCCAAAGCCACTGCTGCCATCCTCTCCAAAAGCGACGACGGTTAACTGATTTCCGTTTCCTGGATTTTGGGTGTAAAACTGAATCCAGTTGAGAGTATACCCTCCTCCTGGTCCCGCGTTATTTCCACCCCAACCGTCCCTGAATGTGGGCGAATTCAGATTAAAGACGGTACCGACAGGCGGCTGATCGTTGGCATTTCGAGCCGTCACCGTAAGCCGCACGCGGCGGACACCTCCCGCGGTGGCAAACGTGAACCGGGTCATGAATTCATGATCCTGGTTCCCGAAAAGGATATTATTCCCGACCCGAACCCAGACCGGTGCGGCCAATGTAGGATTTGCGATAACAGGCACTGAAGTGGCTGCCTGCCAGCTGGCTACGCCGTTGGCGTCAGAGGTTAGCACTCTTCCGTTCGCCTGGGTCCCATCTACGATTTGCACGGTTCCCACGACATGAAGCCGCTGAGCCGGCGTTTCCGTGCCAATCCCCACATTGACCGCGTTGGCGCCTGTTCCGCCCAGCACCAGCGCGTTGCTGGCCGAGACCAATGCTTCAAATCCAAGCGCGGTCGCGTTGGTTAATTGCGCGGCCACCCCGGAACCCGATCGGGTCCCTATAAACGTATTGCCCGACCCGGTCGTGTTCGCGTTCGCCAACAAATTCGATCCGGCGTTTTGGCCCACCGCCACGTTATCGCTGCCCGTCGTGTTCAGCAAAGCCTGATAGCCTACCGCGGTGTTATCAAATCCGGTCTGATTAAAAAAAAGCGTATTATGCCCCAGCGCTGTGTTCAAACCGCCCGTCGTATTATTATTCAGACTCTCCATGCCAAACGCGGAATTCCTCTGCCCGCTGGTCGTGCTCTCCATGGCGCGAGGTCCCACGGCGACATTCTGAATTCCGTTCGTCAGGCTCTGCATCGCGTTAGTGCCTATCCCAACATTCGAAGAACCCGTCAGCGTGAAATTGCCTGCGTTGGTCCCCGCGAAAAAATTGCCGCTCCCAAAATTGTGAATAAACCTGTTTGTATTAGAAAAAATAACACCGCCGGAAGGAACACCTCCCGCGGCGGTGGTGGCAGGAAGCCTTAAATTGCCCGTGATCTGAATCTGTTCCTGCGGATTATTAGTTCCGATTCCAAGCCGCGTTTCAATCAGCACTTCGCCAGGGTCGGGGTTTTCTCCCAAAAAGCCCGGCCCTACCGTTAAATCGTTTAAATGTTCGTTATTACCGCCGGTAGTCGGATAATAGGTAACAATTTCTGTGGTTTCCGCCCAGGCGATACTAGAAACAAGCCCTAAAACGGTGAACAACAAAATTGCGCGCTTCATGATTTTTTCTCCAAATCATCAATTCTTTTCTTCAGTGCATCATTCTCAACCTTGAGCTCTTTGATTCCCTCTACTAAAAGAGCCACCAATCGGTCATAGGTAATACCACTGGCATCTTTACCGTTCTCTTCATAAGAAACAACCTCCGGAATTATTTTGCCAACTTCTTCGGCAATTAATCCAATATCCCGGACGCCTCCTTGTTCTTTTTTCCAATTAAAATAAACACCGCGAAGTTCCTGAATCTTATCCAGGGGGTGGTCAATTGAGGTAATGTTTTCTTTCCATCGAATGGAGGAGTAGGTTGTCCATGCGTTCGCGCGCCCGCGCCCCGTTGAATCAACAGCGAGGTTGGGTAATTGTAAACGGAAGGTAGGATTTGTGATATTAATCCCGACAAGACCGGTGTTGGTAATCCGCATTCGTTCGGTGGTCGCATCAACAGCAAGATTTCCTGTATGGAATGCAATCCGTTGGTTGGGTCCGCGTGACGCGATAAACAGGTTGCCCAGGTTGGCAGCCATCGCCCCAAAAGTGGCAAAGGTAGCAATTAGCGTATTCCCAGGAACAGCAGCACCTAATGAAGTGGTCGTGTTAAAATTCTGGGAGAAGGCATCCATTCCAATTGAGATTGGCGTGGCGGCCTGCTGGGAAACCGCAAACACGCGGGCGGCGGCGTTCGCGGAATTATTCTGATTTTCGACACGCATCATCACCATTTCATCGGCATCGCGCCGGGCCACAAGCAGCGTAGTCGGCGCGGTCGGGGGAACAACCGTTGTTCCAATCAAAACTCGGCCGTCATCCGTAATCCGCATCCGTTCCGCGGATCCGTTGGCGCCAGACGGCGTGGTGGAAAAAACCATATCGGCCGGCGCGGATGCATTGGTCCAGTTCGCCGACGCAATAGCCTGAATCGTGGCCCCGTCATAATTCTGCCCAACCACATTAACCCCCTGAAAACGAATCATTCCCAACCCATCATTAAGGGAAGGACGGAAAGGGACCGCTGCTGTGTTCCTGCCCTTCAGCAGAGATAGCGAGGTCGGCTGCGCGTCATTTGTGTACCGGGCCAGCTGGCCGGTTTGATCGACTCCCCCTTCCCGACGCACCTGAAGAGCCCCGCCGTCAATGCGCAACTCATCGTTGCCGGTTAACTGAATGCGCATATCAAAATCGGTTGCCGCGTCATTAGCAAAATCAATGTACGGATTTCCGCCGGCCGTTTCCGAGCGCAGTTCAATGGCCGTATTCGCATCGGAGGGAGCCCGGATCCGAACATGGTTTCCAGATCCGGCCGTCTGCCGGACAAACAAGTCTCCGCCGGTAACATCCAGAGCGCTTCCAAGAACCGGCGTTGTGCCAATCCCCACGCTCATCGTTCCTCCAGCGCCGGGTAAAAATAGAGCTGTTGAATCCTGAGCATCGACACCCTGCACTTGCAGCATCGTCGGAGCCGCCGGCTCGTTATTCGCAAACCCGGGACCAATCCCCAAACTGGCCTGGATCAAGGCCTGCCCGGCGGCCAGTGTCGTGTTTAGATAAGCATTGCCGACGGTTAAACTAGTGAGATGTTGATCGCCGGCATTCGATGATGTCGGATAATAAGTGACCAGTTCGATGGTTTCCGCCCAGGCATAGTTGGCGAAAATTCCAAGGACAAGCAGAGGAATAACGACACTGTGCTTCATGAGACACCTCCGTGAGAAAGTGACCCCCTAAAAATAAGTATACACAAAAAAGGAAGCGCTAACAGGAAGGATTTTTTAAGGTTTGACGCCGCGGTCGCGCAGCGCGCGGACCATCGTATCACCGATGGCGGAGGGACTTTGCGCGATGAAAACACCGGCTGCTTTCAGCGCCTTAATTTTGGATTCATGCGTGCCTTGCCCCTGCGAAATCACTGCGCCGGCGTGGCCCATTCGTTTCTCAGCGGGAGCCGTCGCGCCGGCGATGAATCCAACAACCGGCTTGGTCAGATTTTTAGAAATAAACTGGGCGGCTTCTTCCTCGGCCGATCCGCCGATTTCGCCGATCATTACAATCGCTTTCGTATCGGGATCGTTCTGGAACCATTGAAGCGTTTCAATAAATCCTGTGCCCGGCAAAGGATCGCCGCCGATGCCGACGCAGGTGGTCTGCCCCAGACCCAGCTGGGTCAACTGCCAGACCGCTTCGTAGGTCAGCGTGCCTGAACGAGAAATCAGTCCGATTGATCCCGGTTTATGGATGTAGCCCGGCATGATCCCGATCTTGGCCTGGCCCGGCGTAATCAAGCCCGGTCCGTTGGGGCCGATAATCGCCGGATTTTTCAGGCCGGCATTGACGCGGTTGCGCAGATAGGCCTTCACCTTCAGCATTTCCTGAACAGGGATTCCCTCAGTAATTACGACGATCAGCGCTAGTCCGGCATCAATCGCTTCCAGCACCGCGTCGGCGCCGAATGGAGCCGGAACAAAAATACCAGTGGCATCGGCGCCGGTCGCGGCAACCGCTTCGGCCACCGTGTCAAAAACCGGAAGCCCTTCCCATTTTTCGCCGCCGCGGCCCGGCGTTACGCCGCCGACTACGCGCGTGCCGTATGCTTTCATCTGCGACGCGTGGAACGATCCGGCCTTGCCGGTAATACCCTGCACAATCACTTTGGTTTTATTGCTTAAAAGAATACTCATCGGGCGGCCTGAACCGCTTTCGAGGCGGCTTCATCCATTGTTTTGGCCGTTAAAAATCCAAGGCCCGACTCATCGAGCATTTTCCGGCCCAGGTCGACATTGGTCCCTTCGAGGCGCACCACCAGCGGCATCTTGATCTTGACGCTCTTGGTCGCTTCAATCACACCCTGCGCGATCACATCGCATTTCATGATGCCGCCGAAGATATTCACTAAAATCGCTTTTACTTTTTTATCGGCGATGATCAGCTTGAACGCTTCGCGGACCTGATCGACGCCGGCGCCGCCGCCGACATCCAGAAAGTTGGCCGGTTCGCCGCCGTGCAGTTTGATCACATCCATCGTCGCCATCGCCAGACCGGCGCCGTTGACCATGCAGCCGATCGTGCCGTCGAGCGCCACATAATTAATTCCGATCTCGCGCGATTTCGCTTCGCTCGGACCGTCGGCATCGGCCGTCTTTAATTTGTCCCACTGCGGATATTTAAACAGCGCGCTGTCGTCAAACGTCACCTTGCCGTCGAGCGCGAGCATTCCTTTTTCTTTGGTCAGCGCCCAGGGGTTGACTTCCACCAACGACGCGTCGGTCGCGAAAAATCCTTTGGCCAGCGCTTTCAGTTGTTTGACGGCTGTTTCGCGGTGGGCGGCCGGAATCTCGAGCCATTTCGCGATCGCGCGCGCCTCGTGAGTTAAAAGGCCCATCAACGGATCAAACGGCGTTTTTAAAATCGCGTCGGGGTTGGTTTTGGCCAGCTCTTCAATCGCCACGCCGCCCTCTTTGGAAGCGACGATGATCGGCAGCTGTTTTGAGCGCTCGATTAAAATGCTGAGGTAATATTCTTTAAGCAGCGTCACGCCCGGGTCGATCAGCAGCGCCTTGACCGGAACGCCGTCTTTGCCGCTCTGGATCGTTACGAGCCGATTGCCCAGCAATCGTTTAACAGCAGCTTTGGCCTCAGAAAGATTTTTGGCAAGCACCACGCCGCCGGCTTTGCCGCGGCCGCCGGCATAAACCTGCGCCTTGACGACGACCGGATATTTACCGCCGCACTGTTTGATGGCGGCTGACAATTGGGAAGCTTTTGTGATCACTTTGCCGCCGGCAACAGTAACGCCCCATTCAGCAAAAAGTTTTTTGGCCTGGTATTCGAGGAGTTTCATGATTTCGCGAGCAGGGCGTCAACCAACTTCATGTCCTGCCGGACTGCTTCTGCGGAAGTGTGCAGCGCTTTCTTTTCATCGGCCGTCACAGTCACTTCGACGATTTGCTCGATGCCCGACGCGCCCAACCGGACCGGCACGCCGCAAAAAACTTCATTCAAACCGTACTGGCCGGTCAGCCAGACGCAGGCCGGCAGCAACCGGTGCTCGTCATTTAAAATTGATTGGACCATGTCGGCCGTGGAACTGGCCGGCGCATAAAAAGCGCTGCCGGTCTTGAGTAATTTGACTACTTCAGCGCCGCCGTCGCGGGTCCGCTGCATGATCTGCTCAATCTGATCGGCCGGTAAAAATTCGGTGATCGGAACACCGTTGATTGTCGTGTAGCGCGGCAGAGGAACCATGCTGTCGCCGTGGCCGCCCAACACCAGCGCGTCGACATCCTGCACCGAAACATTTAATTTTTCCGCCACGAAAAAACGCAGACGAGCCGAGTCGAGCACGCCGGCCATACCAATCACCCGTTCCTTCGGCCAGCCGCTCATTTTGAAAGCCAGATAGGTCATCGTATCGAGCGGATTGGTGACGGTCACTAAAACAGCGTTGGGACAATTGGCGGTGACTTGCGGAATGATTGAGCCGACGATTTTCGCGTTGGCTTCCAACAGGTCGCTGCGGGACATGCCCGGCTTGCGCGCCATGCCGGCGGTAACTACCACTACTTGCGCGCCGCGGATACTATCGTAATTTGTGGAACCGGTGATGCGGCAGTCGTGCCCTTCGAGCGGAGCCGCTTCGGAAAGATCGAGCGCTTTGCCGGCGGCAACGCCGTCGACGACATCGACCAGCGCCACATCGGCCAACCCGCGCTCAATGATCCGCTGCGCGCAAGTGGCCCCCACATTCCCCGCCCCGATAATCGCTACTTTTCGACGCATCGTTTTATACGGCGAGGGGGGTTATCCGCGCGCGGCCAGCGGAACAAACGGCCGCTCGGTCGAACCGGTGTAGATCTGGCGCGGCCGGACAATACGAAACTCCGGAGATTCCAGCATTTCTTTCCAGTGCGCGAGCCAGCCCGACAGGCGGCCCAGCGCGAAGATCACGGTGAACTGCTCGGTCGGAATTCCCAGCGCGCGCAAAATGATGCCGCTGTAGAAATCGACATTCGGGTAAAGCTTGCGCGCGACGAAATAATCATCTGCCAGCGCGGCTGCTTCCAACTGTTTGGCCAGATCGAGCGTCGGATCTTTAATGCCCATCTTGGCAAGCACTTTGTCGCAGGCAACCTTGATAATGCGTGAGCGCGGATCGAAATTTTTGTAAACGCGGTGGCCGAAGCCCATGAGGCGGAACGTGGAATTTTTATCCTTGGCCATCGCCAAATATTTTGAAAATTCGCCGCCGGATTTCTGAATCTGCTCAAGCATTTCGATGACAGCCTGGTTGGCGCCGCCATGCAGCGGCCCCCAGAGCGCGTTGATGCCCGATGCGACCGAGGCGAACCCGTTGGCGCGGCTGGAACCGACCACGCGCACCGTCGAGGTGCTGCAGTTCTGCTCATGATCGGCATGCAAAATCAATAATTGGCGGAACGCCTGGACCATCACTTCATCCGGCGCATTCTTTCCGGCCGGCAGGCCGAACGCCATCGTCAGATAGTTGGCGCCATAAGAAAGATCTTTGCGCGGCGCGATCAGCGGCAGTCCCTTTGATTTGCGGTAGCAGGCGGCCGTCAGCGCCGGGAAAATACCCATCAACGTGACGATGACCTCGTCCATCTCCTCTTTGGAGAGAGCCGGGTTCGTCAGCTTCGGATAAAAACCGGACAGCGACTCCGTGACGATCGACAGCGCGGCCATCGGGTGAATACCGGCCGGCAGTGCGTCAAAAATTTTCTCCAGTCCGGCCGGAAGTTCCTGATGCGCGGACAGTTTTTTCGAAAAGGTATCCAGCTGAGTCTTGCTCGGCAGTTCGCCGTAAATCAAAAGGTAGGCTACTTCAGTGTAGGTGGCCGACTCGGCCAACTGCTCGATGGAATAACCGCGGTAGCGCAAAATTCCGCGCTCGCCGTCGAGAAAGGTGATGGCGCTGGTGCAGGAACCGCTGTTGCCCAGACCCGGATCCATCGTAATGAAACCGGTCTTCCCGCGCAATTTCGAAATATCAACTGCCTGTTCGTTCTCAGAACCGGTAATCACCGGTAAATCAAGCGACTGTCCGTTAACGGTAATTTTTCCCATTTCTTTTGTCTCTTCCAAGGTAGGCTGTACCACAGTTATAACCCTTTATTCTTTAAACGTTAGCAGAAGCATAGATTTTAACACGGGGGTTTCCCGGTGGGCAAGAAAAAAGGTGCGGAATTCAGGTTGAAATCAGCTGGATGTCGGGGAGGTAAATTTCACTTTCACGCGGACGCGCCGCAAATCGGTGATGCCGTCATTGTCAAAATCGATGCCGGCCTGCCCGTCTCCGTCGAGATCGACGGCAGCCAGCTCGGCCGCGTCAATCGTTCCGTTGGCGGGGTTGTTGTCAACTGGCGCGTTCTCCACCACCACCAAGCGCCCGTCTCCATGTCCGGCAATCGTCGCAGCGGTGCCGGCACTGGTTTGGAATTTATCTCTAAAATCAGCCGGCAGAATTAATGAGTTAACGGCGGTAGCGCCGGCCGGACGGTTTTGCATATTGGCATCGGCAAAAATCCCAGGATTCGTCAAATCAAATCCGGTAAATGGGCCGGTGGTAATCGGCCCGTTGACGGCCGAGCGCAGCGCTTCCGAAACTTCCGAAACCAGGCCCGCGGTGGAGAGTTCCGACGAAGAACGGATCGTCACGCGGCGGCTCTGGATCATCGCGGTGATGATTCCGCCGGCCACCATCGTAATGATCACCATGGAAATCAGCACTTCCAGCAGCGAAACGCCCTCTTGATTCTCGCGCGATCCCATCGGTTTAACCCTCCGCGAAATTGGTATCGACCCTCACCCGGTAAGGCCGGGCCGCATCCAGAGTCGGATTTGCCGTAAAGTCGTTCGCCGTCAAAAACCGTACGCGAATCGTCACATGCTTGCCGCCGACATATTGGCCGTTCGTCGGGCTGGCTGGGCCCTGCGTATCGATCTTAGCGCCGACATGCAGGCGCTGATCCACCTCATCGGACCCCCCAGGCAGCGCCGTGTCACAGGTGACCACATATTCAGCGGCGGCGTTATTCAACGGAACAGCTGCCGCCCCCAGCGAAGTTCTTTTAAGCCGAACCGCAGCTCCGAAAACAGCGTCATCGATGGCCAGCCGGGAGAAGACATATTGCAAGCCCGCCTCACTGCTCATCTTGGCCACTTCGTGGTCGGTGCGCTGCGCGGACAGTTCAAACCGGCGGATGGAAAGATTCATCACCACCGCCACGATGATCGAGACAATCACCGCGGCCGCCATCGCAATCACCAGCGCTGATCCGCGCTCCGATGTGCGCGTAGAAAGCATATTATTTTCTCCTTTTATGCCACGCCTCGAGGATTCACCGTGGTTTGAAGCCGCTGCTGCCGGGTGCCGGTAACCGCGTTGACATTAACGGTCAAATCAACCGCGATGCTTCCGGCCAACGGACGCGTAAACTCAATGGCCGAGACTCCCCTCGCCAATTGTTCCGCGGCACCCACCGTAGTATCTTGTATAAAAACCAAATTCCCGGCCTGGATTTCATAGCGGGAAGTGCGCGTAACCAATGCGCCGGTGCTGGGAGGTTCTCGATTCGTCCAGGTAAACTGCAGCGCGTTTGAATTTCCGCCAACCGGCAGAGTCGCATTGTCAATCGCGGTGGCCAACTGCACAAATTTCTTGATATGCTCCAGCGCGAACGAAGCTTCGCTCTGCGCATTAGAGGAATTGAAATCCTGAAGCATGTAGCGGTTGGCAGTGGTGTAGATCGTAGCGACAGCTAAACTGACAATGCCGACGATCGCCGTGGCGACAATCAACTCCAGCAGCGAAACACCGGACTGCCCGCGCCGCTTGAATGAAGAAGTCTGCCTCATAATTTAAGTATACCTATCTGATTTTGAAATTACAAATCAGAAACGCCGGTTTGCTCAATCGCGCGCAGCATCTCGCCCACCGACCAGGCCTGCGAAGGGCCTCCGCGCGAACGATGGGGCGAATCGCCGTCAAACAGTTCCGGCAGAGATCCGAGGCAGCCCTGTTGCAGATAAGCCGAAAACGGCCGCAGGCCGTCGGCCAGCCGGCGGCGTTCGGACGCGGCGTTACCGGCCGCTTTCAACGCGGCGGATACATAAGGTCCGATTAACCAGGTCCAGACAGTTCCCTGATGATAGGCCTCGGCCCTCGCCGAAAAATCACCCTCGTACCGGCCCCGGTACCGGGAATCCAGCGGCGTCAGCGTGCGAACGCCCGACGGCGTGAGCAGCTGTTGGCGCGTTAACGCGACGATGGCCGCGATCTGGCGGCGCGTCAGCGGCGTGAACGGAAGGCTGGCCGCGATCAGCATATTCGGCCGGATCGACCGGTCCGGCCCCTGCGGCGTGACGCGGTCGTACAAAAATTGTTCGGGCTCCGACCAGAACTGCTGCATGAACGAGCGGCGGATTTTTCCGCGGAACCGCGCGTAGACGCCCGACTTGTGAAAACCGATTTCATCGGCCAGGTGCGCCATGATTTCCAGCGCGCAGTACCAGAGCGCGTTGACTTCCACCGGTTTGCCGGAACGCGGCGTAACCGCCAGGCCGGGCAGAACTTCTTCTTCGTCGGAGGGCAACCGCGCGTCCATCCAGGTCAGAGGCCGGTCCGGGTCCGACAGGTCGATCAGTCCGTCTTCTCCGGCAGTGATGCCAAATCCGGTGCCGCGCAAATAGGCTTGAATGATTTCGCGCATCGGGTCCCACAACGATTTGCGGATAAATTTCAAATCGTCCGTTTTTTGCCAGTAATGCCAGACGGCCCAAAAAAACCAGAGCGCGGTATCGGCTGAATCATACTGGGGCGTGGCATCCGCTTCCGAAAAACGAACCGGGATCAGCCCGCCGCGCATGTGTGAAACCAATGTCTGTAAAATTTCGCGCGCCAGTTCCGGCCGCCCCGTCGACAAGGTAAGCCCCGGCAGGGCCACCAGCGCGTCGCGTCCCCACGGCGTGAACCAGGGCCATCCGGCCATTAAATCGGTTCGGGCCGAATGCCGGCCGGAAACCGAATCGGCCCGCCGCCGCACAACGAATGAGTCGGCGGTCCAGGAAAGCCGCGTCGCCAGCGGTCCCTTACCGGGCGGACGGATCGACTGCGCCAGAACGGCCTGCGTATTTTCCACGCGCCGCGCGTGAAACGAAAAATCACCCATTCCCTGCCGTCCGGTCGATGCCACCAAAAAACCGGTCTCGCCTTCTTTTAATAGATAGCGTAAATTTCCGAACGACCAGAGATCTTCGCGGCTCCAGTTGAGGTCTGTTTTCCGATACCCGGTCATCGGTCCCAAACTGCGTTCCTCGGCGTATTCAAAATTTTTGTACCAGCAGGCAGCCCACTCGACCCACTCAGCATTGTGATGAATCCAGCACTCCGGAAGCCCGGGCTGCATCCGGACGGCGACCCAGTCCGGACCCTGCTCGCACGACGGCGGAGGGCTGGTCCGTTCATGGCGCAAATCGCGGAAATCGCGCAGCGCCACCAGCGGGCGGACCCATAATTCAACCGGAGAAGGCGCCTGCAGAATCCGGTAACCGATCACCGTCGCGTTTTCACCCGGAAGCATCCAGACCGATTTTTCCAAAACGCATTCCGACGTACGGTAAACAAACACCGGCCAAGGATCCAGACGAAACTGCGTCAAGTATCGGAAACCCTCGGGGTGAATGACGTCGGAGCCGTACTGATTGACCGAAAGCATCTGGCGGGAATGCGGCAGCACCAGTTCTTCCTCTACCTTGGAAAGGATGACCATTCGTCCGACGGGCGGGTTCATCGCAGCCACCAGAAGTCCATGGGAACGGCGCGTATTCATACCGGCCACCGTGGACGAAGCATACCCGCCGATGCCGTTGGTAATCACCCATTCGCGCGAAGCGGCCCGTTTCAGATCGGAGCAAACCGCGCCGTCTAAAATCACCGGCTTAAGCCGCTCCAGCAGCGACGGCTGTTTCCATTCTTTCTGCAGTTTTGCGATGGTTGTCATTGGATTCCCTCTCGGGTACAATGAACGACAGACTCTACTTTAAGGAGTATACCTGATGCGAAAAATTCTCGCCGCTACTTTGTGCGCAGGAATGATGACCGGGTTGTTCGGATGCGCGCCGATGCTGATTGTCACGGGTGCCGCCGCCGGGTACGCCATCAGCCGGGATTCGATGGTACTGACGCTGGAAAAGCCCTGGATGGAAGTCTGGCAGGCGGCGCTGGAAGAAGCCAAATCGCAGGGGTTGATCAAGAAAGAAGATTTGAACCACGGCCGGATCGCCGCGCTGGTTCAGGATGCCGATGTGGCAATCACACTCAAGCAGTTAACCCCCTCGGCGGTCCGCGTCACGGTGCGCGCGCGAAAGCACCTGCTCCCGAAAGTGGATATCGCTCAGCAGATCGGCTTGGGCATTTCAAAGCGGCTGGAGCAGGGCGGTTCTACTCAAGACCTTTAAAGAAATCTTCCGGTTTCAGCACTTCCAGCTGTTTCTTGAAGCGATCCACTTCCTCATCGCTGATCGGCTTCATGATGACCGGGCATTTCTTCAGAACTTTTTCACTGACAAGAATCGGGCTGTCGGTGCGCACAGCCAGCGCCAGCGCGTCGGAAGGCCGGGCGTCGATCTCGAACCGCTGGTTGCCGGACGTCAACCCGACCGTCGCGTAATACGTGCCGTCCTTTAAATCAGAAATCAGAATCCGTTCAACGCGCGCGCCCAGGATTTTCAAAAAGTTGGCCATCAGATCATGCGTCATCGGGCGCGGAATTTTTTCGCCCTGCAGATAAACGCCGATGGCGTTGCCCTCGTTGATGCCGATCCAGATCGGAATCAGCCGCTGACCCCCCACTTCTTCCAGCGTCAGCACATACTGACTTAAGAGCGGTATCAGCACCAGCGAGAAAATTTTGGATTCTTTGTAATTGTTGTCAGCGCGCATCGTCCCTCTATTGTAAAGTTCCCGACCCGCGAATTCAAACCCGTTTTCTCGCTCACTATTAATTTAGAGTCGGCCCGGGCATGGGGACCGTGGACACGGTACGCTTCTTCGCGCTTCCGTCAGGCAAGGCGTTCGCAGGCCGCTTGCTCGCCCCTGCGAGTCTCGCTGCACTACGGTCAACCCTTCGCTCTCTCCGTCTTCGACGGAGAACCATGCCCGCTCAGGGTTTCCAGTGCCTGCTCAGCCTTATCCTGCACGGAATCGCTCGAAGCTCCGGGACCCCTTCGTGGCTCTCACTCTAACTCATGCGTGGTAAGAGGCGGATCGGGATATGGGGCAAGTGGACCTTGGCGGAGGCCGAAACGAATTGTTCTTCGGCAAGGCCGGAGACAGAGCGACGGAATCGGTAGTCGATTCCGAGCGTGTCCACGGCTCCCATGCCCGAGCCGACTCGAAACACAGGTTGCCTGACGGAAGCGTGAAGAAGCGAGTGGCTTAGCGGCGGACGAGCGTGACGAGCGTTTCCATATGGATGGTATGCGGAAAAAAATCAAACCACTGCACGCGCTCGACGCGGTAGGCTGGATCGCGCTTGAGCATCGCTTTTAAATCGTTGACCAGCGTTTTCGGATTGCACGAAAGATAAACGATCCGCGGCGCGCGCGCCTGCAACACCGGCGCGATGCTGTCGCCATGCAGTCCGGCGCGCGGCGGGTCCAGCACAATCCGATCCGGCTTCCCGCCCAACTTAAAAATGGCGCCGCCGCGTAAAAGATCTTCGGTTTTCCCGCAGATAAACGACGCGTTGGTAATGCCGTTGAGCGCGGCGTTCTGCTCGGCCAGCGCCACATTGTCACTCTCCGATTCGACTCCATAAACGGCGCGCGCAAACGGCGCCAGCGCCAGACTGATCAACCCCATGCCGCAATAAAGATCATAGACCGTTTCATTTCCGGTCAGCCGGCAATTTTCGCGGATTGCCTGATAGGCCGCCTCGGCGAGAAGACGATTTGGCTGAACAAACTGCGTCGGGCCGAAATGAAACCGGACCGCGCCGATCTGATCTTCCAAATGATCATCGCCGAATAATTGGGTCATTTTTTCGGCGTAGGCGACATCGGAAATGCGGTTGGAAATTCCCCAAAATAACGCTTTGACCTGCGGGACCTGTTCGCGAATCATGCGAACCATCGGTTCCATCCATTCGGCAGGACCTTCGCGCGTAACGATGGTCACCATCGCCGTCTGCGCGCTGCGCGAAACGCGCACCACCGCGTGGCGCCAGAACCCCTCGCAGCGGCGGGTGTCGTAGGCCGGCTGCCCCGACGCCTCGGCCGCCGCGCGAATCACCGGCAACAGCGCCGAAACCACATCGGGCGCGATCGGGCATTCCTTCAGATTCACAACGCGCTGAAAACTTCCGCTGCGGTGAAGTCCCAGTCCCAGTCGGCCCTCTTCCGGAGAAAAAGAAAATTCCATCTTGCCGCGGTATTGCCAGGGGTCTTCCATCGCGACGCGTTCAAGCGGAACATCGATTTGGCCCGGCAGTTCGGCGCGGAATAAATTTCCGAGCCAGCGGCCTTTCCACTCAACTTGTGAATCGTAGCTAAGGTGCTGAAGTTTGCATCCGCCGCAAATGCCGAAATGGGCGCAGCGCGGAGAAACGCGGTCTTGGGCCGGAACGATCACGCGCAGGGTTTTTGCTTCCGTTTGGCCGCGCCGGCGGCGAATAATTTCCGCCTCGACTTGTTCGCCGGCCAGCGCATCGCGCACCAAAACGGTTTTCCCTTCCCATTGGGCAACACCCAGCCCGTCGGGAGAAAGCGTTTTTATTTCCAAAATGATCGGATTTGGCGTCATTCAAGCCGTCCTATCCAAATAAAAAGCCGAACAGGATTTTTCCTGTCCGGCTTTTTGTAAAACCAATTTCCGAAAAAGCTTACGAAGCCGCTTCGCCTAGAGAAATCGTCTGGGCCGTCCGCTTGTTCGAAGCAACATCGTAGGTATACTCCACGGTCACTTTGTCGGCGGCTTTTAAATCACCCAAGGTCTTGGAATTGGCGCCCTGGCTGATTCTGGCCTCGGCCGGTACGGCAATTTCTTTCTTAACGCCATAACGGTCCTGAATTGTGATTTGGCTTGCAGCCACATCTGTGGAAACTACCTCACCGCTGAAGGTGATGGTAATCGGCTTGAGAGCCGGCGGCGTAATCGCGACAGGCGCCGGAGCGACTGGAGCCGACTCGGCGGGGGCAGACTCAACGGGAGCGGCTTCTTCCGCCGGAGGATTAGCCATATCGGCGGTGGTCATGGCAGCCATATCCGATGTCGCAGAAGAACCAGTTTCTTCGGCCATCGCAACCGAAACTCCATTCAACATCCAAACAAAGATTCCAAGTAAAACCATCATACGACGCATTGCTATTCAAACCTCCTCTTAAAAAATCGGGTTAAAGAAACGGGCGTTTCTAAGGATCGCTTTATTATACCAATAAATAGGCCGCGTCAAGCGTTCGTTGACACCCGCGTCAGCCGGATGCTATTCTGCCAATCATGCGGCTTGCCAGCGAATTTCTCCGGGGTGGATACTCCCTGCTGTTCCCAGCTTCGTGCGCGGAGTGCGGTGCCGCGGTGGAAAACCCCGAAGAAGCCCCCGTCTGCGCGCGCTGTCTGCCGCGGCTTCCATGGAACCGGGCTCCGCTCTGCCTGCGCTGCGGCGTAAGCCTGCGAAACTTAGGCGCCGGAATTGATCTCTGCGGCGGCTGCCGCGATTCGTCGCCCATTTTTGACCAGGCACGCAGTGTCTTCCTCTATGAAAAACCGCTTCCGGATTTTATCGCCGATTTAAAATACCGCGGCCGGCACGCGCTGATCGGCTTCTTGGCGGGCCATATGGCCGCTCAAGTTCGCCAATGCTGGAACGATTTTGCGTTCGACCGGGTGATCGCGATTCCGATGCATGAAACCCGGCGGCGCGAACGGGGATACAACCAGGCCGAACGGCTGGCTGACGCGGTCGCTCAAAAGCTGTACGGACGCCCGGCTGACGCGCTGCTCGTCCGGAATCAGCCGGCCGCCGCCCAGGCATCTCTCTCCCGGCGGGATCGGCTGAATAACCTGGTTGGCACTATCGAACTTTTAGGGCCGTCTGAAACAGCGGGCAAAACCGTTTTGCTGGTCGATGATGTGCTGACCACCGGCGCCACCGCCGACGCTTGCGCGAAAGCGCTCAAACAAGCGGGGGCAAAATCGGTTTTTGTGATCACCGCCGCGCGCGTCGCCGGAGGAACGAGGTGATTCTGCGGCGGCATCTGCTTACGGAATGGGTCCAGCCGACGCTGATGACGCTGGTGCTTTTTACCTTCGTACTGTTAGTCGGAAATTTGGTCAAATTGGCAGACCTGTTCGTGAACCGGGGGGTCTCCCCTTTGGCAATTTTGCAGCTGTTTGTACTGCTGCTGCCCAGCTTGATGAGTTACACCGTGCCGATGGCGGTGTTGACCGGAACACTGCTGGCGTTTGGGAAATTGTCCAGCGACCGGGAAATCATCGCGATGCGCGCCTGCGGCGTCAGTTATCCGTTTATCGCGTTCCCCGTTTTAGCCGCCGGACTTCTGGCCAGCGCAGTTCTGGTTCCGATGAACACCACGCTGGTCCCTTGGTCGCATTTTGAAGCGCGGCGCGTCGGCATCGACATCGCGATCCGGAACCCGACGGCGTTCCTGGAGTCAGGCACATTCATCAAGGAATTTCATCCGTACATCCTGTTCGTCTACCACGTCGATGGAAACCAGATGCAAAAAATACGGATTTACGAAACCGACAACCGGAAACCAACGCGCACCATCGTCGCGGAATCGGGTGAATTTATCCCGCTGCCCGAACAACGGAGAGTGTTGCTGAAACTGCGCAACGGCACCGCCGACGAACCCGATCCGAAAGACGCCTCGAAATTCTATAAACTCAAGTTTGAAACCTACACGCTCAACATGGGCGTGGGCGATAAAGATCCGCGCTCAATCTCGATGAAACCCAAAGACATGGGCCTGAACCAGCTAAAACAAACAATCCGGGAACTGGAACAGAAAAAAATCAATGCGTCGCCGCTCTATGTCGAGATGCACCGTCGGATCGCGATGGCGTTTTCACCGCTGGTGTTCGCGCTGATGGCATTTCCGCTGGCCATCACGACGCAGCGGGCGCAAAAAACGGTCGGGTTTGGAATGAGCGTTGTGATTTTCCTGGGGTATTACCTGTTTCTGGCGATCGGGCAGGCGTTATCGGAAAAAGGACTTTCATCGGCTATTTTCGCGATGTGGCTGGGGAACGGCGTCTTCTTCGCGCTGGGCTTGCTGTTGTTCTGGAAACTCTGCCGGAGATAACCATGCGAATCCTTGACCGTTATCTGCTGCGCGCTTACCTGGCTCCGCTGATCTGGTGTCTGTCGATTTTTTCAGGGTTGTATCTGGTGCTGGATCTTCTGGAGCATTTGGATGATATTTTGTACAACCATGTCGCGTTTTCGATCGTCACGAAATATTATCTGCTGATGCTTCCGATGATTTTCGTGCAGGTCGCGCCGTTCGCCTGCCTGATGGCCACGCTTTATACGTTGAGCACGCTCAACAAATACCTAGAAATCATGGCGATGCGCGCGGCCGGAATCCGTCCCTGGAGCATCACGCGGCCATTTATCTGGGTGGCTATTTTAGTTTCGATCGGTGTTTTCTCGATGAATGAGTGGGTGGTTCCGCAGGCCAATGTGGTGACCCATCAAATCCGCCAGGTCAAGCTGGAACGAATTTCGCTCGTTAAAAAAGCGAAGTATCGTTCTCCGCATGTGGTGGAGAACCTGACCGCGTTCGGCCTGGGACATTCTCTGATGTACGCGAAAACATTCGATCCCGTAGAAAAACGGTTGGAGGGCGTGATCGTGCTGCAGCATGGATCCGATCTTCACCTGCTGCGAAAAATCACGGCTGAAAGCGGCGTTTGGACTGCCGACGCCTACTGGCGGTTTTACAACGGCACGATTTTGCATTTTGACGCGGATGGTCAGGCCGTCGGCCGAGCCGCGCCATTTACCGTAAAAATCATCCGCGTCGGCGACAAGCCGGAGTATCTGGAACGGGCCGAAAACCAGTCGTCGCTCTTAAATATGCGCGACTTAAACCGTTACATCCGCCGCCTGCAGGGGGCCGGCAACGCGACGCTGCGCAAACTGCGCGTGGATCTCTATGGAAAACCGGCTGCCGCAATAGTCTGTCTGGTTTTGACGATCCTGGGCGTTCCGTTCGCTATTCAGCCGGTCCGCGGAGGCGCCGCGTTGGGACTAAGTTTTGGAATAGGCGTAGGCCTTATTTTTTACGGCGCTAACGCGCTGTGCGTAGCGCTCGGAAAAGGGGGCTGGCTTCCGCCGTTGATGGCGGCCTGGGTCGCGCCGATTGGATTTGCCTGGTTCGGCCTGCGCGAAACCTGGAAAAAACTCGCCTGAAAACTGTTACGATAGGAGATATCCCGTGAAAATTAAACCTCTCTGGAAAAATAAAAGCGTTCTTCTTTTTCTCTTCTTCATCGGAACTTTTGTTGGATACGCCTGGGCGGAAACTACGGAGATCGTCACTTATTACCCGACGTCTGGCGGCAACGAACATGTTACCAGTTTGACGGTCGGCAACGCTTATCTGAACACGACGCTGGCCAACGGCCAGGCATTGATCCAGACGAGTTTGGGGATTGGTCCCGGGTTTGGGAATAACGCGCCAACAAACCCCCTGACGCTGCTGCAAGTGCAGGGTGTCGCCGGCCAAGCATCGCAGGCTCTATTTCTGCCGGGTGCGGGAGGGACGATAAGCCTGGATATAGCCGGAGACTTGTTTGTCAGGCAGGCGGCTGGATCGGCGAACTATGTTCAGATTCGGGGCCCTTCCGATCAGAACACCGCGATTGAACTTCGTTCGGAGACATTTGGCGGGAATCCCTACATTGATTTTGCCAACGACGCGCCGACCGACTTCGATATGCGGATCCAAATGACCGGCAACGATAGTTTAGCGATTACCGGCGGCAATCTGAGCATTGGAACGGCGTTTCCTCTGGAACCTGCGGCGCAATTGGTGGCCGTGGGTCCGTTCGGGCAAACGACGAATTTGTCGATTCACGCGGAATCAGACACGGCCAACCAGGGAGCCCGGTTATCGCTGATGCGGGAGCGTGGAAACTTTCCCGGAGGCGCGTTCCGCCAACCGGTGTTGAACAACGATCTTCTTGGGGAAGTGGGCTTCTTTGGATTTACCGGCGCGGGGTTCGCCCCGGGAGCGCAAATCAGCGCGCAGGCAACGGCGAATTGGACGGCCGCTTCCACGCCCGCCATGCTGATCTTTTCAACAACAGCAGCCGGCGCCAACGCCTCCACGGAACGAATGCGGCTTACTCAAGATGGGGCTATCCAACTGCCCGGCTTGGCGGCTGATCCCTCGGTCAGCGTTAACAATACAGGCCGGCTTTACTACAATTCCACAACGGACCAGATTATGGTGTCTCAAAGCGGCGGCGCTTATGTTGCACTGGCAGGAGGGCCGCGGATCGAATTCGCGCAGGGGTTTAGAAGCAGCGGCGGCACTCGGCCGATTCGTATTATTTCCGCTCCGGCGGGCACTACTCCCTTCCTTCCGCTGAACAATGTAGCTGCTCCTGCCGGTTCAGTTTTTAACGGTTTCGGTAATACGCTCGATGGTATTGAATGTAACGCCGACGAGGGCTGGCATCTCGTGGGAGCCTGGTCCGTGGTCGGGGGTAGCGATTGCGACCTGTGGCCTTACCCCAATGGCGTGGTCACCAATGATTTCGATAGCACCACCACTGAGATTAGTTTTGTCGCCATCAGAGTTGTGGCTTAGGTTCTTACCGGCTTAGAGGGTGGACCAGCGTTTTAATTTTTCGGCGTACGGCATCGCAGCGTGCGCGGGACTAGTGGACGGCAACGTTTGGTGCGGAATTTTAATTTTATCAGCGTGGTATTTCAAAAAAAACTTCTCGGCCGTCTTCCCATTCAAAATAATCATCCGGATATTCGGGTAGCGCCGCACTAATCCGGTAATGTCATTCGGTTTCGCATCGCAAATCGCCGAGTCACTGGCCCCTTCCCTCAGGCATGAACCGATCGTGTCCCATAACGCGATCCGATTCTTTTTAAGCAGCCGCAGTTTTTCCGCGTAGGATTCGAGCGGCTTGCCGGCATTGTAAAAATCGGCCATAATCTTCCAGAAATGGTTCCCGGGAAATCCATAATATTCTTGGCGGCGCAGCGCTTCTGGCCCCGGCATGGTCCCTAAAATCAAAACGGCCGCCCGTCTGTCGACGAACGGCCGAAAAGATTGCAGCATACTAAAACTAGGTACCGGACTCCCAGCTGGCCAAATACTTCTTCTGTTCCGGCGTCAACCGGTCGGTTACAATGCCGCGGCTCGATAATTTCAGCCGGGCAATTTCCTGGTCGATCTGCTCGGGCAGCCGGTAGACCTGGGCCTTCAACTTCTTTTTGTTTTTCACGAGCCACTCGGCCGACAGCGCCTGGTTCGCGAAGCTCATGTCCATCACCTGCGCCGGGTGTCCTTCCGCGCAGGAAAGGTTCACGAGACGCCCTTCGCTGAGGATCAAAACTTTCTTGCCGCTGCGCAGCGTGTATTCATTGATCTGCGGCTTGACCTCGCGCACCGACTGGCTCATTTTCTTGAGCGCTTCCAGGTCGATCTCCACATTGAAGTGGCCGCTGTTGCAAACGACGGCACCGTCCTTCATTTTCTGGAAGATCGCCTTGTGGATCACGTGGATGTCGCCAGTGACCGTGATGAACAGGTCTGCCAGCGGGGCCGCCTTGGCCAGCGTCATCACCTGATAGCCGTCCATGATCGCTTCCAACGCGCGAACCTGGTCCACTTCCGTGACGATCACATGCGCGCCCATCCCGCGCGCGCGCGACGCCACACCGCGGCCGCACCAGCCGTATCCGCACACCACGATCACCGATCCGGCGAGCAATATATTGGTCGCGCGAATCACACCGTCGAGCGTTGACTGGCCGGTGCCATAGCGGTTATCAAACATGAATTTGGTCTGCGAATCATTAACGGCCACGACCGGAAATAACAGCCGTTTCTCCGCCGCCAGCGCCTTCAAACGAATCACGCCGGTCGTTGTTTCTTCGGTCGATCCGACCATCGTGCTGACCATTTTCTGATATTTCTGATGGATCACGGAAACCAGGTCGGCACCGTCGTCCATCGTGACATGCGGTTTGCTGTCGAGGCAGGCCAGGATATGCTTGTAATAGGTTTTGCGATCTTCGCCCCGGCGCGCATAGACCTTGAATCCACTGGCCACCAGAGCGGCAGCCGTGTCATCCTGAGTAGAAAGCGGGTTGGAAGCGCACAATGAAACATCGGCGCCGCCGGCGCGCAGCGTGTGCATCAGCTGGGCGGTCTCGGTGGTGACATGCAAACAAGCGCTTAAGCGAAGGCCCTTGAGCGGTTTTTCTTTCTCAAACCGTTTGCGGATGCTGGCCAGAACCGGCATAAACCGTCCGGCCCAATCAACGCGCGCCTGCCCTACTTTCGCTAATTTAATGCTGGTGATATCGGATGCCATGATTTTCTTACTTTCTGTAATTATCGGCCGAATTTTCCGGCGGATTTTTTAAGGGCTTCGACCTTGTCCACTTCTTCCCAGGTAAAACCGGACTCGTTGCGGCCGAAATGGCCGTAGGCGGCCGTCTTGCGGTAGATCGGCCGGCGCAGTTTCAGGTCGCGGATAATTCCGGGAGGAGTTAAGTCGAACACTTTGCGCACAATGCGCTCTAATTCCGGTTCGGGCACTTTGCCGGTGCCGAACGTATTGACCATTACCGAGACCGGCTCGCGCACGCCGATGCAGTACGCAATCTGGATTTCGCAGCGCTCGGCAAGTTTGGCGGCCACAATATTCTTGGCGACATACCGGGCCATGTAGCTGGCGGAACGGTCCACTTTCGTGGGATCCTTGCCGCTGAACGCGCCGCCGCCGTGCCGGCCGAACCCGCCATAGGTGTCGACGATGATTTTGCGCCCCGTCAGACCGGTATCGGCCATCGGACCGCCAACTTCAAACCGGCCCGTCGCGTTGATGAAATACTGCGTCTGGCGGTTCACGAATTCTTTCGGAAGGATCGGATCGATCACAATCTCGCGGATATCTTTGCGCAGTTTCGGAGTTGAAACGCGCGAGCTGTGATGCGCGCTGACCACCACACCGGTAATGCGCGTCGGTTTCCCGTTCACATATTCGACTGAAACCTGTGATTTTCCATCCGGCTTCAAATAAGGAAGTGTTTTGTTCTTTCGAACTTCCGATAGCCGGCGGACCAAACGATGCGCCAAATGAATCGGCATTGGCATTAATTCGGGAGTTTCGTTGCTGGCATAGCCGAACATCATGCCCTGATCACCGGCGCCGCCGGTATCCACGCCCATTGAAATGTCGGGCGACTGCGCCTGAATCGCTTCCAGCACGCCGCAGGTCTTGTAGTTGAATCCGCCTTCCATATCGTTGTAACCGATGTCATGGACCACTTCGCGGACAATCTTCGGAACATCGACATAACAGCTGGTCGTAATTTCGCCGGCCACCAGCACCAGGCCGGTGGTGACGAACGTTTCGCAGGCAACGCGGCCCTGCGGATCTTCTTCATAAATGGCGTCTAAGACGGCATCTGAAACCTGGTCGCACAGTTTATCGGGATGCCCCTCGGTGACCGACTCTGATGTAAAAACAAAATGTTCCTTGGTACTCATCGAATTTAAACCCCTCCAAAGATTTTTTGTGCGCTCCGGTAGGACTCCAAATCGCCGATGTCAAACCAGGTCCCTTTGAGCGGATACGCATAGACCGGCTCACGCGCGATCATCCAGGCGATAAATGCCCCCAGCGTGTCGGCCGTTTTTTGCGAAGACAAATATTCTACCACCCGCGAAACCGTCCGGCGCGGGAAAAAATAGACCGCTGTGGAGATCAATGCCGAATACGGCTGGGCCGGTTTTTCGGCAAATTCGGTAATCCGCCAATCGGAATCCACCGTCAAAACACCGTAGTGCGACGCCGACGATTTATCGGGCAATTCATACGCGGCCAGTGTCACCTGATTTTTTTCTTTCGCGAATTTCACAAAATCGGCGAACTCCGTTTCAAACAGGTTGTCGCTTCCGAATACCAGCAGGTCGTCGTCGATTTTTTGTTCGCGGATCGCGAAGACCAGATCGCCGATCGATCCGAGCCGGTCGGCTTCGGAACTGGATTTATCATCCAGAACCGTCCAGGAAAGTTTCCCCTTCTGACCGGCGGCCCACTTGCGGAACGGTTCGGCGAATTTATGATTGGAAACCAGGGAAATCTCTTGAATGCCGGTGCCCGGCTTTTCCAGTTTCACGGCCAACTGACCCAGGATCGTTGAGGACCCCATGGGCAAAAGCGCCTTCGGCGTATTTTGCGTCAGCGGATAAAGGCGCGTGCCGTAACCGGCCGCCAGAACGACAGTCTGCATTCTACCCGCCCTTTATCATGAACTTTTTGAGGCCTTCGATCCGTTCGACGGGCGTAGGATCAATGCCGTACAAAATACCCAGATAACTGCTGACAAAATCGCCGATAGCAATCAGCCCGATCATGCGCGCCAGCCGAGAAGAGCCGGGTGCTTCCACGAATAATGCAGCGGCTTTTTCTTTTTTCACAACGCCGGCTGTAAACTGCATGCGGCGGCGCGTGCGCGGATGCAGGTCGCGATCCGTCAGAAAAACGGCGGCCATTTTCGGCATCAACGGTTTCGGATTCATCCAGGCAGACACTTCATTGTGCGTCGCTTCGGGAATCATGTGGTGGAATGCCAGTGCTTTGGCGTTTTCTTCGATCTGTGTGCGCCAGCGGTAAACGATCCCTTCCCATCCGCCGGCGGCGCCATACAATTCCGGAATTTTTCCATGCAGGCGCAGCGCAATCTGCTTGGCCGGGTTGCGAACAGTCTTGCTCTTGGGACCCAGCGAATTTTTTACGAATCGTTCCGCTTCACGGCAAGCTTTTTCAACCGGAACCGATGCGCGGGAAACCCAGCCAAGCCGCACCATAAGTCCCAGCGGAATAAAGGTCATGTAGCCGACCGCGCTGCGCGGCGGAAGCCCCTGCGGAATCAATGTCAGCGGATACCGCTTGCTGCGGCACCAATCGGCCAGTTTTCCGCCCGAGGTAATCGCGATAATTTTGCCGCCTTTTTTGGAAGCGGCCATGGCGGAAGAAAGCGTCTCTTCGGTGTTGCCCGAATAACTGGCCACCAGCACCAGCGTCTCCGGCCCGACCCATTTCGGAATCGTGTACCCGCGCGATACCACGGTTGGTTTCGGCAAATCATCGCCCAAAATACCCTGAACCAGATCGGCACCGATCGCCGAACCGCCCATGCCCAGCACGAGCAGTTGTTTCGTTTTCGCGTAAGCCGCCGGAACTTTCCAGCGCAGGCCGATGGACCATCCCTCCAGACATTGCGCGGGCAGCGCCGCGGCGCGGACCAGCATGCCGGAGCGGTCAATTTTTTTAATTTGTTTTAAATCGTCTATAGTTCGCATTGGTCGGGGACAAACTCGCATAATCGGGTCCGGACATACGCTTCGATTTCCTTCCCCGTGGTTAACCGGAAAACTTCTTTCACCACTTCCTTCGCGCGGAATGTCGGCACCGAGCGGATCACCTGCTTAACGCGCGGGATATTCACGGGGCTGGTTGAAAACCCGTCGAGGCCCATGCCCAGCAGCAGCAGCGCGAATGCCGGTTCGCCGGCCATCTCGCCGCACATACCGACCCAGACATTATTCTCATGCGCCACCTGGATAATCTGCCGGATCAGCCGAAGCACGGCCGGATGCGCCGGCTCGTACAAATAGGCGATTTTTTCATTCACGCGGTCAACGGCCAGCGAGTACTGGATCAAGTCGTTCGTTCCGATTGAGAAAAATTTTACTTCCTTGGCCAGCAGGTCCAGGATCATCGCGGCCGAAGGGACTTCGATCATCGCGCCGACTTCCATCTGTTCATCGAACAGTTTATTTTCGGCGGAAAGTTCTTTCCGCGCTTCTTCTAAAATAGCGTTGGCGGCGCGCACTTCCTCCAGGCCGGAAATCATCGGGTACATCAGTTTGATTTTACCGTGCGCCGACGCGCGCAGAATCGCGCGCAGCTGCACCTTGAACAGATCCGGCCGCGCCAGACAGAACCGGATCGCGCGCTGGCCCATAAACGGATTCATCTCGCGTGGAATCCGCAGCGCCGACATAAACTTGTCGCCGCCCATGTCGATCGAGCGGATCGTCACCGGGTGCGGCGCCATCGCGCCGGCTACCTGCTTGTACGCTTCGTACTGCTCGTCTTCCGTCGGAAGATCTTTGCGGTTGAGATAAAAAAATTCGGTGCGGTAAAGGCCGATGCCGTCGGCGCCGTGCGCCATCACCGAGGCCACCTCGCCCGGCTGTTCAATGTTGGCGCACAACTGGACGCGCTGGCCGTCGGGTGTTTCGGCCGGCAGATGGCGCGAGCGCAGCAGCGTTTCATCAAGCGTGCGCAGTTTCTCGCGCAGTTCGCGGTAATGGTCCAGCGTGCTCGGTTCCGGATTAATAATGATCCGGCCGCTGGTACCGTCGACGATCAGCAAATCATCGGACCGGATCCGGTCGGTGGCGGTGTCCACGCCGACAACAGCCGGAATTTCGAGCGATTTTGCCATGATCGCCGTATGCGAAGTCGGCCCGCCGATCGTCGTGACAAACCCCAGCACATGATCGCGATCCATCGCGGCCGTGTCCGAAGGCGAAAGATCGAATGACACCACAATCACCGGCTTTTGAAGTTCCGCCGGAGACTGGCGCCGCGCGCCGGTCAAATGGCGCAAAATGCGGTTGCCGACATCCTCGACATCGGCGGTTCGTTCGCGCATGTATTCGTCTTCAATATGGCTGAACGCCTCGATGTATTTTCTCAATACACTGGAAACGACATACTCACAGCAGAGGTGCTCATTTTTGATCCGTTCAATCACCTCTTCAATAAACGTGCGGTCTTCCAACACCATCAGGTGCGCGTTGAAAATTTCGGCCTGGTCACCGCCCAATTCCTGTTCGATTTTTTTCTGAACACCGACGATTTCCTGACGGGTCCGCGAAAGTCCTTCTTCAAAACGGTTAATCTGCAGAGAAATTTCTTCGGGAGAAATAAATTCTTTGGCAATGGGAGATTGCTGTCCGTCCATAATAAACGCGTGGCCGATCGCAATGCCGGGTGAAGCCGGGATCCCTTTCAGCGAGACCGGCTGAACCTTGGCGGAGCTGGGTTCGGCGGAAGGAGCCGCCGGTTTACTTTGGCGGCGGGGTCGAGCCATCGGGCTTGGCGACGGTGACGATCGCCGGCAGGTCGGCCCGGCAGATGATCTGTTCCAAAACGCGCAGCGCTTCTTCGGCATCCGGCCCCTGCGCGGAGACATCGAGCATCGATCCGCGCGACGCTGAAAGCGTCAGCAAACCCATGATCGAACGGGCATCCACGGCCAGTTTGCCTTTGCACACGCGGATCGTGCATTTAAAACGGGTGGCCACCTGCGCGAAAACGGCCGCGGGCCGCGCGTGCAGTCCTTGACGGCTTTGAATGCGGAATGTTTTCCGGATCTCGGGAAAATCCTTCCAGGAGGCTGCTTCGGAATTATTTTCGGAACCCGGTTCAGATTTAGAGACCGCCACAGGGCTGCCCTACTTTCAATTCATAATTCAGTTTCCACCGGCCCGACGCTGCGAGCGTCACAGGCCAAAACCCGCGAATGACGGCGCCCTGGTAAATGCGGCGCTCGCCCGATTTTTTTTCAAGCGGCGAAAAAGCGATGCGGGCCGCGCGGGAAAACGCCCAGACCGCTTCGAGGCGCTCCGCCGGATCCAAGACGGAAAAACGCCGCAGCGGGCCGGCCTCGCCGGAACGGTTCACCTGAGCGTCTTTAAACGAAACGATCCACTGGCAGGAAAAAATGAAGCGAACCGGTTTCTTCAATTGATTAAAAATCTGATAACCAATGCGAAAAGCGGAGCCGGCTTGGATTAATTCGATTTCCTTGTTCAACGCGACGGATTTTTCCATCACGAGCCGGGATTCCTTTCGTTTAAGCGGATGCGCGCCGTCTAAAAAAGCGCTGAGATCCATCTTCGATTCCAAAAATAGAGACGGGCTCCGGACCACCGGAGAACTCACAGGCTCTTCTGATCCTCCTGCTGGATGATCCGAATCACCTGTTTTTCTTCTTTGGACTCTTTGAGACTTTCACGGAAATAACGGTCTTTCAAAAGACGGGAAATACGGGCGAGCGCTTTCAGATGAGGACCGGCGGAATCTTCAGGCGCGATCAAAAGGAAAAAGATATGAGCGGGTTCTCCATCCAGCGCGTCAAAATTCACTCCCTGCCGTGAAATGCCGAACGCCGCGACCAGCTGTTTGACCATGTTGGTTTTTCCGTGCGGAATACCAACGCCCTGACCGATGCCGGTGGACCCGAGCGATTCGCGCGCCAGAAGTACGGCCACGATCTTTTCCTCTTCCGCAGCTTTAATGTCGCCGGACTTTACCAGCAAATGGACTAATTCGCTGATGACGGCCTGCTTGTTCTTGGCCTGCAATTCGACGGATATCGCGCTTTCCCGCAAAAAATCGGTGATTTTCACGACTGTGAGCCCCTCCAAATTACTGAAAAAATAGCCGAACTTCCCGACGAAAAAAGTGGAGCGGGAGAAGGGATTCGAACCCTCGACCTCAACCTTGGCAAGGTTGCACTCTACCGCTGAGTTACTCCCGCGATAAACTACTTTAAATTTTTAAGACTGCCCGTGGGCAAGGAGGGAGTTGAACCCCCACCCCTTACGGGACAGGATCCTAAATCCTGCGCGTCTGCCAATTCCGCCACATGCCCAGCTGTTTAACAAAGAACATTGATAATAATGGTGGGCCGTATAGGGATCGAACCTATGACCTTGGGATTAAGAGTCCCCTGCTCTACCAGCTGAGCTAACGGCCCGATAAAGCCCGCGCCCGGAGGGATTTGAACCCCCAACCTCCAGGTTCGAAGCCTGTCACTCTATCCAGTTGAGCTACGGGCGCAAAGTGCTTTCTAACCGCCCAACGGATAAATTTCCGGAGCAAACCGTATTTTATCAAGATAACAAATTATCGTTCTGAAACAAAGGGAAAAAGGCCTGTCTAGGAAGCCGGAGAGGTTTTTCGGAGCCGGTCCAGTTCCTGAGCGGTCAATACCCGCCCGCTGCCGGCAGCTAATTGTTCCAGTTTCAGGGGGCCAAATTCGATGCGGCACAATGTTTTTACAATATAACCGTTTTGTTCGAACATGCGGCGGATTTCGCGCTTTTTTCCTTCGCGGAGCAGCAAACGCACCTTCGTATTGGAGAGCACTTCAATCTGTTCGGCTTTCGCGAGCCCTTCTGCCAGCTCCACCCCGCGCATCAGCCGTTTGAGAATACCGGTTTCCAGCGATTTGTCGACGGTCACTTCGTACCGCTTGCCGACTCCGTAGCGCGGGTGCGTCAGTTTCTGCGCCAAATCGCCGTCGTTGGTCATCAGCAACAACCCCGTCGACTCGCGGTCCAGCCGGCCGACCGGAAACAGCCGGAACAGATTAAATTCCGACGGCAGCAGTTCCATCACGGTTTTTGAGGCATGCGGATCGGAAACAGTCGTCGTATAGCCGGCCGGTTTGTTCAGCAGGTAATAAACTTTTTTCTGGAAAACCACCGGCTTGCCGCGAAAGGTGATTTTGTCTGTGTCAGGTTCCACCTGCCGGCCCAGGTCTTTGACAACCTTGCCGTTGACGGTAATGGCCCCTTCCAAAACATAAGCTTCCGCTTTCCGGCGGGATTCGATGCCGGCTAAGGCCAGCGCTTTCGCGATTCTCATACTGCTATTGTATTACGCCATCAGGATCAGCGTGTAAGTATTGCCAGCTTCATCATTCAAGCGAACCGTTGTGTTGAGGAATACCACCGGCGGCAAATCAAGTCCCCCTGCCAGCAAACGAAACGCATTCACGGAAAGCCCATTCACAACGGAAGCGTCCCCAACAACGACCCGAACGGAAGGATTAATCCATTGCGCTTCCAAAAGTTGTTTAATTCGATCGTTATCCAAACCTGTTTCCGGGCGTAAAATAATTAAATCTCCGGCCGCTGCCGAATTAATTTCAGCAGTCTCTATAATATCGACTGCGTTATCACCGGCGAGCACCCAAGTGAATACTCTTTCTGCGGCTCTGTTTTCTAATTCATTGTCCGCGTAAATTTTCCCAGAAGAACTCTTGCTGTTTGCTGAGTCGGCAATTAATATTCCATGCGCGCCCGGAATACCGTAGCCTGCCAATTGCTCGGCATCAAAAACAGTAACGCCCTGTCTTTGCGCATCCTGCAATACCGATTCCGGAAAAGCAACCGTGATTCCCTCCTCCTGCCCGGCGCTAACAAATGGAATCGCCAGTGAACCCACTTTGATCTGTTCTGCGGCTTGTCGATCAATCCAGGTGCCATTTCTGGAATTGAGGTCCTTGAAAACAATATCCCCATTCGTATCCCAGCGAATAAGCAGGTGTGCCCTGGAAACTCCAGCGACCGAAACAAGATACGGGTCAAAAGGCCCCGCCGCGTATTGTGATGAAGCTCCTTGTTGCGGATCTAGGCCAAGCAGAATGGGCGTTCCACCCTGCCGGAGAATCTTGCCTTTGTCGCTGTGCGCCACCGTCTGTGTCAGTCGCAGAGACTTTGCGGCCGATTTCAAAAAAAGAAAACCACTCCACCATGGAGCCGGTTCCGGAGAAAGATGAACCCCCGCAATCCCTAAATAAATTTGGACCCCTTCGTTTGGAATGGCCGCGTGCGGCAAGCGAAGGCCCTCCGGCGGTAATTTCACAAGAGCTAACTCTTCGATTGGTTTGCCATTCACATCTGCTTGATCAATATCCCATTGCCGGATATCCAGCGGCAAATCTTTTTCCTGCCCGGCGGCGGGAACGGAAAATTGCCGGACGGTCTGCTGCTTACTGCGCTGATCTTCAACGGCAACCAGCACCGAGTGGCCGTTGGGCGTAAAAACTACATTATGAAAAATAACAGAGCTTACATACGACGGATCTCCTCTTTTAGGTACAGGCTGAATTTTGCCCTCCATCGGGTCGAGCGAAACGATTTTGATCACGCGGCCTGAAGGAACTTCCCAAAAAACCAACTGGCCGTCTTTACCCGCAGAAACCAGCATTTTTCCATCGGGAGAAAAGGCTATTGCATTCGCTCTCTGCCGATGAACACCGTTCAATGTTATAGAAGCATGCGCGTTAATGTCTCTCAGTTGAATCCAGTTTTCGTCGTCGTTGTCTTCCAGATTGGAAGCCACCAGATATTGCCCGGTCGGATCAATCGCCAATTGCTGAATTACATGACCCGGCGCCTCAAACCTGTCGATCTCGCGGGGCGATAAACCTTCTTCAATAACCCTTACTTCAGAATCACCAGAAATCGCGAACTTGGGACTGCTTTCGTTGTTCGGGAAAGCAACGGCCATACGAACAATTCCGGGAGTTGTTGAGAATTTAACAAGTCCTTCAAAGAGACGGTCGATATCACCCGTTTCAGGATCAATCGAATGAATAAGTCCTGGATGAGAAATCGCGGTAAGATGACCTTCTCTGTGGAACGCCATATCCCAGATCAAAGAACCCAGCTCAGTCGGTTGAGCGACATCTTCTGGAAATGTCTTTCCGGTTTGCGGATCGTAAAATGCAATGGCTCCGTTGACATATCCCACGGCAATTTTTCCGCCGCTGGTATCAAAAACCAGGTCGGTAATTACATTTCCCGTATTAACGATGATCGGTTCCGGTGCTCCTTCCACCTGCTTGATGATCAACCGGCCGGCACTATCTCCAGAGGCAATTGTTTTTCCGTCCGAGCTGATCGCCACCGCCGAAATAGGTTTTTGGTGCTGGTCGATAACCACCGTGCCCAATTCTTCCTGCCCGGCGTTTACTCGACGATTGATTGCAGGACGAAGTATTTCGAAATTAGCGGCAGATATTTTTTGATGCGTCTGCAGCCATTGCAGTGTCGTTAAATCTCTTTGACTATTCCAGGCTCCAAAGAAAGCCGTCTTCTGGTTTTCTCGAAAAGCTACAAAATCTTCCCCAAGGAATTTGATGAGTTCGTCCAGCTCTTGATCTGACAACGCTCCGGTAATTGAAGCCGCTTCCCGAAAAGCAATGGCCGATGATGTTTCTTCCTGCAACAATCGCGTCACTGAATCACCGATAAAATTTTCCAGCATACTCCGGCGCATTTTATCCGAAACAGGAACCGACTCTCCTCTTAGAAACTGTTCGTGGTAAAAAAACGCTATCTTGGTAATAGAGTCATCTATTTCTACCCTTCGTTCTATGGAACGGAATTTCAGCGTATCGTAATCGATACCGTATTCAGATACAACATGATAAAGACCGCGCTGTACAACAACAGTGGCACCTGGGTTTTCCCGAAGAATCGATTCAACGAAAGAGGCAAAGGGCCGGTCACGCAGCTCAATATTAAGCGCCTCGTAGCGGAAGGAATCCATCATGAAACGGAAATAGGCATCGCGGTCGTTATCGCCAAAAAGAGCCCGGCCAGCCAGTTCGTTCGTCCATTCTGATCGGATGTGATAAAGATAAGCAATAAATGAAGCTTTTTCGTTCCGGACTTCAATGTTGGGATAATCGACCAGCAACTGTGCTTCTAAAAGAATATTCTGATCCAGGCCGGGCGGCGGATCCTTGAGAACCGATGGATCGGAACGAAGCTGCGGAATCTCTATGTCTGCATCTTTTTGCCGTTCTTCGTAAAGAGTTTTTATTTCCCGGGCAAGCGCCGATTCTTTTAGAAGCCCCTCTTCTCCATTTTGTTCATACAACGCGAGCAGAGGGTCGATGGTCTCAGGCTTCAATTGTTGGGCAAGTTTTGGAGCCTCTGCGTTGAGTTGTGAAAAGTTGGCGAAAGGGACAGATTCCCGAATATAGATGGTTTTCTGTCCGCTTTTGGCGGCGGCGCGCAATTCGGCGAAAACAACTCCCAGATCATTTGCTCCATGTGGTTCGAAAACCCAGACAATATGTCCCTCCGGTGCCGTCGCAGGCTGGAAAAGCCATAGGGCTACAGGAACTGCTGCCAGCAATGTCACTCCAAAAGCAATCGCAAGCAAGCCGCGTCTGGACATGCCCGGCTGGAAATGATTTCCTATCGCCTGCAACTGGGTGGTGTTGACACCGGAAACTTGCCCCCTCATGCGGGCAACCAAATCGGCGGAATCTTTATAACCGGAGAAAGGTCTTTCGCTGGCGATTGCCTGTGCCAATTGGTCTTTTCTGGCTGGTGAGAGTCCTTGCAGCGCACTGATTTTATCGAACTGAGGGCGCAGACCGGCCGGCCCTGCCAAATTCATGTTGGGTTTGGGTGTTGTCTTCTCCTCCTGCCCGGCCTGCTGGTCGCTCGATTGACGGAATACGCCTATCTCGGGAAATTTTCCGAATGGAGTATTCTGATCAAAGAATTCTTTCCTTAATCGGTAAGTGCCTGGCTGCGTACCGATCAGGTCGAAGGAGCTTTTCTTGGGTGCTCCGTTCGCGCGCTCAAACAACATCTCCCGTTCCGGCCTGAACTCTATCGTCGGACCCGCGGCGATGCCGTAGGCGCGGTCCGAATCAGTTACTTTAGCTTGAGTGTGAATGAACTGCTCCGAGATCATTAGATTATTCCCGCCGGAAACTACCTCTCGATCCGCCACAATAGGTCTTATTCTGTCGGGATCAAGTTTTCCGATATTGATGGCGACATTGTTTTCAAGCGTCACCGATCCAATAACTTTACCCCTATCCGGCAAAACATATTCGCGCCACGCGCCTACCAAAACAGCGGGAGCATCGCTCTCCAATGAAACGATTGTGTTATACCGAAGTTTATTTTGAGCTCCCTGGACGACATGGACCGCAGACAATTCGAGTTTTCTTGATCTGCCCATACTTGTTTGCGGTTGTTCATCGTTGGGAAATTGTTTCTTCAGATAAGCGGTAGGGTGGTATCCGATTTCAGCGGGAGGGACACCGGCAATAATACTGTTACCTTCCAAAACATTGCCGTTGGACGCGACTTCTTTTGTGCCAATACGAACCAGCGGGCCGGCAGGACCGAGCGAATACTGCAATTTCCCATTTTCACGGTAGAGTGTATTTCCAAAAATACGGTTCCCCCGAACCTGATTGGCATCGCCGGCCAGAATCACGCGGCCCTGGACAACCGAGTTTAGTAATTGCGCGCCGCCGGTAAGCGTAACATCGCCGCGAATCGTCATATTGGCGACAATGGAACCGGATCCTATGGTTAGGTTCCCTTCAAGAACCTGAGCGGCATCACCCTCGCCCACCAAATTGACACCCTTTGGAATGATGACCGGTTTCGGTTGAACAGAGTCTCCCGGCCAACCAGCAACCCAGAGTTTGGCGCCGGAATTATCCTTAAAGGTACTGTCGGTTTTCGTGGCAAGACGAACGGCTTTTTGAGCCATCAAACTATTGGGCAGTGGCACCGGCGGCAGTTGCAGCGTTGTTAATATTTTGGGCGGACTAACTGAGTTTTGTGCAATCGTAAATTCCGACAAGAACGGCAATCCCAACAATACCCCAAAGGTTCGAAGAGCCGTTCTTCGATTAAAGGGTAGCTGTGTTTTCTCCTCCTGCCCGGCGGAGAAAGGATTATAGCCTTTTTTGATAAACCGCGCTGCCAATGCCAAAACGACTGGGAGACGCTCGGCGATTTCAGCCACTTTTGAATACTTAATTCTAAGCGTTATATCGCCGCCCGTGTCTAAATGATGTATCACTTCGGCAACCCGAATGTCTGTCAGGCTCCCGGCTGGCATCCCGCTGGAAAAATTAAAACTGAAATCTATAGCTCCTTCTACTGAAGGAAGCAGCGACGGATCATCTGCACCAATAGTGCGGAAATATTGTGCAATCTCTCTCTCGTCAAATGAACCCTGCTCCCATACAATTAAAATATCGTTACCACTTTGATTTTGGTCGAGGGAATCTCCAGGAGCATAAAAAACCTTTACTTTATCTAAAGCAAGAATTACAACAGGTGGCTCGTCGCCTAGAAGAAACTCTGTCACAGCATCTTGATCAAATATGCTTGAGCCGACAACTATTTGAGCGATGTCGACCATTCGATCGTAAATAGATTGCGAATCCCCCAGCTCAAGGAGATGGGTTCTTTCTTCCTGCCCGGCAGAAGAAGCGGCTAATTGACTAAGAAAATTACTTTTGTTTTTAGAGGAGCTTTCTTCAAGGCCTGTAGGGCGCAGAGCGAGGGCAGGATTTGGCAAAGCAAGCGCAATGACCAAAATAAGCGCCCAAAGACGACCCGTTATAGGTTGGGGGGATTGGTGTTTCATCGATATAAGGTAAGTATACCTAATAAAATCTTATATTTGAACAAAAATATTTAAGACTATCCTACCGCTAACAACTCCGAAAAAGAAAGGGCGCAGCGTTAAATAAGCTGCGCCCTTGTGAAAATTGGTAGCGGGGGTTGGATTTGAACCAACGACCTTCAGGTTATGAGCCTGACGAGCTACCAGACTGCTCTACCCCGCAGTTAAGAGCTATTGTATCACGCGAAACAGATCGATGGGTTGGAAATCAATTGCCGGAGGAATTTTTCTTGTCGTCGGAAACGCCGGGAACCTGTTCTTTAAACTGGACTTTGGTTTCTCCGGGGCGCACATAGCCGAGTTCGCGCCGGACAACCGCCTCGGCGTAGGTGGGGTCTTCGCGCAGCCGCTTGGCTTCCTGATACAACCGCATGTTTTCGCGGCGCAGGTAACCGATCTCGGCTTCCAACTGCTCCTGCCTGGCATTGAGTTCCGACCAGCGCAAAAACGCCGGGCCGAACAGGATGATTAATCCGGCGCCGGCGGCAATCGCGTAAATTAATTTCTTTTTCGGGTCCATTGACTCCCGGCGTAGACGGCCCGCTTGCCCAGCTCCTGCTCGATGCGCAACAGCTCGTTGTATTTGGCGACGCGCTCACTGCGCGAAAGAGATCCGGTTTTGATCTGCCCCGCGTTGACGGCCACCGCCAGATGCGCGATCGTGGTGTCTTCGGTTTCGCCGGAGCGGTGCGAAATGATCGTGCCGTAACCGGCTTTCTGCGCGGTACGGATGCAGGCCAGCGTTTCAGTCAGCGAACCGATCTGATTGACCTTGATTAAAATGGCGTTGCCCAAACCATCGCGAATGCCATCCTTCAAACGCTGCGTGTTGGTGACGAACAGATCGTCGCCGACCAACTGCGTTTTTTTACCGAGCCGCTGCGTGAGCAGTTTCCAGCCGGCATGGTCTTCTTCACCCAGGCCGTCTTCAATCGACACAATCGGGTATTTGGAGATCCACCGCTTGTAAAGATCGGTCACTTTCGCGGCGGACGCTTTTTTCATTTTTTCGGCTTTCAGCGTGTAGCCGTTCTCATCGCCGAAAGTGCTGGAAGCAACATCGAGCGCAATCAAGACATCGCGGCCCGGTTTGTAGCCGGCTTTTTCAATCGCCTGCATGATCAGCTTGAGCGCCGCTTCGTTGGAGCCCAGGTGCGGAGCAAACCCGCCCTCGTCGCCGACAGATGTTGCCAAATGCTGTGACTTTAAAATTGATTTGAGCGTTTGGAATACTTCGCAGCCAATCCGCAGCGCTTCCGAAAATTTACGGGCGCCGACCGGCATGATCATGAACTCCTGCAGATCGAGGCCGTTATCGGCATGCAGACCGCCGTTGACGATGTTCATCAACGGAACCGGAAGCACCACCGCCTTGGAACCGCCCAGGTAGCGGTACAGCGGCTGGCCCTGCTGACAGGCGCCGGCCCGCGCAACCGCCATTGAAACGGCCAAAATCGCATTGGCGCCGAGCCGCTGCTTGTTGGGCGTGCCATCGAGCGCGATCATTTTCTCATCGAGCGCACGCTGATCAAATGCGTTGGCGCCTTTCAAGCGAGGGGCGATCACAGAATTGACCGCCTTGACCGCTTTCTGAACACCCTTGCCGTGGAATCGTTTCTTGTCGCCGTCGCGCAGTTCCCACGCTTCGAATTTTCCGGTGGAAGCACCGCTCGGAACGGCCGCGCGGCCAAAGCCGCCTTCCTTCAAATAAACATCGGCTTCAACGGTCGGAAAACCGCGGGAATCAAGGATTTCGCGCGCGATAATTTTCTGGATGGTTGCTTTAAATGCCATTGCTTTTCCTATTTGCTCCTTACGCGTTTGTTAGAACCGGTTCTAGCAATTTGCTGGATGACTTCCGGATACAATTGGTGCTCGGCGCGGTGCAGACGCCGCAAAAGGGTTTCTTCGGTGTCGGACCGTTTTACCGGAATCGGCCTCTGTGCGATCACTGGACCATGATCGACCTGCTCGTCGACGAAATGGACCGTAACGCCGGTTGTTTTTACGCCGGCGGCCAGCGCGTCGCGGACCGCGTGCGCGCCGGGAAACGCCGGCAACAACGCCGGGTGGATATTGATGATCTTTCCTTTATACCGGCGCACGAAACTGGGCGATAAAATCCGCATGAACCCGGCCAGCGCGATCAAGTCCGGTTTAAACCGCGCCGTGGCGGCCGCCAAAACTTTGCCGTATTGCGCGCGCGAGGGACACTGTGCCGGGTCGACAAAGACAACCGGCACGCCGGCTTTTTGCGCGCGCGAAATGGCAAGGGCGCTGGCATTATCGACAATTACAACCACCACTCGCGCTGAAATTTTCCCGCGGCGGCAGGCGTCGAGAATGGCCTGCAGGTTGGTCCCCTGCCCGGAACAAAAAACCGCGACCGAGAGAATCTTTTTTTTGGTCGCGGTTTTTTTCAATGCCGAAGAACTGTTCTCAACTAGCCGATTAAATTCTGGATCTTCGCGTCGAGCTGCGCCTTTTGCTGCAACCCTACGGCGCGGTCGACTTCCTGACCGTTCTTGAAAAAGATCATCGTCGGGATGTTCATAATCCCGAACTTGGCGGCTAAGTCCTGGTACTCGTCCACATTGACCTTGGCCACAACGAATTTTCCGGTGTATTTCTGCGCCAGTTCATCCAATGCGGGCGCCAGCGCGCGGCAGGGCGCGCACCACTCGGCCCAGAAATCGATCAGCGCGGGAGCCGGTCCTTTTAACAGCGTTTCAAAAGCGACATCATCTTTGATTGCAACTGTAGCGTTTCCCATTTGAAAATCTCCTCTTACCGTTCCTTATAGTATATCAAAGCCAGCCCGCAGAAGGCAAAAACGGCCGCCACGCCCGACAACATCCAGAGGTCGCCGAACCGTTCGGCGATCCAGCCGGCGCTAAGCATCGAGCTGATAAACGAAATATTCACGACGATACCCAGGCTGCTGAAAATGCGGCCGTGCATACGCTCGGGATGCGCTTCATGCACCAGCGTGTTGGCCAACACACCGGCCGGTCCGACGCAGATGCCCATACCGAGTGCTGCCACCGATGCCGCAGCGCCTGAACGCAACAACGCAATGGCTCCCATAAACGCAGCCAGCGAAAGACCGGCCCCCACAAACGAAAATCCCAGCACGACGCGGCGGGTATGCCTGGCACCCCATCGTCCATAAATGACGGTACCCAGAAACATGCCGATGCCCAGCCATAAACTTAAAAATCCAAGGTCTTTGGTAATTGTTCCCAGACAACGCTGCACCAAAATGGTTCCAACCACCATGGCGGAACCGCCGCCCGCTGTTAAAATGGCCAGCAGCCCGACGACGCGGCGCGTGTTGTCATGCCGCCAGAGCTGGTTCACCCCTTCCCAAACTTCCTCCATAATTTTAAGCGGAGCTTCGGCGGCAGGTACCAGAAAACCGGACGATGAACGGATCGGAAGAATCAGCAGCGCTGAGGCGGTATAGGCAGCCGAGTTAACCCAGCAGGATTTCGCGGTCCCGAACCATTCCACCAGCAACGCGCCAATCAACAGCGTGAGCGCGCCGCCGACCATGCCCGAAGTGGTAAAGACCGCATTGGCTGTGGCCAACTGTGACTGCTCAACTAAATCGGGAATGATCGCCAGCCGGGCCGGCACAAAAAAACTGGCCACGGCAAACAAGCCGAACACATTCATATAGAGGAACAGATGATTCGGCCAGGCAGCCAAGAACGGAAGCAGTAAAATGAGGCCGGAGCGGATTAAATCGCAGATGATCATGGTCCGTTTTCGGTTCCAGCGGTCGACATAGGCGCCGGCGATCGGACTGACGATCAAGGCCGGCAGCGAGGTAAATGCCAGCACTTTGGCCAGCGTGAGGCTGGAACCGGACGCGTGCGCTGCCACAAGCCCGACGAGAATCATCTGAATCAGGCGGTCGCCGAATTGCGAGCAGAGCTGTCCCCACCAGAGCAGCGTAAAATTTTTTTTCTTGAATAATTCAAACATCCAATCCCTGTCAGTTGCCAGCCAGGCGATGTTTGATCGTAGTTCCTTTGACGAGGTAATAAACATCTTCGGCGATGTTCGTCGCGTGATCGGCCACCCGCTCCAGATGCCGGCCGACCAGAATCAGATCCATCGCGCGGATGATTGTTTTGGGATCCTGAGTCATAAAAACCAGCAACTCCTTGTAGATCTGATCATTGAGATGATCGACCTGCTCGTCGCGCCGGCAAACATCGCGGGCCATTTCCGTGTTATGGTTCACAAATGCGTCGAGCGCGTCTTTGAGCATCTGCTGGGCCAGCGCCGCCATGCGCGGAATATCGATCAGCGGCTTCAACAGCGGTTCTTTGAGAAGATCAACGGTCCGCTCGGCGATATTGACGGCCTGATCACCCACCCGCTCCAGATCGTTGACGATTTTAAAGATCATCGCGACCGTGCGCAAATCTTTCGCCTCGGGCTGATAACGCGCCATCAAATTAAGGCAAAGGTCCTCAATTTCCACCTCCATCTGATTGATGGCCGTGTCTTCGCGCAAAACTTCCTGCGCCAACGCGAGGTTCCGCTCCACGAGCGCTTTGACCGCTTTGCCGACGATCTGTTCGGACGCGCCGCCCATTGCCAGCAGGCGGTCGCGCAGCTGCTTGAGTTCTTCGTCGAAATGTCGCTGCATTTTAACCAAACCTCCCGGTAATGTACGCTTCCGTGCGGGAATCTTTCGGGTTCGTGAAAATCTTGCCGGTCGCCCCAAACTCCACCAGTTCCCCCATTAAAAGAAATCCGGTAAACGAAGAAACGCGCGCCGCCTGCTGCATGTTGTGCGTGACGATACCCACAGTGTAGCGTTCGCGCAGCTGATAAATCAATTCTTCAATCTTTCCGGTAGCGATCGGATCGAGCGCTGAACAAGGCTCGTCCATCAGCAGGATTTCCGGTTTGACGGCCAGCGCGCGGGCGATGCACAACCGCTGCTGCTGCCCGCCTGAAAGGCTGGTGCCGGGTGCGCGCAGTTTGTCTTTCACTTCATCCCAGAGCGCGGCAAGATGCAGACCTTCCTCGACGGCGGCATCGAGCACGGAGACGCGGTTCGTGCCATTTAAGCGCAGGCCCGCCGCGACATTGTCGTAGATCGACATCGTCGGAAACGGGTTCGGTTTCTGGAATACCATGCCGATACGCCGGCGAATCCGGACTGGGTCAACCCCCTCGGCATAGATGTTGTCTCCCTCGAGCAAAACCGATCCGCTGACGCGCGCGCCGGGCACCACTTCGTGCATCCGGTTCAAACAGCGGATGAAGGTCGATTTACCGCAGCCGGACGGCCCGATCAACGCGGTCACATGATGTTTTGGAAACGAAATTGAAATATCCTTGACGACATGATTGGAACCAAACCAGGCGTTGAGTTTCTCCACCGCCAATGCGGCGCCTTCAACCCTGGGTTCTTCTGCGGGAGGCGTAATCCGCGGCGGCATCACCGGTTCAGAAGGAGTGCTCATGCCGTTTCCCTCCGGCGCGGCAGAAGAATCCTCGCGCCGCCGTTGACTACCAACACGAGCAACATCAACACCAGCGCCGCCGCCCAGGCCTGGCGGTGCCAGTCTTCGTAGGGAGAGATCGCGTAGGTGTAAATCATCACCGGAAGCGACGAGGTTGGTTCCGTCCACCCATGGCTCCAGATCCGGTTGTTCAACGCCGTGAATAACAGCGGCGCCGTCTCCCCAGCCACGCGTGCCAGGTCGAGCAGAATTCCGGTCATCAGACCGCGCGCGGCGGCCGGAATCACGACAAAGACTGTTGTTTTCCATTGACGAACCCCCAGTGCGTAAGACGCTTCACGAACGGAAGCGGGAATGAGCCGCAAAAATTCTTCAGTGGTCCGGACCGCGATCGGAATCATCATGATTCCCAGCGCGAATCCGCCGGCCAGCGTTGAAAAACCTTTCATCGGAAGCACAATCAAAATATAAGCAAAAATACCGATCACGATCGACGGGACGCCATTAAGCACATCCGACGCGTACCGCACCCAGAACGCCAATCGGCCGTGGCCGTATTCGGACAGATAGATGCCGCCAAAAAATCCGATCGGAACTCCGATCAGGCTGGCAAGCCCCAGCAGCTTGGCGGTTCCGACAATGGCGTTGGCCATCCCTCCGCCGGTCTCGCCGACGGGCTTGGGCAGCTGCGTGAGAAATTCCCAGTTGATCGCTCCGATCCCATTGAGCGTGATATAGCCCAACAGAAAAAAGAGCGTTGAAACGGTCACGAGCGCGCAGAGACCGGTCAATGTCAACGCTACACGGTTGACCCACCGGCGAAGCGTCATTGAATCGCTTTTCATTTTAAGATCGTCCTTCGGTGGTCCGGCCTAATTTAAGCAACAGCAAACGGGCCAGTCCGTTGACGATAATCGTGATGACGAACAAAACCAGCCCGATTTCAATCAGCGCGTGCAGATGCAAATCGGAGGTCGCCTCTGAAAATTCATTGGCCAGCACCGCGGCCATCGTGTAGCCCGGCTCAAAGAGCGAGGCGCGGATTTCAGGGCGGTTGCCGATCACCATCGTGACGGCCATCGTTTCGCCCAGCGCGCGGGCCAATGCCAGAAAAATCGACCCGGCGATTCCGGACCGCGCATACGGCAGGATAGCGGTCGAGACCATTTCCCAATGGGTGGCGCCCAGCGCCAGCGCCGCTTCCCGCTGAGAACGAGGAACCATCAGCAGAACCTCGCGCGAAACCGTAGTAATAAACGGAACGATCATCACAGCCAGAATAATGCCTGCTGTAAAAATTCCCACGCCATAAGGACTGGCCTGAAAGATCGGGATCCAGCCCAGCGCCGCCGATACCGACGGACAAAAAGCGGTGCGAACCCACGGAACCACGACGAACAACCCGACCAGCCCGTAGATCACGCTGGGGATCGCAGCCAGCAGCTCGACGAGAAAACTGATAGTTTCTGAGACGCGCGGCGGGGCCAGCTCAACCAGAAAAATCGCCGTTCCAAGACCCAGCGGAATTGAAATCAGCAGCGCGACAACCGACGTAGCCAGCGTGCCGTAGATAAATGGAAGCGCGCCGAACAGTTCCTGTACCGGGTCCCAGTTCTGCGACCAGAGAAATGCCGGGCCAAAAGCGCGGAGAGCCAGCCTGGAATTCCAGGCCAGCTCTCCGACGAGCACGGCGACCAGAACAAGGATCAGGAGGGCGAATCCGAGGCTGGCACCGCCGAATAAGCGATCGCCCCAGTTACCCGATCTGGATCTGCTTGAGCGCATCCTCCTCCATTCGGACAACTTCGGCCGGAAGCGGAGCGTAGCCCAACGGCTCGGCGAATTTCTGTCCTTCACTGAGCATCCATTTCAAAAACGAGACCAACGCTTCTCCGGTTACTTGATTTTCCTGCTTCTGATAAACCAATATCCAGGTGAAGGTGGAAATCGGATAGCTGTCAGCGCCGGGAGCGTTCGTGATTGAAACGCGGAAATCAGCCGGAATTTTGGCTGAAGCGGCCGCGCTCGAAACAGTATCGGCGCTGCAATCGACAAACTTTCCTTCTTTATTCTGGACCATGCCGAACGCGAGATTATTGTGCTGCGCGTAGCCCAGCTCGAGGTATCCGATCGAATTAGGCGTCTGCTTTACGAGACCGGCCACCCCTTCATTGCCTTTGCCGCCCAACCCGACGGGCCAGCTGACCGCTTTATTGGTACCCACCCGGCTTTTCCACTCGGCGCTCGCCTTGGAGAGAAAGTCGGTGAACACATAGGTAGTACCCGATCCGTCGGACCGGTGAACCACCGCGATCGGAGCATCCGGCAGCGTAACGCCCGGGTTATCCTTCGCCAGCAGAGCGTGATTCCACCGGTCGATCTTGCCGAGAAAAATCCCGGCCAGCGCCGCCTGACTGAAATTCAACTTCGGATTGCCGGGCAGGTTATAGCTAGGAACCACGCCGCCCATCACACTCGGGAAATGAAGCACCTTCCCCTTGGCCTGCTGCATCTCCAGATCGGTCATCGGCGCATCGGACGCGCCGAAATCAACGGTACCGGCCGAGAGCTGTTTTACGCCGCCGCCCGAGCCGATCGACTGGTAATTGAAGTTGACCGACCCTTCGGCTTTGGCATATTCCGAAAACCACTTGGAATAGATCGGGTATGGGAATGTGGCGCCCGCTCCGTTAATCAACTGAATCTTCGCCCAGGCGGCCGTCGTGGCCAGCCCGATCAGCGCGGTCATCAGCATTATCGAGGCTTGTTTCTTGATCATCGCTTTTCTCCTGTTCACTCTAGCGGTTCAGAGTCTCTCTTTTGTAATGTGCCTGTAAGGTTCCTGTAAGCTGATTAATACTTCAGCACTAAGTCCGCCTGGAAGGTATCGTTCTTGTTCTGCGCCCCTTCGATCTCATCCGTGCGGAAATATTTAACACCAGCGGTAGCCCATTTGTTCAACCCCAGTTGCAGGCCCATGACGTAGCCCTTGTGGTTGGTGCCGCCGCCGCCGAAATCGGAATCGGTCAAAGCGCCGAAGGTTGAATCCGGCTCAACCCGCTTGTGGAAGAAAAACGCTTTCCAGCTGCCGAATTTTTCCGTCACCTTGCCGATTTCAGCGCCGTAAGTGTAAGCCCCGCCATCATCCACGGCATCTTCCGTGGCGCCGGCACTTACATTTTTGAAATTGTTATAGGTATAATCGGCCAGCAACGCGACCGGCTGTCCGAGAATATTCGGGAATGTCAGCTTCCCCTGCGTGCTGACCAGGTTATAATCATTCGCAAACTTGCTCGGCGCCAATGTGGAGTTGCCGGCCGGAGCGCCCGTCACGTTCGACGTGGCAATCCCTTTGATGCCGACAAAATCATAATAGGTCACCGAAGGCTGAAAACCGATTCCCCACGGTAAATCCATATCGACGCCGCCCTGGTAGCCAAACAGGGACGGATCCCCCTCATCGGCTGAGAGTTCCGAAATCTGAAAAGCGCCGACATTGACAAACGGCTTGACCGCAAACCACTTCTGCAGTATCGGAAGCGCATCCGGATCTTTCCATTGAATGGCAACGCCTTCCGGAGTCACATCGCTGTCCCAAACGATTCCTTCCGGAGTGGTTACAAATGGATTTTCCATTTTTCCACCGGTCATACTCAAACCGGACAGCGGAGTTGTGCTGGCCATAAAAGGCGTATATTTCGCGTAGGCTTTGTCGATGAAAATCGCCTTCTTGTCGAACGTAGCCGTAAAGCTCTGGTTCGTGGAGAGCGGGTCGCCCGAAGCGCCGCTGGCTAAACGAACGCCGACTTCCAGCGGATCCCAGGGCTTGGCCGTGAATCCGAACCGCAGCCGGAACCGTTCGCGGTTTCGATTAACCGCAGGCTGTCTCATCTGTGTTTCATGGCGCAAGCGGAAATCACCGCCCCACTTGACCTTGTCCAGCCAGCTTCCGCCGGACATCTTCTTGACCACTTCCTTGATTTCCACTTCGCGGACATCGGCCTGCGGCTTCGCATCCGCGGCCATTTCGTTGCGGACTTCCTGCGCTTCTTCAACGGTCAGGATTCTTTTCTCAACCAGCTTGTTCAATAACGCGTCCGTATCCGACGCCCAAGCCGATGGAACCAACGCAAAAAAAGCGGCGGCGATGGCGACTGCTGCGACTGTTTTGTTGATAACCTGCATTGTTTTTTCCTTCCTCCTTTTAAAGATTCTGTTTCTGAACTTGAACCCTGTAAACCTCTGCCGCACCCAACGGCCCCCGGCTCACATGAATCAACTCCCGGGCCACACGCCGCAGGGTACTGCGGCAATAAGTCATATCTTCTTCCGACCAGTTTTCCTGAGATTCCAGGTAGCGTGACAACGCCTGCAACGTATTCAACTGCATCCGGATTTCCTGCATTAACTTTTCAGCGTCTCTCATCGGCTGTTTTCTCCTTGGATTGTTTGATTGCATTCAGAGTAGCGGAAACGCATCAGGAAAAAATGAGGATCTCGTAAGGGTTTTGTAATTAGGAAGCAGAGGGAAAGCGCAGAATAAAACAGGAGCCGCTGCCGGGGCGGCTGATCACCTGCACCGAACCGCCGTGCGATTCGGCCACATGCTTGACGATGGCCAGGCCCAGCCCGGTGCCGCCGGTCTCGCGGGAACGGTCTTTATCGACGCGGTAAAATCGCTCGAAGATGCGCGGTAAATCTACTTCCGGAATGCCGATGCCTGAATCATCCACGCGGAAACAGATTTCGGTTCCCTGCCGAAAAGCCTGCACTCGCACGGTTCCTTCCGGATGATTGTATTTGATCGCGTTATCCGTCAAATTGCCGATCGCCTGCGCCAGCTGCCGCCGGTCGGCCAGAAACGAGAGCGACGTGGGATTCACGCTCCACTCCAGCGTCACCTGGGCCCGCTGCGCAACGGCAAGGTAGCGCTGCAACTCCTGATCCAGAAAAGTCTGGATGAGGATCGGTTCGTGGCGAACCAGTTCCTGGCGCGATTCAATCTGTGCCAGTGTCAACAGATCATCGACGAGCCTGTCGAGTCGGACCGATTCTTCGGCAATCGCTTTCACGAATGTGCGGTTGTGCGCCGGATCCTGCAGCGCGCCGTCGAGCAATGTTTCTACCGAGCCGCGGATGGCCGCCAGCGGTGTTTTGAGTTCATGCGACACATTGGCCACGAACTCCCTGCGCAGCTGCTCCAGCCGTTTGATATCGGTAATTTCATGCATCACCAATAAAACACCCGGCCCTGATTCTGCCGCGTACGGCGCCGCCTGCGCGCGCAAAATCCGTTCGACCGGCGCGTAAACAGTCAATTCTTTCAGCTGAGGCCGGCCTGTTTCGGATACGGCGCGGATCAGATCCTGAATTTCAGGAGCGCGCGTCACCTCGCAAAGCAGCGAACCGGGCTTAACCGGATGCTCAATCGACAGAATCTCACGCGCGGCTGAATTGATCAGCAACAGTTCTTCGGAGGGGCCGATCACGACCACCCCTTCGATCATTCCTTCCAGAATTCCCTGAATCTGGTTGCGGCCCGTCTCAACCTGGCGGATTTTTTCATTTAACTGGTCGGCCATCTGGTTGAATGCTCTGGCCAGCTCAGCCACTTCATCTTCGCCGCGCGGCCGGACACGCGCGTCGAAATCGCCCCCGGAGAATTTTCGCGCGGCGTCGGTGATGCGGCGCAGCGGACGCGTAACGCGCAGTGAGAAAATAAGGCCGGCCAACAGCACTAAGATGACAGCGAGGCCGGTTCCCACCGGCGGCAGCAGCGTTATACCCAACAAGCGAACAATCAGCGGCGCTACGACGATTAAAACGGCGCTGCAAACCAACAGGTACCCAAAGGTCAGTTTCCAGGCCAGCCGTTTGCGGATAAAGGAAAGCACCTGCTATTCCTCGTCTGGCATCTGAAGGCGGTAGCCCGAACCGGTCACCGTTAAAATCCGTTTTCCGTCGGCACCGAGTTTCTGGCGCAGTTGGCTGACATGCAGATCAACGGTGCGGCTTTGAATTTCTTCGGCCTGATCATACCCCCAGACTTTCTCCAGCAGGCGGTCGCGCGAAAGCACGCGGCCATGCGCGTCGGCCAATACGTGCAGCAGATCAAATTCTTTGCGGGTCATCTCAACCGGTTTTCCTTTGATCTTCACGATCCGACGCTCCCAGTCGGCTTCAATATTCCAGCAGCGCCAGAGAGCAGCCGCGGCGTGAGCCGGTTTTGACCGGCGCAATACCGCTTTCACGCGCGCCGTCAATTCGCGCGGACTGAACGGTTTGGGAATATAATCGTCGGCGCCCATTTCGAGCCCGACGATTTTGTCGGTTTCCTGCGTTTTCGCGGTCAGCATAATCACCGGGATATGCGCCGTGCGCGGATTTGCGCGGACCTGCCGGCAAATCTCGAGGCCGTCCATGCCGGGCACCATCCAGTCGAGCAGGATCAGGTCCGGAATTTCTTTTTGAATTTCCTGCCAGGCCTGAGCGCCATCTTTGAACAAACGGACATGGTAGCCTTCTTTTTCCAGATTATAAGAAATAACCTGCGCGATTGATTTTTCATCTTCCACGACGATAATTTTTGCGCTGGAAGCAGTGGGTGCGGCGCTCACGCGGAAGTTCCTTCCGGATACACAAAATGAATGGGGTTATCAATGCCGGCGTCCAGACTTTGGTGCACGGGGCATGCCTTCGCCGCACTCTCCAAAAGCACGCGCTGCGGTTCTGGAAAAGAATGCGCAAAAGTGACCGTCAGCTCCAGCTGACCGATTTTACGGACCGGCTTGTCCTGCATCTGTTTGGTGACATGCGCGCGCGTGCCGGCCAAGTCAATGCCGTGCCGCTGCGCGGCGATTGCCATCGTGGTTAAAACGCAGCTGCCCAATGCCGCAGCCACTAGGTCGGTCGGAGAAAAATAGCGGCCTTCCCCGTTGTTGTCTTTGGGCGCGTCGGTTCTCAGTTTCTCGCCCGATGGGCCGTGCGTCGCTTCGCAGCGGAGTTTTCCTTCATAAACAATTTCCATCTCAACCATTGCTTGTAAACTCCTCGTTCACAATTTATTTGATTTGTTTACGGAAATCGTTATGCGCCGGTAAGCCTTTTGTAGTCGTCCTGGTCGGCTTCCGACGGACGAACTACAAATAACAACAAAACCAGCCCCCAGGCCCAAAACAGCAGAAAGAGCGTTTTCGGCATTCCCAAAAATCGTGCCACTAACCCATAAATCACGATCGCTTCCGCCAATGCAACCCGGACGAGCACATAAGCTTGATAAGTTTTTAGCAAGCGCAACTGTTTTATCATGAAAATAACTGCGGTCAGAACAACAGAAAGAAACAAGAATATGGGCGTCATCGTTTGAGCTGAAACGGAAGGACTGGCCGCATCATGAACGACGAAAAATGCCATAAACAGATAGATGAATGTGGCAGTAATGAAAGTACCCCAGATAATCTGAAGGCTCTTCATGTCTCTATTGTGAACTAACTTCGAGTCTGAGAAAATAGAAATCATGCGGGAGCCAATTTTGTTTGGATGGAGCGGCGGCAAAGACAGCTCGCTGGGACTGCAGGCCGTCTTAAAAAATCCGGCGCTGGAAGTCCGTGCGCTGCTGACTACCGTGACCGACGAATACGACCGGATCAGCATGCACGGCGTCCGCTGCTCACTGCTGGAACAACAAGCGGAAGCGCTCGGCCTGCCGCTGGAAAAAATCGGAATTCCTCCCCACTGCTCCAACGAGCTGTATGAACAAAAGATGGAGGCGGCGATGTTAAAACATAAAGCGGCCGGCGTGCGCCGCATGGCGTTCGGTGATCTGTTTCTGGAAGATATCCGCGCCTACCGCGATAAAAATCTGGCCAAAGTCGGCATGGAAGCAATTTATCCGGTCTGGGGAAAAAATACGACAGCATTGGCGCGCGAATTTATTCGCGACGGGTTTAAAACCATTTTAGTCTGCATTGATCCCAAACAAATTAACCCGTCGTTCTGCGGACGTGATTTTGATGAAGCGCTGCTGAATGATCTGCCCGCCACATGCGACCCCTGCGGAGAGAACGGCGAGTTTCATACTTTTGTTTACGACGGGCCGATTTTCAAAAAACCGGTGGGTGTTTCTAAGGGCGAGATCGTCGAGCGGGACGGTTTTTGGTTTTGTGATTTGCTGCCTAATTCTCGTGAATCCACTGCGCGGAGCGATCGCGGCCCGGCGCGGTCTTTCTGAACCGCTCCAGATCTTTCAGCGTCAGAGATTTCGGCATGGGAAGCCGTTCGCTCATTCTCTTCTTTAAATCGAGATGGAACCGCAGGAAAACACCCAGGTCATACGGATAAGCGCTTTCGGCAACACCGACGAACGCTCCCTTTTTACGCGCCTGTTTAAAAATCGTCTTCCACTCTTTAATCGGAGTCTGGTCAATTCCTTTAATCGAATTGGCGAATAATGTGATGTAGATCTCGTCGAACGGTCCCCGCCGTTTAATATAAGCGCGAAGCGCATCGGCGGAACGGCCGGTATTAAATACTTTCCAGAAAGGAACGGAGCCGGTCTTCAGGCACCACCAGGGGTCCATCAGCAAAAAAGATTCTGCGAAGAGTCTCGACGCTGCAATGCCCCTCTCTGCATACCACCATCGGTAAAGATCGGCCACAAACGGACTGACGGCAGCCGGGTCGTGGTAACGGATGCGGCAGATTTTGTAATGGCGTTTTTTGGCGATGCGGCGTATATCGTCCAACAGCGACGGTTCAAAACCCCATTCGGCTTCCGGTTTTTCAATATTCGATACCGGAACATCCCAGTGCCGCAGTTTCGACCGGTCTTTACGAAGAAATTTCGAAATGCGCGAACTGCCCGCCAGATATTCCTTCGCTTCCACTCCACCGTAGCCGCCCACCTGAAAAAAATGACGTGGACCCACCGGCGCCATGGGCCAGCTATACGTGCATTCCGAAACAAAAATCGTTCCGCCCGGCGGCAGTGTCCGTTCCAAAAACTGTTCGTAGGTCTTGCCCAGTGTCAGGCGCTTCACGCGGAAATAACCCATCTGCTGGACCATCAGCCGGTCCTGCACCGGGTCGTGCATTTGATTGACCTGCAGTTCCGGGTTGCGCTCAAGCAGGCGGCCGGCCGCATCGCGAAATGATTCCATATCACCCTTCAACTCATCGGGAAGCATCCGCGCCGGGCGGCGGATCGGAACCAGCACCGTTTGAGGAAGCCAGGGTATTTTTAAAGCGGTGCAGAGATGGACCAGCGCGCCGTTGGATGAACCGATCATGACGGCCGGAGCGGTGAGCCGCCGTGAATAATGTTTGACGGCCCAGCGGGATAATTCTTCGGCTTTCAGGTTGGCAACGACTTCCGGCAAAGCCGCCTCTTTCCGTCCGCCAAGGATATAGACATATTGCCGCAACGGTTTGGGCGGGAGGTTGGCGGCGATTGCCAGAAATGCGCTCGACGGCACAAACCCAAGGCCGTCAATATCCTTGCCGCGCATAAAATTCGCGACGGCCAGCAGCATCGTAGAAGCAGAATCTATTTTCGCGATCAGATGATCGGCGGCCATAAAGTTATTTTAACACATGAACCTGTCTGAAAAAGTTGCGATATACTGGTTCTATATGCGCTGGCAGCCATTGAAATTCATCATCCGCCGGATGGCCATTTCCCGTGGCTTCGCAGATCCTTTTTTGCTGCTGGCCCGTTTGGCGCAATTTGGTCAGCCTTCCGATGTAGCGGCGCCCAACGAACTTCTGCGTGCCACCGCGATTCTGCACGCCCGCGGGCTGATCAACAGCCAGACGATTCAATACAACATGGACTGGGTCTGGCCTTACTGGATCACACGCCAGTTTAATCCGAAGGATAATTCTTTCATTCCGCGCGCCTTTTCACTGACCCATATTAATCTGACGCAGCGCAACTGGACCGCCGTAGGCCTTCCCGATTTTCCGGAACTACCGATCATCGACGCCCGCGGAATGGTCACTCCCTGGCTGGACGGCTGGTCAGTCGACGGCTGGGTCATTGCCGACAAACTGCCGCCGCTGATTCCCTCGCGGGCAATCTCGGCGTCGCAGGAGTTTCTGTTTGAGAAATCTCCGTCGGTGGTTACGCGAACCGAGTCGGAAGGCATGCATTTAAAAACAGTTGCCGAGGTAATCCGCGTGGCCGATGTCCCCACCTGCCGAATGACCTTCACCGTGGAATCCCCTGTTGCCGCGAAGCTGGCCATTTCACTGCGGCCGTATAATCCGGAAGGAATCAGTTTTATCAACGACATCACGCTGCATGACGAGTCGGCCGGCTGGAGCGTTAATGGCGGACAACTGGTTTTTTTCGGCGAGAAACCGGATTCGGTCCATTTTTCTCATTTCCGTCAAGGCGATGTTTATCACCAGCTTCAGGAACCGGCAAAAGAACTTTCTGTTCGTTGCTCAGTCGGCATGGCCAGCGCCGCGGTGCTGTTCGCCGTGCGGCCGAATGAAGCGCGCGAAGTATTTATCGATATTCCGCTGGGCAAGGTAAAGTCGAATGCGCCGCCGGAAAATGAAAACGAAGGAGCCGAGGACTGGAGCCGCGCGCTGGCCGGAAACTGCCAGCTGAAAATCCCCAATGCGCATTGGCAGTTTCTTTATGATGCCGCGTTGCGTTCATTAATCTTGCACAGTCCCGGAGATATTTATCCGGGTCCCTACACCTACAAGCGGTTCTGGTTCCGGGACGCGGCGTTCATCGTTCATGGGCTGTTGTGCGCCGGGCTGGCCGGACGCGCCGAGAAAGTGATTGATCTGTTTCCGAAGCGGCAAACGCCGACCGGCTACTTTCTCTCGCAGGAAGGCGAGTGGGATTCCAACGGAGAAGGGCTTTGGGCCATCGCGCAATTTTGCAGCATCACCGGCCGTGCGCCAAAACCGGAATGGAAAGATATGATTTATCGCGCGGCCGGATGGATCCGGCGCAAACGGATTCCGGCTAAGCCCGACTCACCGCAGGCAGGGTTGTTCCCTCCCGGATACAGCGCTGAACATCTCGGGCCCAGCGATTATTATTATTGGGACGATTTCTGGGGAGTGCTCGGCCTGCGCGCCGCGGCCGCACTGATCCGTGCGTATGGCGATACAGCCAAGGCGTTGGATCTTGAAAAACAGGCGGACGATTTCATGCTCTGTATTGAGCGGAGTCTGAAAATAGTCAGCGACCGGTTCGGGCATCCGGCCATGCCAGCCGGGCCTTACCGCCGCATGGATGCCGGCGCGATCGGATCAATCACGGTCGGTTATCCTTTAAAACTGTGGAACTCCGATGATCCCCGTCTGCTGGCAACCGCCAACTACCTGGTCGAAAACTGTTTCTACCGCGGTGGATTCTTTCAGGAAATGAGCCACTCCGGCGTTAATCCCTATTTAACGCTGCATGTCGCTCAGGTATTTTTGCGCGCGGGAGATTCGCGCGCGGCGGAACTGATGCGGTGCGTGGCGGAACTCGCCAGCCCCACGGGACAATGGCCGGAAGCAATTCACCCCTGGAGCGGCGGCGGCTGCATGGGCGACGGCCAGCATATTTGGGCCGCCGCAGAATGGATGTTGCTGTTGCGCAACTGTTTTGTCAGAGAAGAAGGCGGCCAGCTGATTTTGGGTTCCGGCATTCTTCCGGAATGGCTGTCGCAAAAAAGCTCTTTGGCGTTCGGCCCGGCCCCGACGGAATTCGGCCCTATTTCGGTGCAGATTGATCCCGATCAGGACCGGCCGCGCGTGCGCTGGACCGCAGCCTGGCACAAATCCGAACCGGTCATTAAGATTCATCTGGCCGGCTTCCATCCCGAAACAGCGGAACCGGGACAAACGCTGATTCGTCTTAAGCCGCTTTAAAAATTTTCTGCAGGAATTGCTTCATTTCGTCCCATGATTTTTTGTCGGCCTCGGGATTATAGGCCACCCCTTTGGACGGATCATTACCGGCATCCGGCACGGTGAAACTGTGCACAGCGCCCGGGTACTGAATAACCCGGTAATCAACGCCGGCTGATTTCATTTCCTGCTCAAAAGCTGCAATCTGCTTCGGCGGAATAAATGAATCGGCCGCGCCGGTAAGAACCAGCACTTTGCCTCGGATATTTTTTGCATCGTTCGGATTCGGCGTATCGAGCGGCCCATGAAAACTGACCACTCCTTTCAGATCCGCTCCGCTGCGCGCCAATTCCAACACGGTCGATCCGCCAAAACAGTAACCGATCGCCGCCAGCTTATTGCCATCCACGCCGGGCTGGCTTTGAATACAGTCAAGCGCGGCTTGCGCGCGAGCACGCATTAGATGACGGTCATTGCGGTAAATGCCGGACAATTTCCCGGCTTCTTCGTGATCTTTAGCGTAAATTCCCCTGCCGTACATATCGGCGGCAAACGCGATATAGCCCAACCCGGCCAACTGCTCGGCCCGATGCTTGGTGTAATCGTTCAAGCCGCGCCATTCGTGCACCACCAAAACACCGGGACGCGGTCCTGAAAAAGAATCGTCATAAGCCAGGTACCCTTCCAGCAGAACATCGCCGTGATGATATTCCACCGATTTGGTTTTCAGAACCGCTTCCGCGGAGCCAACGCCAACAAATAGGACCATTAAAAATAAGGTGATCTGTCGCATGATTATTCTCTCTGATTGCCCTTGTTTCCTGACTGATACCCCATCTTTCATCCGCATTCGTCCTCTTCTGTTAGCCCCACATTAGCAGGGCGCCTACAACCAATACTTTCGATAGGCCGGATCTCGAAGTTTCCGAACAAGTTCTTCCTCCAAGTGGTCGGGGAGCTTCTCAACGTTGCGCAAATCATATTCATCGCGATCAACATCATACAGCCACAGCAGGAAGGCATCCTTTAGATTGCCTTCGATGGCGATGACCGCCCAAACGCCGCCGAATTCGTTGGGCTCCATGCCGACGACGAGGAATTTCTTCGCGTAAATATCGAGGAATTTCTCTCCATTGAGAACTGTCAAAGTGGCTTCAGGGGATGCGGTGCGGATCTGAAGAATGCGGTTGAAGTTTCTGCGAATCTCAGCGGGAATCGGTGTCTCATAGATTTCCTGCAATCCTCCGACACGGATCGAAAAAGCAGTTGAACAAAAAACGAGCCAGACAACCAGAAACGTCAGGATTCGATAAAACAATGGCTGGCGCCCCTTAATCACAGATGAATACCGGCCTGCCATCAATTGTCACCCAATGCCCGTCGGTACAAAGGTACTTCCCCTTTCTGATCCCTTTCTTTTTCAAAGTCTTATTGGCTGGTGACTTCTTGGCGAACTCCGTTTCATAGAGGGGAATCATCTCGACGTATGCCCTAGTCTCCTCCTGTTTCTTCGGTAGAGCTTTGGCCGCTGCAATGTAGTTCACCACCTCACTCCACAAACGGGGATCCCTCCCATCCTCCTGGGCAAGATGTTGAGCGCGGGCAACGCGCCCTTCGCCGGCATTGAAAGCTCCAAGAACGAATTTCTTTCGTTCTGAGATGCTTTTGACAGGGACAGTGTACACCCCTCCCCCTAAACTCGTCCTCTCGCCGAACCAGCTATTAAGGTCTTTTAAGTATCTTGCAGCTGCGGAAGCGGCGCGATCGATGTCAAAGCGCTGATCGTTCCCCTTTGAACTATTTAAACTGTACCGTTTGGCAGTAGGCGGCTCGAACTGAAAATGGCCAGCTCGATTGGTTGAGCCGCGTTTTCCCATCAAGATACCGAAACTGTTTTCTTGTCCGTAGACGGCTTCAAGCGTATTCACTGTAAGCTCATCGTTGGAGTCGAAATGTCTGGAGGCGCTTTCAAGCGCTCTGCGCGTAAAAGAGGTTTCCCGCTCCAACCAGACTTCTACATTAGACGGTTTCTTGGCCATACTGCAAATTTATCTCCTCTATTGCCTTGTTTTAAAACCGGTAGACCTCCCTGCGATGCGCGATACGAACTACGACAACCGTCTTTCTCTCAATCCTGTAGACAATTCGATAATCGCCGGAACGGAGCCTGAAATGGGGCGGACGGATTCCTGCCAATAATTTAATTTGCGGAGTTCCTTTTGGAAACGGATCCGGCTCCAGCACCCGAGTCTCTCCCAAAAGCTTTTTGCGGACTCCTGGATCTATTCGCTTTAAGTCACGAACAGCGGCGGGGGTAAACTCAACGACGAACACGCTTGCCGGCAGCCTCTTTTTTTAACAGCGACTGGAGAGAGGCCCCTCCTTTAACCTGATATTCGCGATAGGAATATTCCAGGCTTTTTTTAAAACGCGGCGAATTCGTGATCAGATAATCCTCCAGGTCTTCTTCACAGATGGCGTGCAGGATGGCGGTCGGCCGGCCGCGCGATGTCACAACCACATCGCCTTTTCGGCTTCGGCGGATCACTTCCGAGAGCTGATTTTTCAATTGACGAACATTCACGAACTGGACCATGATGCCTCCTGTATGTAGCTACAAATGCAGCTACATGGATTATAGCACAAAATTAATCTATAATGAAAGCGATGAGTGAAAATCGTTTGGAAAAAGTGCTGGAAGCGATCGACCGGGTCAACCGGACCGACCCTAAAAAATACGAATTCCCCTATTCAGAGTGGGTCACCGAGTGGGTCAAAAAGCTGGAACCGAACCCCTCGGAAGAACTATTAATCGCCGCGCGCGGCCAGCATATCGCCCGATGGGAAATTCCGCGCGACAGTTTCCCGGACGACCGCAAAAGCTATCTGGCCTGGCGGGAAAAACTCAAAGGGATGCACGCTGAAAAAGTCGGCGCCCTGATGCGCGAGGCCGGCTACCTGCCGGAATCAATCGCTACCGTTGAGCGGATCATCTTAAAGAAAAATCTGCGCGACCCGGAATCACAAATCGTGGAAGACGCGCTCTGCCTGGTCTTTTTGGAACATCAGTTCACCGACCTGCTGCATAAAGAACCGGAAGCGACGATGGTGGAAATTCTGCGGAAAACCTGGCGGAAAATGGGCGAAAAAGGCCGGGCCGCCGCGTTAAAACTTTCGCTGACCCCCGAACAGCTGGCGCTCGTCCAAAAAGCGCTCTCCCCCGCTTAAAAGATATCTAATCTACTTTCTCGACAAATCAAATTCTCTATCAAACAGATAATTATTTTTGGATGATATTTTGACACGTTTGTTTGACGGAAAATAATAAAGGTGAACTTTGTCCCCCTTTTGCAGGTGGTTTCTCCACATTGGATGCCAGTTTTCAAGAAGAGTTCTTTCTTCTTTTGTTTCCGGATCCAAATATTCCATCGTTACCCAAAAAACAGGACTCGCTTGAGTTCCGGAAATATTTGACTCTATCATCATGACTTGATACTCAGAATTAATCACGGTGCCTTCTATCAACTGTCCTTGAGCAATCAACTGTTTGTATTCGGGATAGGTGACCTTGTTAATTTTGTCCATACAGAAATATAATGCGACCACTATTGAAAATAATCCGATTATGCAACAGAGGATGACAATTTGGGTTTGTTTGCTCAAAAACCATGGTTTCAAACCAAATAATTTATTCAAAAGAACACCTCCCTGCAGACAGGGTTCAAATAAAAAAGCCGGCGAGAGGAATCGAACCTCCAACCCGCTCATTACGAATGAGCTGCTCTACCATTGAGCCACGCCGGCGACGAGACAATAGAGAATTATAACACGAGAGAGGCAGTCCCTAAAACGTGCGGTTAGATGTTCTTTAGAATCCAGACGGCTCCCAGCACAAACCCCGACAGCGAGGTCAGCACCACAAGAACCTGGTAGATTTTACGGCCGGCTTGGTTGGTGCAGTGGTAAAAATGGCCGGCCAGGTATCCGTAAAGGGTCATCGAAAATGCGCAACCGGCGCTGAAAAGCAGAATGTATGACGCAGCCAGCCAACGGCTGGCCATGAACGTCAGCGGAATTAAAACAAATATTTCCACCGTTCCAGCGGCGCCATGCATGATGCCGACCAGCGTGGGTGCCAGCCAATGGACATGCGGACTGCCCGGCTCATGCGAATGGCTGTGGCTATGCTTGCTCTTATTTTCGGGATGCAGATGTTCATGGGAATGTTGGCGCTCCTGCCAGAGAAGAAACAGCCGCCAGATGCCCAGCGCTACCAATGCAATCCCGATGAACAGTTCGGCGGTCCGCTCAAAGGACGGATCAAATTTCAGGTTGAACCATAAAATCAGGACGCCTAACAACGCCACCGAGATCGCATGCCCCAGCGCCCACCGAAGGCCGAACCAGGCGCTCTTAAGCGGATTCGGCTCTAGCGAAACAAAATGGGTCACAGCCGCCACATGATCGCGGTCAAACGCGTGGCGGATGCCCAGCACAAGTCCGGTGCCTAATAACAGCGCTGATTCCAATGAAATCGAGTTTGGCAATATATTCATTTTTGTTTTAATTTATTCTATTCCCTCGATCTTCTTGAACCCAGCAGATTGCGGAACACTAAAAAGACAATCTCATTTCCAGATGGACAGTAACGTTACTGCTAATTGCATCACACCCAGCAAAAGTGGACTCAACCAGTGCCATTTATCATTGGATGGTTTTTTTTCAAAAACGCAAAATGCCGAAAACCAAATGAGCAGAATCAAAACCATGGGTTCGGCATAGCGCTGAAATGTTTGGGAGTTGAGCGGTTGAACAACCAGCCAGCTCATAAAAGCAACACAAAGCAAAATAGCTCGACGTCGCCGTAATGGATCAGCGGTGATTGCGCATCCCCAGGAGGCCAGCAGAATGCCTCCCATTATCGCCAACGGTGGAAATAATAACGACCGGCGGCCGATGGTTGGCACTCGCCTGGCAAGCTCCCAGACAGTGCCCCCCCACCGTCCCTGCGCAATATCATACGCCGTAGGCCATAACAAAGCAGTCAGCAATCCAATGAATCCCCCCCACCATGGCAGGCTGTTTTTTGGTTTTGGATAGAACAATCCAAAGAACCCAAGCAGTGCCATAGCAAGCGTAATCGAGGTGAGGTTTATATGCACCCAATGTATGGCAACAAAAGCAGGTGGGACCGGCCCTCCCCAGAGATTCCAGGCAGCTGCAAGCAGCAAGAAAAGCGCCAAGATACTCATGAGACCTGCCGTAACAGATTGTGCGCGAACAGCACCTTTTTGTTCTGAAATTCCCCCCAAAAAAGCATAAGCCATTGGAATGACCAGCCAGATATGGGTTTGTCGAACCAAAACTGCGCCGATTACTAATGCCCCCCACCCGATACACCGCCAGGGCGTAAGTCGGCGTGCGGTTAGAGCATCACCCAAGGCAAGAACAACCATCAGCCATGCTGCATTATCGGTCATGAGCCATATGGAACCCTTGAGCAGATAGCTCGAACAGAGCAACGGCAGAACCAAAACAAATGCTGTCCATAGTTCAATGACCGTTGTCGCATAGGCAAAAACAATAAGGACAACCGCCAATCCAAAAAAACTGTTGATCCATTGAAGCCACCGTCCCTCGCCCACGAAGCGTGAGGCAGTTGCCATTACTAGATGGTAACCTGGCAGGTTGGGGCAAGGAAATTCACGGAAATTGGATTCTTGGTCAATCAGAAACCGAATCGCCGGAAGATGATAGGTTTCTTGATCGTAGGCTTCCGGAGTTGTCTGGCGACCGGTCCAAATCACCGGCCAAACAAGCAAAGCAAACAAAAAACAGATTGCTCCGATGGCAACAAGAGGTCTTGTTGAGTAATCGCTCACGGTTTTATTATAACATTTGGCATTATAACGGCTTCTTTGATCTTCTTGAACCGAGCAGATTATGGAACCGGTAGGTCGCTCCGAACAGCAGATTGTAATCGGATACCGTCTGAATCAGATTGACGCGCTGATAAACCGGGATCTGCGCCAGGCCATAAATGCGCCAGTTTTCATTCGGGCGGAACTCCAGCCCCGGGGAAAGATATAAAAACTCGCCGCCGGTTTTCTGAATCTCTTCGCGGGTGCTCCCCTTATCGTCGCGGCCCCTGAGCAGAAAATTGATCTGCCCCAGCAGGCCCACTTTCGGAAACACCGGATAGGAAGTTCCCATCGTCACCTGCAGCGTGTCGCCCAAACGGTAATCGTCGGTTCCTTTACCGTTAAGCTGACCGATCACGCTGAAAAAAATCGGGAGCGGGCCAGTGCCGCCCGTCAGCCGTTTTGCCTGGAACATCTGCCGCGACGCCAACCCGACAATGAAATCGGTTGAATGGCTGCCGGGTTGTATGCCCAGTTCCGCGACATCTCCATCGGAATTTTTCTCGTTATAAGAACCTGTCGGAAACTCGCCGCCGGCAATGGCCGTTAGCGTTGGCAGCCGACGATTTTCCGGTTTCCAGAAATCATACCGCACCGTCATTGCCAAATCACCCAGACCGGACAAGTCCCAGCTTTCGAGGATATCGGCGCCGCCATGGCGATGGATATGCGCGTGTGACCGGTTCACAAACGGCAGTTTGAAATCAACGCCCAACCGGTCGGTCAATTCAGCGGAAGCCGAGAGCCGATGCACGCGGCTGACGGTAAATTCTTCGTCATGGTGCCCGCGGATTTCACGGAACGCAGCGCTATGCCGGCCAATCTGATGCTGATCCTGCTCGACATATTCAAACTGATAACCCAGCTCGACATCGCCCGCTTTGCGATCACCCCAGGACGAAGTGTCCGCCGGACATGAAGCAGAACCGCATGAAGCCTGCGCCGGTGAAGGAAGCTCCGTCAGCCCTGCCGCCGCTAAAATAATAAAAACAATCCATTTACGATGCATTGAAAAATCCCCCAAGAATAAAACCGGTTAAGAAATCGAAATCACAAATTCTAGGCCAGGGGTGACGCGGGCGGGAGAGGCCTCTGCCGCCACGCGCGCAGCGAAGCGAGCACGGACGGCGGAGAGTGTCCCCGAGCGACAGGACCCGTGGCCGGAAAAATCTTATTTTTAGACGGAATCTTTTCGAGGAGGAGGCGTATCGGGAGAGAAAGCGAGCGAGTCCGGAGAATGGCGCTCTGATTTATTGGGAGCATGCTGACAAGGCAATTCACTGAACGAAACAGAAGCGGGAGGAGCGATTTCGCGCAAGCCGGTAATCAGCGCTAATTTCTTTGAAGAGGGACCGGGACAAGCCGCCCAATGAGGACCGATCGTTTCTGAGGATGCTTCGATCGTTTTCTTCGCCGCATGCCCGGAGCAAGTTCCGCAGTTTTCCGTCCCGGAACAGCAGCAGTTTTTCATGCCGGAACCGCAGCAACCGTCATGACCTGAAACAACCGGCTTAGCCTCGGCCGCCGGAATGCTCCGCTCCATAACCGGAAAACCGGAAAAAACAAACAGTGCCGCCAGCGCGGCTATCCCCGCTCTTTGAAACCCATTCATCTTTCTATTATATCAAGCGCAAGCGGTGAAGCAGTCCCACAACTACAAGAACCAGCCCAAACAAACAAACGATTGAGGCGCCCGTCGGCAAATCAGCATAATACGAAACAACAATGCCCAGCATGCTGGCTAACGCGCCGATCCCCCATCCAACGCAGAGCCGGCGGCCCACCGACTGCGCCAGCAACGCACCGCAAATTGCCGGCACGATTAAAAAACTGAAGACCAGCAACACGCCTCCCATGGCAACGGAACTAGTCACTACAACACCAAAAGTGACATAGAAAAACAGATCCCATGCGCGCACCGGTATTCCGTTGGCGAATGCCTGTTCCGGATTTCTAGAAATGGCCAACAGCGGTTTTCTAAACAGCCAGTGCAGCAGGCCGATGCCGCCGTAAATAACAGCCACTTTAAAAACCTCGGGCCAGCCAACCAGCAATAGATGTCCGACCAGCAGTTCTTTCAATTCTTCTCCGCCTTCGGGCGCGCGGCTTAACACCAGAATCACGGCGGCGGAAGCAACCGCGTAAACCACGCCGATGATCGCTTCGTGCGGAATTTTTTCCTCGCGAAACCGGGTCAGCGCAAAGATCACAGCACCTAAAAATGTAAACCCGAGCGCGAACAGATAGCCGGCACTGCTGTGCAGGCCAAACCCCAGCAAAAACCCCAGCGTTGCCCCCAGCGCGGCAATCTGCGCCAGCGCCAGATCGACGAAGATCACGCCGCGCTCAATCACGTGCAGTCCCAGATAGGCGTGAATGCCGGTCAGCACCAAACAGGCGGCGAATGGCGCTGCCATCAGATGAAAAAAATCATTCATGGTTTTGCCTCCATTGTCGCGGCGATTTGCCGCAAATCATAATCGATCATCAAGAGATAATCGGACGCCTGAGGAAGCTCGCCCACATTCTGGCAAATGACCACCAGCCTGGCCCCGGTCCGCTGAGCCAGCCGGCCGGAATTATCTTTCGGGTAATAGGTCGGCTGGATAATCGCTTTAATCTGTTTTTGCGCGATGTAGTTCTGTAAAAAAGCCAGCTGTTTGGGCGAAGGCGGAATCCCCGGCTTCGGTTCTAGAAATTGTCGGGTTTCAAAACCGGCATAACTGGCCAAGTAAGGCCACTCGTTATGGTAGGCCAGCAGTTCTTTACCGTGCAGCACCGCCAGCAACGGTTTCCATTCGGTTTCTTTTTGATCCAGCTTTTTCAGAAAACTCTCGAGGCGGGCATGGTATGGATCACAATGCGCCGGATCCATCTCGCACAACTTGTCGCAAATCGTTTTAGCCATCAGGCGCCCGTTTTCCGGATCGAGCCAGTAATGCGGGTTTCCATACAGATGGATATCGCCCATCAGCCGGTTCAACGGCTTGTCCGGCACCTCCAGCAAGGCGATTCCTTTGGAAAGATCCAGACTGCCGCTCTGTCCCGGAAACGCGTTTGGATTGCCGGCCGCATCCAGCAGCGGATCACGCCACGCCTCAAGATCCAGTCCGGCGTGGACAAACAGATCGGCTTTCTTTATTTTTAAAACATCACTGGGGCGCGCTTCGATAAAATGCGGGTTGAATTTCGGCGGCGCGACATAAGCCACTTCGACATCGTCGCCCCCCACCTGTTTGACAAGGTCCGCGAATGTGGAAAGCGTGGTGACCACGCGCAACGGTTGAGCCGCTGACGCCTGAGAGACTATTACGAATATGGTCATTGCGACGGCGAGGAAAAACGACGCCGGAAGCAATCTCGTTATTTCTTTTGTTTTCATTTGAATGATTTCCTTTTTTCTACTGAAGTTTGTGCTTGTGCGTGCCCAGTGCGAATGTACCCTGCAAAAAAACCGCATCTTCGGCTTTCTCACTGGCCCGGTCTTCATGGCGGAATTGCAAACGCCAGCGGGCCCACTCGCTCTGGAAAAATGTCAGAAACCCGCTGTATCCCTGATCGGCATGCCGGGGTGCCGCAGCGTCGACGATGCGCGCATGATCGGCACGCGCGCCGATCGCCCAGCGCGGCGCGAATTTGTATTCGGCCAGCGCGTACGCACCCCACGGGTTGCGGTCGAACTGCGTATTTTCGCCGGTCGTGTCGTCGATGCTGAATGCCTCATCGCGGTGCTGCAGAAAAAACTCGCTTTGCAGTTTCAGCCGGTTGACGCCGTTGAGCCGATTGATGTACGTGGCGTCAGCGCCCAGCATATTCACTTCAAACGCCGCGTCAGCATCTTTGGAACCAACCATATGGGTTAGGCCAAGCTCCAGATTTGACGAATCGGTCAAATCTTTGGCCGTTTTCAGATGGCTGATGAAGGTCGGCCGGCGGCGCGTTTCACCGAACAGATTGCCGCCTTCTCCGATACCGCCTTCCAATATGCCAACGCTCGGCTCAATAAAAAGACCAGCCGGTCCTTCGAGCGCGCGCGCGAAATCGACTCCGGACCGCCGGTACCCTTCGGCGCCGAAAAAGTTGCGGATCACCAACGGTTCATCGACTGTTTCCAGCGAATCGCGGTGCAATGCGGCCTGTTTTCCGGCCCGCGGTGAGAACCGCCCGACGCGTGCCGTCAAATCAAACGGTAAACCCCATCGGGTAAGGTAGGCTTCTTCCAGTGCCGCTTCCTCAAAATCGGAAAACGCGAGCGTGGCATCCATCCGCGAGTACGGATCAACATACCCACCGACGACTATTTCAACCTCGCGCGCAGCCAGGCGGTTGTTTCCTTCCAGATCGGATTTACTCTCGGAAGCAGTCGCCACAAAATCAGCCACGACACCGATCTCCGGCATCGAGGCCCCTATTTGACCCGCAGGCGCCGGCCGGCTGACTGGAGAAGAAACAATCTCCGGCTGTGGCGCAGCTGCTTTTCTTTCTAATTCGTCGAGGCGGGCCTGCATCCGCTCCATAGAATGGCGCATTTGGGCCAGCTCTTCTTTAAGTTCGGCGACCGATTCCTCGGCCATCGCCATTGATGGAAAACCAAACGCAAAACTGAAAATAAGCAGGGAGCTTATTGCTCTTAAAAGAAATCGTTCAGACATGGAATTCCTCCGTTAAGAAATAATTTGTGAAAACAACCCTTTAAACGCTAAAAAAGGGTTACGGGAGGGGCCCTGCTGGAAAAGCAGAATGCGGTAACGGGAACAGCGGGAGAATCAATTTTCTCGAAAACAACAGAAAAAGAAACCAGTGCCGGAGCGGAAACAACAGGTGTTGTGCTTTGAACCGGCTGAATCGACTGCGCCTGGCAAATCACACAGGAAAGATGGGTGGCCTGATGAGCCTGTCCTTTTTCTCCAGCATGGGAATGCGGCAATACGGCGGCAATTCCGAGCGCCGTCCATGCGGATATTAATACAAAGACAAGCAGTTTCTTCATTTTAATGTTTTTCTTCGCAGACAAGCGTCACTTCGTGGCAGTCACCGCATTCCTGCAGGGGATGATTGCGCGCAAATTCATCCCAATGTTCTTTCTTCGACGGGGAAAGGACTCCACGGCCGTTACAGAGCGGACATAAATTGTCCATGGCCGCCAAAAGCGCCGTGCGGATGAATTCGGATCGATTCGGCATCTGCTTGAGGGCCGAGAGCAGAGCGCCATCCGTCTTGAAGGTAATCACTTCCTCTTTTTTCCTGACCATAGGTATTACTTTATAATACTTTTATTTCCAGATCAAGAAAAAACGGCGACTATTTACAATCAGACCTTTTCTGTCGGAATATGGCAAACAATACAGTCGCCGGCCTTCTCATAAGCAGCCGTACATTTTGGACATTTGTAATTGGCTTTCGCGAATGACGCCAAGTGGCCGGCTTCTTGCACTTTTTGGCTTAATAGATCTGGTTTTACCTGAACCGGATCATAAACCACTACGGCTACGCCCAGATCAGAACTGACTTTCACCAAAGAAACACCCGGCACGGCACCCAGACCATGCTCAAGATCCATCGCTTCCTCTTGAGCAAGCCCCTGAATTTGCAGTGTGATCACCTGCGACGCGGCTACTGCAACCGAATCAATCGCGGCCGTGGCAATCGAAACGGCAGAGACAGTTGCCAAAGCGGAAAAGAGAAAACCTCGAATCATTTTGTTCATCTGCGGCGCGCCTCCCTATTTATCTATGTGAACTCAGCTGAACTATGCCACATAAAAAGGATTTTTGCGCTATTTCTTGATCAGCAGCTCGGCCCAGCGGCCGAACAATTCCTTGCCGATCCGTTCCAGCGGCGGATGATACTGGAGCCCCTGCTCCATCAATGTGGCGGGATCCATCCGCTCTTCGTCCAATTCATTGGAGAATGAGCGGATCATTTCGCGAATCATATTTTCGGTGATTTCCATATGGCACAAGAATCCATAGGCATTGTCGCCGGAACGGAAGGCTTGATGTTCGGTCATATCGGAAGAAACCAATGAAACGGCCCCCTGCGGAAGGTCGAAGATATCGCGGTGCCAGTGGAATGCCATGAATTCCGGCTCAATCGATTTCAACAGCGGATCAAAAATCCCCTGTTCGGACAACCGTACGCGGTGCCAGCCGATTTCACGCTCTTTGCGGCGAACAATGTTGGACCCCAGCACCGAAGCCAGCATCTGGCTGCCGAGGCAAATGCCCAGGATCGGCTTTTTTGCTTTAAGCGCCTGCTCGATCAGTTTCATTTCGGCCTTTAAAAACGGCATACGGCCCTGATCATAAACACCCATCGGCCCGCCCATGATAATAAGCGCGTCAAATTCGTCCATGGAAGCGGGCGTCGGCTCCTCAAGGAACGAGTGGACATACTTTGTTTTCAGGCCGCGATCGTCGAGCGCATCGGCAATAACGCCCAGCGTTTCGGGCGCGGCATGCTGGAAAACGAGAACAGTTGCCATCGGACCCGCCTTTACAGAGCCTCCATCACTTCATCAAAATGACCGTCGACCTTCACTTTCGGAAAGAGCTGGGCGACTTTCCCCTGCTCATCGATAATCACGGTGGTTCGCTCGATGCCCATGTATTTTTTGCCGTACATCGATTTTTCTTTCCAGACGCCGTAATCCTGAATCAATTTTTTATCCGGATCGCTGAGCAGCGGAAAGTTCAGATCGAATTTCTTTTTGAATTTTCCATGCGAATCAATCGAGTCGGCGCTGACGCCCAATACCACGGCGCCCTTCTTTTTGATCTGCGCGATGCCGTCCCGGAACGCGCAGGCTTCTTTTGTGCAGCCCGGAGTATCATCTTTCGGGTAAAAATAAAGAACGACTTTCTTGCCTTTCAGTTCCTTTAAAGAGATTTCTTTTCCCTGGTCATCGACCACCGTAAAATCGGGCGCTTTCTTTCCAACGGTCAAGTCAGCCATTAATCTCGTATCCTCGATTCATTACTTCATTAAAGGAAGCTGCAGCCAAAGCAACAGAAACGCGATGATCAGCGTAGGAATGGTGACGGCAAGTCCGGGCCCCAGCCATTGCGAGAAGCGGATCGGGTGCTTTTCTTTTTCCAACATGCCGATGGCCACCACATTGGCCGTAGAACCGATCATCGTGGCGTTACCACCCAGCGTGCCGCCGAACAACAACGCCCACCAGAGCGGCGCGGCTGAGACGCCCTGCGCGGCCAGGCCGGAAACAATGGGAATAAACGTAGCCACCACCAGGATATTGTCCAGAAAAGCCGTCAGAATGGCAGAAATGACGAGGATCAGCGCCAGGAACAGGACCTCATTCCCGCCGGCCATCGAAGCAAGTCCCTCGGCAATCCGGTCGGTTACACCGACATAGCGCAGCGTGCCGACCGACGCAAACAACATTAAAAAGAAAACCAGCGTCCACCAGTCGACCCGTTTTTCCACTAATTCCCGCGCGCGTTCGCCCTGAATCAACAGGCAGATGCCGGCCATCAAGAATGGGAACGCGATCAGCAGCGTGTTCTTGGGCAGCTGCAGTAAATGCTCCGCCTGATGATGAATCACCAGTCCGGCCACGGTCGCGGCGAAAATCCAGCAGGCCAGGCGGAATTCTTTTTTACTCCAACGGCCTTCGTCCAGCGCTTTTTCGCGCGCCAGCGCGACACCCTCGGCCATTTTCTCAAGCGGATCGCGAAAATAGAGCAAGCAGATGCCGATGGCCGCAACCAGACAAACCAGAGAAATCGGCGTGGCCCACCGTAAAAAATCTGAGAAGCTTAAGCCGGCGCGCAACGCGATCAGAACGCCGATCGGATTGCCTACCACCGTCGCGCTGGAACCGACATTGGTGGCCAGCACAATCATCACAATAAAGGGAAACGGCTCCAGTTTAAGCCGGCGCGTTAGATGCAGCGTCAACGACGTCATAAACAAAATCGAGGTTACCTCATCGACCAGCGCGGCCGTCAGCATCGAAAGGGCCATCATCGTCGGAAAAAACAGCCGGGGGCGATGGCTGATTTTGTCGAGCAGTTTTTCCAGCAGCACTTCGAAAAATTTCCGTTCTTCCAGAAATCCGATCACGGTCATCATCGCGATCAGAAACAGGATGATGTCGATGTTGCAGAATTCGATCAGATGCGGAATATCGATTAACTTGAGCGTCAGCAGCGATGCGGCACCCATCAACGCGAATGCGAGGCGGAATTGCCAGTAAAACAAGGTGCCCAAAATGAAACTGGCAAAAACCGTGACGGCAAGGATTTGCGACGAACTAAAATGCGCCAAGCGGGCCGACAAACCGATCAACGCCAGTAAACCGAAAAACCAGGGAAGCTGCTTCACCTGCCCCCTCCTTTACTCGGCGATCTTCTCCGCAAGAACAGTGACTTTATTATGAAAGACTTCCAAAAATCCTTCGCCCTGCGACTTGAATATGGTGGTTTCACCGGAATCGTTACGCACAATCAGGTTGCCCGGCACCAGCGTGGTCATCAGCGGCGCATGATTATGCAAAATGCCCAGGTAACCCAGCGCACCCGGCGCGATTACCGACACGGCCGAACCGCTGAAGATCCGTTTCTTCGGCGTAAAAATCTCGATCGAAAAATCTTTGTTTGCCATCGGATTTTTTGTCTGTTATTTTCCGACAGCGGCCAGCTTTTCAGCCTGGGCCTGCGCTTCTTCGATCGTGCCTGCCATGTAGAACGCCTGCTCGGGCAACGCGTCCATCTCACCGTTGACGATCCGGCGGAAACCGGTGATCGTATCGGCCAGCTTCACATAGCGGCCGGCCTGGCCGGTAAACGCCTCGGCCACGAAGAACGGCTGCGAGAGAAACCTCTGGATCTTACGCGCGCGCGAAACGATCAGCTTGTCTTCTTCGGACAGCTCATCGATACCAAGAATCGCGATGATGTCGCGCAGGTCTTTGTAGCGCTGCAGAACTTTCTGCACGGACCGCGCCACGGCGTAATGGTCTTCTCCGACGATGCGCGGGTCCAGTAAACGCGAAGTGGACTCGAGCGGGTCGACGGCCGGGTAGATGCCCAGCTCGGCGATCTGCCGCGACAGCACGGTGGTCGCGTCGAGGTGCGAGAAGGTCGTCGCCGGAGCCGGGTCGGTCAAGTCGTCGGCCGGCACATAGACGGCCTGCACTGAAGTGATCGATCCGCGCTTGGTCGAAGTGATCCGTTCCTGCAGCTGCGCCATCTCGCTGGCCAGGTTCGGCTGGTATCCCACGGCGGACGGCATGCGGCCCAGCAGCGTGGAAACCTCGGCGCCTGCCTGCGTAAAGCGGAAAATGTTGTCGATGAACAGCAGCACATCGCGGCCTTCTTCATCGCGGAAATATTCGGCCATCGTCAGCGCCGAGAGCGCCACGCGCAAACGGGATCCGGGCGGTTCGTTCATCTGACCGAATACCAGCGCGGTTTTCTTGACGACGCCCGACTCATTGAGTTCCAGCCACAGGTCGTTGCCTTCGCGGGTCCGCTCGCCGACTCCGGCGAACACGGAAACGCCGCCATGCTCGGTGGCAATGTTGCGGATGAGCTCCATCAGAATAACGGTCTTGCCGACGCCGGCGCCGCCGAACATACCAACCTTACCGCCCTTCACGTAGGGCGCGAGCAAATCGATCACTTTAATGCCGGTCTCGAGAATCGTGGTGACCGGAACCTGCTCGGTAAACGACGGCGGATCACGGTGAATCGGGAGCCGCTTCTTCGGTTCCGGAACGGGGCCCTGCTCGTCGATCGGGTCGCCCAGCAGGTTGAAGATGCGTCCCAGCGACTGCGGACCGACCGGAACGGAAATCGGAAGGCCCATGTCTTTCACTTTCATGCCGCGGTTGAGCCCTTCGGTGCTTCCCATGGCGATGCAGCGGACCACATTGTTGCCGACGTGCTGCGCGACTTCCAGCGTTAAATTGATTTTGCGCGCAACATCTTCGATTTTCACGGCGTTCGTGATTTTCGGCAGCACATCGTTCGGGAACTGCACATCGACGCTCGGACCGATAACCTGGGTAATGACTCCTTCACTCATGATCTGTTTCTCCTGGCTTAAAATGGTTACTGCATCGCCGCCTGCGCGCCGCTGACCACCTCGATGAGTTCCTTGGTGATCGCGGCCTGGCGGGCCTTGTTGCGAATGAGGGTTAATCGTTTAATCATATCGTCGGCATTTTCGGTCGCGTTCTTCATGGCCACCATGCGCGCGCTGTGTTCGGCCGTAAACGCTTCCAGCAGCATCCGCGCAAACTGCGCGCGCACGAACTGCCGCAGCAGCTGGTCGGCCACCGAGGCCGAGTCCGGCTCGACAATCAACTTCTCCGAAAAACCGGCGTCCGATTCCGGCCGTTCCAGCGGAAATAACCGCGGCACGATCGGTTTCCACTGCAGCGCCGAAAGAAACTGCGTGTGCGCCACATACCACGACGAAATCTGGCCGCTTAAAAACAGCTGCTCCATCCAGTCGACGAACGGCAGCACATCGGCCGGGTCGTATTTGCCGCCCCAGCTGACCGGCTCTTTTAGAAAAACAATCCCTTCGCGGCGGATCAGCGACCGGGAGCCTTTGCGTCCGATCGCCACGACGCGCGCCGACGGAAATTCTTTCAGAAAATTCGCGGCTAATGCAAAAACCCGTTCATTGTAGGTTCCGCACAATCCGGTATCGGAAGTAATCAGCACCAGGCCGGCCGGCGCATCGAGATTTCCGTCATTCAGCAGCGGGTGATCAAACCCCGGATGCGCGGCGGCAAACCGGCGCGCGATCACCGACAACCGGTCCGCATACGGACGAAACGCGAACAGTTCTTCCTGGGACCGGCGCAATTTCGCGCCGGCGACCATCTGCATCGCCTTCGTGATCTTTTGCGTATTCTGAACGGACCGGATTCGCTGCCGGAGCGCCCGCAAATTTTGCATTTATTTTTTTATGGCCTTGAATTTCTCAACGGCCTGCTTGAGCTTGGCTTCAATCGCCGGATCAATCGCTTTCTTGGTCTGAATATCGTGCGCGAGATCGGCAAAGTTGTCGCGAACAAATGCGATCAGCCCCTTCTCGAATTCACGGATATCGGCAACCGGAAGATCGTCGAGGTAACCGTTCACGCCGGCAAAAATACTGACGATCTGATCGGACAGCGCCATCGGCTGGTACAAATTCTGCTTGAGCAGTTCCACCATCCGCTCGCCGCGGATCAACTGCGCCTGCGTCGCCTTGTCCATTTCTGAACCGAACTGCGCGAACGCAGCCAGCTCGCGGAACTGCGCCAGGTTCAGCCGCAAACGGCCGGCGACCTGCTTCATCGCCTTGGTTTGCGCATTACCGCCGACGCGCGACACCGACAAACCGACGTTGATGGCCGGACGGACGCCCGAATAAAAAAGATCGGCTTCCAGGTAGATCTGCCCGTCGGTAATCGAGATCACGTTCGTAGGAATGTACGCCGACACGTCGCCGGCCTGCGTCTCAATGACCGGCAGCGCGGTTAAGCTTCCGCCGCCGAGATCCTCGCGAATCTTCGAGGCGCGCTCGAGCAAACGGGAATGCAGATAGAACACATCGCCCGGATACGCCTCGCGCCCGGGAGGACGGCGCAGCAGCAACGAAAGCTGGCGGTAGGCCTGCGCATGCTTGGAGAGGTCATCATAGACCACCAGCGCATGCTGTCCGTTATAAAGGAAATATTCGCCCATCGCGCAGCCGGTGTACGGAGCCAGGTACTGCAGCGGCGCCGGATCTTCGGCCGTCGCGCTGACAATGATCGTATGCTTCATCGCGCCGTAGCGCTCAAGCGTTTCGACCACGCCGACGACGTTCGATAATTTCTGGCCGATCGCCACATAAATACAGACGACACCGGTATCTTTCTGATTGATGATCGCATCGAGCAGAATGGCGGTTTTTCCGGTCTGGCGGTCGCCGATGATCAGCTCGCGCTGTCCGCGGCCGATCGGGATCATGGCATCCACGGCTTTCAAACCGGTCATCAGCGGTTCCTTAACCGGCTGGCGCTGAATCACCGACGGAGCGGCGCTCTCAATGGGGCGGTAGGTATCAGTCACGATCGGACCTTTTCCGTCGATCGGCCGGCCCAGCGCATCGACGACACGGCCCAGCAGCGCCTTGCCTGCCGGAACCTGCGCGATCTTGCCGGTTCGCTTGACCTGGTCGCCGTCTTTTAAGTTGCGGTCGGAACCGAGTACCACGGCGCCGACGCTGTTCGCTTCGAGGTTCAGCGCCAGACCCATCACGCCGCCCGGAAATTCCAGCAGCTCTCCGGCCATACAATCATCCAATCCGTAAATGCGGGCGATACCGTCGCCTACCTGCAAAATGGTGCCGATCCCTTCCAGCTTGAGCTTGGTCTTGTATCCTTCCAGCTCCTGCTGAAGAATCGATGTTACTTCTTCCGGTCGTATCGTCATAGCGTTATTCCTTTTAAGCGACTTTGATTTCTTTCAACTGCCGGGACAATTCTTTCAATCGGCTGCTGACCGAGCCGTCCAACAAATTCGTACCGATCGCGATCTGGGCGCCGCCCAGCAGCGACGGATTGACCTGCCGTTCCAAAATAACTTTCTTTCCGAGCGCCTTGCCGACGGCTTGATTGAGCCGCTCGACCTCGGCCGATGAAACCGGGTGCGCCGTCGTCACCGTGCCGCGATAAATGTTGCGGCGCAGTTCGGCCACTTTCACGGCCTGGCTGTAAACAGCCGGCAGCTGGTCAATGCGGTCCCAGCGCAGCAGCAAATCGAGCAGCGCGCGCGTTTCGGTTCCGACATCGGCGCACCGGCTGGCGTCATCGGAATGGACGCCACCACACGCCTCAGCGTAGACCCGGCCCAGTACTCTTGATTTGTCTTCCGTCGCGATTTCCGGCGAACCGAGAAACCGCTGAAACTGTTTCGACGAAGAATAAATCGCGCTGACCGATTTCAATTCTTCCAGGCCGGCATCCAGACGGTTGGACGCCTCGAGCGTATTCACAAACGCCTCGGCGTACCGTCGGGCAACCTGAAAATCGGCGGACAACTGGGTCATTTCGAGGTATCGATCGTCTCAATCTCGCGAATAAACGCTTCGATCATGCGGCGGTCGGTTTCCTCGTCGAGGTGCTGCTGCAGAACCTTGTGCGTCGCCTGAATGGCCAGATCGACCACCTGATCGCGCAGTTCGGCGCGCGCCTTGGCGATTTCCAGAGCCACCGCTTCCTTGGTTTTCTCGAGCGTCTGCTCGGCGCCAAGCCGGGCCTGCTTCTCGATTTCCTCGGCGACGCGGCGCCCCTCGCCTACGGCCGCCTGAATCTTAGCGCGGGCTTCATCCTCGATCCGGGCGATGCTGGCCTGGTACTCGTCTTTCAATTTGGCCAGCTCGTGCTTGGTCTGTTCGATCGCCTTGAACTCGCCGGCGATCTTTTCAGTCCGCGCATCAAGCATCCCCTGCAGCGATCCCCACGCAAATTTGCGCAGGATCGCCAGCAGGATCAGGAACCCAATCGCGTGAAACAGAATTTGAATCGGATCTACATTCATATCAAGCGGCTAGATCTTGCCCTGCAGAACGAACACGGTCACCAGCGCATAGATGGTGAGCGCTTCGATGAAGGCGCATCCGATCACCATGGCGCCCTGAATCTTCTGGGCCGCTTCCGGCTGACGCGCGATGGCATCCATCGCCGAAGAAACCGCCCGTCCCAGCGCCGTCGCGCAGGCGATGGCCGCCAGCGTCAAACCGAACGGAAGCGCAAATCCCAACACAGCTGAAGTTTCAATCGTCGCGAACATTGTTTCGTATTCCTCCTGTTAGTGTTTAAGCGCGTGCGCGTTTTCCGGGGCATGCGCATCGTCATCCCCGTGGTGCGCGCACATCTGACTGATAAAAACGGTGCTCAGCGTGCTGAACACCAGCGCCTGGGCCGTCGCGCAAATCAGCGACAATCCCATGGCAATGAGCTGCAAAATAATTCCAAACGGGCCGAACCCGACGGCCACCGCCAGGAACGCGTCCTCGCCGGTGATGTTGAAGCCCAACCGCATCGCCAGCGAGATCGGCTTGACCAGTTCTCCCACGATGTGCACCGGCAGAATAAAGATCAAACCAATCACGAACATCAGCGCGTCGGGAGGGTTTTCCATCATATGCGAGAAATAACCTTTGATGCCAAAATTGCGAAGGCCGATCCACTGCACGTAGACGAAAACGCAGATCGCCAGGCCGAGCGTTGTGTTTAAGTTGGCCGTCGGCGATTTGAACCCGGGAACCAGTCCGATCAAATTCATGATCCAGATATAGAGGAAGAGCGCTCCGACAAACGGGGTGTGCTCGCGGGCGTCGGGGCCCAAAATCTGGGCGATAAAATCGTTGAGCGATTCGATAATTAATTCCATCAAGTTCTGCAGGCCGCGCGGAACCATCCGCATTTTCCGGCTGGCCGCCCAACAAATGGCGCTTAAGATAACGATGACGATGCCGGCGAATAAAAGATCTTCGTAGGTTTCAATCCAGCGGCCGAGCCGGCTGTGCTCACCCAGGCTTTGGGCAAACCAGGAAAGCCAGTTGGCGATATGCGGAATTCCGCCGCCTTCATGCGCGGCAGCAGCGGTCTCTATTTCAGACATGGACTTTCTCCCGGGATTTTCGGAAAATCGCGGCGGAATTCCAAGCCAGCATAACCGTCAATCCAACGGCAAACGCCGCGCGCGAGCAAACTCCTGACCAGAGTAATACTGCGGCCGCCGGATAAAGCAGGCCGAATTTCGCGAGAAGGATGCCGATCAGGGCTTTGCGGTTCTTTTCCGGAGAGGACAATACGATGGCCAGCCGCTTGAACGCTTCCATGTTCAACGCGCTCCAGGCGGCCCCTGCCGCCAGGCCAATCAACCATGCCCCGTTAAGATTCATTTTTGGAATCATTCTCCAGTTTTTGCGCCGCGCGAATCAGTTGGATCGTCTCAAAAAATCCAGCAGCCAGTCCCAGCAAAACACCGATTCCGGTACCCCACGGACTGATCGAAAATCGCCGGTCCAGAAACGCGCCGATAAAAAAACCAGCCGCCGGGCCGCCCATCATAATCATCGGAATTGAGGTGAATAAGCCGGCCTGTTGAGCCAACCGGACGAGATCGTTCTTTTTATTCGAAGAAGAACTCACGCTGAAACCTCACCTTGCGAAGAGAGGTTATTTTAACAAAAAGCGGGAACCCCAGCAAGCAAAAACCGGATTACCAGGGGACGGAGCCGGGCGGCAGTTGCGAAGGAATCACCAGCCGGAGAATTTCAAGCAGAGGCCCCTGCCAGAGGCCCAAAACAAACAGCATCACCACGCAAAAACTCATTCCGAAACAGAGCGATTCGACGCAGGGAATCGGCTTGCAGCCGGCCGGTAATGGATCCAGATAAAGGGTTTTGACCACTTTCAGGTAGTAAAACGCGGCGATCACGCTGTTGACGGCGCCCGCTACGGCCAGCCAGGCCAGGTTCCCCTTCAACGCGGCGCCGAAAACCCACATTTTCCCGAAAAATCCGGCCAGCGGCGGAATACCGCCCAGCGACAGCAGACAAACGGCCATCAGCGCGGCCATCGTTGGTTCACGCTGCGCCAGGCCGGAATAAACGGCCAGGTCCGAGCGGCCCTCGGCGCTTTCCATCGCGGTCACTGCCATGAACAATCCGGTGTTCATCAATAGATAGGCCACCGCGTAATAAGCCAGAGCGCCGGCGCCAAACGCCGTTCCGGCCGCCAGTCCGATCAACATCGTTCCGGCATGCGCGATGGACGAATAAGCCAGCAGCCGCTTCAAATTGGTTTGCGGAAGCGCCGCCAGATTCCCCACCGTCATCGTGATCACCGCCAGAAATGAAAAAAGAATCGCCCAGAGATCGGCGATCGGAGACAGCCAGACCATAAAGAGGCGGATCAGTACCGCGAATGTGGCGATTTTCGGCGCCACCGATATGAATGACACGACGGGAGCCGGCGCCCCTTCGTACAGATCGGGCGCCCAACCATGAAACGGAACCAGCGATAGTTTAAAACCAAATCCAACGGCCAGCAAAATCAGCGCGGCCAGTGTTACAGCCGGTGATTGCCGTAAAGCTTCCACCGGTATCGCGCGAATATCCATCGTTCCGGCCAAGCCGTAGATCAGCGAAATGCCGTACAGCAAAACACCGGTCGAGAGCAGGCCGAATAACAGATATTTGAGCGCCGCTTCGACGGAAAGCCCGTCCTGTTTTTTAAAACCGGACAGCAGATAGGACAACACCGAGACCAGTTCCAGCGCCAGATAAAGTAACACCAGGTTCTGCGCGCCGGGCATCAGCAAAAGCCCGACGGTGGTCAGCAGCAGCAGGCAGTAAAATTCGCGGCGATCGCGCAGGCCGGAGCGGGCGTCGCCGGCTACCGTCATAACGACCAGACCGACGGAGAGCAGAATCAGTTCCTGGAAAAAGAATGTGAGTTTGTCGAACATAAAAACGCCGGAGAAAAGTGCTCCGCCCAGACTATGCCCACGCAGTAACAACCCAACAGGAATCGCCGCGGCAACGGCAATCAGCGCAAACGAAAGCGGTACCAGCGACCGCGCCGAGCGCAAGAACGGCAGCAGCAGTAAAACAATCGCGCCGGCCGTCAGTAAAAGTTCCGGCAGTATTGCTGTTACCATCCTTTCATGCTCCCGAGATGGCGCAGCAGGTTGCCCAGCGTCGTGCTCTGCAAAAACAAAATCGTGCGCGGGAACAATCCCACCCAAAGCACCATCGCCATCAACGGCACGATGGCCAGCAGTTCACGCGTATTGATGTCGCGCAAGTGGGCCCACTTCGTCTGAAAAACGCCCAGCAGCACTTTCTGGATCAACAGCAGGAAAATCGCCGCGCCAACAACAAGGCCCAGCACCGACACCAGCGTAATCGCAGGGAACGACAAAAAGCCGCCCATCAACGACAAGAATTCGCCGACGAAACCGCTCAACGCCGGCAGTCCCAGGCTGGCCATCGAGAAAAAGATCAGCAGCCCGGAATAAACCGGAATTTTCGCGCCGAGACCGCCGAAATCGGCCAAATTCCGCGTATGCGTGCGGTCGTACAAAACGCCGACCAGCAAAAACATGCCGCCGGTGATCATGCCGTGGTTGAACATCTCAAGCGCCGCGCCGTTAAACCCGGGCAGGTTCATGGCGCCCAAGCCCAGCAGCACGAATCCCATATGGCTGACCGAGGAATAGGCCACCAGTTTCTTGAAATCGGTCTGCGCCAGCGCGACCATCGCGCCGTAAATAATATTGATCACACCCAGCACGGCGAACACAATGGCAAATTGCGTGGCAATACCCGGCATCAGCGGCAGGCTGATCCGGAAAAAACCGTAGCCTCCCATTTTCAAAAGCACACCGGCCAAAATCACGCTGATCGGCGTGGGCGCCTCGACATGCGCGTCGGGCAGCCAGGTATGAAACGGAAAGATCGGCACTTTAATCGCGAACGCCAGGAAAAAGCCCATGAAAACGGCCCACTGCATGTTATGGCTCAATCGCAGCCCCTGCTGGGTGAGATCGGGAATCGAAAACGTGTGCGGCAGCGACGAGAAATAGCAGGCGATGATCGCCAGCAGCATAAAGACCGAGCCGGCCAGCGTGTAGAGAAAAAATTTGATCGCCGCATATTCGCGCCGCGGCCCGCCCCAGATGCCGATCAGAAAATACATCGGCACCAGCACGATTTCCCAAAAGATGTAGAACAAAAACAGATCGAGCGCTAGAAAGGTGCCCATCATTCCGGTCGCCAGCAGCAGATAGAGGAAGAAATATTCTTTCAGCCGGTCCTGGATCGAAGCCGAAGCGATCACGCCGACAAACGAAATCAGCGCCGTCAGAAAAACCAGCGGCAGACTGATGCCGTCTACGCCGAGGTGGTACCAAACGTTGACTTGCGGAATCCAGCTGATTTTTTCTTCAAACTGGAACCCCGACAACAGCGGACGGTAGCTGAAAACCAGCAGCGTTGCCAGCACCAGAACCATTCCGGTCGCCAGCAGCGCCACGGCGCGAATCCAACTTTCCCGTTCCTTGGGAATCACCAGCGTCAATAATGCCGCGGCCAGCGGCAAAAATACTAATTGCGACAAAATAAGAGAACCCACGGTCGTCACCTCCGAATCAAGAAGAAGAGCGCCACGGCACCTGCCGCGGCCAGCCACAAATAGTTTTGTACCAGTCCGGTTTGTAAAAGCCGCACGGTTTGCCCCGCCCGGCCCGTCCAAATGGCGGTGGCGTTCACAAACCCGTCGACGATCTGCTCATCAAACTGCCGTTTGCATTCCGACAATACCTGCGTCAGCCGGCCCACGCCGTTGACGATCGCATCCACCACGCCGGCGTCAAAATCCCAGGACAGCCGTCCCAGCGCAGCCACCGGCCGGATGAAAATTTTCTCGTAGATCTCATCGATATAATATTTGTTGTCGATCAGCTGGTAGATTGGACGCAGACGGACGCGCATTCTTTCGGGCAATAATTGTTTGCCCAGTTGGTAACGGACGAATGCCAGGCCAATTCCGGTAGCGGCAATCAAAACAGAGACGGTCTGAATCCAGGCCGGAGCGCTGGAATGGCCGCCGGTTTCCTCGGGAGCCAGAAAATGCTGGAACGAATGTTCAAAAAACGGCGACCCCAGTAATCCGACGAACGCCGCGCCAACGCTTAAGAAAAGCAGCGGGGCAGCCATCGTCCAGGGTGATTCATGTGCATGGGCGTGATGATCGCGGCATTCCCCAAAAAAAGTGACGATCACTGTTTTTGTAATGTAGAACGCCGTCATCAGAGAAACCGCCAAACCGACCCAGAGAAACAGCGGCGGCAGATGCCCGCCGACGGAAATCAAGATTTCTTCTTTCGACCAGAACCCGGACAGCGGCGGAACGCCGGCCATCGCCACCGATGCGATAATGAATGTGGCGCCGGTGATCGGCATTTTCTTCAATAGGCCGCCCATCTTCGTCGTGTCCTGATGATGCATCGCGTGGATCACCGAACCGGCGCCCAAAAAGAGCAGCGCTTTAAACCAGGCATGCGTCACCAGATGGAACATGCCGGCCACGGCCGATCCGGAAGCCAGCCCCAGCATCATGAATCCGAGCTGGCTGAGCGTTGAATAAGCCAATATTTTTTTGAGGTCGGTCTGCGTACAGGCAATCGTCGCCGCGAAAAAACTGGTGATCGCCGCCAATGTAGCCACCACCATCAGTGCCGACGGCTCGGCCAAAAACAGCGGCATACAGCGCGCCACCAGATAAACGCCGGCGGCCACCATCGTGGCGGCATGGATCAGCGCCGAAACCGGCGTGGGGCCTTCCATCGCGTCGGGCAGCCAGACATGCAAAGGGAACTGCGCCGATTTACCGGCCGCTCCCCAAAATAACAGCACCGCCACCAGCGGCGTTAAATGGCCGAGCGCCTGTGCTTTGGTTTCCCAGTTGCCGAAATTCAAATTGCCGCCGAATTTTGCCATCAGCAAAATAGCCGCCAACAATCCCAAGTCGCCCACGCGCGTTGTTAAAAATGCTTTTTTCCCGGCAGCGGCGGCCGAAGGTTTCTCGAACCAGAAACTGATCAGCAGATAGGAGCAGAGCCCCACCACTTCCCATCCGATGTACAGCAAAACAAAATGATCGGCCAGCACCAGCGTCAGCATAGCGGCAAAAAAGAGAGACAGGTAGGCGAAGAAACGGCTGTAGCGCGGATCGTCCGTCATATATCCGGTGGAATAAAGCATGATCATCCAGCCGATGACGGTGACCACTAAACACATCGTAATCGATAACGGATCCGCCAGAAACCCGAACCGGAACGATTGCTCGGCCATGGGCAGCCAGACCATCGAGGCGTGAACCGGGTGACCATGCGAAGCGGTGATTTGAAGAAACAGCTGAATCGATAAAACCAGAGAACCCAAAAGGGCGGATAAACTGATCAACGGCGCCGCTTTGCCCAGCCGGCGGCCGATTAAAATCAGAATCACGAATGAAATCGCCGGCAGCAGCGGAATCAGCGCCAGGTTCATCCTTTTAACTCCTTAATTTCATCGGCCTGAATCGTCTGCCGGTGGCGTGAGATCGCCAGAATCAGCGCCAGACCGGCTACCGCGCCGGCGGCCGCAATGCCGATTACAATCAAAACGGCCACCTGCAAATCGGCCTGCTGCGTGCCCCAACTCCGGCTGAACGCGATCAAATTTAAATTGGCGCTGTTGAGGATCAGCTCGATCGACATCAAAATCCCGACGGCGTTGCGCCGCGTGAGCGCGCCGAACAGCCCCAGTGCGAACAACCCGGCCGAAACCACCAGAATATGCGATGTAGGAATTAACATCGCTTCTCTTTCCGGGCAATATAAAGTGAGCCGACCAAAGCGCCCAGGAGTAATAACGAAAGCAGTTCAAACGCCAGCAGTTGCGTGGTCAGGATTGCGCGGCCCAAAAACGGAACCGGCACCGGCGGAAAATCAGCGCCACTCTGATTCCACGACGCTTTCAGAAAAATCGCGGACAGACCAACGCCGATCACGGCCGACACGATACCTGCCCGCCCTGATTGGCGGTTCCATTTTTTCAAATTCGGGTCGGCAATCCGGTGGGTCAGCATGATTCCGAAAATCATCAGCGTCAGGATCGCGCCAACATAAACCAGCAGCTGAACGGCGGCCAGGAATTCAGCCTCCATATAGAGGAAGAGACCGGCCACTCCGAACAATGCCAGCGCCAGGCCGAGTGCTGCGCGGAACAGGTTGCGGGCGGAAACAGTAAACCAGGCGCCTGCCAGCGTAGCAGCGGCCACGCCATAAAACCCGATTTTTGCCGCGAATTCCAACGGTCCGACAGAATTGATGATTGTTTTTTCCTTCCGATATGAAAGTTAAAAAATCATTATACAGTTCCAACGCCGACCCTGTCCACAAAACACCACCGGGTCGGTTCGTGTTATACTAGCCGCTATGGTTAAGCGATTAGCCACAAAAACTTTATATCGCGGCCGCGTCGCGAAACTGATGCTGGATACTTTTCGAAAAGAGTCGGGGTTAGTCTACAAACGCGAGACGATCCACCATCCGCCGTCGGTAGTCATCCTTCCGCTGATCAATAAAAACGAACTGCTTTTAATCAGCCAGTTCCGCCATGCCATCAACAAAGAGATTCTTGAAATCCCGGCCGGAACCAGCGAACCAGGCGAATCGATGCTGGCCTGCGCCAAGCGCGAACTGGCCGAAGAAACAGGTTATACCGCCTCAAAATGGACGCGTCTGATCGATTTTTACCCGGCGCCCGGCATTTCCACGGAGCGGATGACGCTGTTCGTCGCCGAGAAATTGAGACCGCTCTCGAAACGGATCGCGATGGATGTCGACGAGTCGATCGTTACCGCCGTTACGCCGATCCGAAAAGCGGTTCAAATGGTGCAGAAAGGCAAGATTATCGACGCGAAATCGATCATCGGCATTTTGTGGGGCCTTAACTTGATCCGGTGGAAATAAGATGAGCCACGCGGTGCTTTCTCCGACTCAGGCATTGGTCCGCCAGGTGGAAAAGCTGTGCCAAAAAAACCCCCGCTTCAAACCCGATGCCTACTATTTCGTGATGGCCGGCCTGCAATATACCGTCGGTCAATTGTCGGAGCCGCGCCACATTACCGGACAGGAGCTGGCGCAGGGGTTGCGCCTCTATGCGCTGGATCAATTTGGCCCGTTGGCGGCCGAGGTACTCGCCTATTGGGGGCTTGAACGCACTGACGATTTTGGGGCGATTGTTTTTTCGCTGGTCGAGGCTTCCCTGCTGCGCAAAACCGAGACTGACTGCATCGATGATTTCCGCGAATTATACAATTTTTGCCAGGCATTTGATCCCGAACCGCTTTACACGCTGGCCGATTAATCTAAATGTTAGCATAGTTATAATCTTATATTATTTTAACTTGATTTTTATCGTCTAAATCGACGATACTATTTTATGTACGCAAAAACCCTTCTCTCACCCATAAACAGAGGAGGGTTTTTATATCCATCATTGAAAAACCGATGAATAAAACTTTTCAAAATTTGATCGCGGCGATACTGATTCTTTGCTTTTCCGGCGAAGGATCGGGCAGCGCATTCCTGCCGGCATCGAATCAGATGTTGCGGCAAACCATTGAAGGGCCTGCACAATCCGCGCTCGAGAAAAAACTCTCCCCTGCTGCCGGCGCGGAGGAACAAACAAATCCCAACGCTTCCTTTGATCAGCTTCTGAGCTATGTTCCCACCGACGGAACGGTCATTTATCGTCTGTACAAACAAGTGGGAGATACCCAAGCGGCAGTTTTCTTTATTTCCCCTGCCCCACTAGAAAAAGCGCTGGTTGAGCTTTTTGGAAGTTCCGCGCCCGACATGGACTATTCCGTTGAAGTCAGCGACAGGCCCGACCAGCCAAAGACCACCTGGATTGATATCGCTCCGCGGCAATTAATTATTCCCGGAGATCTTACTCTGGGACAAATTCAGAAATTATTGGTAGAAGCACTGGGTGAGAAATCCCTTCCCGTCGCAAAAGCATCTGTTACGCTCTACCTTGCCGAAATTATCAACAATACAAATCAGCACGCCTACGGATATCAGCCGCAACTCAACACCCGCGTCACACTGACATGGAACGGCCCGGAGTTAAGGGCGGTGCTTGAGGACCAGGCAAAGGATTTTTTCTCACTCAAAGAACTGCTTGAACAATCGCTGGGCGAATCGCAGCCGGCTGATGACCCAATGGACTTGGTCCGAGAACTGTTCGGGCAATTGGATAAAGATCAATCCGCCGCTGCCGCGGCCGGAAAAAAAGCGGGTGGAAAGATGGGGACCCCGTTGCTAAGGCGGGCATACCGTGAAGGACTCTTTTCGTTAGCGGAAGAAACTTACGCGCCGGGCGAGGGTACGCGCCGCGTTTTTGTATTCAGAAATCCTGTGCCGCCATCTCCGCCGCCTAAAAAATTGAGCCCGGAAGCGGTTGAAATTCGGGCCGCTTATGGAAACAAGCGCTACGCCGTCGGTGTCGATATCACACGGGAAGGATTTTCGGTCGCACTCTCTGGGCCCGACAACAAGGTGGAGCGCCGCACTGCTCCGCCAATGCAAAAATGGTCGACCACCGGCGGAACATTGGATCCCAATAAAAATCCGGAACTGATTGTTGCTGCGCTCGTTAATCAGATTGCCCAAATGGTCGACGACACGGGATTGTCCGGCGATCGGTTAAGCCGGGTGGTTGTTTCGATTGTTGCGGCCGTCAATGATGAAGCATCCGACGGAGAAACCGGAAATCCGCAGCCGGCCCCTTACCTGCCGGCGTTTGATCATTACTCGTTGAGCGCGGTTCTTCAAGAAAAGCTCTCAGCACGGCTGGGTGGAAAAGCCAGCGCTGTTGTTTCCGTTTACAACCGAGGACGGGCCTCTCTGTTGGGAGAACTCAGCGCCATCGGAACAATTCATGGCGTACAAAATGCGGCCTTTTTCTATTTTGGACCGGGAATCAGCGGTGATCTGGCTGCTAACGGCAGACCCGTCTCACGCAGCCTTGGATTTCTTGAGGTAGGCCGCGTTACTACCTCAACGGATAATGGTAAGCATTATGAATATAAAGGCCGAGAGTTGAAGGGAATGCGTTTTCAACCGACCACCACCGAACTACAAGTGGAACAACTCTTAAGCGAACCGGCACTGGAAAAACGCGTGAAAGCGCTCGGCTATGACAATGCAGAAGTTGCGCAAGAGATCGGCCGGTTCATGGCCGCAGCGCTGGCGCCTTATCTGACGGGAACTATTCCCGAAGTCATTCCACAAAGAACCGTTCTGGCGGGCAGCGTCGTGCATCGATTGGCAGTTGCCTTGGGTCCTGCTCCGGCAATCGGTTTAATTCGAGAGGCTCTTTCTTCGGAACTCATCTCCCATTTTCATGCGGACCCGCTCATCGCAGGAGCAATCGCCAATGGAATTATATTCAGCCGGATCGGAACCGATGAGGAACGCCAGTTCGCCGCCGCGCTGACTCTGCTGAAACAGGCCACCTCCGGGTTGGAAGAAACCCCGGATGATCTGGCGGCCCGCCTGGTGGCCGCGCTGGTAGCGGAAAATCGAGAAGGAGACATTCAACTGACTCAGCGCGAGGCCGCGCGGCTGTTTGGGGGCTCGCCCAGCCAATCTTTCCTTTCCAACAGGAAAGAGCTGTTGGCTGGCATTAATCAAGCGCTGCCGGAAAAATTGGCTGAAACGAAATTAACGAAGGTTCAAATCGGTAATTCAGAAAAAGCTGACGAATCAGAAGAAGCAGTTGCCGCTGATGTCAACTCGATTATCCCCGTCTTGCTGGAAACCATCGCGGCAGGCTTGAGAGGCGGGGGCCCCCGCAAAAAAGACGGCCGGAAAGAAGTCCAATTTACAGTTGAAGACGGCGTGGCATCTATTTCCTCACAAACGCTCAACAAGATTCTGCCGGAAGATTTGTCGGGATCCTTAAGAAAAACTCAGAAACTTCATGAGGCGTTCGCCGCGCTGGAAGTCCGCCTCGAGATCACGGATCGGTTCCGCGCCATTTTATCGAGAGAAAAACCGTCCGATGGCTACACAGCGATTTTCTGGGAAACCGACAATGCGAAGCTTCTGCGGAGCGAGAAAATCTGGAGAGTGCAGATTGTTCCCCCGCGAGACGCGGTGGAGTTCTTCGCCGAAAGCGCCCACGACGGAGACTCGACGATGCTGGCCGTTCAGGAAATAGAGCGGCGCGCCAACCGGGGAGCTTCTTTCACGATGAATGAGGTCTGGACGGTTTTGCTGTTGTTTCATAATCTGGTGCTGCGCGATGCCGCCGACCAGACATTTAACCGGTTCCTCGATGATTTGAAAAGGCGGTTCCCGGAACAAGATCCTCTCGGGGATTTTCGCAGCGCCCGGTTGGTTTGGCAAAGAGCTTACCCCGTTTTGCAAGAATCTCTTGATTTATCGGCCGCGGATGAACTCGAGCATCTTTTCTCAGAAGCCGCGAAACAGATCGAACAGGAACTCCCCAAGGATAGGGGCCCGGTTGTTGATTTCTCACCTTCCCGCACAGTTCTGCCCCCCGATAAAACATCCGCCGGACTGGAAGAATCGGGTCGAAATGCCCGGTGGCAGAGAAATCATCAGCAAATTATACAGATGCTTCACGAACATCCGGGGGAAACCACTGAACTAGACGCTTTGGCGGATCGGCTTGGTCTGAGTAAAGACACTCTCCAACAGCATCGTTACAGAGATTTAATTGTCCGTGAAAATAAAGCCCGCGGAGAAGCCGGCTGGCCTCAACCACCCATTCTTATTCGCGGAATAAAAGATCCCCGATCTGAATCCGGCGCCAAACCCGTTCTTACGATCGAGCGCGCGCAACAATTGATTGATCAGTTAAATGGAAACGTTGTGGAACGGCTGGAAGCAGCTGATTTTCTGTTCGCGCAAACGAATTCGGTTTCTCTTCTTCCTTCCATCGCAAGACTGCTGGAACTGTTTACAACCTACCAGCAAAGAGAAATCCGTGAAGGGAACCGCGGTTTTGACAGCTTGCTGGGAACCGCCGTACAAAAATTCTCTCCGGATCAAAATATAGTCGGTTTTTGGAACGCGATTCGTCCTGTTTTAAGAGAAGCAAAACCCGCGGATGGCAGGCCGGTGAACATTCCCCAGCTGTATCAGGACAAGCTAAAACAATTCGAACCAATGCTGTTGGAAGGCGCCGCACCTGCTAAAACAGCCGCCGAAATTCTCCGTCTGGCGTTCGTTCGAGACGGACAGATTGATCCGCGAATTTCTCCGTTTTTGGATCAATCGCCAACCGAGGATGCCCAGGAAAAAGATATCCGCTGGGTAAAAGCTTTTCTGGCGCTGATGGCCGCTCCGCCGCAGGAAAAAACAGCGCTTCCTCCGCTTTCTGTTTCGGAATACAACGCCGGTCCTTTCTTGCGCAATGAAATATCCGAGGAGATTCTGCGCGATTATGTGGAGAACGAGTGGATCGCGGCGCTGGAGAAAACTCTGCGCGGAGCCGCCGAACAAATCACGCGGCAGCAGCCCAGCGCTCCCGTTACCGCCGAAGATCTGGGGCTTAAACAGATTCAGTCCTTGATGAGATCCCTCAGTTACGCGGAGGACAGCGCCGGACAACGGCTTTTCCCGAATCTTTCCGAATCAGAAATTTACCGCTGGTCTTACCGGGATCTGCCTCGCCTGCTGGTGCCGCTGATCTCGCCAAGTCTCTCAAGAGCGCATATCCCCGCGCAATTACTGGAGCAGGCGCTGGCCAATCCGCTGAGTTTTTCCAATGAATCCGGCAACCGGGCCGCCGCTGCCGCGATCCGGACTCTTCTGCAAAACCAGCCTGAAACTTTCACGGATAACCCCGTCAAGCTGCGGAGAAATCCGGGCAAAAAACTTCTGCCATGGCTGCGGCTGGCCATCGCGCTGAACCTGATCGATTATTCACAACCGGCGCTGGCCCGTGAAATCGAGCAGGCCGGCGGCGTCATGCACTATGTTCTGCCGCGAATGGGAACTGATTTTTCCGAAGCGCTCGGCGGTGAGCGGTTTATCCACTCTTTCATCGCCGATATTTTGAAACCCGGTCAATCGCTTGTCCATATCACGGATAACAACGCGGAGATCGCCGGCAGCTTGAAACTGGCCGAACTGCTGCTCTCCGTCAATCCAACACTCACTATTTCCATGATCGTCAAGGTCGACAACGGCGTCATGAATGATGCTTCTCTGGACGACGCGCGGCGGCTTCTGGAAAAACAGCCGATTTACGAAAAACTTCGGCAGTACCAGGCTATAGGACGATTCCGGCTGATTCCCGGCGCGCGTTCACATGGAACACCGCTCAATCGGCTGACACCGGAAGCGGTCAGCGCGATTCGAGACGCGGGCGTCGTTCTATCCCAAGGAGAAGCCAATACCTGGAATTTAAATGGGCTGGCCAAACCATTGATTTATCTTGGCTTGCGCCTGAAATGGCTTACCGGCATAGAAAATATTTTCGGCGTCGCTCCGGACCCGGAACGCCCTCCGGCTTTCATTAAAATTGACGGAACCCAGGGAGCTTATTTCCAAAATCCGTTCGGCACGCTGCCGAATGTTCCGCGCGTCACCATCCGCCAAACCGTGCTGGCCCAAAATCCGGAGATGACAGCGGGTGTTGTGCTGGCAGATCCAAAACCGCTGCGGGATTCGGCCTATGGAGAAACCCGAACCGTTTCGATCGAGCGGCCGGACCGCACGCTGACCGGGCGGGCCGTCCTCATTCATCCCGCGAAAACATTGATCCGCCAACGGCTGAACCCCCAGGTGATCAACGGCTCGTGGGAATGGAAAGGATTGCGCCGGTTGACAAAAACTCAGCAGCCGGGCGATCCTCTGATGGGAATTATCGATAAACCCTCTTCGTGGAATAACCTTTCTCTGCCGCTGGACGCGGAACCGATTTTCGCTTCCAACTCTCTGCAGACCAATTTCTGGGAACCGAACGGTTTTCTGATTATCGATGGAAAATTAGTCGCGATTCCGGGTGTGCGGCAGGCCGAAGAACCGTGGGTCTTCGTGCTGGAGGCGGCCGATTCCGGAAAAACCGGCCTGCGCCGCTTGAAATTAACCGAGGGGGTCCCGCAAACCGACGGGATTCGGGAAGCGGTGGCGGGACCGGTATTGGTGCGTGACGGCAAATCGGTTGCTTCAAAAATCCGCCACTACCCGACGGAAGGAGGCGCGGCCAATGCCGACGCGGATCTTTCAGAAGGAGCCTATGCGAACCGAACCCGGTGGGATCCCAACACAACCTATGCCGCCTTTTCGGCGCTGGGACGAACCGGTGATAATCAATTGATTTTTCTATCGCTGGTCGGCCAACCGGAAACCGGACAAAAACAGGCCTCCGTCGAGGATGTCACTGAGGCGATGATAAAATCGGGGGCCGTTGAAGCGATCTTGCTGGGCGGCAGTATGGATGTCCAGCAATGGGCCGTTGACGACGGAACAGTCCCGGTCATTCTCGGCCGGCACAACAACGCGCCGCACGACTCACTGCGAAACCTTAACGCGGCAATCGTCGTCTATACCAACCCGTCCGCCGGGCAGGAGGAAACGGTTTCCGCCGGCGACACGCAGGACCGGGCGCTGGCACAGCTAAGCGTTCTCTATTCCCCCACTTCGGCGGCTCCCGAATCAACAGTGCTTGTGTTCGAAAATCCGGAAACATTTGATCTGATTCCGATGGCGCTGCAATGGGGTTGGCGCGTGGCGATTTTATCCGATGGCGCTCAGGCCGATGCTCTGCGCAGTTTACTCGCGCAGATGCGCGTACCCAGAGAGCGCTATGCCATTGGATACCTCGAAGCTTCAAACCTGCTGGACAACCCTACCCTGCGATTGATCTCCATTCAAAATCGCGAACAGGGCCTGCGCCAGCTGGGGCTTAATCCCGATGATCTTCCTTCCCCTGTGGCGCTGGCGCTCGACGCCGTCCAAAACTTCCTCGAGTCCATGGCCTAATCAGTAAAAGTCTTGACTAAGCATGTTTTGTCAGGTATTATTGACTTTGGAGGACAAAACCCGTGCAGATTAAATACTCAACCAAGCTGGGCGCCAAAGAAGTCAGGACGCTGAAGCGTCTCTCTGAGCAAAGCCGGATTCCGCAATCGAAATTGCTGGAAGAAGCGATTCACTTGCTGGACGCGCAGTTTTCCAATGATGTGATTACCGCGGAATTCCGCCGAGTGGTCGATCAGTCCATTCAGCGCAATCTTCCGTTATTAAAACGTCTTGCTAAATGAATTATCTTGGCTATCGCCAAGTCCTCTGGATCTATAAAAAGATTCTCGAAGAAACCGGCGGATCGGCTGGAATTCGAGATGATGGATTGTTGCGCTCGGCATTGGCACGCCCCCAAGCAACCTTTGGAGGAAAAGACCTTTATCCAACTTGTTTTGAAAAAGCGGCGGCCCTTCTGGAGTCTTTGGCAAGAAACCATTCATTCGTGGATGGAAACAAGCGAATGGCCTGGACCTGTTTTGATATTTTTCTCGAAATAAATGGTTATTCGCTGACTTCCTCTGAGAATCAGAATTTTAACCTGCTGATAAGCCTCATCGATCGGGAAAAAACCGTTCAGGATGTCGCCGACTGGTTAGCCAAGAACAGCAGGCGGATTTGAAACGATCGGCCGGTATTCTGGTTCCATTACACGCGCTGCCCAATGGCATCACCGACCTGCGCCTGCTGATTGACTGGGCCGCCGACCATGGCCTGCGCTGGATCCAGCTGCTGCCGATCAACGACGGAGAAGATACCAGCCCCTACAATACCTGGAGCGCGTTCGCCGCCAACCCGCGCTACCTGACTCTCTCGGAACAAGAAAAACCTTCCCGCCACGACGCGGCATTTGAACGCTACTGCGAAAAAAATCAGGACTGGCTCGGCGATTACGCGCTGTTCCTTTCTCTGCGGGATCATTTCCGGTGCGGGTGGCAAAAATTCCCCAAAGCGTTACGGGAACGCCAGCCGGAAGTGCTAGCCAAATGGGAAGAACGACTGGCCGACTCGATCATGTTTTATTCGTTCATTCAATGGAAATTCGACGAGCAATGGGCCGCCTGCCGCGAGCATGCGAACAAAAAAAATGTTTTTCTTCTGGGCGATCTGTCGTTTTATTTAAATACCGACAGCGACGCCGTCTGGACGCACCGCGAATGCTTCGATTTAAACGGCCGGACCGGCGTTCCGCCCGATTTTTATTCAGCGGGCGGCCAGTTCTGGGAACATTACCCCTACGACTGGGCCGCTCAGAAAAAAAGCGGCTATCGGCTTTGGAAATTGCGCGTCAACCGAATGCTCGATTGGTTCGACGGAATCCGGGTCGATCATTTCCGCGCGTTGTATGATTATTATTGGATCCCGCCGCAGGCGGACAAGGCAAAATGGAGAGGAAAAGATCTCCGCGAAGCCTGGAAGAAAAAACATTGGCTCGAAAACCCGCTGATTACCGGCGAAACGCTGCCGTTTCCTGAATCGGCGCCGGTGGAATCGGTGATCCGGATGCTCGACGGCCGCTGGTGCGACGGGCCGCGCGATAATTTTATTCACGAAGTATTTGAACCGGTTCTTTCCAAGAAATCAGCGCTGATCGTCGCTGAAGATTTGGGATTGCTCAGCAGCGGTGTTTACGAACTGCGTGATCGTTCCGGCATTCCCGGCATGAAGCCGATTATTTTCGGGCTCGATTTTTCGGCGGAATACTGGAACACCGGCTCATTCCCCGAAAACTCGGTTGCCGTGACAACCACGCACGACTGCGCCACATTGGCCGGCGAACTGGGCAACCTCAACACGATCCGTTTTCAAAAACTGGCTGAAGCGCTGCGCGACGAAGGGTTCTTGAAAGAGCCGGCGTCCGTTGATACGCTGCGCGTGGCTCTGCTTCGGAAAACATGCGCTTCCCCGTCGATGCTGGCCGTCATCGCCTATCAGGATCTGTTCGGATTGGACAACAGCCACCGGACCAACCGGCCCAACACCGTCGGGCCGCACAACTGGACCGACCGCTTCCCTCTTTCCATTCAGGATTTAAAAAACAACGACGGAGTTCTGGCCCAGAAAACCAACGCATTAGTGGATGAACTGCTCGCCGAATCCAACCGGCGGTGATAGAGTAATAGTATGCGATGCGGAACTGTGGCGATTTTCGGCCGGCCCAATGTCGGAAAATCAACTTTACTCAACCGCTATCTGGGCCAGAAAATCGCGATTGTCTCGCCGAAACCGGAAACCACGCGCCAGCAGCTGCTCGGAATATTAACGCTGCCTGAAGCACAGGTTCTTTTTCTCGACACGCCCGGCATCTACAACGGACCCAAAACATTGCTGGCGAAACATCAGATTCAGGCGGCCCGCGACGCGCTGGGCCAGGCCGATTTTTTTCTGATGCTGACCGACGCAACGGCCGGTTTTACCGACGACGATCGCCAGCTTCTGCGCCTGCTTCCAAAACCGGTGGCCGGAGAAAAGCCGGCGGCATTTCTGGGGATCAATAAAGTCGACCGCGTCCGGAAAGACCGCCTCTTGCCGCAGATCGCCGAGGCGCAAAAATCATACCCGTTTAGAAAAATCGTTCCGATCTCGGCATTCAAAGGCGATAACACACAGCCGCTTTTGGATTTATTGATCGCTTCCCTTCCGGAAGGACCGGCCGCTTATCCACCAGATCAGGTGACCGATGCATCGATGCGCGTACTGGCGCAGGAACTGATCCGCGAAAAAGCACTGCTGTTCACGCATGAAGAAATTCCTCACTCGGTGGCGGTTCTCGTCGAAGAATGGCGCCCGGGCACTGCTTCGCCGCGGCAAAAACCGGACCAGTCGTCGAGCACTTATATCCGTGCAAACATTTATCTGGAACGGGACAGTCAAAAAGGAATTTTAATCGGAAAAGATGGTGCTATTCTGAAAAGAATCGGCCAGGAAGCGAGACGTGAGATCGAGAAGTTGCTCGACGGGCCCGTCTATCTGGATCTCTGGGTTAAAATAGCAAAGAATTGGAGAAAGGACTCTAAATTCTTGAAGGAAATTGGATTTTAGTGGTCTAATTAAACCACTTTTATCATATAAATATCATATTTATGGTATTTATAAACCCCTAGTTGTTTGAAATAATTTGCAACAAATAGTTCCTCATTTTAATCCCAAAATCATTATTTCAGCTGCCCTTGCTTTTTTAGTCGCTATCAAGTATAAAGGAAGTGGCCGACAAAGGGATTAAGTTGGCGTGAAGCTCTTTGGATCGATGCCTGGAGTTCCCTTGCGTGACACACTGTCCGCCCCTTCAGCAAGCAGGGCTACGAAATAGTGGACACTGCACGGAAGGAGGCCCCAGCACCCGAGACCCAAAGGGAAGCAGGGTTCAAGCCGAAGGGCACAATGCCCAAATAGTCCGGGCCGACTGCAGTCCGGCAGCGAGCGAACGAACCGCCTGATCACGCCGTCCTTTGTCGGCTTTTCTTTTCACTCCAAGATTGTTATCATACAAAGGTCATGACGACGCCTTCTTCAGACGATCAGCCGCCGGTTTCGCCGGAACCGATCGCAGCCAACAAACGCTGGTTCTTAAGGCAGATCTCGATCTTCTCTCATCTGACCGATGAGCAGCTGGGCTTCGTCGCCTCCGTTTCGCGCCTCTCCGAACATGAAACCGGCGAAATCCTCTATACGCAGGGAGACCCGAACGATACTTTTTATGGGTTGGTCAGCGGCCGTGTACGCCTCTTCGTACGGTACGACAACGGCCGGGAAGAAACGGTTGAAACGCTGCATCGCGGCGATTATTTCGGCACCAAATCGATCTTAACGCGCGAACCGCATTCGGTCACCACGCAAGCGCTCAACGCCTGTATCTTAATCAAGATCAGCCGCGACGGATTCGAGGCCATTTTAAAACAGATCCCTGATGTCGGCATTCAGCTTTCGACCACGCTTTCACAGCGTGTACGCCAAAAAGATCTTCCGCCCAAAAAAGTATTTGAATCAACGCTGGTTTCCGTCCACGGCAATTGCGCTACCGCGCAGCGCCATCTCTACACAACCAGTCTGGCCGCCGCGCTTCATCGCGAAACGGGTAAGCAGGTGATCTGGGTGCTGGTCGATTCCGCCAGCGACTGGGCCGAGGGACGGCTGGGAATCCGTCTGCCGGTCTTTTCCGGAAAAGAATCATTCGACCCGATGCAGGCCTCCTCGGCTGTCGTGAAGTACGAGAAGCTGGGCATCGACCTGATGCATGCCGCGCATGAACCGGGCAGCTCCGAGAATGCCGCGCTGCTGGCGCATCTGTTGTCGTACCTGACCAATTTGTACCATTTTGTCGTCGTGGATCTGCCGCCGGCCGTTGACCGCGCCGTTTTCAAAGCGATGGTGCAGGCCGATCAGATCCATCTGCTTTGCCACGGAGATCGCCACGATCTGGAACGGGCCGGAGTCATTCTGGAAGAATTGAAAAAAACCGTTCCGCAGGCGGCAGAACGGCTGCGCATCATCGTGCAGAACGGATCTCATGCGCTCTCCGACCTTGAGCAGGGGGAACTATTGGGCGCCAAGGTTCAGGCGGTGCTGCCGAAACCGGTCGGTGCCGCGACCGATACGCAAACCGATTACGGAAAAATCATCCGGCGGATCGCGCGCGAAACCGGCGGTGTGCGGATCGGCGTGGTGCTTGGTTCCGGCGCCGCAATGGGCATTGCGCATATCGGCGTCATCCGCGCACTCGAGAAGGAAGGAATTCCCATCGATATTATCGCCGGCTCTTCGATCGGCGCGCTGATCGGCGCGCTCTGGGGCGCCGGATACGACAGTGTCGCGCTGGAAAAAATCGCCAACCGGTTCCGCACGCGCAAATCACTGCTGCAATTGCTGGATTTATCGATCTCACGCATGGGAATTTTGGCCGGCGTACAGGTTACGCGGATGCTGCGGCAGCATTTGGGAGAAAGCACTTTTCGCGATCTGAAAATTCCTGTCAAAATCGCTGCCGTCGACTACAAACGGCGCGAAGTGGTGGTTTTTGAAGAGGGGCCGGTCGTTCCGGCCGTGCGCGCGTCGGTGGCGATTCCCGGAATTTTTATGCCGCTGAAAGTGCGCGGACGGTATTTGACCGACGGCGGCGTCTTAAGCCCGGTGCCGGTGGATTTGTTGCGGCAGGCCGGCGTGCGGAAAATCATCGCCGTGAACACGCTGCCCAGTCCGCAGGATATGAAAGCAAAATACCAGGAGTTCGCCGTACAAGAAGCCCAGAAAGCATACGAAATGCGGTTTCAGGGCTGGTGGAAAAACCGGGTCTTCCGATTCAAGCAGGCCTGGATGCGCTGGCTGGACATCAACACGTTCGATATTCTGATGCATGCCATCCAGGGCATGGAATATGTGCTGGCTGAGGCGCAGTGCGCGCAAGCCGATGTAGCGCTGCACCCGACGATCCCGCGCATCAACTGGTGGGAATTTTACAATGTCGACCAATTGATTCGGTGCGGCGAAGAAACAACCATGGCACAGATGGATTCGATCAAGAAATTGCTGGCGGATTAATCCCATTAATGCAAAGGAGTAAATAACGATGGCGATTTACAAGGCAGGCGTAGTCGGCGGCGGAACGATGGGCGCGGGTATCGCGCAGATCATCGCATACAGCGGAATACCGGTGGTACTCAAGGAGATCGACGATAAAGCGCTTCAGCGCGGCGTTGAAAATATCCGCAAGGTGTATGACCGGCTCGTCGCGAAAAAGCGGATGACGCCCGAAGAACTGGAAATCCAGATGAAAAAAATCACGCCGACCACGCGCTATGAAGATTTCAAGGATGTCGATCTGGTGATTGAAGCAGTGCCTGAAATCATGAATATCAAACTCTCTATTTTTAAGGCGCTCGACGAAGCCTGCCCGAAAAATACGATTCTGGCAACGAATACGTCGGCGCTGTCGATCTCGGCGATCGCGGCCGCCACCCAACGGCCGGACAAGGTTGTCGGCGTGCATTTCTTTTTTCCGGCCAACATCATGAAGCTGGTCGAGGTGATCCCGGGCCTGCAAACCTCCGACGAAACGGTTGAGGAAGTAATCACTCTGGCCGAAAGCCTGAAGAAATTGCCGATCCGCGTGCAGGAATGCCCCGGCTTTTTAGTCAACCGGCTGTTGATGCCATATCTCAATGAAGCAGTGTTGGCGCTCCAAGAGGGAGCCGCATCGATCGAAGAGATCGATGCCGCGATGAAAGCGACCGGATGGCCGATGGGTCCTTTCACGCTGATCGACGCGCTCGGGCTCGATATCTGCGCCGAGGCCGGCAAGGTGCTTTGGGAAGGTTACGGCGACCGGATGAAGCCGGCCGAACTGTGGCTGACGCTGCAGGAGATGAAGCGGCTGGGCCGCAAAGGCGGCAAAGGGTTTTACGATTACACGCAGGGCGGACCGTCCGATCCGGGCAAACCGGACTCCGAAGTGGCCAAGGCAATCGCCGATCTGCAGAAAAAATTGAACCATCCCAAAACACAATTCACACCCGAACGGCTGATGGCGCTGATTATCAACGAAGCAGTGCTGACGCTGCAGGAAAAAATTTCCACGGCCGGTGAAATCGAAATCGGCGTGATGGCGGGCTTGGGATATCCGGCCTCGAAAAGCGGCCTGCTGCATGCCGCCGACGCAATGGGCATCGATACGTTGGTCGATTTACTCGACGGGTTTACGAAAGAACTGGGTTTCCGCTTTCATCCGGCACACCGGCTGCGCACGATGCGCAATGCCGGTCATTTGGGCGTTAAAACCAAGCAAGGCTTTTTCAGTTACTCATGACACAGAAAGGGGTGTTTCATGGCTGATTTTCAATATTTAGCATCTTCCATTCAGGATAAAGTCTGCACGCTGACGATCAGCAATCCGCCGGCCAATATGCTCTCTCGCGCGGTGCTGACTGAACTGAATACATTTTTTGATCAGATCGCGGTTGATAAAAATGTGAAAGTGCTGATCATCACGACGACCGGATCGTTTTTCATCGTCGGCGCCGACATCAAGGAAATTTCCGAAATCAACGGCGCCGCCGAAGGCCGCAAGGCCTCCGCGCTGGGTCAGATGGTGATCAGCAAGCTGGAAAACCTGCCGATCCCGTCGATCGCCGTGATCCAGGGCCACTGCCTCGGCGGTGGCAACGAACTGGTGATGGCTGCCACCATCCGCCTGGCCAACGAGCGGGCGCGGTTCGGCCAGCCGGAAATCAATCTGGGAATCATCCCGGGATTCGGCGGCACGCAGCGGCTCACGCGGATCGTCGGGCTTTCCAAAGGACTCGAACTCTGCCTCACCGGCGACATGATCAACGGCAAAACGGCTGAAGCGATCGGGTTGGTCAGCAAGGCGCTGCCGGAAGACCAGTTGATGAAAGAAGCTCAGGGAATGGCCAAGAAAATCGCCGCCAAGAGCCGGCCGGCCATCGAACGGATTCTGAAACTGGGCCGCAAAGGGCTCGAGATGCCGCTGGAAAAAGCGTTGGAATGGGAGGCCGATCTGTTCGGCGAAGTCTGCGAAACCTACGACATGAAAGAAGGGTTGCGCGGGTTTCTTGAAAAACGCCCGCCGAAATTTGAAGACCGCTAATTCATGACGATTCCATCGGTTTTCTTCGAACAGGCGCAAAAGCGTCCGGAGCAGGCGGCCTTCCAAGTTAAGCGCAGCGGGCACTACGAGCCGATTTCGTGGAAGGAGCTGGCCGTTCAAGTCGACGCGGTCGCCGTTGGACTGATGGAACTGGGGCTGGCCCATGGAGACCGTACCGCAATTCTGTCGGAAAACCGGCCGGAATGGGCCATCGCCGACCTGGCGATTCTGCAGTTGGGCGGAGTTACGGTTCCGGTCTACGCAACGCTGACGACCGAAGAAATCGGCGTTTTGCTGCGCGACAGCGGCGCCAAATTTATCTTTGTCTCTTCGACAGAGTTGATGGCAAAAGTGGTTCCGCTGCAAAAAGAGTTCGACCTCAAGGTGATTTTATTCGATTCGCCGTACGCGGCGGCAGGCCCGCGCATCTGGTGGATCGGAGAACTGCTGGGAACCGGAAAAACCGCCTCTCCGGAAACAAAAGCGTTGCTGGAACAGCGCCGCAACGCCGTGCGCGACGACGACCTGGCCTCCCTTATCTACACCTCCGGAACCACCGGAACCCCGAAAGGGGTGATGCTGACGCATTCCAATTTTGTCAGCAACTGCCGGATGATCCGTGAAGCGATCCCGATTAACGAGAACGATACGCTGTTGTCGTTTCTGCCGCTCTCGCATGTTTTTGAACGGACCGCCGGTTATTATTTCGTGATTTCCGTCGGCGGATGCATCGCCTATGCCGAAAATGCCGAGGCCGTCCCGAAAAATCTTGTGGAAGTCCGGCCGACTGTAGTGACCGGCGTTCCGCGGTTTTACGAAAAATTCCACGAACGGGTTTTGGCGGTGCTGAAGCAGGCGCCGCCGCTGAAAAAAGCGATATTTCACTGGGCGCTGAGGACCGGCGAAGAGTACGGCCATTTTCTTCAGCGCCGCGAGCAGCCGCCTGTGGGTCTCCGGTTCAAACAACGGATCGCCGACCGGCTGGTGTTCCGCCAGATCAAGGAACGGATGGGCGGCCGGATCCGGTTTTTTGTATCGGGTGGAGCGCCGTTGTCGCCTTCCGTCGCCGAATTTTTCTTCGCTTGCGGGGTTCTGATCATTGAGGGGTACGGCCTGACCGAAACGTCGCCGGTCATTGCGGCCAACCGGCTGGACCGGTTCAAGTTCGGAAGCGTCGGCATTCCGCTGCCCGGCGCCGAAGTCAAAATCGCCGAGGACGGCGAAATTCTCACGCGCGGTCCGCACATCATGAAAGGGTATTATCAGAATCCGGCCGCCACGGCCGAAGCGATTGATGCTGACCGATGGTTTCATACCGGAGACATCGGCGTGCTGGATGCCAACGGCTTCCTGACGATTACCGACCGCAAGAAAGATCTGATTAAAACATCCGGTGGGAAAATGGTGGCGCCCCAATACCTGGAAGCGAAACTCAAAAATAGCGCGGCTATCGACGACGCGGTGGTGATCGGCGACAAGCGCAAATATCTAAGCGCGCTGCTGGTGCCCAACCCGGAACAGCTGGCGAAATTGGCGCGCGAGCTTGGGTTGCCGCCGGACAGCCCCGAAACATGGGTGGTTCATCCGAAGATTAATGATTTTTTTCAAAAACAACTGCAGACGGTCAATCAGTCCTTGGCGCAGTTTGAACAGATCAAGCGATTCGCGCTGCTGCCGCAGCCGTTCAGCGCCGGCGCGGGCGAACTGACGCCGACACTGAAAATCAAACGGCGCGTCGTCGCCGAGCGCTACGCGCGCGAAATCGATTCCCTTTACCCGTCATGACGCACGCCGACGAGAATTTCCTCTGTTCCGCCGACGGACTCCGGCTTTTTTTCCGGCATTGGCCGGCACAAAAAACAATCCGTTTCGTTGCGCTGATCGCGCATGGAATGGCCGAACATTCCGGGCGGTATGAAGAACTGGCCGGCATCCTCTCGGCCGATGGCGCCGATGTCTGGGCGATCGATCACCGCGGCCACGGCCATTCGGAAGGGCGGCGCGGCGACTTTCGTTCGTTCCAGGAGTATCTGGATGATCTGGATCTGCTGATCGATCATGCGCGCGTGAAAAATCCGGGACTGCCCGTTGTTTTAATCGGGCACAGCCTGGGCGGACTGATTGTACTGGCCTATGCCGCACAGCATGGCAATAAATTGGCAGCCGTCATTGCGTCGGCGCCGGCATTGGAGCTGGTGCAAAAAATACCGGCGCTGAAAATACGGGTGGCTGAGATTTTATCCGGGATCGTTCCGACCACGCATCTGCCCAACGTCGTTATGCCTGGATTTTTATCCCATGATCCGACAGTAGTGAACGACTACAAAACGGACCCGTTGATTTTCAGCGTCATTACGGCGCGCGCGGCCGTCGCGCTGCGCGCAGCGCTGGCCCATTCGGCCGCCTACGCGGAACAAATCACGATCCCGTGCCTGATTCTGCAGGGGGAATCGGATCCGATCTGCAGCCCGAACGCCTCTCAACAATTCGCACGTCACTGCAAACAGGCCGATTACCGGGGATATCCCGGTTTTTTTCATGAAATTTTTAATGAAACCGGCAGACAAAAAGTGTTCGACGATCTGATGGCCTGGGTAGACAATACGCCGTTGAAAAAAAGGAGCTGTTAAATGTTCCCGATTTTTGGAATGGGCGCTGTGGTGTTGAGCTTTTTAATTTTAAGCGTTGTCGTGCGTGAAGAAAAACTGGTCGAGCAAGGCAAAGTTCCGACGGGACGGCTGCGCCGGCTTTGGATGAGATCCGATTCGCGCCGCGCGCCCCGTTTTCGGGTTGATTGGACGGTCCGCTATCGCCGGATGCCTGAATCAGCGGCAGCGCCCGCTTCCCAGGCGGCTACCGACAATATCAGCCGGTCCGGAATCGGCGTCATGATTCTGGAAAAAATTCCGGTCGGATCGCTGTTGGAACTGGAGATTGCCTTTCCGGATCGTTCCGTCGAAGCGGCTGCCCCGGTCCGCGCCACAGTCGTCTGGATCAAGGAGATGCCGGCCGGTGAAAAAGAACCTCGCCGGTTTTTTGCCGGGCTTCATTTCGAACCCTTATCTGAACCGTTCGCCGCTGATTTACGGGAAGCGCTGCGCACCCGTGAATAACTCCAAGCCCGATGCCAAACAGTATGCGGTTATCCGCCGGAAATTCTGGGTCGCAGAAACAGTTGGGCAATTTATTTTTCTGATTCTTCTCTGTTTTTTACCGGCCGCTCGCCACTGGGCATTTTGGGTTGAAGCAAGCATTTCTCACCCGGCCGCGCAAGTGGCCGTTTACGCCGCGCCGCTCTGGCTGATCTGGACCGCACTCTCTCTTCCGCTGGACTGGGTTCGCGGCTACCGGCTTGAACACCGGTTCGGATTGTCGAATCAATCGGCACAATCGTGGGTGACCGATTATCTGAAAGGATTTTTTCTTTCGGCCGCATTCGGACTGATCATGCTCGAAAGCCTGGTTGGACTGCTTCGCTGGAAACCGGATTCATGGTGGATATGGGCGGCAGGGGCCTGGCTGCTCTGGGCCGTGGTGCTTTCGCGGATTCTTCCGACGCTGTTGATCCCTATTTTTTACAAACAAACGCCGCTGCAGGGACCGCTCTGTGAACGGCTGGAAAAAATGCTGAAGCAGTGCGGCACGCGCGTAAACGGTTTTTTTGAAATCAACTTAAGCCGCACCACGAAAAAAGCCAACGCCTGTCTCTGCGGCATGGGAAAATCGCGGCGCGTGCTGATCAGCGACACACTGCTGGCCGCCTATCCGCCCGAGGAGATCGAGACGGTTCTGGCACACGAAGTCGGCCATCAAAAACTGGGACATATCCGTCTTCTGACGCTGTTGAGCACGGCCGCTTCAGCGGCCTCGTTCTTTCTGATTAATCTGCTGCTGCACCGTCTCATGGTCCAACAGTCGATCCCGCGCCTCGATCATTTGGCGATTCTGCCCTGGCTGGCGCTCGGGTTAACCGTGGCCGATTTTATGCTGATGCCGTTCCTGCATGGAATTTCCCGCCGGTTTGAAACCGATGCCGACCGCTTCGCGCTCACCCAAACCAAGAATCCGGATGCGTTCATTTCCACCATGAAACGGCTGGGCGAGCAAAACCTGGCTGAGCTGCAACCACCCGCCTGGGTGGAGTGGCTGCTTTATGATCATCCTTCTCTTGCAAGAAGGATAAAAATGGCGGAAAATAGTAAGTAATAGCTAGTAAACAATAGCTTGAACTTAGAATGCCGGATTGTATCTTTTGTAAGATTATAGCCGGGCAAATTCCGGCAAAAATCGTTTACGAAGACCCTGTGGTTTTGGCTTTTCATGACCTCCAGCCGCAGGCTCCTGTTCATTTATTAATTGTTCCAAAACAGCATCTGGACCGGGTATCGGATCTGGATGAAACGACAGCTCTGCTGGCCGGACAACTGGTGGCCACAGGCAACCGGTTGGCGCGGGAACTGGGAATTGCGCAATCCGGCTATCGGCTGGTAATTAACTGTAATTCCGACGGAGGACAGTCGGTTTATCACCTGCATCTGCATTTGCTGGGAGGCCGTCCGATGCATTGGCCTCCTGGATAACAAACGGAGTTTGTGTGGATTCTAAATTGTATGATGTCGTGGTGATCGGGGCTGGCCCGGCCGGATCCATGGCCGCTTATAAAGCGGCGCAGGCGGGGCTGTCGACGCTGCTGCTCGAAGAACATGAGCAGGCCGGACTGTTTATCAACTGCACCGGCATCATCGGCGCCGAAGCGTTCGATCAACTGCAGCTTCCAAAAGAAACGATCGTCGGAAATCTGCAAACCATCGCCTTTTACGCGCCATCCGGACATTCGTTCCGCTACGACCCGAAACGGCCGCTGGCCTACATCGTCAGCCGGCTGAAGTTCGACCATGCGCTTGTTCAGAATGCGGAAAAAGCCGGTGTCGAAATCCGGTGCAATTACCACGCGCGGCTGATCCGCGTCGATTCGGCTTCCGTTGAAATCCGCCAAAAAGAAGATGACGCCGCTCCCATTTACGCGAAAGCGGCCATTATCGCAACCGGGTTCGGATCCAATCTGCCGGCCCAGGTAGGGCTTTCCGGTCCGCGCGAAATTGTTTACGGCGCGCAGACCGAAGTGGAAATGTCTGATCTGCGCGATGTGGAAATTTATCTCGGGAAAGAAATCGCGCCGGAAGCGTTCGGCTGGGTGGTTCCTTTGTATGATAACCGCGCCCGCGTCGGCCTGGTTTCCACGCGCGAGACACCGGCCTATTTCCAAAAACTTTTACAGCATCCGCGCATTCAGCCGCGCATAAAAACAAGCCAGCCCAAAATGCTGCTGAGTCCCGTTCCGATCCAGGCCATTGACTGCAGTTACACGGACCGGGTTCTCGTCGTCGGCGAAGCGGCCGGCCAGGTTAAAACCACCACACAGGGCGGCATTTACTATGGCATGCTCTGTGCCGCCATGGCTGCCGATGTATTGGCTGAAGCGGCACGCAAAAACGATTTCCGCGCGTCAGTGCTGCAGCGTTACGAAAAAGAATGGACGAAAGCGATCGCCCAGGAATTAAAGATGGGCCTGAACCTGCGCCAACTGTTCGCGCGATTAAGCGACAAGCAAATCGACGCGCTGGTGGAGCTGGGCACACAGGACGACATCATCAGCATCGTGCGGCGGCTCGCGCAATTCGACTGGCACGGTGACTTGATCGAAACTTCGCTAAATCTGCCCGCGCTTCAGCAGGTGGTGCACGGAGGACTCTGGTAAATTTTATGATCTTCGACCGGTTTTTCAAAAAAGGATACCAGTACTCGAATACGCGGCGTCATCTGCGGCTCACGGCTTCATGGCCGGTAAAGATCGAGTCGGGCCTATCTGTCAAATCGCTGATCCGCTCAACGGCCGACGTCAGCGGCGGCGGACTCCGCCTGATGGTTTCCGAACAGGTCAATCTGGGCGCCCAGATCGGCTTAACGCTGAACATCCCTTTGCTCGGCAAATCACTGCCGGTGCAGGCTCAGGTGGTTCGCTGTATTCCGATTCCAAAAATGAACGGATTTGAATTGGGTTTGCGGTTCTCCGTGATCGACGCCGCCGACCAGAAATTGCTGAATGAAGCTATCGAAAACCAGCTCCCTCCCCGAGAGCGGTCGCGCCAACAGGAAGGGGAATGGTGGAGAAACTTCTAGCGAAGACAGTTTTCTTATTTCTGATAGGTTTGTTTTTCTGCGCCGGCGCCTCCCGGGTTGCCGCGGCGGAGGAGTCGGCTTCTTCGTCCAGTTCAGAAGAAACGACCAGCACTCCTGCTTCAGAGGAGACCGCGCCAGCCAAGCCGGCTGCCCAGTTTACACCAACAATTTTTCAACCTGAAACTACGGCTCAAGAAGCGCCTACGGCTTATTCGGCACCGGCCCCGATGTTCGCCTCCCGAAGTTCTTTTGAGCGGAAATCGCTTTTTTCAACCCCCTCCGACCAGTTGGCCGACCGGCTCAGCCGCGATAAAGTCTATGCGCATTCCGACCAATCAAGCGATTCGTTTTTTGAGTTTTTCGCCAAGAGGACGCGGATCGGATACGGGGCCGAATTTCTCTATGACTCCAACGTTGATCTTCAGGATAATCAGCGCCAAAGCGACTTCAAAGGCACGCTGGAAAATGTGGTTCTGTTCGCCGATCCCCGAGGGCCGCTGTTGTATGGTTTTCAGTATGAAGTCAACGCGTTCCGGTACATGCGGCGCAACGCCAATGCCGTCAACCATGACCTGGTCACTTTTATTGATCTTGATCCAGGGGGGCCTACGCAGTATCGGATGGGCTATACGGTCGTCATAGACCATTCGTTTGTATTTGGGGACGAAGAGATTGATGTGCTGCGCCAAAACCCGAAGCTGTCGCAAACCAGCGCGCAAACATTCTCGGGAAGAGTCAGTCATGCGCTTAACCGAAGCAATAAACTGGCGCTCAATTCCATCTATCGGAAATTTGATGACCATATCGTTAATGATTCCGACACCGACCGGAACACCTGGGACTCCACGCTCGACTGGGAGCGGGACCTGGTTCCCACCTGGCTTCTGGTGAGCGGAATTTCCTACCAAGAGATCGAGATTCCCGGCAATGAAAGCAAAAATTCCGATCAATACGGAGGCCGTTTGGGAGTGCGGCACGAAGTGACGCGGTTTGAAACACTTTCCGCCACTTTTTCTTTGGATCGCAATAGAGTCCGAGGCAGCAAGCGGTCCACCGATCCGAATTTTCGGGCCCAGTGGGAACGAGAACTCAACCGGAGAACCAGGATGCTGGTGTCCTATCTGGATGCGCGGACCACTTCGTTTTCGACCGGCCGGACCCGGTTTCGCAGCCGATCGCCCACGATGAGCCTTGTTTACCAGCTAACGCCGCGGCTGGATTTATCGTTGAATGGCAATTATACCTGGCAACGCTCAAGCCGTTCGGATGTAGTTCCAGGGTCAACTGAAAGAACCCTGCAAACACTCTATTCCGTCAAGCCGGGCCTTGCGTTTCAAGTGCAGGAACAGCTGCGTGTTTTGCTGAACTATACTTACCGGCGGTCGCGCACGCGCGACTATTCGGATCACCAGATTTATTTCAACATTGAGGGCAGCTTCTGATGCGGCGCTGTGTGAAAATCTTTTTTTCTTTTTTTCTGATCGCGGCTTTAGTCGCGCAAACCGGCTGCGCAACAGCAGCTGAAAAAAATTCTCCGGCGCAGCAGCCCTATCGTCTGCAGCCTGGGGATGAATTGGGGATTGGTCTTTTTTCCAATCCCGGCTCGGGAATAAAAACCATTGTCCAGGAAGATGGCCTGGTTTTCTTCCCGCCGATTGGAACGATCCAGGCAGCCGGGCTCTCGACTCGGGAACTGGAACTGGCCATCTCCGAACAGCTATCGGCCTCTAAAACAAGCGCGGCTCAAGGAGGCTCTCAAAATATTCCCAGCGAGATCATCTCACCGGCGGGAGCACTGGCATATTCTTATCAGCTGGTCCCGGGAGATCAACTCGATATCACGGTTTATAAAAACGATGACTTAACCCAAAAAGTCCAGCTTCAGGAAGACGGCTCTTTTAGTTTTCCACTCATTGGAATAGTCCAGGCGGCGGGAAAAACAATCTCAGCCGTTGAACAGGAACTCCGGGAACGGCTGGATAAAGATTTTCTGATCAACCCCCAGGTGACGGTCCGTTTCTCCAGGGCGCAATTCTCTATTTTAGGCCAAAAAGGCGAGTCTGGTTTTTACGAGATGACCGGTTCCATCGATCTACTGACGGCCATCAGCAAAGCCGGTGATGTTCAGACCCTGCGCAACAGCCAGGTGGAGATTATCCGCCGGCAGGGCAACAAGCAGGTGGTGATTCGCTCGAATATCGACAATATTTTAAACGGCAAGGAACCGAACCTGCCGATTCTGCCCCGCGACACGCTGTATATTCGAACCCCCACACAGGACAACCGTCAGGTCTTGGTACAGATTATTGGCGCGAAATTCACGGCGCTGGGCGAAATCAGCGCGCCGGGCAGTTATCCCATTGAGGGGCCGCTTGATCTTTTGACCGCTATCAGCATGGCTGGCGGCATCACAAAATTCGGTTCGAGCCGAATTGAGGTTATCCGTTCGGTCGGCGATAAAAAAGTGATCCTTCGGGCGAATATCGACCGGATTCTAACAGGTCGGGATTCCAACATCGCGATTCACCCGAGAGACACACTGTATGTGAAACGGAGACTATTCTAGCCAACAATGAACGACCTGCGACGCTGGGTTACGGTGCTTCAACTGCCGGTTGCCATCACCGCTGTCCTGGCGTTCTTTCCGATCTACAGCAAGCTGATCCTCGACGTAAACCTCAAAAATTTGCGCACCTCGTTTACCGTGCTCAACGGATCGACCGGCGTCGGCCAGGCCGAAGCGGCACTGCTGTTGGTCAACCAGACGCTGACTTCCCAGTTGGCGCGGGAAGAAACCGATTTAAAAACCGTTTCGGCGCTGCAGTACAGTCAGGGTGTTTTAAGTTCCCAAAACCTGCAAAGACCCGTGGACGATGCCCAGGCGATGATCGGCACCGTCGCGGATGATCAATTAGCGGAACGGCCGAATATTCTGCGCACGCTGGATGAAATGGTGCTCGGCGTGCGCGGCGTTTTTCACGGCGCCGTTCTGCTGCCGCGGCAAGTGCTCGGAGAAGCGCTCTCTCCGGAAATTGATTCGGCCGGCATGGAGCGGGCCATTGCGCTGGAACAACGCGGGCTTTTGAAAGAATCGGCCGCGCTTTACGCGCAGCTGCTGACGAATTACCCACGGTACGAAGGCCGTGCTGCGCTGCGAATGCGGCTGGGCGGCGTTTACCAGAAACTGGGGAAAACCGACGAAGCGCGGCAGGAATACCGTCAGGCCGCAGGACAGGCGCGCAACGCAACCGATATCATGGTCGCGCAGGAACTCATGAACCGTTTCGAAAAATCGGTGTCCGGCCAGAAAGAACTGGACCGCCTTGAAAAGAATTTAGGCGGGCTGCCGGCCGGATTAGACCGCCAGCAAGCGGCTTTTCAGCTGGGACTAAAGCTGATTCAAAGTTCGCGGCTGGATAAAGCCGCCCCGATACTGGAACTGGCTTATCAATCGGCTCCGGAAGGGGCCTCGGCGGAGCAGTCTCTGTACAAGGCCGGCTGGTGCTTCCGTTCGCTGGGGCGGATTGAAGAAGCGGTTCGCTGTTTCCAAGCGCTGATCAAGCACGGCCGCTCCGAGAGCTGGAAAGTCGCCGCTTACTATCAGCTGGCCGAACTGTACAAATCATGCGGTGATTTGGCAACAGCCGCTGCGCTTTACGAAAAAGCGCTTTCTAAAACAAAGGCCGACGCCGCGCTGCGCTCCATTGGAACGGTCCAGGTGGCCTCGCTCTATCTGTATGACATCAAAGATCCGGAAAAAGCGCGCTATTATTTCCGGGAGGCAGAATCCCATTTTCCGGCCAGTTCTTTCAGCGGCACATTGAAGCGAATACAGGAATATCAGCGGGGAAAAGGAGGCTCAACGGACTGGTCTATTCCGGGAACCACCGGAAGGAAACCGGAACCGGCGGACATAGACAAACAGCCGGACTTATCCGCTTCTGAAACCATGGCGATGGAAACCGGCAGTCCCCTGATGAAATGGATGACTGAATTTCTTCCCGTTTTCGTTACGGTATTCGCGGATCGCCTGGCAAAATACATGGAAGCAGCCGGAGAAACACGGATAACGCGGCGCTTCACCGAACTTGAATTCCAGGACCTGGTCGTGCGCGAAGCTCAACGGCGGTTCTCCGGACAAATCAGTGATATTCAAACGAAAATCAAACCGGAAGGTTTCTTGGGCAAAGGAACCGTTCGTATCGGCCTTTTACGGTTCGATCTAGAGGCGAGGATCGGCATTGAAGTAGTCGACTACCGCGTGCATCCAAAGCTGCGCGAAGTAAAGATCGGGCCGGTGCCGATTCCGCAGGGAATTCTGAAACATCTTGAAACGCAGGTGATCGCCGCGATTGAAAAAAAGCGCTACCCTTTACGGGTCAAGGAGTATACGCTAAAAGATGGCTACGCGAATATTTCCGTCGAGAAAGCAGTCGTCGATTCCAACCAGACTGTTTTGTCGGAAACCGGCTAGCGCGGAGACTTTCGACATGGGCGTATACGCGCGGTACGGAAAGCGTATTTTTGATCTGACGCTGTCGGTGATCGGTCTCCTTTTTTTCATGCTGCCGATGGCGCTGATCGCGGCAAAGATCCGAAGCAGCCTGGGATCTCCTGTCCTGTTCCGGCAACCGCGCGTTGGGAAAAATGGCGCGTTTTTTACCGTTCTTAAATTTAGGACGCTGGCAGACAACGGCCGCGTCGCGGACCGATTTTGCCGGGGATTAAGGGCCTGCGCGATGGATGAATTGCCGCAGTTGCTCAATATTTTCCGAGGAGAGATGAGCTTCGTGGGCCCCCGGCCGCTCATCCCGGAAGAGCTGGAAGAAATCGGAGAGTTTCCTGGAGGGAAACTGCGGGTGTCGGTCAGACCGGGACTGGCCGGAGTCGCGCAGCTGTACGGAGATAAAAATCCATCCCTCCAGCAGAGGCTGATTTGGGACTTGTCGTATATACGGAACTGTTCGTTGGGACTTGATCTCTGGATACTCCTTCGCTCCGTCGGAATCACGCTCAAAGGGGCCTGGGAAAAATCCGGGGCAAAAATCAAGGCAAAGGAGTAATCGCGGGTGCAAATTCAGCTTCAGGAATGGACACTGGATGACTACCTGAGGATCTTCCGGCTACACCGGAAACTGGTCTTGTCAGTGACATTCGTCGCAACGTTGCTGGCCACGCTGCATATGGCGCGCCAACCGAACATCTACCGGTCAACGGTTCGGATCCTGATTGAACCGGATGTCACGCGCGTTGTGCGATTTCAGGGCGATGTCGGTTCGACCTCCGCGGTAGACCGCTCTTCTCTGCCAACCGAATATCAGGTCATTTCCAGCCGCGCCGTGATGGCGCGCGTTCTTGAAGAATTAAATCTGACTTCATTCCCTCCCTATTCGCGCGCGAAAGATCCGGTCGCGGTGCTGCGCAAAATCGTTTCGGTCACTCCGCTGCGCGGAACCAAGCTGGTCGACGTCAGCGTGGTTGGAACCAAGCCGAAGCTTGTGGCGCGCATCGCCAATGCCGTCGCTGAAATGTACGCCAAAATCAACCTCGAACGCAAGCGCCAGATGACGACCGGCGGAATTGATTGGCTCAAGCAGGAAGTCGACAAGATGGAAAAAAAGATGCGGGACGCGCAGATCAATCTGCAGGATTTCCGCGAACAGCACAACGGCGTTGATCTTGATGAGCAGGGCCAAAACACCGTCATTCAGCGTTTACAAGCGCTCAATGCGTCGCTGACCAAAACACGCGAAAAACGGATCGAAGCCGAGGCCAAATACCGCGAAAAACACCCGGAATTAGTTGAGCTGTTTACCAAAGAAAAAGAACTGCAGCTGGCCCTATTCGACCAGGAACAGCGCGCGCTGGAGTTAAGCCGCCTGTCGATCCAGTTCAATACACTGCTGCGGGAAGCGAAGACCAGCGAATCGATTTACAATGTGCTGTTGACCCGGCTTAAAGAGTTGTCTGTTCAAGAGGGTGTTCAGAACAACAATGTGCAAGTAGTCGATTACGCCCAGGTTTCGGATATCCCGGTCGGTCCGATGCGCAAACGGACCATTTTGACGGCCGCGTTCCTTGGATTCCTGATTGGTTTTGGAATCGCGCTGGTACTGGAACTAATGACCAGCACCGTGCGGACGCGCAGTGCCTTTGAATCGCTGCTGGAAATTCCATTCCTGGGGCATATCCCGCAGGCCGGAAACAGGAAAACATTGCTGCGCCATCGCCGGCCGTTGATCATGCGAGACGCGCAATCGCCGATGGCTGAAAATATCCGCTCCATCCGCACCACTCTGGAATTCATTATCCCGTCTGCGCAATCCCATGTTTTATTATTTACCAGCGCCTTGCCCTCTGAAGGCAAGTCGACTTTCACCGCCAATTTAGCGATTGCACTGCAGGAGATCGGCCGAAAAACGCTCGTCATTGACGCCGACCTGCGCCGCCCGACTTTTCATCATTCGTTTCAGATACCGATTGAACCCGGATTAAGCAACGCTCTTCAGGATCAGGCGCAGGCTTCTGAGATTGTTCATCCGGTTCCGGATAGCGAAGGTCTGTTTGTTGTTCCTTCCGGGTTTTCATCATCGCAACCGACCGATCTTCTGCAAAGCAACCGCTTCAAACAAATGCTGGATGAGTGGAGAAAGGAATACTCCTATATCCTGATCGATTCTCCTCCCGTTTTGGTAGCCGCCGATGCTTGCGTACTCGCAACGATGGCCGATGGAGTCGTCTATGTGGTGCGAGCTAATCAAACGCACAGCGATGCCATTGTGGCTGGAAAGCAGAAATTGGTGGATGTCGGCGCCAAACTGATCGGCGGCGTCTTGAATGGCGCCCAGCTGGAGCTGGAGCGCGGCTACCGGTATTACTACTCCTATGGAGAGAACCGGAAACAACCTTCCGAGAAGAAACAACGGAAAAAAGAAAAGAAACAGCGGAAACCATTCGCGCTGATTACGCCCGACGATAATCCGGCGGAAGAGAACGATAACTCGTAACATACGCAGGAGAAGCTGAGATAAAAGCGCCTTTGACCGTTCTCGTAGTCACGCGCAATGAAGAACTCAACATTGCATTCTGTCTTGAAAGCGTGCGCGGCCTCGCTGATCAGATCTTCGTGATCGATTCCGAGAGCTCCGATCGCACGGTTGATATTGCACGTCCTCTGTGTGATTATGTCGAACGGCTTCCCTACGACCATTCGCGAATTATTCCCTGGATCTTCCAATGGAGCCTCGACCATCTGCCGATTCGCAATGACTGGATTTTGATTCTTGAAGCGGACCAGGTGCTGACTCCCGAATTAAGAGAGGATATCTGCTGCCTTCTGTGCGAAGGGACTCCGGCGCATGCTGGCTATTATCTGCGCCGTCTGCAATATTTCCGAGGGAAAAAAATCCGTTACGGCGGATATGGCGGAAAACGACTGTTGAAACTTTTCCGTCGTTCGAAGTCTCAACTGGATCCGAAGGAACAAGACACTCGCGTCTACGTCAACGGTTCATGCGGCCAACTCAGGGGAATTCTCAAGGAACATAACCGCAAGGAAGATGCGATCCTGTTTTATCTTGAAAAACATCTGCGCTATGCAGATGCATTTGCGGCCGAGGAGAATGAACGCCGGTCCGGACGCCTGTCCTGGAAAACCACGCCCCGGTTTTTTGGAACACCGGACCAGCGAATTCTCTGGCTTAAAAGCCGGTACTACCAGATGCCGCTGTACATCAGACCGTTTGGATACTTTTTCTATCGCTACGTGATCCTGCTGGGTTTTCTCGACGGCAAGGAAGGGTTTGTGTTCCATTTTCTGCAAGCGTTCTGGTTTCGTTTAGTGATCGACATTCGGCTGGATGAATTGCGCCGGGTCGAACACGCTGGGAATAAGCGCCATTGATTATTCTAGGGATTAACGCCTACCACGCCGAAGCATCGGCCGCGCTGATCATCGACGGTAATTTAGTAGCAGCCGCAGAAGAAGAACGGTTCGTTCGCATTAAACATCTGGCCGGTTTCCCCTCCGAAGCAGTCCGTTATTGTCTGGAATCGGCCCGGGTTTCTCCCGAAAAAATCAACGCCATCTCTATTTCACGGAACCCCTCGAGCCACTGGCCTGAAAAAGCGGCGTTCGCTTTACGGCAAGGGCTTTTTTCGAAAGGGATTCAAAACCGCGTCACGCTTTTAAACAAGCTTCGCGAAATTCCACAGACAGTCACGCGCGCACTGGATGCGGCGCCGAAGAAAATCAGCGCCGCTGTCCATTTCGTTGAACACCACCGTTCACATATCGGTTCCAGTTTTTACGCTTCCGGGTGGGATGAAGCAGCGGTTTTATCGCTGGACGGTTTTGGCGATTTTTTAAGCGGCCTCTGGGGAACCGGTCGCGGGAACCGGATGCAAATTTCGGGCGATGTGCGCTTTCCGCACTCGCTGGGCATTTTGTACACCGCCATCACGCAGTACCTCGGTTTTCTCGAGTGGGGCGACGAATACAAGGTGATGGGGCTGGCCGCCTACGGAAAACCAGACCATTACCGAAAACAGATGCAGATGCTGGTGCAGCAGCTTTCCGACGGGCAGTACCGGTTGAATCTGAATTATTTCCAGCACCAGCAGATGAAGGTGTCGATGACCTGGGAATCGGGCGCGCCTTCGCTGGGAATTCTCTACAATCCGGCGATGGAACAGCTGCTGGGCCCGCGGCGGGATCCCAAAGCGCCGTTTGAAGAACGGCACGCGCATATCGCCGCGGCGCTGCAGGAGCGGCTGGAAGAGGTCGTCCTTTCCCTGTTGCGGCGCCTGCATCAGCGTCATCCGGTTTCGCGGCTTTGTTACGCCGGAGGCGTGGCGCTCAACTGCGTGCTGAACGGCCGGATCCGTTCCGAAACACCGTTCAAAGAAATTTTTATTCAACCGGCCGCGCATGATGCCGGAACTTCTCTAGGCGCTGCGCTCTATACGGCGCACCAGCACTACAATGAAAAACGGGTTTTCCGCATGCAGACGGCCGCCTGGGGTCCCGAGCCGGATAAAGAAACCCACCGCCGCGCGCTGGAAAAAGCGGGGCTCTTCTACCGTGAACTAAACGATATGGAATTATGCGAAACCACTGCCGAGGCGCTGGCGCAGGGAAAAATCGTCGGATGGTTCCAGGGCCGGATGGAGTTTGGCCCGCGTGCACTGGGCCACCGCAGTTTGCTGGCCGATCCGCGCGATCCCAAAATGAAAGACCGGATCAATGAGCGGATAAAGCGGCGCGAGTCGTTTCGGCCATTCGCCCCGTCAGTTGCGGCCGAAGCCGTTTCTTCTTATTATGAAAACGCGCACGCAGACCGGTTCATGCTGTTTACGTTCACGGTACGCGCTGAGCAACGTGAAAAAATACCGGCCGTTACGCACGTTGATGGAACCGGTCGCGTCCAGGCAGTTTTTCCCGACGATGAACCCTTGTACTACCGGCTGATTAAAGCATTTGAAAAAAAAACTGGCGTGCCGGTAATCTTAAATACCTCTTTTAATGAACGGGAGCCGATCGTCTGCCGCTCCGAAGAGGCGATCGCCTGCGTCCAGCGCAACTCGGTCGACTGCCTGGCGCTCGGTCCATTTTGGGTATCACGGGGGGAATCCTGATTATAAAAGTACTTCATGTTGTTCCCTCACTGGCCTTTCGAGATGGGGGAGTTCCCGTCAGCGTGCGCGAACTTTGTTCCGGGTTAATCCAAAACGGATGTGCTGTTACCATTTACACCACCTGGCGCGGGCACGACGAGAAAACCGACGGTCCCATGGATCAACAGGTCCGCTCCTTGGGTGTTTCGATTGAACATTTTCCAGAACATCCATGGAATTGGCTCGGCCAACGTTATGCGTTCAGCCCTGCGCTTAAAGAAGCGCTGGAGAAAAACCTTTCTTCTTTTGACATCGTTCATATCCATTCCATCTGGCTTTATCCAACGCTGATTGCATCGCGGCTCTGCAGACGATTTAAAATTCCTTACATTATTTCTCCCTGCGGAGCGCTGGACCCTTACGGAATGCAGCGGCGCAGCTGGTTCAAGCGGTGTTATGGTTTTTTGATCGAGCGATTTACTTTAATGCATGCGCAGCGCATCCATTTCACCAGTCCTCTGGAGGCGGCGCGCGCCGAACGATTTGGCACCGTCACGCCCCATTCGGTCGTCCCGCGATCCATCCGCCCGGAATTAATTCCGGCAACTCATTCGGGCGATTTTAGAAAAAAATATCCTGAAATTGGGAACCGTTCCATTCTGCTTTTTTTGGGCCGCATGCATCCTAAAAAAAGGCCGGCGCTGCTGGCCTGCGCATTGTCACAGATAACTTCTAAAGAAAAATTGCAGTTGGTTTTCGTAGGACCCAATGAAGGTGCCGTAAACTCCGTGCAGGCGGTGCTAAAGAAAAACAACCTCAGCGGTCATGCTACATTTATCCCTTCACTGTCGGGAGTAGAAAAATGGGCTTGCTACCGTGACAGCCAGCTTTTCTTGCTGCCTTCCCGGGATGAGAATTTCGGTGTCTCTGTTCTAGAAGCAATGGCCATCGGTCTGCCCGTACTCGTTTCTCCAGAAGTGGGCATCGCTGCCTGGATAGCCAGAAATCAATGCGGACGGGTCGAGACAGCCCATTCGAAAATTTGGGCCGAGGCCATCGTTTCGCTACTGGAAAACCGTACGGAAACCGAGGCCATGGGAAAAGCGGGTCAACAATTGGTTTCGACAGTCTTTTCGACTCAGACCGTAGCGCAATCGATGCGGCATCTCTATGAACAAGTTCTTCAAGAATATGGCCCACTTCCTTGAAACAAATTGCCAAATTATGCGTTCAACTGAATGATAAAACCATTGCAGCTTACCAAAAATTGCCATGAAAGCGCTTTCGTTTGAATTTTGCTGGTGGGCCTGGCTCTTCGTAAGCTTGGTAGTTGTCGTTAGCCGCTGGCGAATGAAATCTCCCAGCGCTGGTCTTGTATTGGCTTATTTATTACAGCTATGGTCTCTTTACGGCATCGGCGGATGGATCTACCAGCATGAGTGGTACTCTCTGGGGGAGCAATATTTCAACGACCTCGGATTTGAAATGGCGACCTATGGCATCATCGGGTTTGGAATCGGTTCTGTTTTTGTTGGTCCATTTCTAATACACTCATTACAAGTAGATAAACCCAAAATGCCATCGGATGCTTTTACGCTGGGATTACCCCTTGTTTATGTGTTATTCGGATTATTTAGTTTTTTCTTCATTATCCCCATTGCCAGTAAAATCCCGTCCGGAGCCGCTCTTTCTTCCTCAATGTGGCGATTTCTGGTGGCCGGATTATGCCTTTGTTTGTGGAAAGCATGGCAAACAAGAAACTCCGGACAATTCTTTATTTACAGTTTATTTTCTTTTATTGGAATTCCTTTACTTACAATGATCCAGCAGGGGTTTTTAAGTTATGGGGCTATGATTGCTCTTTCAATCTTCTCTTTTATTGCTAATTTTTTGAAACCCCGCTGGAAAATGATCGCGTTGGGAATGGTCATTATTTATGCGGGTCTTTCGTTTTATGTGACCTACATGAGAGATCGCGAATTACTTCGTGAACGAGTTCGAGCAGAAGAAGCTACTTCCGTTCGGCTTGAAGAAATCTCTGGAATGATTACTAATTTCGAATGGTTGGACAGTAACAATGAAATACATCTCTATCGGCTCGATGAGCGCATGAATCAATGTCTTTTGCTGGGAGCCGCCATTGATTATATGGGTAATGGCCTTCAGCCTTTTGCGCATGGCGCCACCCTCTGGGACTCTGTTTTATCACTGATTCCGCGCGTGCTTTGGCCTGATAAAAATATTTTTGCAGGTAGCGGCAATCTAGTTGCCGATTACACCGGCATTGAATTCTCGGAGGGCACCAGCGTTGGAATCGGCCAGGTGCTTGAATTTTATGTTAATTTTGGGAGTATCGGTGTTTTTTGTGGCATGTTGGTGATGAGCACTCTGGTTTGCGTTGTTGATACTTTAGCTGGAAACTGCCTCGTCAAAGGAGACTGGAAAGGATTTCTATACTGGTATCTTCCAGGCTTTAGCATGATTGATGCACTGCTTTCCATGGTGGAAGTTACAGCCAGCGCTGTGTCTGGTGCTCTGGTTGGCTATTATTTTAACCGATATCTGTTCAGCCGGCAAAAAAAGAAACTTAAAAATGCATCTTCTGCTTTTTAACCGAGCCTATTATCCCGAACAAAGCGCAACAGGCCAGCTGTTAACGGAATTGGCGGAAGGACTCGTGCATGACCACGGCTGCCGTGTCTCGATCATTTGCGGCGTTGCTCCTAAATCCACCGCTTGCGAAAATCAGCCTTCCTGGGTGGGAAATCCCGTTTCTATTCGTGGCGTAACCGTTTTTCGCTGTGCCGGAACTTCTTTTTCAAAAAAAATACTCGCCGGCCGCATCTGCAATTACCTGACTTACTTCGCCTCTTCTTTTATTGCGTCAAGACGTGTAAAAAAACCGGATCTCGTGTTATCAATGACCGATCCACCCATCATTGGTCTGGCTGCTTTATGGACGGCCCGGCAGTCCCAGTGCCGGTTTATCATGGCCTACAGTGATATTTTTCCTGAAGTCAGCCGGTTGCTTGAAAATTTCAGCAACCCGTTGATTGAAAAAATTCTCGACCAGGTAAACCGGTTTTTAATCCGGTCGGCCGACCGGATTCTAGCGCTGGATGACGACATGCGAAACCGGCTGATCCACGAAAAAAATGCGCGCGCAGAATTGATCTCCATCATCACCAATTGGGCGGATACTGAGAAAACCTATCCCGTTTCCAAAAGAAATCCATTCTCGGAGCAACATGGCCTGGCTGATAAATTCGTAGCACTGTATGCAGGAAATTTTGGCGCTTCGCAAGATCTGGAGCAATTGCTGGAATCGGCGGCTCTTTTAAAAGGTCTGCCGGATTTTATATTTGCTTTTGTTGGAGACGGAGTTCGGAAAGAGGCGCTGCAAAACCGTGCGCGCACCCTGGATTTATCCCACGTCCGCTTTTTCCCCTATCAAACCAAAGAAGCTCTTTTGGGGGTCTATGGCGCAGCGGATTGCTGCATCGTCTCTCTGAAAAAAGGGGTTTCCGGTTATATTACCCCCAGCAAATTGTATGGCGTTTTAGCGGCCGGTCGTCCTTACATCGCCGCCATTGATGCGACTTCAGAAACGTCTCGAATCGCGCTCCAGTTCCGGTGCGGTCTGCAGGCGGCTCCAGGCAATGCCGTAGATATTGCCGAAAAGATCCGGTTTCTGTACGATCACAGGGAACTGTGCAAAACCATGGGAGAAAATGCGCGGAACGCCGCTTTTGGATTCGATCGGAAAAAGGTGATCCAGCAATACCACGATCTGTTTACGACGATGACTGCAACAGCGGCTCCAAACTAGATGTGCGGCATCGCAGGCATCATTCACTTTTCATCGGAACCGGTTCAGGAAAGCCGGCTTCAGACACTCATTCAGACCTTAAAGCACCGGGGCCCCGACGACAACGGTTTTTACCTAAACCCGGATCGTTCCGTCGGATTCATTCATACCCGGCTCAGCATCCTTGACCTTTCGGCGGCTGGGCATCAGCCCATGTCGAGCGAGGGCTGCGCCTGCTGCCGCTCAAAACAGGGCAATGCATGGATCACTTACAATGGCGAGATTTATAATTTTCAGGATCTGCGGAAGACACTGGAAAAACAGGGGCATCGTTTTTCCTCAAATACCGACACGGAAGTTCTTCTGCACCTGTATGCTGAGGAAGGTCCTTCGTTCGTCAAGAAATTAAACGGGATTTTTGCCTTTGCCATTTACGATCCTCAAAAGAAGCGGGTTCTTCTGGCGAGAGATCCCTTGGGTGTCAAGCCGCTGTTTTATGCACAGCGCGGCAATGGTTTTGTTTTTGGATCTGAAATCAAGGCATTGCTGGCAACCGGTTTAATTCCCGCCGAGGTAGATTGGCAGGGAATCTCGGATTATTTCACCTATCTGTTTGTTCCGCATCCAAAAACCGCTTTTAAAGAAATTGTGAATCTTCCGCCGGCAACTTTGATTACAGTGGATTTGGTTTCCGGAAAATTTTCTTCCGAATCATATTGGTCTCCATTTTCCAAAACCACGGCAACCCAGGCTTCCTATGATGAGCTCAAAGAATCGGTCCGAATGCTGTTAACCGATGCCGTTCGGCGTCAGATGATAAGCGATGTGCCGGTCGGTCTCTTTTTCAGCGGCGGAATTGATTCCACGCTGCTGGCGGCACTCATGGCGCCGCACTCCAAAGGAAAATTAAAAACTTTTACCGTCATCTTCGAAGAGTTCGGAGAGAGTGCCCGATCGGATGCGCATTATGCACGGCTGGCCAGCCGAATGATCGGAACCGACCACCACGAACTTTCTGTTCGGCTGAATAAACCGGAAAAATTTATCGAAAGTATCCGCTGGGTCGATCAGCCGTTGGCCAATCAAACGCTGTACCTTCAACATCTGATTGCGCAAGAAACCCGAAAAGAAGTCACTGTGGCGCTTTCAGGCGTCGGAGGCGATGAATTGTTTGGCGGTTATGCCAAATACCGGCTTTTGCCCTGGGCCCCGCTTCTCAGACGGTTCCCCCGCCCGATCGGAAAAACTTTGCACCGGTTTGCGGAGATGGCTCCGCGTGAAAATGGTTTTTTACGAAGAATGAAACGAATTTCCCGCGGATTCGGCCAACCTCTGGCCGATCAATATACCCAGTGGGGCTATCGCCTCGATGAAGCAGAAAAACAGCTGCTTTTGCCGGTTTTTTCGCAGAACGGACCCTGGGTTCCCGCATCGCGAATCGCTCTGGATAGAATGCAGCATTCGGGATCGGTATCGAATGATTATCAAAAAGTGTTCGCAGCGGAATTAGGGCTTTTTCTATCGGACAATTTACTGGAATACACGGATAAGGCAACCATGTCGGTCGCATTGGAAACGCGAGTCCCTTTTTTGGATCTGCGGCTGGTTGAGCTAAGCGCAGCTATTCCGTTCCATGATAAAATGGATCTTTGGTCTTCAAAAAAGATTTTGACGGACGCTTTCGCTGATTTGCTCCCTGTAGAAATCCGCAAGGCACCCAAGCGCGGATTTGGAGGTCCATTGAATCGCTGGCTTACCGGTTGTTTCAATTATTATTTTGATTCTGTGATGACTCCCGCGCGAATCAAAAAAGAGGGGATTTTTGACTGTGACTTGGTTCAGCGCATGCGCCGCACGCATCACGCGGGACAGCGAGATCTATCCTCTGAGTTACTCTCTATTCTGATGTTCGACAGCTGGTACCGTTCCTATATTCTGGGAGAACCTTGTGGCTAGACTACCTGCGTTGCAAATCCAGCGCTCTCCCCGAAAATCAATTCGATGGACCATCGAATTGATGTTGAATTTGGCCGTCCATCGGATCAATACACGCTATAAAGAGACGCTGCTCGGCTTTGGCTGGATATTTCTGCAACCGGTAGCGTTAACTGGTATTTTCCATTACATTCGCAAAGTTTCCGACATTCCAACCGGTAATGTGCCTTACGCGCTTTTCGCAGCAGTAGGAATGGTCGCCTGGTCGTTTACATCACTCTATGCATCTCAATCCGTCATTGCTGTCTCAGGGGTAACCAATATTTTAAAGCGGGTCTATATTCCAAAAATCATTTTCCCGGTTTCAGTCTTGATTTCGGCAGTGGTAGACTTATGCGTCATGACATTACTGTTGGTCGGACTGTTTATCTACTATCACTATCCCATTTCATGGACAGCAATCTGGCTTCCGGCCATTCTATTCGTTCATATACTGTTCCTAATCGGATTGGGTTGCCTGATTTCACTAACGAATGTATTCTTAAAAGATGTCGGGCAGGCGATTCCACAATTGTTGTGGCTCTGGTTTTTCGCCTGCCCTGTTTTTTATCCCCAATCGATGGTTCCGGAAGATTTCAACCTGTTGTCACGCTGGAATCCGATGGCTGGTTTTATTGAGAGTTACCGATCAGTCCTTTTGCTGGGGCAAGCTCCTCCTCTGTATTTGATGGGTCCGGCTATCTTAGTTTCTGTAATTATGTTTATCGCCGGAGTCAGTTTATTCGGAAAACTGGAGGGCGATTTGGTGGACCTGCTCTGATGAGTCGCATTGCGCTTTCTCGGGTTTACAAAAAATACTGCCGTCTTCAAGGATCTCAATACATCACCCAGTCTCTATCTTTGTTGCGAAATCCAGAAAAACATTGGTTCTGGTCATTGAAAAATCTTGATTTGGAAATTTCGGCGGGGCAACGGATAGGAATCATTGGCGCTAACGGCTCTGGAAAAACAACGCTGTTGCGAATTATCGCCGGCGTAACCAATGCGACGCATGGTTCTGTTCGGGTTAAAGGCCGCGTTGTTTCTTTGCTGGATCTTTTTTCAGGAATGCAGGGAGACTTTACAGGACGTGAAAATATCTACCTCAACGGCATTCTGTTAGGAATGCGCCGGCGGGAAATTGAAAAAAAGATGGACTCCATTATTGATTTCGCCGGCATTTCTGAATTCATTGATATGCCGGTCAAGCATTACTCTACCGGCATGATGATGCGGCTGGCATTTAGTGTGGGCATGCATACAGAGGCGGAAATTCTTTTGATTGATGAGGCTTGGAGCGTGGGAGATGACGAATTTCAGCGAAAAAGTCTTTCACGCATTGAAGCTTTAAACAAAGATGGAGCCACATTAATTTTGGTCTCGCATGATATGGAAATTCTACGTCAACATACGACCGATACGCTTTGGCTCAATAAGGGGGTTTCGGAAGCTTTTGGCGCCTCTTCAAGCGTGATTACCTCCTATCTTAAATATTCCCATACGGAACAATCCTAGCTTTCTATGATTGTCATCAACGAAACTTTCTATCGGGAATCTCTGATTTTTTCTAATTCCTCTGTACAGATCTTCTCGAAATCAGCGGCCACATCCGAAGCATATCGTGGTTTAAATTCTTGATAAATAAACCGAGTAATTTCAGCTAAATGCCGTCTCTGGTTATCGCACTCATTTAAACATTGAACAAATTTCTCTGGTTCTCGAATAGGCAGTATCCACCCTGTTTTTCCGTTCTTCACAATATCGGATCCAGCGCCATTCAATGTGGTCAAAATGGGAAGCCCCGAGACAGCCGCTTGCGCCAAAACCTGCGGATACCCTTCTTCCAGTGTTGGAAAAATAAAAATATCCGCCCACGCATAATGAACTGGCAGCTGATCTTGTGGTTGTTTTGGCACAATCTCGGTACCGCAAAAAGAAGGCCTCTTTAAAAATTCTCTTAATTCATGCGCGCAAGGCCCTACGAAGCGAAATTGGAACCGATTCCTATCAATACGCCCAAGAATTCTCTCCATATCAAAAAAACCTTTGCGAAACGACAGAGCTCCTACGTAAAGAACACGGAGGGGCTGCCCAGATAAAATTCTGGCATATCGTTCTTCGACGACGCATTCTATAGGCCTAAAAACCTCTCGTGCCGCTCCAAGCAAAAGAATGGAAAGTTTTTGCATTGAGATGCCTTGTTCAATAAATGTGTCCCTGCAGAATTGCGAGAGAACGCAGATTTTATCTGCTAAAGCATACTCGCGCTCCTCTCTCGCAATCATCCAAGGGCTTGGCCGATCAATCGAAATGCCTGTCCTGCGCATCTCTTCCTCCAAAATATTGCTTTGCGTTCGAATATGAGAAGATCCTCGCATTAGGAATTTCAGCGTCCTAGAAATCTTTGGGTATTGCAGGCATTCTTCCGATATTCCACTCCAGCAGTGGATAACATCCCAGCTTTCTTTCTCTAATTCTTTCTTTGCCCAAAAACCAAACAGACGATGCAGAAAAGCCTCCAAAAAACGAACCCCCAGCAAACGTTCCATGAAAGAACCTATCTTGGACAACACGCCATGAAGTAAAAAAGTGCGTGTATTTATTCTGGGGATTCCGAATTTTCCAGCAACATATTTTGGATAATTGGTAAACAGGATTACCTCATGTCCTCTCTTTAGCAACTCGCGGGCAAGATCAAACGCGTGGAAGCGGCCGTGAACGACGATGGCGATTTTTAATTTCTTCAATCGCAAGCTCATAAGGATGACTGGACCAATTCGTCAAAAATTCTGTCGATCGTACGCTCCAACCGCCAGGAAGGATAATCGCGGTGAAAAGAAGCCAGGTCGCTGACATAGCAGATGTGATCGCCCAGACGTGCTTGTGAATGATACTCGGTTTTAATTTTTTTCTTCGTCAGTTTTTCAAAACGTTGAATCGCCTCGATCACTGAAACGCTGTTGTCACGACCACCCCCCAAATTATATACGGCTGCGGATCGCGGCTTTTCATAAAAAGCCCATATGGCGGTACAAACATCGTACGCATGAAGATTATCACGGACTTGTTTACCCTTATAACCGTAAATTTTGTATGTAAATCCTTCCAAAAATGAACGCGCCAGATAGGCCAGGAACCCGTGCGCTTCCGCACTAGCATGCTGAGGACCAGTCAGGCATCCGCACCGAAAACAAACCGTCGGCATATTAAAATAACGCCCATATTCCTGCACCAGAATATCTGCCGACAGCTTGGAAGCTCCAAAAAGACTGTGCAGGCTGGTATCAAGGCTGCACATTTCATTGATCCCGTTTCGAGAAGCGGGGTCGGCATAGTCAAAGCGCGTCTCCAGTTCCGTCAATGGAATGCGGTTGGGAGCATCTCCATAAACTTTATTGGTGCTCATAAAAACAAACGGAGATTCGGGGCAAAAATGCCGGGCCGCTTCCAGCAGATTTAAAGTCCCCACTGCGTTGATTTCAAAATCATCGAACGGACGATCTTTCGCCAGATCGTGAGAAGGTTGCGCAGCGCAATGAATAATCAGATTCGGCCGATGTTCGCTCACCAAACCCGTAAGCGCAGAACGATCTCGAATATCGATGGCATGATGAGTAAATCGCTTCGTGACAGACTGCAGCCGTTTCAGATTTCGAGTAGTATCCCCCTCCGGTCCAAAAAAGTCCCGGCGCATATTATTATCGATACCGATCACCTGCCACCCGCGCTGGTCAAAAAAAGCGGCTGCTTCAGAACCGACCAGCCCGCTGCTGCCTGTAATCAATGCTTTTAATGTCATTGGTTCATCCTTCCGGCAAAGGTTGTATTCAAAATGGTTTCCAATCGATGCTGATAAGTCTGTTTTCCGTTCACAATGATCTTCTGAGCCGCGGTCGCCAGCCGATTTCTTTCAGGCTCATTGGCAAGAAGCCAGCGCAATTTTTCAATCATTTCAGCGCTGTTTTTAAAATAAACTGTTGCATTGCCTTCAGGTCCAAAAATATCACGATGCTCCTGCGTGTCTTGCGTCAACAGACAGCCCCCCATGGCCGGCAGTTCAAATGTTCGCATCGAATGCCCGTCCCGATTGGCACGGCGAACAAGACAAAGCGTCACCTTTGCCCCACCAACAGCTTTTCGCATGGCATCCGGCGAAGCTAAGCCTTTCACGTAGGGCTTTGCTTCGGGAAACCGTTCCCAATAACCACCATACAAAGCCAAATTAATTTTGGCCCGGATCATCGGACAAATCAAATCCCACCGATCCGAATCAGCCCCACCGATAAATAATAAGTCCGACGAAAACTGTTTTATTTCCACTTCATTCAACGGAGCCGCCTTGAAATGAACCTCGGGAGCGTAGGCAAACGGCAGATAATGAACAACGCTTCCCTCTTTTTTAAGATCATCGAGATTCGCTTTCCTGGGGGAAAAAATGGCGTTGTAGCAAGAAATCGTTTCCAAAAATCCGGATGCGTTGTGTGCGGGATTCCACGGATCGTCGGTCAGATAATTGACGCACGACGCGTTATGGTTCCGGATCGTCTGCAGCGTAACCAAATCAACCGGAGCAATCCCTGTCACCAAAACCAGCTGAGGACCCATCTTTCGGACGGTTTCTGACAGCTGACGGTTAAACTGTTTGGAATAAAGCGGACGGCCTCCCAATAGTTTCTGGAAAAAACGCGCGGCCAGCCGCTGGGCGTAGGCGTTTCGTATATCCACAATCTGAACGGGAAATTCCATCTGCTGTGCTGCCCGAAAGAAATGAGACCCAACATGTCCCTCTCCCGGATTTCCAACAATCAGAATTTTAGGGGCCATTTTACAAAACCACCTCCCGATACGCGCGCGCAATACCTTCAGCGGCACGCGGCATCGCATACGACTCTACGCGAGAATGACATTGCTCGGCAATTCCTGGATTTTGAATGAGATGGATTGCGCGAATGATGGCTCGTGTCAAATCGTCTATAGATCCATTTTTAAATTGCTCTCCCGTTACCCCGCTCTCGATTAAATCCGGCGCGCAACCGACCCCATCAGAAACAATGCACGGAACCCCGTGGTGAAGCGCCTCGTTAACAACCAGTCCCCAGGTCTCGCCATGACGGCTGGGCAAAACAAGAAGATCGGCGGCACAGTAATAGGCGGAGATTTCTGTTTGGTTTTTAAATCCGACAAAATCAGCTTGAACGGTTGGGGATTTTTCGGCCAACTGCCGCAACTCATTCTTAAGCTCTCCATCGCCCATAAATAAAATCCGCGTGCGGCTCTGAATCGAATCCGGCAACCGACGAATCGCTTCAATCAGCAAATCGGGCCCTTTTCGCCGGCTTAATTTCCCCGAAAAAAGAATCGCGATCTCTTTTTCTCCGATACACTGATCAGTTCGGGTTTGCTCTCTAAATTTTTTTCTACTGGATGAATCCAGGTGAAACAGGGTGGTATCAACACAATAAGGAGAAAAGATTAGTTTCCTGTCTGGCACGTGGAATCGCTTAAAATGGTCACGATAACGTTGGCCTGCATACAGAATCCGAGCGCACCGGGAATAAAACTGCTTTAAGAAAAAATCTCTAAAAAATGCTTTAACCGGACTCCGAAGAATCGCATGATCTGTAGCTTCTCCGCGGAATAAAACTGAAATACCCATTCGAAGAGACTGCCAAAAAGCAGTTTGGTGAAACCACGTACTATATCCAATCAACAAAACAGCGTCTGGATCGAGTTTTTTTAGGATATCGCTCAGTCCTTTTGTTGAGATCTCCGAGATATCTTGAATCTTGCGGCTGGATTCCGGCAAAAAAATGGCCTTATAGCCAGAGAGAAGATCGGTATCCCATGAGAAATTTTTTTTAAACTCAGAATCGTATCCGCCGCGAATACTAAGGTCGGATCCGTAAATTACCGTGACTGGAATTTTGAACTCCTGCTGCAGCATCCGATAAAGCGGCGCTCGATATTGGACTGGATGCGTATCAACGATAACCAGTCCATTTTTCATATAGACACAATTCTGTTTTCCAGCAATTCTAGTACCGGCTGAAATTGTTTTTCATAATTCCAGTCTGTTAATATCTTCTGACGACCATCTTCTCCCATCGCACGCGTTTCATCGGGATGCTCCAAAAACCATCGCAGCGCGTTTGCGATGCTCTCCGGATCTTCAGGGTTGCAGGCCAATCCATATCCACGCCCTACATACATTTTATTCCAATCTGGTAAATCTGACGTCAAGACCGCCAAACCGCAAGCCATATAATCAAACGGCTTACCTGAAGCACCTGGCATGCGTTCTAAATTAATGTCCGATGTTTTCATCGGGATCAACGATAAGCCAACCTGGCAGTCGGAAGAAGAGCGCCGCATGTCTTCTCTTAACGGAACTGTCCCCAGCCATTCAATCGAAGAGGAAATGCCTAACGTTTGCGACAATTCCTGGATTTTTCGAACATATCCTCTTGAGCCAATCGTCTCATAACCAATCACTTTCATCCGGACTTTTCCAGAGAATTGCTTCATTGCGTACAACACCGTCTCGGGTAATCGTGCGGAATTGATGGAGCCCTGGTAAATAATTTTCAGATTATCCTGTCTGGCAGGAGAACGCGACTGGACCACTTCTTTTTTCGTTGGGCAATTCCAAACACAAAAAATTTTTTTTGTTCTTCCGGTTGTATCCATAAACAGTTTTACCCGTTGTTCATTAGGGAGAACGCAGGCGTCCGCAAAATGAACTACTCTTTTCCGGGTCCATAAAACAACCCTCGCAAATAAGGAGGTAGTCGCTTGCTGTTTTTCAGGAGAATCATGCTCGTGATAAAGGATCTTGAGGCCTGGCACAAAACAGAGTGTGGCGGTAATCGGGCAAGCTAATGGATCGGAAGCATAAATCCATCGCGGCCTCCACCATAGTACCCAAAAGATGACCCATAAAAAAAAGAATAGGTAATGTAATTTCTGTCGCCAGCCAGACGGACAAAATGGAATTCGTTTCACGATAATATGTGGACGCTGAGGAAAGCGAATCATTTCGATGGAAAAACCGGCTGTTCCCAAAAACAAAACTTCCCAGCCTTTGCGAGCCAGTAGGCCGGAGCTTTGACTTAGGGGTGAGTAGGACTCGGGGTTTGTATATTGAACATAAGCTATTTTTTGATTAATTCTTATCGTTTTTTCGGGCAATGATCTCTCCCCAGTAATCAATCCGATGAACAATTCCCCCATCGATATATTCCGCTTGATATCCCAATTTTTCGAGCAAAGTAAGCAACGATTCCGAGGTTGTGCCAACGCTTGGCCATGCAAATGGATGAACTTCGAGATAGATACAGCGCGGAGATCTTTCGGAATCTTCTAAAAGACGGCTCGCACCGAGAAGAGCTTTTTCTTCATAGCCTTCGATGTCAATCTTGAGAATGTCTATCTTTTGCTTACAAACATCGTCTAGAGTTACCATCGGAACTCTTTCGCTTCCTTGGGCTGCATCAGACAAAACATGGGATTCCATCTGTGCTTTTGATAAGGAAACTTCTCCTGGGAAGTCGCCCACAGCCGCTCTTATGAGCTGAACTTGATGTTCGATCTGATTAAGTTTTACGTTTTTTCTTAAAGCGTGGAAATTGTCAGAGTCCGGCTCAAAGGCGATCACTGTGCCTTCTGGGCCAACCCTCTTTGCGAGAGCAATCGTATACAATCCAATATTTGCGCCCACATCCACAACAACATCTCCGCTGCGAATCTCTCCCATGACATGTTTCCAAACATTCGGTTCGTATGTTTCCAGAGTATGTCTGGATTGAGGATGAAGGAATATCTTGTCCGTTCCATTCATCACTCGTTCCATCCCTTTAAAAGCAACCAACGCAAGCACGGCATCATAGCAAGGACGGAGACAGTTCCAAATCCAGTCTGTTTTTTTGAGGGCTGGGTGATGTCGCAGGGAAAGAAGCTGTTTTTCTAGTGGGCGCATTAAAAACATTTTAACAGAGTTTTCAGAAATTCTCTGTTCGGCAATCTCCCTTTTTATGCTTTAATGAAAGAACACCTTAGCGGGCGAATAGCTCAGTTGGTTAGAGCACTTCCTTTACACGGAAGGGGTCACAGGTTCGAGCCCTGTTTCGCCCACCATGCTTTCGGAACTATCTTTTTTTGCTATACTAGTGTCCTTAGAGGGGTCGTAGCGTAGCCGGCCTAACGCGTCAGATTGTCAATCTGAAGATCGCGGGTTCAAATCCCGTCGGCCCCGTTTTTCAAATAGATGACCTCTTAAGGACTTGAAATTTGGATACTGCTTCCGCACTGCCTCCCGATATTTATACAAGAGATTATTTTCTGAAAAGTGCGGGAGGGTACGAATTATATCAGCTCTCCAGGGGAAACCGGCTGCCCCCCCGCCAACAATGGGCGTTTGAGCTGGCCGATCCCAAAGCCGGCGAGACAGTGCTGGACATGGGTTGCGGGCGCGGGGAAATCACGTATCAATGCGCCAAGGCTGGCTGCAAAGTAATCGCCGTCGATTTCAGCCAGGCCGCCGTAGAAATCACGAAAGAGACACTCCAGCCGCTCTCCGCTTCCTCCCAAACAGAGGTTTATCAGAAAGATATCGGCTCGTTTAAATTTAATAAAAATTATGATCTGGTTTTTTTGCTGGATGTCGTGGAGCATCTAACCACGAGCCAACTTCAGGAATTCTTCAGCCGCATGCGGCCTCACCTGAATTCAGGGGCCCGAATCGTCATCCACACCGATAATGTTTATTATGAGACCTGTTTATTCCCGCTTAAACGGGCGCTTTCTTTGCCATTCACGATCATAACCCGGATTTCCAAAGCAATCCGCGGCAAGCGAAAAGAATACGCCTGGAAAGCCTGGTTCCGGAGAACTTTTGAGGTTTTTCCGCCAAGAGACCTCTATGAAACTATGCATATTAATCTGTATACTCCGTCAGCGCTTAAAAAATTCCTGCAGCAACAGTTCCCACAAAGCCGCGTGGAGATCGTGATCCGTGACAACGCCCGGAATCTGGTTTCCAAACTACTCAGCTGCTGGTGGGGCAAAGAGCTGTATGCTATTATTCATATCGCCTCTATAATCTGATTCCTTAAATGATCGTTCAGCTGATCCAGTTTTCGGCCTCTTTTGTTAGGCACCAGACTCGAAACTCCTCCAAAAACCTGCTAAAATCACCGTTAGTGGGGTCTAGGCCGGTTCCAAAATCGTCCCGTCGGCCCCGTTATTACAATATGAACAATACAAATCTTCTCCTTAAGCAACTCTTATTTCCCGGCTTAGATTTACATACCAGGTGCCGTTATCGTTTTCTTCCCAAATTCTTTCGATCAGGCACCTTAGATACACTGGATGCGGGGTGCGGCAATGGAGCTCTTGCTTATGCTGCCTATCAAAAAGGAAACCGCGTACTGGGGCTTACCTATAATAATCAGGAAACAGCGAAGTGTTCGGCTCTATTTAGTTTTCTCAGGACAGATCCTTCTCGGCTTGAGTTTCAGTCCTACAACCTTTATGAGTTGCCAAAACTTGGCAAACAATTCGATCAGATCATTTGCTCCGAAACTCTGGAGCACATTCGTGAAGATGGGCTGATCTTGCAATCGTTTTACGATCTCCTGCGTCCTAATGGCGTATTACATCTCTGTTGTCCTTACGCATTACATCCCGAGCATCATCTCGGACGAATTGATAATCCTGAGGATGGGGGGCACGTGCGGGATGGATACACACTGGAAAGTTACCGCGAACTTTTAGAGCCAATCGGATTTCAGTTAATTCAAGCCGTTGGCCTAGGATCGCCACTGCTTGTTCAGCTGGATCGGGCTGTTCGGCGGCTTAGAGGATTAGGTGGCGATGCGGCGGCTTTCCCTCTATTTCTCTTCAGTTGGCCGTTGCAACTTTTCGATTTTATCGATCCTCCCGAACCATTTTCACTCTATGTCCAGGCGGTTAAGCCTCCAGCAGCCTCTTCCACATCGCTGGCCTGAATCAGCTTGATGCACTGATTGTCATAGGGGCATGTTTCAAGCAAACAGCCGCAACATTGAACCCATTTTCTCAGCACAATATTTTGACTGCCGTAAGGGTGCCACTTGCCGGGCATATCTCGGCAGGAAAATAGTGAAATACATCGCGTGTTAACCGCCGCAGCCATGTGTTGAACCCCTGAATCGTTCGCGATCAACAGACGGCATCTTTTCAACAGTTCGCAAGATTCCAGTGGAGTTGTTTTCCCGGAAAGATCGTAACTGCCTGAGCCAATTTTTTCCGATATTTCCCGGCAAATAATCTGATCCTGCGCGCCACCAATCAATGCAATCTGAAAACCACGCTGGACGAACCGCCGGCCGACATCTGCAAATTGTTCGGCCGGCCAGCGATTCAGAGCACGTTTGGCGCCTGGAGCAATCGCGATCAACCGTTTTATATCAATTCCATATTTTTCCAGCAAACCATTAACGCTTTGACGGTGTTGTTCGGTCAGCGGCAAAGGGAACGAAACATTCCCGGGTTCTATACCTGCCTGAGCGACTACTTTCAGCAACCGTTCCGTCTCACTCGGAAATGCGCCTTTCTCAAATTGCGCACGTCTCCAGAAAGCAACCGTGTTAATCCGCCATCCATAGCCCCAGCAAGCACCAGAAAGCCGCGCCAACACCATGTTTCTTATAGAAATCAGCATGTTGGAAAGATCATTTGGCAATTCGATCCAAAGATCGAATTTTTGCGAGCGCAATTGATCTAAAAACTGCCGTTGTTTAGAAAAATTATTGATCTCTTCAGCGTAGTAAACAAAAAGATTGTCCAGCCAGCCCGCACCCGCAAGGAGCTGCTCAGCTCCGGGCATTCCTTTGGTTCCTGGGGAAGTCAGCAGGGTAAGGTGAGCCGATGGATAGGCCTGACGAATCGCCCACATGGCAGGGATCGCGCAGAGAATATCGCCCAGGTTTCCGATCCGATAAATACATATCCGGTGGCTTTGTTGCGGCTTCTGTCTCGGCCAAAAAACGCGTCGCAGAAATTCCAGAAAGTTGTTTTCTATGACAAGAACAATTTTTACACAGACACTTTGGGCGGTAAAAGAAACTTTGGCTATTCGGAAAGAGCCTTTTGGCGAGTCGCCGGAATACTCCATTCTTTTATCGTACCACCAGACCCGGAATTCATGAAATATCGCTGCGCCTGATCTCTGGTATAATAAAAGCTTCCAAAACATACTGCCGAGGTAGCTCAGTTGGTAGAGCGCAGGACTGAAAATCCTGGCGTCCGCGGTTCAATTCCGCGCCTCGGCACCACCTTCCTTCAAATCTACGAAATCTTCTTGAGAAAATTCAGCAGGCCCATTTTCACTTTAGACTGATGCGTGGTTCCCGAAAAATGTTCGTATTCGCGATAATGGGCACTATACCAGTCGTAGGTGGCAATTAGCATTTGTACATTGCTCTGCCGGCTGGACCAACCCAGAATTCTCTTCGCTTTTTCGGTGGAGAACCAGAAATCACGCTCCAAGAGCCGGTAATGCCATCCGACCAGCGGCGCCAAATGCAGCAGATCCAAAAACCAGAGAATCACGCGGGCCGGAAGCACCGGAAGGCTAATGATGCGCGATCCGGTTCCTGCATGCTGCGCCAGTGCTTCCAAATCTTCGCGCAGCGTGGAAAAAGTTTCGGTGCCGATATTGAAATCTTCATTCAGGCACGGTTTCTTAAACGCCAGCCAGCAGACCTGCGCTAAATCCTGAGCGCTGATTAGCTGAAATTTATTCCGACCCGATCCCATAATGTAAAAGTTCTTCCCTTCCCGAATCCATTCCAACAGCAGGTAAAGAATACCCAGCCGTCCCGATCCTAAAATCGGCCGAGGCCGGATGATGGTGATGTCCAGCCCGTTTTTCTTGAACGTCTGGCAAAGCGATTCTGCTTCCTGCTTGGACCGGCCATATTGACCAAACGGCGTAAACGGTGTTGTTTCATCAATCGGCATATGAACCGGGTCACCGTAAACGGCGCTCGTCGAGATATGGACCAGTTTTCGTACGTGGTTTTCATGCGCAGCGGCCAGCACATTGCGGGTGCCGTTCACATTAACGTTCCAGTATTCTTTTCCGGCGCGCGACAACGGAACCACGGCCGCATTATGAATCACGATTTCGCATCCGGAAACCGCCCGGAGGACCACGTCCGAATCCTGTAAATCCCCCTGAATGAATTCGATCTTTGATTCAAGGTCCGGCGCATGAAACGGCGTACGGTCGAGTACGCGAACCTTGTACCCGCCCTGTAAAAACCGGCGGCACAGATGCTGCCCAAAGAAACCGGATCCGCCCGTGATTAATACGGTGGGCATTGTTAAATCTCCACGCCTGTTTTTCGGCACCAGTCAATCGACCGGCGCCAGCCTTCTTCCAACCCCACCGCCGGCGCATAGCCGAGTTCTTTTTTCGCTTTTTCTATGCTGCAGGCAATATGTTTATTCAGTTCGCCGGCCACATGAATTTCAGAAATATAAATTCCGGCCGCCTGCAATACCGTGTCGGCCGCCAGACAAGCTTCGGAAATCAGGTCGGGCAAATAGCGCGGCGTCATTTTTTTAACGTTCAAAAGCCGGGCGACTGTTTCATAAATCTCGATTGTTTTGTACGGTTTCTCATCGGCAATCCAGTAGACCTGGCCGTTGGCGACCGGAGTCCGGATCGCCTGGATGATTGCCTGAATGGTATTGTCCAGGTAAGACATGCTTCTTAAATTCTGGCCGTTTCCAAAAATGAGCGGATGGCCGTTTTTGATCATCTTGAGAAACCGCGTTTGCCGATCCGGCTGGCCTGGGCCATAATACCAGCAGGGCCGTAAAATAACGGCTTCCAGTCCATGCCGACGGCACCCATTCTGCACAAATTGCTCCGCCTGATATTTACTGCGGCCATAGCCCAGATACGGATTCGGCAGATCGGTTTCGGTCATTAAAACCGGCTGCCGAGTGGTGCCGGCAACCGAGTTGCTGCTGATATGAATCACGCGCCGCACGCCAGCCTCAACGCAAGCCTGGATTAAATGCCGGGTTCCCTCAGCATTAATCTGAGTCCAGTCTAGAACCTTTTTCGGATGGATTACGCCGACCAGATGAACTACTGCATCAATGCCCTGAACCGCTTTTTTCAAGGAGGAGGGGTCACGGACGTCGCCTTCGGCAATCTCAGCAACGGGATAGATTTTTCTAAAAGAACTCAAATCGGTCCCGGGCAAAACAAGACAGCGGAATTCGGCGGCCGGAAGCGCGGAACCTTCTCCATGGTACCCGTTCAAAAAAACTTCAAGACAACGATTTCCAAGCCAGCCGGGAGCACCGGTTAACAAGATTTTCATTTTTTACTCGTCCACCCGATTAATAGCGATAGATGATAAGAACAGAGCTGATCAGCCACAAAAGAAGACAAACTCCCGAAGGTTTATCCTGTGTTAAAAGAAGGATAGGGTCCGATTCCCGAGAAGAGTTTTGAATCAGATAAAAATAACGAAAAATGCCGTAAATCACAAACGGAATCGTATAAACCAGTGCTTCGGTTCCAAACCGTAGTCGCGCATAATCAGAATAAGCATACAAACTGTAGGTCAAAATAATCATTGTGGCAAGAATAACCAAGATTTGATCCAGAAAATTTTTAGTATAACTGCCTAACACCGTTCGGTGGACCTTGGCCTCATCCCCCAACTGCAGAAGTTCGGCGCGCCGTTTCCCAAACGCCAGAAACAACGCCACAAAAAATGTGGCCAGCAAAATCCACGCCGATGGAATGACCTGGCAGACCGCAACACCGGCCAGCATGCGCAGATAAAATCCAACGGCAATCGTCATCGCATCCAAAATCACCTTGTTTTTAAGCCAGAGCGAATAGAGCAGGTTATTGATCACATACAAAACCAGTATCAGACCAAATTGTCTTCCCAGTATAATGGCCGGCAAAAAGGCAAGGCCAACCAAAACAACGGCCAGAACCATCGCTTCAAGCGGCCGAACAGCACCGGAGGCAAGCGGTCGCTCTCGTTTAATGGGATGTTGGCGATCTTTTTCAATGTCGACGAAATCGTTGATGAGATAAACGAGGCTGGCAATGGCGCAGAGTCCAAAAAAGCCGGCCCACGCTTTGATTAAAATGAGAGGGTTCAGAAATTGCTTGGAGAATAAGACTGGAGCAAAAATAATACTGTTTTTTACCCAATGCCGCAAACGGAGCAATCGAATAAACGAATGCATAAAATTATTGTAGCATGGATACGAGGATGGAACTGAGGGTCTATTTAAGGCCGCGGCTGCCCGGCTTGGTGATTGGAATTCCTTCTTTGCACATGGGGCATTGCGCCTCTTCGAATGTTTTGATCTCCATGCTCAACAATGCATGGAATTTCGTATCGAACACGGCCCAGCCGTTGGAACGGTCGACAATCGCGCCATAGCCGACCACCGCCGCGCCGGCATTTTTGACGACTTCAGCCAGTTCCTCCACCGACCCACCGGTGGTTACCACATCCTCGACGAGCAGGCAGCGGTCGGCCGGCCCCAGCGCAAAACCGCGGCGCAGCGTAAATTTTCCGTCCTGGCGCTCACCGAAGATCGAACGGACGCGCAGATGGCGCGCTGTTTCATACCCAACGATGATGCCGCCCATGGCAGGCGCTACGACGCAGGTGATGTCATCATTGACAAATCGCTCGGCCAGCGCCAGGCATAATTTGGAGGCGACCGCCGGATGCTGAAGCAAAAGAGCGCATTGCATATATTGAGAACTGTGCAAACCGCTGGAAAGAACAAAATGCCCTTCCAGTAAAGCGCCGCATTCCTTGAAGAATCTCAGCACATCGTCGGATCGCATCGTTCTAGGGTCCTCTCTTTCCTTCCAATTCTCGCACAATCGATTGAACGACTTCAATGGGGTCTTTGGCTTCCAGAATCGGGCGGCCCACCACGATATAATCGGCGCCGGCGGCGACCGCTTCGGCCGGAGTGGCTGTTCTCTGCTGGTCGTTTTTCTCAGACGAAGAGGGACGCACACCCGGCGTAATGATCAAAAAATCGTTTCCGCAGGCCGAGCGGATCGCGGCGGCTTCCTGCGCAGAGGCGACAATTCCGTTCAAGCCGGATTCTTTGGCCAGTCGCGCCAGATAAAGGACCTGCTCTTTGACCGGCTTTACGATTCCCAGCTCAGCCAGCTCTTTGTCGGCCATCGACGTCAGCACCGTAACGCCGATTAACAGCGGCCCTTTTGCGAATAAAAGTCCTTTACGCATCATCGCGCTGCCGCCCTGCGCATGCAGATTCGTCATCCAGACGCCCAGCCGGCTGGCCGCTTCTACGGCGTTGCCGACGGTGTTCGGAATATCATGGAATTTCAAATCCAGAAACACCTTGCCGCCATTGCGATGGACCACATCCGCGGCCGACGGACCGTACAACGTAAACAGGTTCAGCCCCACTTTAAAATGGGTGACGCCCAGCGGCATCAGCCGTTTCACCATCGCTTCCGCGTCGTCCAGCAATTCCAGATCCAGTGCGACGATCAGCCGGTCGACCGGTTTCATTTTTTTCTCCTCTCACCGGAAATTACCTGCGGAACGCCGCGCCATTGTCCGGGCAACTGAAGTTTTCCGACCAATTCTGCCGGAGATTTTAATTTCTTTTCCTGCAAATACCGGCTGAGTCCATCGATGATTTGCAGCGGCGCTTTGGGATTCACATAGTTGGCGGTTCCGACCTGAACGGCGCTGGCGCCGCACAACAGAAATTCCGCCGCATCTTCCCAGGTGGTAACGCCGCCGATACCGATCAGCGGAACTTTAGGCAGCGCGCGGTGTACCTGAAGCACCATTCGCAGCGCGATCGGTTTGACGGCTGGTCCGCTTAACCCGCCGGTCACCGTGGCAATCCGCGGTTTCCAGGTCCGGATATCGACTGCCGTCGCCAACACCGTATTAATCAGAGACAGCGCGTCGGCGCCCACATCCACGGCGGCGCGCGCGATTGTGACAATCTGGGTGACATTCGGAGACAATTTCACGATCAGCGGCTTGCGCGTCACTTTGCGCACGCGGCCCACCACTTGCGCCGTCAAAGCGGGATCAACGCCAAATTCAATTCCGCCGCGCTCGCAATTGGGGCAGGAAATATTCAACTCAATGCCGTCCACCGCGGATACACGCTCCATTCGCCGGGCCAGCTCCACATATTCCTCAATCGATTCTCCGGCGAGGTTGACGATCACTTTCGCTTTTTTCAGCGAATTCAAAAAAGGTGTTTTTTCTTTCAGGAACGCATCGGCGCCAACATTCTGAAGGCCGATGGCATTGAGCATTCCCGACGCCGTTTCATAAATGCGCGGCGCCGGATTGCCCGAGCGCGGTTTCAAGCTGATCGATTTCGTGACGATCGCGCCGAGCCGGTCCACCGGATACAAACGGTTGTACTCTTCGCCGTAACCGAAGGTTCCGGAGGCAACCATCACGGGGTTTTGCAGTTTTAATTTTCCGATGAAAATTTCAGTTTTCATTTTTGGGATCCCGGATTGCAACAAGCGTTTCAAACCCCTTGATCAACGGCTGGCTCAGTGGAGGCTTTTTTCTGATGAAATCATCCAGCAGCCAGATCTGGTATCCCGAATCGAGCAATATACTCTGGGCCTCCCCAACCTTCAAGCTCGAAACTCTCGCCTCGGCCCAATCACAAAACTCAAAGAAAATAATGGGGGATGGATTTTGCGATAAAATATTTTTTGCTCCACGGAAAACTTCCGCCTCAAGACCTTCCACATCTATTTTGATCAAATGAACGTGCGAGATTCCCTCTTCTTTTATAATTTGGTCCAGTGTTTTTGCTAAAACCGAAACTGCCTGCGCCGAAAATTGGGGGGAAAGAGATCCCATGCCAAATTTGTCTTTGGGTGCTTCATAAAAATCGATTTTTTCCAGCGATTGGCCGGCCACAGCAACAGGAATAATTCGTGCATTTGATACCATATTTCGGGCAACATTCTCACGAAGATATGGAAGAACGCTTGGTGAAGCTTCTGCCGCTACCACTACTCCATTAGACCCCACCCACCGAGATGCTGGAATCGTAAAGGTGCCAATGTTCGCCCCGATATCGACAAAACAATCGCCGGGATCAAGCATCCTCTCGATGGTTTTCATTAATTTCGGTTCGTATGAGCCATCCACCCACAATGAAAAACTTATTGTTTCTCTCAAGCTTGGAATTTGGTAATAAAATCCTCTATTATCCTGCACAACTATGTCTTTTGCGTCACAGTGATTTTTCAAAATCCACCGCGCGATTCGTTGTTTTCCACGAACCCATTCCGGAATAGACCGAAACACCCGGACTAATGAATATTCCATACGATTTCCTCCGATGGGAAAACAGGTCCTTCCGTGCAAACGCGCTGAAACCGCGCATGCGAACCGGCCGGCGCGCTGTTGACCTCAACGACGCAGCCCATGCAAACGCCCATCGCACAGCCCATCCGTTCTTCAAGCGAAACCTGCGCCGGGATACCGAACCGGCCGGAGGCCGCGGCAGCGGCCTGCATCATGCGGGTCGGACCGCAAATACAAATTAATTTTTCTTTGAGACGGGCTTGCTTTGTTTCACGCGTAATGACAGAGACCAGAAGATCCACCACGGAACCGCGATGACCCAGACTGCCGTCGTCGGTCGCCGTATGAACGGAAACGCCCAGTTTTTTAAAATCGGAAGCGCAAATCACCCATTCCTTGGTGCGTGCGCCCAAAAAAACTTCTGTTCTTACGCGGTGGTTCTTTTTTAATTCTTTGGCCAGAAAATAAAGCGGCGGAATGCCGACACCGCCTCCGACCAAATAAACGGTTTGGACGGAGGCCGGTATTTGAAATGTCGAACCAAGCGGCCCCAACAGATCCAGCGCCGCGCCCGACCGTACTTTGGACAAAACCTCGGTCCCTTCGCCCATCACTTTATAGATCAGATCGATTGTTCCAGTTTTTGGATCGGCGTCAAAAATACTGATCGGCCGGCGCAACAACGGGGCCATGCCTGGTTTCTCGACGCACAGCAGATGAACAAATTGTCCCGGTTTTGATTTTTTGGCGACGGTCGAACTCTTTAAGCGAAGTAAATAATGATCTTTGGCGATCCGCTTATTGAAAACAACGGGGACCGTTGCCTGAATCATTTTACGCTTCCGGCTACCGGACGTACCGGCGTCTTATTGCCGGCAATCGTCAGGTGCCATTCCTGAATGGAGCGAACTTCATATCCCTTACGCAGCGCTTCAATACCGGTCACCAACGCTTGCGCGCCCGGAATGGTAGTGACGCACGGAATTCCGCGGACAACGGCCAGTGATCGGATTTTTGTTTCATCTTCCTTCGTTTCCTTGCCGGCCGGCGTATTGATGATCAGGTTAATTTTAGAGTCACGCACCAGGTCCAGAACATCGGGGCGGCCTTCGTGAATTTTATTGATTTCATCGACGGAAACGCCTTCGCGGCGCAAAACGGCACAGGTGCCGCGCGTGGAAACAATTTTAAATCCCAGTGTAACCAGGCGGCGCGCGATTGGAATTGCCGCGGGCTTGTCATGATCCTTCACGCTGATGAACACGGTTCCTTCGGACGGAACTTTCTGATACGCGGCAATCTGTGACTTGGCAAATGCCAGGCCGAACGACTCGTCGATGCCCATCACTTCGCCGGTGGAACGCATTTCCGGGCCGAGAATGATGTCGACGCCGAAAAACCGGCTGAACGGAAAGACCGATTCTTTGACGGCCGTGAACGGTATTTGAATCTCTTCGGTAAAACCAAGTTCCTTGAGCGTCTGTCCGGCCATCACTTTGGCAGCCAGCCGCACCAACGGAACGCCGATCGCTTTGGAAACAAACGGCACCGTGCGGGAAGCGCGCGGATTCACTTCCAGCACATAGACAACGCCGTCTTTGACAGCAAACTGCGCGTTCATAAGCCCCTTTACGTGAAGTTCTTTCGCCATAGCGTGGCTGGCGCGGCGGATTTCATCCAATACCGATTTCGGAAGCGTGTGCGGCGGCATCGCCATCGCGGCATCGCCGGAATGAACACCGGCTTCTTCCACATGTTCAAGAATGCCGCCCACCACGGCGGTCTCTCCGTCGGCGATCACATCAATATCCACTTCGATCGCTTCCTGTAAAAATTTGTCGACGAGGATCGGATGTTCCGGCGAAACACGCGTCGCTTTTTCCATATAAGTGCGCAGGTGGGCTTCGTCGTAGACAATTTCCATCGCGCGGCCGCCCAGCACGTAGGAAGGACGGACCAAAACCGGATAGGTCAGCCGTTTCGCGATGGCAACCGCTTCTTCCGTTTTCATCGCGGTGCCGTTGGGCGGCTGCATCAATCCCAGCTTTTCAATCATCGCGCTGAATTTTTTCCGGTCCTCGGCGCGGTCAATTTCCTGTGGAGAGGTGCCAATGATTGGAACCCCTTCGCGCTCCAGCGACAGCGCCAAGTTCAGTGGCGTCTGGCCGCCCAATTGCACGACGACACCGTCCGGTTTTTCCACATCAACGATATTCAAAACATCTTCGAGCGTCAGCGGCTCGAAATAAAGCGTGTCGGAGGTGTCGTAATCGGTGGAAACCGTTTCCGGATTCGAGTTGACCATGATCGTTTTGTAACCTGATTCACGCAGCGAGAAAACAGCGCGCACGCAGCAGTAGTCAAACTCGATCCCCTGTCCGATCCGGTTCGGTCCGCCTCCCAAAATAATAATTTTCTTTCTCTTGTCATTGCGAGGCACAACCGGAGCAATCTCGTTTTGAAGAATCGGCGGCCGCTCGTAGGTGGAGTAGTAGTAGGGTGTATAGGCGTCAAATTCGGCCGAGCAGGTATCAACCAGATAAAAAACCGGTTTTACGCCCTGCTGGAGACGTAGGCGGCGGATCGCCATCTCATCGCTGCCCCAGAGAAACGCCAGCTGACGGTCGCTGAAGCCGAGTTGTTTGGCATCCCAAACTATTTCCTCGGTCGCTGTTTTTACGGAAACTTTTTTCAGTTGCTGTTCCGCATCGACAATCCGGCGGATTTCACGCAGAAACCAGAGGTCGATTTTCGAAAGTTTGTGGATTTCCTCATCGGAAATTCCGGTCAGCATCGCCTGGCGAATCGCGAAAATCCGTTCAGCGTTAGGAATCCGGATTTTTTTGCGCAGTTCATCGGCATTCCAGTCGGCATCTTTTCCATCGGCGCCCAGGCCAAACCGGCCGATTTCCAGCCCGCGCAGCCCTTTTTGAAGCGCTTCTTTGAACGTGCGTCCGATCGCCATCACCTCACCGACCGATTTCATCTGGACTGTCAGTGTTGGATCGGCGCCCGGGAATTTTTCGAACGCCCAGCGCGGAATTTTCACGACGCAGTAATCGAGCGTCGGTTCAAAACAAGCCGGCGTCTGCCGCGTAATGTCGTTCGAAAGCTCGTCGAGCGTATAGCCGATCGCCAGTTTCGCGGCGATCTTGGCGATCGGGAAACCGGTCGCCTTGGAGGCCAGCGCCGACGAGCGCGACACGCGCGGGTTCATTTCGATCACGGTGCGCCGGCCCGTCTGCGGATTGACCGCAAACTGCACGTTGGATCCGCCGGTCTCCACGCCGATCGCGCGGATGATCGTGATCGCGTCGTTGCGCATCGCCTGCATTTCCTTGTCGGTCAGCGTCTGGGCGGGCGCTACCGTAATCGAATCGCCGGTATGCACGCCCATCGGATCAAAATTTTCGATCGAGCAGACGATCACGACATTGTCATTACGGTCGCGCATCACCTCCAGCTCAAATTCTTTCCACCCTTCGACCGATTCCTCGATCAGCACTTCGGAGACCATGCTTAAACTGAGGCCGTTCTCGGCGATCCGGTCGAATTCGTCCTGGTTGTAGGCAATGCCGCCGCCGGTGCCGCCCAGCGTAAACGCGGGCCGGATCACATTCGGAAATCCGATTTTTTCGGCGACTGCGCGCGCTTCTTCGAGCGTATGCGCAACGCCGCTGCGCGGAACATCGAGTCCGCATTTTATCATCGTCTGCTTGAACAGTTCGCGGTCTTCCGCTTTCCGGATCGCTTCGGCGTTAGCGCCGATCATCTGGACCTTATATTTCTCAAGAACGCCGCGCTCGGCCAGCTGCATCGCCACATTCAGGCCGGTTTGTCCACCCAGCGTCGGCAGTAGCGCATCGGGCCGTTCTTTCGCGATGATTTTTTCGACCGCCTCCGCCGTGACCGGCTCGATGTAGGTGCGGTCGGCAAATTCCGGATCGGTCATAATCGTGGCCGGATTGGAATTGACCAATACAACCGAGTACCCTTCTTCGCGAAGCGCCTTGCAGGCTTGCGTGCCCGAATAATCAAACTCGCAGGCCTGGCCGATGATGATCGGTCCGGACCCGATGATTAAAATTTTATGAAGGTCTGTCCGCTTAGGCATTTTGATTTGAAAGTTTTGGCGCTGTATGAAATTCAGCTTTTTGGCTGTCGGCCGTTGCGAAAACCGCGCCAAACGCCTGCCACGATTCAGATCCATGCGCCATCCGCACCCGGACCGTGATCACCCAATTGACGCCCGGTTCCGCGATAATCAACAACGCTTTTTGCTGTGAGAGCGGTTCGGTGCCCGGCTCCGACGGAATCGTTACTTTCTCAGCATACTGGTACAAAGACCATCCTTCATTTTTATCCTGCGCGGAAAGCGCTGCCGGTTCCCACTCCTTTGATTCCAGCTTGATGCCGGAAGGAATCCGCAGCAGCCATTCAATCCGTCCTTCGCCCTGTGCATTCTTCGGCCAGACTGCCGGATTCGGATAAACCGAAAAAACAACCGGCGCCGGTTTCCCAAGTACCGGCGGTTCATTGGCTTCAAAACGGATTCGCAGCGGAGCCGGCGGTTGTTTCGATTTCGGGGCTGCCGGCGGATTTTCGCCCGGCTTGAGAACAGTCACGGAAGCCGGCGAGACCGTACCGGCGGCAGGAACCGCGGCGGGCTGAGTTGTTTTCTTCGTGTAGAAAAACCAAATACCGGCCGCAACGAGCACGGCGATCAGAATAATCTGAATCTTGTTTTTCATCAAATTAAGCCCTTTGCGTTTTCATCATCGTCACAAATTGATCGAACAGGTATTGAGAATCATGCGGGCCGGGAGAGGCCTCGGGATGATACTGCACTGAAAACAACGGCGCTTTTGTATGCCGCATCCCTTCGCAGGTTTTATCATTCAGATTCAGATGCGTCATCCGGACATCGCTGCCGGGAATTGACGTCGGATCGACGGCAAATCCGTGGTTTTGCGCCGTGATTTCCACTTTCCCGGTGTCGAGATTCATCACGGGGTGATTTCCGCCATGGTGCCCAAATTTTAATTTGTAGGTTTTTCCGCCCAGTGCCAGGCCCAGGATCTGGTGCCCCAGGCAGATTCCGAAGATCGGCATTTTCCCAACGCATTTTTGCGCGACGGAGATCAGCGAGACAGCCGCTTCCGGATCGCCGGGACCGTTGGAAATAAACAGGCCGTCCGGTTTCAATTCCATTAATTCTTCATACCGGACCGTGGAAGGAACAATCGTGACCTGGCAGCCGGCCTGCGTCAGCATGCGCGGAATATGCGTCTTCATTCCGCAGTCAACGGCAGCCACGCGGAACGGACGGGCTACGGATGGAGCTTCCGGCCAAGGATGAATTTTGCCGCAGGTGACTTCGCTGACTAAATCGCGGCCGACCAGACCCGTCGATTTTTTCGCTTTCTCGACGAGGCGGCGCGCATCGCCGTCGGTGGTTGAAATGACGCCTTTGAGCGCCCCTTTTTCGCGCAGCAGGCATGTCAGCGCGCGCGTATCGATGCCCTGGACCGCCACGGTGCCGTGCGCCGTCAGCCATTCTTCGAGCGTTTTTTCTTTGCGCCAGCTCGAAGCCATCGGGCTTAAACTGCGGACCACGAATCCTTCGGCCTGCGGCTTCAGTGATTCCAGGTCAGCCGCGTTGACGCCGTAATTTCCAATCAGCGGATAGGTCATCACGACGATCTGGCCGCGGTACGACGGATCGGAAACGATTTCCTGGTAACCGGTCATCGACGTGTTAAAAATCACTTCACCCGAAATTTCACCGGGCGCTCCGAACGCCTGTCCCCGAAATACGGTCCCGTCCTCCAGTGCCAGAAGCGCCTGCGTCATTGTTCGGCGACAGCCTCCGTGCCCGGAACCGGCACTTCCATGACCGAGACACCTTCGGGGAGCGTAAACCGGAATGTGTCGTCGGGAACCGCAATGTTAGTTTCAATGTCGAAAAATTTCTGCGTGAGCACTTCTTCCCCGTTTTCACCCATCAGTGCCATTGATTTAATCAAGCCGTTGTTTTCATCCAATACCAGGCGGACTTTTTCTACTTTCACGGGAGCCTGTTCCACAACATTCGGCTGCGGTTCGGCTTCAAACGAAAGGCCGTCGCCGGTCTTTCCGAGAAAACGGACCGTGCCCGGCTTGATGTCGGCAAACGCGCGGTGCGGTCCGGGCGCAGCCGGCGGATTGTTTATTTTGTAGGCGGCTTTCCCCTCGGGGTAATACTGCCATTCCGTTTTCCCGTCGGAAACCAGCTGCTGCGGAGCCCCTTCGGTGCCGGTTTCTTTCATTTCCAGTCGGCGATGATCCGGTTTTTGATAAATCATCGTCCCTTCCATCTTAAACTCTTTCCCGTTTTCTTCCTTGGCCGCCAGCGAGAATGAGGCTTTGTAGCTTTTCAGCTGTTCCGCTTTTTTCTGAAGCTCGACAGCTTCGTTTGGCAACGCCGCATCTTCGGCGAACGCGGCGGTTGCCGCGAGCAACAGAAAACCGACCACTCCAATTGATCGAAACTGTTTGTTCATTTTAGTCCTCGGTTAAAAATCGTCCATCGCGGTAGCGAGCCTGTCCTGAAACCCACACATCCGTCACGCGGCCCTTCAATTTCCATCCGATAAACGGGCTGTTTTTGCTTTTTGAGGCGGTTTGCCCGGCATCCGGACTCCATTCCTGCTCCGGGTCAAAGACTGTGATATCGGCCGGAGCCCCGACGGCCAATGTACCCCGGTCACTGCCGATTACTTTCGCCGGTTTGTGCGTCCATGCGGCAATCAGCGTTGCCAGAGAGAAACCTTGCTTGTGCACCAACTCCGTTAACAAAACGGCCAGCGCCGTCTCAAGCCCGATCACGCCGAACGGCGCCTGAATGAGTCCTGTTTCTTTTTCCGACAACGAATGCGGGGCATGATCGGTGGCAATCGCATCAATCGTTCCGTCGTTGAGCGCTTCGCGCAGCGCCTGTGCATCTTTTTTCGGGCGAAGCGGCGGGTTCATCTTGAACCGGGAATCGTAACTCTCCAGCGCTTCTTCCGACAGCGTCAAATGGTGCGGCGTCACTTCGGCGGTAACCGGAACACCGCGTTTTTTCGCGGCCCGGATTAATTCCGCGCCGGCCACCGTACTGACATGCGCGATATGCAATTTTCCTCCGGTCGCCTCGGCCAGCAGAAGATCGCGCGCAATCATCACCGTTTCGGCTTCTGACGGAACTCCGGCCAATCCCAACCGGCAGGAAGTCAATCCTTCATGCATCACGCCATGCCCGCTTAACTCTTTTTCTTCGCAGTGATCAATGACCGGCAGTCCGGTTACGCGGCTGTATTCCAGCGCGCGGCGCATCATACCGGCATTGGAAACTGGCATTCCATCGTCGGAGAATCCAACGACGCCGGCCTCCTGCAAAGCAGCCATCTCGGTCAGGTTTTCCCCTTTCAAACCGAGCGTCACCGCGCCGTATGGAAGAACCTGAATTAGCCCGACTTTCGCAGCCTCACCCTTGATGAATTCGACGATGGTGGGTGAATCGACAACCGGATCGGTATTGGCCATCAAACAAACCGTCGTAAATCCGCCGGACAACGCGGCGCGCGATCCGGTGCGAATCGTTTCTTTATGCTCTTGTCCGGGCGTCCGGAAATGGACATGCAGATCAATGAAGCCGGGGCAGACAATCTTGCCTTTTAACTCGATCGTTTCGGCCGAATCGGCTTTCAGATTTTTTCCGACTTTCGCAATGCGGCCATTCTCGATCAACAGATCGTGCTGGCCGTCGATGCCCTGCGACGGATCGATCAGCCGTCCGCCCTTTAATAAAATTGTTTTCGCGCTCATCGGACCTGTTTCTCCCGAACCGGCAGGTCAATTCTGCCCGGCTCACTCACCGGTTCTTCGTCGGCCGGATGAATGCCGGCCACCAGATAAAGCGCGGCCATTCGCACGGCAATGCCATTGGTCACCTGATCCAAAATCACCGACTGCGGGCCGTCCGCCACTTCCGATGAAAGTTCCAATCCGCGGTTGACCGGGCCTGGATGCATGATCGTCAAATCCGGTTTTGCTTTTTTCAATCGGTCGCTGTCGATGCCATAGAGCCGCGTATATTCGCGAAACGACGGGATATATTTTTCCTGCTGCCGTTCCAGCTGAAGCCGCAGCGCAATCACCACATCGGCCTTCGGCAATACATCGTCGAGGCGATAACTGATTTTGGCGCCCAGCTGTTCCATTGCGGACGGAACCAGCGTCGGGGGGCCGCACAGCGTGACTTTAGCGCCCAGCTTCATTAATCCCCATAAATCGGAGCGGGCCACGCGCGAATGCAGGATATCTCCGACGATCACCACATTCAGCCCTTCAATCCGTCCCTTTTTTTCCTGAATGGTGAACAGATCGATTAATCCCTGCGTCGGATGTTCGTGGGAACCGTCGCCGGCGTTGATGATGCTGGCTTTCACGGCATGCGCCACCTGCGCCGGCGTTCCGCTGGTGTTGTGCCGAAGGACTATGACATCCACACGCATCGCCTCAATGTTGCGCGCGGTATCGACGACCGATTCGCCCTTGGTGATGCTGGATGAATTTCCTTGAAACGACAGCAGGTCGGCTGAAAGCCGTTTCGCGGCCAGCTCAAATGAGGCGCGCGTCCGCGTCGACGGCTCCAAAAAGCAGAGCGCCACGGTTCGACCGCGCAGCGCCGGTACTTTTTTGATCGGGCGCAGTGAAATTTCTTTAAACGCCTTGGCCTGATCGAGCAATAACAGCAGTTCTTCCTTGGAAAGTTCCTCGAGGCTCAGCAAATCTTTGCGGGTCCAGGCGGCCATTAGAGTTTCTCCCCCAGAGTTACTTCTTCAGCGTGATCAATTTCGGTCAGGCGGACCTGCACCAGTTCTTGCCGGGCCGTCGGAACATTTTTCCCGATGTAATCGGCACGGATCGGAAGTTCGCGGTGGCCGCGATCAATTAAAACGGCCAGCTCGATCGCTTCGGGGCGGCCCAAATCGATCAGCGCATCCATCGCAGCGCGGATCGTGCGGCCCGTAAAGAGAACATCGTCAACGATGATTACCTGTTTTCCGGTCAGATCAAACGGAATCTCCGTCGCGCGGATAATCGGGTTGGCAGCCAGCATGCTCAAGTCGTCGCGGTAAAGTGTAATGTCCAGCGCGCCTACCAGGACCGCTTTACCGGTTAACTCTTTCAGATTGGCCGCCAATCGCTGGGCCAAAAAGACGCCGCGCGAGCGGATGCCGACTAACGCAATATTTTCAATGATCCGGTGCCGTTCCAGAATTTCATGGGCGATCCGGATAAAAGCGCGGCGGACTCCTTCGGCATCCAGAATGACTGACTTCATGCCCGTTTCCATAATTTTTGGGCATAAAAAAAGCTCATCCGCGCACTATACGCAGACGAGCGATCAAATAGAAACATTCCGTTATGCACCTGACACGCTCCTTTTCTGGCCTCTCGGGACCAGTTTAAAAGGCTGTTAAACTACTGACTAAAAAGAATTATACCCCATCATCACCATCAATGTCAAGGAGGCTCTCTTCCGGCATACGCAGATGATGCCGGCAGACGCCGCGGCGGCTTTCTTGCACAAACTGTAATAAATGCTGGACTTCCGGCGTTAGTTTATCCATCGCCTGGATCGATTTGACCGCCTGCGTGGTGTTTAAACCGGTCCGGTAAAGCAGGCGATAGGCCTCCCGGATCCCTTCGCGGGACCGTTCCGACATGCCCGCCCGCTTGATACCAACTAAGTTCATAGACCAGACTTCCGAGTCTCCCTTGACCAGAAAATAGGGCGGCACATCCTTGTTCACGCGCGCCAGACCTCCGATCATCGACAGTGTTCCGATCCGGACGAATTGATGCACGGCCACATGCCCGGACAAAATAGCCTTGTCTTCAACGGTGACATGCCCGGCGATCAGCGTCCCATTGGAAACAATCACTTTATTTCCGATGGTGCAGTCATGCGCCACATGAACGGTTCCCATCAATAAACAGTCCGAGCCGATCGTCGTATTCGTCCCTTTTTGCGACGAGCGGTGCACCGATGCATACTCGCGAATGATCGTACGGTCGCCGATCTTCACGCCGCCCACCTGCTGTTCGCGCAGCGCCTGATGAAGATGTCCCAGCACCGCGCCGACATGAATTTGGCATTCTTCGCCAATTTCCAGAGGAGCAACTAAATAGACATGCGGCCAGATTTTGGTTCCGCGGCCGATTTTAACGGCCCCTTCAATCACGGCATACGGCCCGATTTCAACATCGGCGCCGATTTGTGCGGCCGGATCAATGATCGCTGTGGGATGGATTTTTGGGTTCGTCATTTTCGTTTTCAGTCGGCAAAAAAAGAAGCGTCACTTCGCCTTTGGGCGCTCGTGTAGTATAGCGCGCGAGAACCTCGCTTGTCGAGCCGCGCGTCACTTCTTCATGCAGTTTTGTCAGTTCGCGCGCGACGACGATCGGAATTTCGCCCAGCACTTTTTTGATCAACTCCAGCGTTTTTACCAGACGCATCGGTGATTCGTAGCAAATCACCGGGATTTTTTCAGTCGATAATTCTTTGAGCCATCGTTCCATCGCCGCCGTTTTTTTGGGAGGAAACCCTTCAAACCGGAACCGTTCGCCGCGAAATCCGGAAAGTGCCAGCGCCGCGACGGCGGCGTTAGGCCCCGGAATCGTCGTAACCGGCAGGCCGGCCTCCCAGGCCAACTGCGCCAGGTAAGCCCCTGGGTCGGAAATAACCGGCATTCCGGCGTCGGTGACCAATGCTACCGATTGTCCTGCTTTGATCCGTTCGATCAACTGCAGCGCTTTCTGGCCTTCGTTGTGTTCATGCAGACTGGTCAGCGGGGTATGAATATCAAATCGTTGGAACAGCTGGCTGGTTCGTCGGGTATCCTCGGCGGCGACCAATGAAACGGTTTTGAGAGTTTCAAGAGCGCGCAGCGTGATGTCGCCCAGATTTCCTATCGGGGTACCTACTAAGTAAAGCGTTCCGGGAGGGGTCATTGTTTTACCTTAGCAAGACCGACGGGGAATTGCAATTTCACTCAGGCGGAAAATTTTACGCTTGTTTACCGAGGGAAGCGGCTTCTTCCAATCCGTTTTCAAGAATATCCAGCATAATGGCGTTAACCCCAAACCCTCTCAACAGATTCAGAACTGAAAACTCTTTTTGCTCAAAGGTCACACCTAATTTTTCCACCGCTGTTTGAATTGGCAACGCTGCATTTTCGGAACCGAAAAAGGTGACGCGGGTCAACCCACGAATTCGGCCGAACTCTGTTGCGAGTGTGTCGGCATCTAATGCGCGTATGGTGTCATTTTCCAGGAAATCATCTCTGAAGCCGGCCTTTTCTCGAGGCTGACCCAGGAAAAGAAGGCGGATATTGTGGCGTTCTGAGCGCTGATGAATGGTTGCCCTGGCCGACTTGATCTGTTGATACTGAGCATCCGTTAAAGAATCAAGATCCACGACAACCAGATATCCTTGCCGCAGTTCGGTTTGTAGAGCAATTGCTATCCCAAATTCGGGGTTTGTCTCTATCCGTGGAATTTTTATTCTATCGGGCATGACCCCTTGCCAGCTCGACATATACAACAGTTGACTAATATAAAGGACCTCTTGCTCCTGTCTTTGAACCCATTCCCAGTAGGCCTGCCCTTCTCCTGGCGGCAATTCAAATGTTATTTCCAGTTTTTCAAAATTAACCGGATTGCCGAACAAGCGACTGATTAATTCGCGATGCGAACTCAACTCATGAGACGCCGAAGAAAACGGGCTTGAGGCCCAGCCAAGTTCGCTTGATTTAGCTGTGCGAATTTTCTGATCCACATCTCTTATGTAAAAAGAGCTCCACAACTGTCTGAGTTCAATGAGTGCCTGCTGGTTTGTTATTATGTATGTATTGTATCGTTTTTTTGCCCACTCTAATTGTTGATCCGCTGTAACCGCTAAAAGTCGCTCCGTTTTGTCTCCATGGAATTTTAAGAATGCTTCCAATCTCTGCTGCATTAATTCCTGCAAACGATCGGCAAAAATTCCGGCATCTTCCAGCGTTGCAAAACCATCAATCAAATCGACTACGTTACCCGTTTTCACATCCAACAGCATATGAACAACTGGTGCCTCGTCATCTTTTAAAACATCCTGCTCAACAATAGTTCCTTTGCCCTCCAGTAAAACCAACAAACTACTCAAGAGGGTTTCTGACTCTCCCTGACGGCCGCCGCGCAGCCGAATTTTAGTTTGTGGTCCCAGCGTGCCTCCTTTTTCCTGAAACCTTGCAAGGAAACGGCCCATTCCAGGGCCGGGATCCCTCAAAAACCAAAAATGGGACATCCCACCCACCTGATGCTCCGGGTCCCAGAGTGTAACAACGATGCATTGCAGGACAGCGTCGGTTTCCAGATTCGTTCTTTCGTCCGTTGCAGAGGCAACATCAAATTGGGAAGTGTCCACCGAGGTGGTCCGGCGCGGCAATGTGTCCAGCATTTCGGAATGTTGGACTCCGAAATTAGGCTCGAATTTCGGAAAGCGTTCTTGGGCTTTCTTAGCATCGCTAACCTGCTGATTCCAGCTTTGCTCCACTGACTCGATCATTTCCGGAGTAACTTCGGGCGCTCCCACAAGCTCCATCAATAAGCGTTTAAAAGGATTCTTTAATTCCCGCAATGCCACGGCAAATTCTTCTTTTGTTCCCAGCGCTCCGTCAAAATGAAGAACCCCTCGTTTCGAGCTTGGGTTCAAATAGAGATGCACAAAAACAGGGCCCTGCGAATTTAAGAGATAAAGTTGCGGTTGTGACGGAATATAGACGACGACAAGAGACCCGTCTGGGCGATGTTTCATAGCGCTTGGCATCGACCGCGCCATTTCAAGCATCATGCTGTTTTTTGCGATCGCATGTTCCGTATTGCTTTCAAGAAACGCTTTGAGAAAAGCTTCTTTTTGGGCTGCATCCAGTTCGATTTCAAATCCCGTCAAAAAACTTGCCGTTTCATATCGAACGATTTGCTGAGGAGGTTGCTGTTGAGCAATCGCTGGCGGCGGTTGAATATTATTATTGCGATTGGGTTGCGCAAGGAACGGAGTGGCGATTAGGCCCGCCACTAAAACCATCGTTGTTATAAACCATTTTGATTTAAAAAAGCTCGTGGAAGCTTTCTTCTGCTCTTCTTGTCCGGCGAATGTTTGCAGCCGGTTACTGAGAGTTGCCGGTGCTGTTTCAGCGTTTTGACCGGGGCGGAGCGTCTGTTGTTCTACGGCAGCGTAGCTGTGGTGCGACAAAAACGGGGTTGGGCATTCTGTTGCGAAACAGAACACCAACGCGGCCGCGATAATTATTCGAAATCTTTTTTGTATTGTCTTCATAAACGGTGATAAAAATAAACCTTTCCGTGGGCAGTCGTTGCCCTTCCATGAAAAGGTTTCTCGTCTGAATTACCTAAATGAACTATACCTGACAGGATTTGTTTTTGCGTAAGAAAATAGCGTCCCCAACGGGATTCGAACCCGTGTTGCAGCCTTGAAAGGGCCGCGTCCTAGGCCGGCTAGACGATGGGGACGAAGAGTAGCTCGGAACGGTTATGATACCGCTCCCATTTTCCGTTTAAAAGGAGAATCTTACTCGGCCGGTTTCGCCGCGGCAAGTTCGGTCACGGCGGCGTCCTCATCCTCGGGAACTACCGTCGCAACGGCTGCCAGCGTATCTTTTTCGCCCATACGCATTAACCGCACACCTTGCGCGGCGCGGCCCGTCACGCGAATCTCTTTGACGGGACATCGGATCAGCTGGCCCTGCTGCGCGATCAGCATCACTTCGTCTTTATCGGTCACGGTCATCAAGCTGATTGCTTCGCCGTTTTTATCGGTGACATTCAGATTGATGATTCCTTTACCGCCGCGGGATTGTGACCGGTAGTCGTCAACATCGCTGCGTTTGCCGAACCCGTGACTGGTCACCGTTAATGCGGTGACGCCTTTTTTGCAGATCGCCGCGCCGATGACCTGGTCTTTTTTATCGAGCGTCATCGCTTTAACGCCCTTGGCGCCGCGGCCCATGTCGCGCACCTGTGATTCCGGAAAACGGATTGCCTTGCCCAGCCGTGTGGCCAGCAGCAGTTCCTGTTTTCCGTCGGTCATCAGCACGCGGATCAACCGGTCGCCCAGCTCCAGACCCATGCCGATGATTCCGCCCCGGCGCGGATTGCTGTAGGCGGAGAGCGCCGTTTTCTTGATCAGTCCGTTGGCGGTCAGCATCACCAGATACTGATCCTCCTTGAACTCGCGCACCGGCACAAACGCCGCCATTTTTTCACCCGATTCCAACTGCAGCAAATTGATGATTGCTTTGCCTTTGGACTGACGGCTGGCCTGCGGAACATCGTAGACCTTGACCCAGTAGACTCGCCCGCGATCGGTAAAGCAGAGCAGGTAATCGTGGGTCGAGGCGATAAACAGGTTCTCGACGAAGTCTTCCTCTTTCAGATCGGTACCGCTGGCGCCCTTGCCGCCGCGGCCCTGCTTGCGGTAACCCGACACCGGCAGCCGTTTGATATAACCGGAATGGGAAATCGTGATCACCACATCTTCTTCGGCGATGAAATCCTCGACGTTGAGCTCTTTCGCTTCGCCGGCGAGAATTTCGGTGCGGCGTTCGTTGCCATATTTTTTGCCGATTTCGCGCAGTTCGTCTTTGATGATCGCCAGGATTCTTGCTTCCGAGGCGAGGATTGCTTCGAGTTCAATGATTTTCTTGAGCAGTGCCAAATATTCTTCTTCAATCTTGGTCCGCTCGAGTGCTGTCAGCTTCTTGAGCGGCATGTCCAAAATTGCCTGCGCCTGAACCACGGTAAGCTTGTAGGTTTTGACGAGGGCTGCGCGCGCTTCTTCTTCGCTCTTGGAACGGCGGATTAATTTGATAATCTCGTCGAGATTCGCGATCGCGATCTTGAGGCCTTCTAAAATGTGGGCCCGTTCGCGCGCCTTGCGCAGGTCGAACCGCGTGCGCCGCGTGATCACTTCCTTGCGGTGCTCGATGAACACTTCCATCAACTGTTTGAGCGTACAAACTTTCGGGCGGCTGTTGACGAGCGCCAGCAGAATCACGCCGAAGGTTGTTTCCAGCTGCGTATGCTTGAACAGCTGATTGAGAACCACCTGGCCGTTGGCGTCGCGCTTTAAATCAACGACGATGCGCATACCGTCTTTATCGGACTCATCGCGCAGGTCGGCGATCCCGTCGATTTTCTTGTCGCGCACCAATGCGGCGATGGCTTCAAGCAATGTGGATTTGTTGACCTGATACGGAATCTCGGAAATGATGATTGAATCTTTTCCGCCCTTGCCGGTTTCAATATGCGCTTTGGCGCGCACCTTGATATGCCCGCGGCCGGTCGTATAGGCATCGGTAATCCCCTGCCGGCCGACGATCGCGCCGCCCGTCGGGAAATCGGGGCCTTTGACCGATTTCATCAATTCCTTGATATCAATTTCCGGATTATCGATCAGACGGATAATGCCGTCGACTAATTCATGCAAATTCTGCGGCGGAATATTAGTGGCCATACCGACGGCAATACCGCTGGCGCCATTGGCCAGCAAGCTGGGCAGGGCGGCCGGCAATACGCGCGGTTCGGTCAGTGATTCATCGAAGTTGGGGACAAAATCAACGGTGTCTTTTTCAAGATCGGCCAGCATTGTTTCGGCCACCGGCGCCATGCGCGCCTCGGTGTAGCGCATCGCGGCGGCGGAGTCGCCGTCGACCGATCCGAAGTTGCCCTGGCCGTCGACCATCGGATGACGGACCGAAAAACTCTGCGCCATGCGGACCAACGCGTCATAGACGGCGCTGTCGCCGTGCGGATGATACCGGCCCAGACAGTCTCCGACGATACGGGCCGATTTCTTATACGGCTTGCCCGGATCGAGCGACAGGTTTTGCATCGTGTACAGAATGCGGCGCTGCACCGGCTTGAGGCCGTCGCGCGCATCGGGCAGAGCGCGGCCGACGATGACGGACATCGCGTAAGAGATGTACGAATCTTTCATCTCCTGCTCGATCGCAATCGGGATTATTTTTTCGTTTCGCGTATACATCGTTATACGTCCAGGAACCGCACTTCAGGTGCGTGTTCTTCAATAAACAGTCGGCGTTCTTCCACAGCGTCTCCCATTAAAGTGGTAAACATCGATTCGGCTTCGACGGCGTCTTCCAGCGTTACCTGCTGCAGCGTCCGCTGCTCCGGATCCATCGTGGTTTCCCAGAGCTGCGTAGGATTCATTTCTCCCAAACCTTTGTACCGCTGCAACTGCATTCCTTTGCGGGCGATGGCGCGAATCTTTTCAAGCAGCCCTTCCAGCGAATAGACTTCGATCTCTTCTTTTTCAGTGACTAATTTCAAAAGCGGCTTGCGGACTTTTTCAGCGGCGGCGCCTTTGCCTTTTTTAACGGTCGATTTATGACCGCGCAGTTCCGGCATCGCTTCTTCTTCGTCGCTTTCGTAGTTCTCCAGATCCAGTTTGAATTTTTCGAGCTTGGTTGCCCATTGCTCGAGTTCTTTGGCTTCATAAATCTCGAGCGTGTCGGCGTCTTTCTGATTCTTGGTTAGTTTGCCAAGCTCGTCCTCGGAATAGGCGTATTGGATTTCTCCATCCACTTTTACCTTATAAACTGGCAGTTTATGGGTTTTTGGATGCCGTAATTCCATAAATTCAGCGAATTCAAACCCTTTTCTGTCCAAAGCTTTGGCAAGAACCTCGACCTCGACCAGCGTTTTGAGAAGATCTTTGGCCTGAGCTTCAGTAAATGGCTTCTTCTCTTTTAGATTGGTAATCTCGGTTCCATCCAGACCTAGGTCAAATAACCGGTCGTTCATCAGCGTTTCGTTGTAAACATACTCTTCATGTTTTCCGCGCTTGACCTTGTAGAGCGGCGGCTGCGCAATATAGATATGGCCGCGCTTGATCAGTTCGTTGAACTGGCGGTAAAACAGCGTCAGCAGCAGTGTGCGGATATGCGAACCATCCACATCGGCGTCGGCCATCAGGATTAATTTGTGGTAGCGCAGTTTATCGGGCGCGAATTCTTCGCCAACACCGGCGCCGAGCGCTGTAATAATGGTGCGGACTTCATCGTTAGTCAGAACTTTTTCAAGCCGCGCCTTTTCGACATTGATGATTTTCCCTTTGATCGGAAGGATTGCCTGATAACGGCGGTCGCGTCCCTGCTTGGCCGACCCGCCTGCGGAATCTCCCTCCACGATATACAGTTCGCACAGTTCGGGGTTGCGCTCGGAACAGTCGGCTAGTTTTCCGGGAAGGCTGTCAAATTCCAATAATCCTTTTCGGCGCGTCAGTTCACGCGCCTTGCGCGCCGCTTCACGCGCGCGCGATGCGATAATCGCTTTTTCGCAGATTTTATTGGCGACGCTCGGGTTCTCTTCGCAGAACATGCCGAGTGATTCATTCACAACGCTGGCTGTGAGTCCTTCAATGTCGGAGTTGCCCAGTTTTGTTTTGGTCTGCCCTTCGAACTGCGGGTTGGGCAGCCGCACGCTGATCACGGCGGTTAATCCTTCGCGCACATCATCGCCGGTCAAGGATTGGTCGGCATCTTTGATATGGCCTTTTGAGCGCGCATGGTTATTCAGCACGCGCGTCAGCGCCGATTTAAAACCGGTCAAATGGGTTCCGCCCTCAACCGTATTGATGTTGTTGGCGAACGAGAAGAGTGTGTCGGCAAATCCGTCGTTGTACTGCAGCGCCACTTCAACGGTGGTGCCATCTTTTTCTTTCGAGAAATGAACGACCTGCTTGTGCACGGCTCCTTTGCCGCGGTTCAGATATTCGACGAACGACGCGAGGCCGCCTTCATATTCGAAGACGTTGGTTTTTCCGTTCCGCTCGTCGGTAAATGTGATCTTCAGGCCCCTGTTCAAAAAAGCCAGTTCGCGCAGGCGGTTGGAAATCGTATCGTACGAATAATCGATCTTGCAGGTAAAAATTTCCTTGTCGGCCTTGAATGTAACCTTGGTGCCGGTCGTACTGGTTTTGCCGGTGACCACTAATTTTGTTTTTGTAACGCCGCGCTCGTAGCGCTGATGATGAATTTTCCCATCGCGCTTAACCTCGACTTCGAACCACTCGGAGAGCGCGTTGACGCAGCTGACGCCGACGCCGTGCAAACCGCCGGAAACTTTATAGGCGTTGTTGTCGAATTTTCCGCCGGCATGCAGCATCGTCAGCACCACTTCGACAGCCGGTTTTTTCTCGGTCTTATGGATGTCGACCGGAATACCGCGGCCATTGTCGCTGACGCTGACGGAATTGTCCGGGTGAATGACGATTTCAATGGCGGTGCAGTAGCCAGCCAGTGATTCATCGACGGAGTTGTCGACTACTTCATAAACCAAATGATGAAGACCGCGTACGCTGGTGTCGCCGATGTACATGGCTGGCCGTTTGCGGACCGCTTCCATTCCCTCCAACACCTGGATACGCGAAGAATCGTATTCTTGTTTTGCCGCAGGCTTCTTCGGTTTTTCTTCCGACTTCGTGCTTGCCTTAGCCATTCTTTCTCTCTCCAATTCGGAATTCCAGCCGGCGGACGGTGCCGGTCCCTAAAAGTTCGATCAGTCCTTCCAATAATTCCGCTTTTCTTAAATTCAGCGTATAAATCCACCCTGAATTTTCAACTTCAACCACCAGCGCCAACTGATACAGCCGTTGCGGCCAGCTGTGCCGGGCTGCTTCTTCGCCGGCTACGCGCGCCCAAACCGCCTGGATCTGCTCCTGGTTCGGCTTGCCATCCGACTGCATCGATTCCAGCACTTTCGCCAGAACCGACGACAATGGAATGGCTGTTCTTTTTATTTGCGTCATCAGAATTGGTTCTAGTTCGATAGCTGCATTGGGAGCACGATGTAGACATAGTGCTCTTTAGTGCGCATTACGCCGGGCCGGTCGGGCCCGGGAAGTTCAATTTCAATCTGTTCTTCTGGCAGCACCTTCAACACATCGATCAGATAATTGGGATTAAATCCAATTGAAAATTCAGGCCCTGAATATTCAACGGTAATCTGCTCGTGCGCCTCGCCGACTTCGGGCGTCTGTTTTGAAACCGTCAATTTGTCGGCGGCCAGATCAAAGCGGATGGAGGGCGATTCCTGTGTGGACCATAACCCGATTCGCCGCACGGCCAATAAAAATTCCTCGCGCGATGCGCGCAGCCGGTGCGGGCTTTCGGCCGGAATCACCTGCTCATAGTTTGGGAATTTCCCGTCGATGAGCCGCGAAATTAAAATGGTGTTGCCCAGATCAAAAACAATTTGGCTTTCCTTGAATGATATTTTTACGGCCTCTTCGCCGCCCAACAACCGGATTAATTCATTGATTGTTTTCTCGGGCACGATACGGTTTTGTTCGCCGGCCGGTGCCGATTTTACTTCGCGATCAATCATCGCCATACGCCGGCCATCTGTGGCCACCAGACGCAATGTGTTTTTCTTGCTGACAAACAAAATTCCGGTCAACACATACCGCGACTCATCTTTTGAAACAGAGAAGACAACCAGTGATAGCATTTTTTGAAGCAGGTTTTGTTGGATAGAGATTGCCTCATGTGAAACAGAATGGGGGAGGTGTGGGAACTCTTCTTTGGAAAGTCCCATAATCTTAAACACACCCTTACCGCATTCAATACTGGCTTGCTGATTTTTTTTGGATCCCAACTGCAACATTTCATTAGGAAGTTCTTTTAATAAATCACTCAACCGCTTGGCTGGAATCGCAATGGAGCCTTCTTCAAGAATTTCGGCGGGAATAGTTGTGGTAATTCCTATTTCAAGATCGGTTCCTGTAATTTGAATGGCGTCTTTTTTTGTTTCAATTAATAAGTGGGATAAAATCGGAAGCGTGCTTCGGGTTGGAACAATAGGGGAAACTGTCTGTATTCCCTTTAAAAAGTTCTCTCGTAAGATACGGGCTTTCATAGAAGTTCGGTCCCTATTATAAGTTTAATATGTAACAGTAATAGTAATAAGCATTGTTTAAACTGTTGAGAACTACACAACTATCTTAACTGTTTGGGGATAGGTTTCAAAAATGGCTGTTGAAAAACAGCTACAACCCCCAACAAAATCACCAATCTACACCAATCCACAGGCTTTTCATAGACTATTTAGACAGCCTGGTTGAATTCACTGCGCAGGATATCGATCAATTCCTTAATTTTCCCACCCTGCGTATAATCTTCCGCCACCTTATTACAGGCGTAAATCACCGTGGCGTGATCGCGGCCGCCAAACGCTTCTCCAATGGCCGGCAGTGAAGCATCGGTTAATTCCCGGGAGAGCGCCATGGCCAGCTGCCGAGGAAGCGCCACTTCCTTGGTTCTACGCTTTCCCTTGAGATCTGCCATGGAAACATTGAAATAATCAGCGACAATTCGCTGAATTTTATCCACCGTCACATGCTTGGCAGTCTCCGCCACCATTCCCTTCAATACTTCCTGCGCCATCGCCGGCGAAATTTCGCGGCCGGTCAAAACCGAATATGCGATGACACGGTTGAGCGCCCCTTCCAACTCGCGGATGTTTGAAGTGATTCGCTCCGCGATAAAAAGCGTGATGGAGTCCGGAACCTGTGTCCCCTGTGCCTGCGCTTTTTTTCGGAGAATCGCTACGCGCGTTTCAAGATCCGGCGGCTGGATGTCGGTGACCAGGCCCCATTCAAACCGCGAAACCAGACGCTCTTCCACGCCATGTAATTCTTTGGGTGAACGGTCGCTGGAGATCACGATCTGTTTGTGCGCATCATACAACGCATTGAACGTGTGGAAGAACGCTTCCTGCGTCGCTTCTTTTCCGCCGATGAAATGAATATCGTCGACGAGAAGCACATCGACCGACCGGAACCGTTCGCGGAAAGAAACCATCGACCGGTTTTGAATCGCCGAGATCAATTGATTGGTAAACCGCTCGCTGGACGTATACAAACATTTTGTGGCCGGGAATTTTTCGCGGATCCGGTGCCCGATCGACTGCATTAAATGGGTTTTCCCAAGACCGACTCCGCCGTAAATGAACAACGGATTGTAAACTTTTGCCGGCGATTCGCCTATGGCCACGGCGGCTGCGTGCGCGAAACGGTTGGAAGGTCCCACCACAAATTCCGAAAATTTATAACGGCTGTTAAGCAATCCTTCGGTTGAACCGGCTGCCGGCGCCTGCTCACTGCGAACCCACGGCGCTGTTGATTCATCATCCGGTTTTACTTCAGAAGCCGCGGAAGGAAAAACAAAAACAAGATCGACTTTTTTGCCGCACAACTCGAGTAGTATTTTCTGGATCAGCTCGGAGTAATGTTTGACCAGCCAGTCGCGGAAAAACGGATTGGGAACTTCCAGCGTCAGCTCCGAATCGGCAGCGGAAACGGCCCGCGTGGGCCCGAACCATGTTTCGTACGCTTGGCTGGGAAGTTGTCCCTTAATTCTTTCGACGGCTTCTTGCCAGAGGGATAAACTTAATGCGCTCATAGTAGGAATTGTTTCTTCAGACTAGCATAGTTTGAACCGCTTGCCAAATAAATCCCAAGCTGATACAATGCCCCCGTGAAGAAAACACTCCGAAACAAATCGAATCTCAAACGCGCTCGCAGGCACGGATTCCGCAGCCGGATGGCGACCAAGGGTGGCCGCAAAGTCATGAATCGCCGACGGAAAACCGGGCGCAAGAACCTGATTCCTTAACCCAAAACCCCCTTAATAAATGTCTTCATTCGGCCGGTCGAGGCGTATTTCCGGCCGAGAGGAGTTTCGCAAGGTTTTTTCGGCCGGAAAAACAGTTCGCGGAGAATGGATGACACTCAAGATCCTTCCCCGTCCGACGGGAAAGGCCCGTTTTGCCTGCGCAGTCAGCAAGAAGATCGCCCCGACGGCTGTCCAGCGAAACAAAATCCGCCGATGGCTTAAAGAGGCGTTTCGTAAAAATCAGACGGAATTTCCGTCGGGAATTGATCTCATTGCCGTGGTCTCGAAAATTCCGGGCCGCTGTTCTTATCAGAAAACAGAAGAAACATTGATTCAACTTGTGAAGCCATGGTCTCAAAAATAACGCTGGCCTTAATTAGGCTCTACCAACTGATTCGGGCGCAAATTCCGATTCCCTCCTCCTGCCGGTTTTACCCCAGTTGTTCGGTTTATGGAGCGGAGGCTGTTTCCAGGCATGGAACAGTTCGCGGATTGCGCCTGGCTTTTTTCAGAATCTTTCGATGCAATCCATGGAATAAAGGCGGATTCGATACTCTCGATTAATAAAATTAGCAGAAACGAACATTTTGTTTAACTCTATATAGAAAGATATATTATGAAAAATGAACATAGAATAATATCAGTATTTATAATTAGCGCAATCATTATGTTCACCTGGACATCCATATTCCCAAATAAGCCGGTAGAGCAAGCGGCCATTTCCCAAAAAACAGCCGAAACTATTTCTGAAAACAGATTGGAAAAAGAATCTACGAAAACCGTTGAATCAGGAGATATTCTGCTTGGTGTCGGCGAAAAAACAGGCAGCATTCAATCCATTAAGGTAAGCGGTGTTCTTATTATGGAGCAGGACGGCTTGCCGGGATTTCTTCAGGTGGTCCGGACCGCGCCGCGCCAATCGATGGTTAATTTTCAAGACGGCGTTTCGATGCAGGAAGATGGCCTGAAAATCGAGCGGAAAATAGAAGAGAATAAAAACTCTAACCACTTGAAAACAGTTATCTTAAGTGTAAAAAATGATGGAAAAGAATCACAAAAAATAGCGCTAAAAATTCTAGCATACCGGCCATTAAAAACAGACCATGAACATGAGAAACAGTTTTTGGGCGGATCTGTTTTTCTGGATGGAAAAGAGCGCCGTTTTTCTGCACACGAAGCGACAAAATCCTTTAAAGGCAGCCCATCGCGTGTCATGTCGCAAGGCCGATCCTACGCAACAATTCTGGTAATAGACCAGCCGGAAGGATTGTTCCACATGGAACATTTGCAGAGCGGCAGCTCAGTGGGATGGGTTGAGCTTCCCGAAAAAGAACTGCTTCCCGGTCAGGAGATCCAGTGGCAGTTTAAGCTCTATGCCGGCCCCATGGCGATTGGGCCGCTCAAGAAAGCCGGACTGGAAGAAGTAATTTCGTTTGGCGCCTTTTCAGGAATTACAAGAATTATTCTTAATTTTTTGAACTGGGGTCATAATCGGTTGCATAATTATGGCCTGGCAATCTGTTTTTTGGCTGTGGCCGTCTGGCTGCCGTTTACTCCGCTGACCTGGTACGGAATGCGCGCCAGTCAGCAGACGATGAAAAAAATGGCGATGATCAAGCCGCAGGAAACCCGAATTCGTCAGGAGCACAAAAATAATCCTGCGAAACTGCAACAGGAATTAATGCTGCTCTATAAGAAGCATGGGGTTAATCCGGCTTCGGGCTGTATCGGCTGCCTTCCGTTTGTTTTCACGATGCCGATCTACATTGCCCTTTATCAAGTGTTAAACCGTACGCCTGAGCTTCGAGGCGCCAGTTTCCTGTTTATCAGAGATCTTTCTGCGCCCGATGGGCTTATCCGGCTTCCGCTTGTTCTTCCGTTAATTGGGGCCAGTCTGAATGTTTTACCGGTCATCTCCACGGTGCTATCATTTATTCAGCAAAAAGCGATGCAGCCTCCGCAGATCGGTGAATTGACCGAAGAACAAAGAATCCAGCAGCAGATGTTTAAGTTTATGCCGCTTATGTTTCTCTTCCTGTTTTATAATCTGCCATCCGGTTTCATGATATACTGGGTCATCAGTTCAGCGCTGACATCAACTCAGCAGCTACTTGTTCGTCGATCTGTAAAATAAAACGTTTCAGGAAATTGTTTCACGTGGAACAATAGGCCTCTATGGGAAAAATTGTCGCTGTCTGTAATCAAAAAGGCGGTGTTGGAAAAACAACCACTGCCGTCAATCTGTCTGCCGCGCTGGCGACGGAAGGCGTTCGGGTTCTTCTAGTCGACCTCGACCCGCAGGCCAATGCAACCAGCGGCGTCGGTATTGACAAAAAGGCGATCGAAAAGTCAATTTACCAGGTGCTTCTCGACTCGGTTCCGGTATTGAAAGTGGTTGTAGATACACAAGTTAAGAATTTATCGCTAGTCCCCTCCCATTCCTCGCTCAGCGGCGCTGAGGTGGAGTTGGTTTCAATTATGGGGCGTGAGCGGAAACTCAAAAAAGCGCTTGATCCGGTAAAAAATTCGTATGACCTGATTATTATTGACAGCCCTCCTTCCCTGGGCCTGCTGACCGTGAATGCGCTAACGGCGGCCGATTCTATTTTAATTCCGCTGCAGTGCGAATATTATGCGCTCGAAGGTTTAACCCAGCTTCTTGAGACAATCAAGGCGGTCCAGGAAGATTTAAATCCTGGGTTGCAGACCGAAGGTGTTTTGATGACGATGGCCGATTTTAGAACTAAGTTGACTAACGACGTTATTGAAGAAGTTCGCGGTTATTTTGGATCTAAAGTTTATGACGTCGTTATTCCGCGATCGGTTCGTTTGAGCGAGGCTCCAAGCCGCGGCCTTCCGATTTCTTTATATGACCCAACTTCTTCTGGTGCAAAGGCTTACGCTGATTTAGCTAAAAAAATAAAGGAGACCATCCATGCCGGAGATCACGCGCGGTCTGGGCAAAGGGATTCGGGCATTGATTCCGGAAGGAAGCCCGATATCGAAGGAGGAAATAATCAAGATTCCTCTTCGGTCGATTCGGGCCAATCGATTTCAGCCCCGTAAAAACCTCGACGAATCAAAGATCCAGGAATTAGCCAATTCTATAAAAGAGAGTGGTTTAATTTACCCACTTTTAGTAAGGAAAATTGATCAAAGTGGTGATGAAACTGTAAAATATGAGCTTATTGCAGGAGAAAGACGGTTCCGAGCACTTAAATTGGCTGGATTCGACGAAGCGCCTGCACTTATTAGAGATGTTGATGATAAAAAATCATTAGAGTTAGCGTTAATTGAGAATTTACAGAGGGAAAACCTAAACCCAATTGAACAGGCTTTGGCTTATCAGAGGCTTGTTCAGGAGTTCGGGTTGACCCAGGATAAAGCTGCCGAAGTGGTTGGAAAAGACAGAGCAACGGTTGCCAATACTATCCGGCTCCTGAAATTGCCGGCTTCAATTCAGCAGGATTTGGCCAGCGGAAAATTAACGTTTGGCCATGGCCGGACGCTGCTGGGGTTGGAATCGGAAAAAGCGCAGTTGGAGATGGCAAAGAAAATTATTTCCGGCGGATTATCGGTTCGCGATGTGGAACAGGCTGTATCGGCGCGCAGGCCGGCGTCCCGCGCCCGCCAAACCAAAGATCCGCATCTGGCGGACGTGGAACACAAACTGCAGAAAGCGCTGGGGACGAATGTTCAGCTGCTGCATGGAAAATCGCGCGGCTGGGTCCGGATTGCCTACTACTCGCTGAAGGATCTGGATCGTCTGATTCAGCGGTTGACTTAAAATTTATATATCGTATAATTAAGGGTTTCTGCGAGAATAGAATTTATGAAACAGCAAACACTTGTTTTGATCAAACCGGATGGATTAGTCCGATCGCTGACAGGCAATATTTTGACGCGCCTTTCCGAGACCAAACTGGAAATCGTGGCCGCCAAAATGTGCCGGGTTTCCCGCGAACTGGCCCAGGAGCATTACAAGCAGCTCAAGGCTCAGCCGTTTTACAACGAACTGGTTCAGTACATGCAGGGTGAATTGCACGGCAGCCATAAAATTATGGCGCTGGTTTACTGGGGCGAAGAGGCTATTCCCAAGGTGCGGGAGCTGGCCGGCGAAACAAATCCTGAAAAAGCGGCGCCGACCTCGATCCGCGGCGCGTATGGCCGGATCCGGACGACCGGTTTGTTTGAAAATGTGATTCATGCCTCGAGCGATCCGGTGGAGGCCGAGCGCGAAATCAAATTATGGTTCCGGCCGGATGAAATCATCCGGGATCTTTACCCGACGAAGCAGGCGCATAAAGAAGTTCCTGTTCTCGAATGGGCTTGATTGTAAAAAAGCATAAAATCCCCTTGAGTAAATTACGCGAGGGGATTTCGTTTTTGGGAGTGAAATAATGCTGACCAGCATGACGGGATTCGGCAGGGCGGAACGTTCGCTGCCGCTGTCGGGAACAGTCACTGTGGAAATCCGCAGTGTGAACTCCCGGTTTCTGGAAGTGGAAACGCGGATGCCAGACGGATTTCAGCCGTACGAAGATTTGATCCGCGGCCTGGTCGGAAAAAAAGCGCGGCGCGGCCAGGTTCGCGTGGCGGTGCAGGTCCGCTCGTCGACGGAATCGGTTCCGGTGACATTTCAAACGGAAACGGCGCGTCAATATATCAAGCAGCTGCGCGCGTTTCAGAAAAAATTGGGTTTGCGTGGAGAGATCACGCTGCCGATGGTATTGAATCTGCCGCAGGTGACGGTCTCCGGAAAAACAGGCGGATTGACTGCGCGGCAATGGCCCGACGTGTATCGCGCCGTCGATCAGGCCGCGGAATCGATGATGCAGATGCGCCGCAAAGAAGGCGCGCGTCTTCAAAAAACATTCCGCAAGCTGGCGACCGATTTTAAAGCGGTGGTTTTGAAAATTAAAGCACGCGTTCCGGCGGCCGAGCGCGCGATGCAGCAGCGGCTGGCCGAACGGGTGCGCAACGCGCTGACGCGCGTCGATTTTTCGACGACACCGGCCGATCGTACCGCGTTGTTGTCCGAAGCCGTGTCGATCGTGCAGTCGAGCGATGTGTCGGAAGAACTGGCGCGTCTCGATTCGCATTTGGTTGCGCTGCAAAAAGCGATTGAAGGACAGCTGGAAAACGGATTGGCCAAGCAGGGGCAGGGCAGCGTCGGCAGGACCATTGATTTTCTGGCGCAGGAAATGCAGCGCGAAGTGAATACGCTGGGCACCAAGCTGCGCGATCCGCAGGTCACCGGATGGGTGGTAGGCCTGAAGGGCCAGGTTGAAAAAATGAAGGAACAGGCAGCGAACATTGAATAGAACCAGTTCCAAGAAAACGCGCGGCCGGTTGTTCATTGTTTCCGCCCCGTCGGGAACCGGCAAGACAACGGTCGTCAATTTATTGATGAAAGTCGACGCGCGGTTTGCCCGGTCGATTTCAATGACGACGCGCGAACCGCGCGGGCGCGAGAAAAACGGCCGCGATTACTGGTTTGTCAGCGCGGCCTATTTCAAGAAACAGATCCGCCGCGGCGCGTTTTTGGAATATGCGCGCGTGCTGGGAAGTTTTTATGGAACGCCGAAAGCGCCGATCGCGAAAGCGCTGAAGGCCGGACACAACGCGCTGATGAGCATTGATATTCAGGGCACGCGCCAGGTGAAAAAATGCGGATTGCCGCTGACAACAATTTTTTTGTTGCCGCCGTCAATGCGCGTTCTGGAACAGCGGCTGAGAAAACGGGGAACTGAAACGCCGCGCGAGATTACAGAGCGATTGAATCTGGCGCGCAAAGAACTGACCGCCATGAACGAATACGATTATGCCGTCGTCAACGGTCAATTGAAAGAAGCGACTGAAGCGATCCGGACGATTATCCGGGCGCAACGGTATCGGGTTCAATAAACGGAGGAAACACGGATGAGCATTGAAAAATCGCATCAGGTACCGGTGGAGCTCTTGGCTACAAAAATGACATCCCGGTACAAGTTAGTGATCGGCGCCGCCAGGCGGGCGCTGGAGCTCAGCCAGGGTGGACAGAAGCTGGTCGAGGGCGGGTTGAAGGACAAGCCGGCCATCACGGCGCTGCGTGAAATCGCCGAAGGGAAAGTGGAATTGAAGATCACCAAGAAAGCCAAGGGCGATAAGAGTTGAAGCGAATCATCGTCGGTGTAACCGGCTCGATTGCCTGTTACCGGGCCTGTGATTTAGTCAGCCAGCTGCGCAAGGAATCGGATACGCAGGTGCAGGTGGTCATGACGAAAGAAGCGGCGCGGTTCGTCACGCCGCTGACGTTTCAGACGTTGTCGGGCCGCAAGGCCTATGCCGATCTGTTTGAAGCGCCTGAAGAGTGGGATCTTTTGCACACGGCGCTTTCGTCGGAAGCGGATCTGGTCGTGGTCGCGCCGGCTACGCTGAATGTGATCGGCAAATTTGCCAACGGAATTTGCGATGATCTGCTGACCAGCGTTTTATTCGCGACGCGCGCGCCGGTATTAATCGCGCCGGCCATGAATCCGGCGATGTACGAGCATCCGGTCAATCAGCAGAATGTCGCGAAGCTCAAGAAATTGGGAGTTCAATTTGTCGGACCCGTGCATGGGGAAGTGGCCTGCCGGCAGGTGGGAATGGGACATATCGCCGAAACCGAAGCGATTGTGCAGGCAATTCGCCAGGAGCTGAAAAAGTGAAAAAATTGTTGATTACGGCCGGTCCGACGCGCGAACCGATTGACCCGGTGCGGTATATTTCAAATTATTCGACCGGCACGCTGGGATACCGGCTGGCCGATCTGGCGCGCAAGCGCGGTTATGACGTCACGCTGATCAGCGGCCCGACCGAGTTGGATTGCCCGAAAGGCGTAAAAAGAATTCTAGTGGAAACGGCGGCCGAGATGCACCAGGAGGTGGGGCGCGCATTTCCGAAATCGGACGCGCTGATCATGTCGGCGGCCGTCGGTGATTTCCGGCCGGTCCGCGTGGCGAACCAAAAAATCAAGCGGTCCGGCGCTGTGGGGTCATTGCGGCTTTGGCAGCTGGAACTGGTGGAGAATCCGGATATTCTGGCCGATGCTTCGTCGCAGCGCAAGCCGAACCAGGTGGTGATCGGATTTGCGCTGGAAACACAGAACATGATTGTAAACGCGCGCACGAAATTAAAGGCCAAAAACCTGGATGCGATTGTCGCCACGCAGTATGTGCCGAAAAAAGGAAAAGGCCCATTTGGTTTGACCCCGGTGGACGGCGTGATCATCACCCGTTCCGGCAAGAACCAGCCGTTTCGTTCGGTGACGAAAGAGGTATTGTCGGCAAGAATTTTAGATACGCTGGAAACAATTGTCGCCTCTTTTAGCAAAAATGGTGCGGTAGCCAAGCGGTAAGGCAACGGTCTGCAAAACCGTTATTCATCGGTTCGATTCCGATCCGCACCTCCATCTTTGGCCGGGGTGGCGAAATTGGCATACGCGCAAGACTTAAAATCTTGTGCCCGTAAGGGCGTGCGGGTTCGACCCCCGCCCTCGGCAGATTTTTTGAGCGGTTATCGGGCTCATAGCTCAGTTGGTTAGAGCGCTTCCTTGACATGGAAGAGGTCAGAGGTTCGAGTCCTCTTGGGCCCACCACTTTTATTACGAATGGATTTTATGGACGATTTGCACCGGTTACGACATAGCGCCGCGCATGTGCTGGCGCAGGCGATGAAGCGGATCTGGCCGAAAACAAAATTGGCCATCGGTCCTCCGATCGAGGAGGGGTTCTATTATGATGTCGATCCGGAACAGCCGCTGACCGACGAGGATCTGCCGAAGATCGAGGCCGAAATGGCCAAGATCATCGCCTCCGATTACAAGTTTGAGCAGACTTGGATGGAGAAGAAGGAAGCGGAGCAGTTTTTTCTCAAAAAAGGGGAGCCGTACAAAGCCGAGATCGTCCGCGGAATTGCTGACGAGAAAGTTTCGATTTATACGGACGGCGATTTTCTTGATTTGTGCGAAGGTCCGCACCTGCAGTCGACGCAGCAGCTGAAAGCGGTGAAGCTGCTCTCGGTCGCCGGCGCTTATTGGCGCGGCAGCGAGAAAAATCCGCAGCTGACCCGGATTTACGGAACGGCGTTTTACAGCCAGCCGGATCTTGACGCGTTTTTAACGGCGCGTGAAGAGGCTAAGAAACGCGATCACCGGAAACTGGGTGTCAGCTTAAAACTCTTTTCCATTTTGGAAGAAGCGGGCGCGGGCCTGGTTTTTTATCAGCCGCGCGGCGCGATGCTGCGGCAGCTGATCGAAGATTATTCGCGGCAGCAGCACCTGATGCGCGGGTATCTGCCGGTGCTGACGCCGCATTTGATTCGCAGCAATATCTGGGTCAAGTCGGGGCACTATTCGCATTACAAGGCGAATATGTACACGTTCAAGACCGAGGATGAACAGGAGTGGGGCGTCAAGCCGATGAATTGCCCCGGCCACATCCTGATTTATCAGACGGCGATGCGCAGTTATCGTGAATTCCCGATCCGGCTGTTTGAACTGGGAACGGTTTACCGCAACGAGAAGTCGGGTGTGCTGCATGGATTGCTGCGCGTGCGCGGGTTCACGCAGGATGATGCGCATATTTTTTGCCGGTTCAGCCAGCTGGAAGGCGAGATCAACGGCGTTCTGGATTTGATCCAGCAGACTTTTAAAGATTTTGGTTTTAATGATTACAAAGTAGAGATGAGTTTGCGGCCCGACGATTTTATGGGCGATGCGACGCAGTGGGACAAGGCCGAAGAGATTTTACGGCAGGTGCTGAAGTCGCGCGACATTCCGTTCGTCGAGAGCCCGGGCGCCGGCGCTTTTTACGGACCGAAGATTGATGTGCATGTGCGCGATACGATCGGCCGGTACTGGCAGTGCGCCACGGCGCAGCTCGATTTTGTTTTGCCGCAGCGGTTCGATTTAAAATATGTCGAGGACGACGGCAGCACGGCGGTGCCGATCATGATTCACCGCGCGATCTTCGGATCGCTCGAGCGGTTTATGGGAACGCTGATCGAGCATTACGGTGGCGCGTTCCCGGCATGGTTGTCGCCGGTGCAGGCGGTGTTGATCCCGATTTCGCAGGATCAGGAATCGTATGCGCAGGAAACGGCCGCGCGGCTGAAAACAGCCGGGTTCCGCGTGGAAACGGATGATCGCCGCGAAACATTGCAGGCGCGCATCCGCGATGCGCAGCTGGAAAAAATTCCGTACATGTTGATTGTCGGGAAGCGCGAGGCGCAGGCCGGAAAAGTGGCTGTACGCGCGCGCAAGGAAGGCGATCTGGGCGCAGTAACCGTTGAGGAATTCATCGAACGGCTGACGCGAGAGATCGAGAACAAACAATAAATTAGGGAGGAACAATACGCTGGGAAAATATACTGCGGGCAGCGCATCGCGTGAAAGCGATGTGCGCACAAACGAACGGATTCGCGTTCGGGAAGTACGTCTGGTTGGCGCAGAAGGAGCACAGCTTGGAGTAGTGCAGATTGCTGACGCGCTCAAACAGGCGCAGGAGGCAGGTTTGGATTTGGTGGAAGTGGCCCCGCAGGCCAATCCGCCGGTGTGCCGCATCATGGATTTTTCGAAATTCATGTATACCCGCGCGAAGCAGGAGCGCGAGAACCGGCATCATCAGCGGCAATCCCAGTTAAAGGAATTGCGGTTTCGTCCGCGCATCGACGAGCATGATTATCAAACCAAGTTCCGGTCGCTCGGCCGGTTTTTGAAGCAGGGAAACAAAGTGAAAGTCACGCTGATGTTTCGCGGACGGGAAATGGCGCACCAGGAGTTCGGGATGCGCCTGATGAATCGATTACAACAGGAAATTGCGGAAGTCGCCCAGGTCGAACGGGCGCCGATGCAAGAAGGCCGGTTCATTTATATGACACTGGCTCCGAAAGCATAAGGGAGGTTTTTCATGCCGAAGTTAAAGACACGCAAGGCAACCGCGAAGCGGTTCAGTTTCACCGCTTCGGGCAAGATCAAGCACAAGCGATCCAACCGCGGACATTTACTGAGCCATCGCACCAGCAAGCGCAAACGGAATCTCCGTGGAACCGCTTATTTAAGCGCCGCGGATCAGAAGCGCATTGAGCGGCTTCTGCCCGGCCGGTAATTTTTAGGAGGAATTGAAATGGCACGCGTAACACATTCTGTATCGAGCAAGAAGCGCCACAAGCGGATGATTGGACGCGCCAAGGGCGCATGGGGCAAGCGATCCAAGATTTACCGCCGAGCGAAAGAAACGGTCTACCGCGCGATGGCCTATGCCACCCGCGACCGGAAAGTTCGCAAGCGTGATTTTCGTTCATTGTGGATTGTCCGGATTAAAGCCGGCTGCGAAGAGCAGGGAATCCGCTACAGCCAGTTTATCGCCGGCCTGAAGGCCGCGAATGTTTCACTGGACCGCAAGATCCTGGCTGAATTGGCCGCCACCGATGAGGGGGCGTTCGTTCAGTTGGTCAGCATCGCCAAGAACGCGCTGCCGAAGGCCGCGTAAACCCAAGCGGTCTGACGATGAGCCAGCGCGAAGTTCAGCTGGAGTCCATCACGGCAGAAGCGCTTGCCGCGCTGGAACAGGCTAAGGACGCCGCCGCCGTCGAGGCGGTGCGCGTCCTGTACCTTGGCCGTCAGGGAAAATTAACAGAGCAGTTTTCCGCGATGAAAGACCCGGGTCTTGCTTCCGAAGAAAAAGGGAAGCTGGGCAAGCAACTCAACGCGGCCAAACAGCGGCTTGAAGAAGCGCTGGCCGCACGGCGCACGAATCTTTCCGGTTCCGCTCCCGCAAAATCATCCGGCATCGATGCCACTTTACCCGGTTATCCTCCTTCCATTGGCCGCAGTCACCCGATCTCGCAGGTGATCGACCGTATTTTAAATAATTTCCGCGCGCAGGGATTCTCCGTCGTGCAGGGTCCCGAGATCGAAGTGGAGCGGAATAATTTTGATGCGCTGAATATTCCGCCCGATCATCCGTCGCGCGAAGGGTTCGACACTTTTTATATGGCGGATCACGGAAAACGGACCGGCTATTTATTGCGGTCGCATACCTCTCCGGTTCAGATCCGGTTTATGGATACCCACAAGCCGCCGCTGAGAATCGTCGTGCCCGGCCGCGTTTACCGTCCCGATGCTGTCGACGCGACGCATTGTTTTCAATTTCATCAGGTGGAAGGATTGGCCGTTTGTCCAGGGCTGACGTTCGGCGACCTGAAAGGGACGCTGATCGCATGGGCCCGCGGCATGTTCGGCGAAAAAGCCCGCCTGCGATTCCGGCCGCACTACTTTCCATTCACCGAACCGAGCGCCGAGGCCGATTTAAGCTGTATTTTCTGCGACGGAAAAGGCTGCCGCGTCTGCGGACAAAAAGGATGGCTTGAAATTTTAGGGTGCGGCATGGTCCATCCGGAAGTTTTCAAGGCCGTTAATTATTTGCCCGGCACGACGGGGTTTGCATTCGGCATGGGCGTGGAACGAATCGCGATGTTATTGCACGGCATTGAAGACATCCGCTATTTCTATGAGAATGACGCCCGCTTTTTGGAGCAGTTCCCGGGAGGGATACGGTGAAATTTCTTCTTTCCTGGGTGCGCGATTATCTGGAGTTGTCGCTTCCGGCGCAGGCGCTGGCCGACCGGCTGACATTGGCCGGACTCGAGGTTAATTCGCTGCAGGAAATCGACGGTGACTGGCGCTTTGAGGCGGAGGTAACGCCCAACCGTCCCGACCTGCTTTCGCATTTGGGAATCGCGCGCGAAACCGCAGCCGTTTTGGGAAGGCAGTTCCGTTTTCCGCGCTGGCTCGATAAAGAGTGCCGTCTGCCGCGGCTGCCCGACGGGAAAAGCATTCCGGTTTCGATCGATGATCCGATCGGGTGCCGGCGCTATGTCGGCATTGTGATTGAAGGGGTTGAGGTAAAACCCTCGCCCGCAGAAATGACCCAGCGGCTGGAACGGCTGGGGATCCGTTCGATCAATAACCTTGTCGATGTGACCAACTACTGCATGATGGAATTCGGCCAGCCGATGCACGCGTTTGATTTAGACCGGCTCGGCGGGGGACCGGTTCATATCCGCGCGGCGCGCGCCGGTGAAACACTGGTCACGCTCGACGGAGATAAACGGACGTTGTCGGCCGGAACGCTGGTGATTGCCGATGCGGAACATCCCGTGGCATTGGCCGGCGTGATGGGTGGAAAAGAAACCGAGATTTCCGGACAAACACGCCGTCTCTTTTTAGAGGCGGCCTGGTTTTCACCGTCCTCAGTCCGGCGCACTGTGCGCGAAACGAAAATCAGTTCTGAATCGTCGTACCGGTTTGAGAGGGGTGTTGATTTGGAACGGACCGCTGCTGCGGCGATCCGCGCGGCGCGGATGATCGTCGCGCTGGGCGGCGGGAAAATCACGGCGATAACCGATGCCGGCGAAAGCGGGCTGGAATCCCGCGCCATTGTTTTCAAACCGAAGAAGGCGCGCGAAATTTTGGGCATCCGCGCCACATCGGCGCAGCAGAAAAAATTTCTGGAACGGATCGGATGCCGCGTCGTTCCGACGGGCCGCGGATTAAAAGCCGAAGTTCCTTCCTGGCGCGCTGATCTGAAAATTCCGGAAGATTTGAATGAAGAGATCGCGCGGTTATGGGGATATGACCGCTGTCCGGCAACACTGCCGCCGCTGCCGCGCGAAGAACTGCGCGATGACTGGACCGTGAATGAAGATCCGGCGTTTGTCCGCGAAGAAGCGGTCCGCGCTCAGCTGGCCTCATCCGGTTATCAGGAAATTTTGTCGTACAGCCTGGTTCATCCCGACGACCATGGAAAAGTCCGGATTCCGCCGGAACAACTGCTCGAATTATGGAATCCGCTCAGCCGTGAATACAGCGTGATGCGCAGCACGCTGCTGATTGGCGCGCTGCAAACGGTGTCGCGCAATTTAAACCGCAAAGCGGCTAGCGCGTTCCAGCTTTTTGAAATCGGATCGATCTACCGCCGTTCGGAAACGCAGAAAGAATTTACACCTGATCAACCGAAACGGCTGGCGCTGTTGGTGGCCGGCACGCCGGCGCAGGCCTGGGGAGAACCGTCCAAGCCGCTGGAGCTTTTGCACTTGAAGGGGGTTATTCGGCAGCTTTTTTCATTTGCCGGTATTTCGGTTTCCGAATCGGTTCGTGAAAATGGAAACAGTTATTATTCCGGCCCCGTGATTTCGTTTGAGGCGGAAACCGTTTCGCTCGGCGTTGCCGGAAAGATTGATCCGGCCGTGGCCGCCGCCTATGAAATCCCGGCAGAGGTTGCGCTTTATTATGCGGAACTGGATCTGGAAAAAATCTGCCGCATGAAAGCACGGGAGCATACGCTGGTACCGCTTCCGAAAGTGGCGCCGGTGCTGCGCGACCTGGCCGTTTTAATTTCCGAAGACGTTTCTTACGCGCAGTTGATGGAAACGATTCTTTTATCCGGCAAGCCGCTGCTGGAAAACGCGGAGCTGTTTGATCTGTATAAAGGAAAGCAGGTTCCCGCCGGAAAGAAAAGCGCTGCGTTCCGGCTGGTTTATTCCACCGGCGACAAGACGCTGACCGAAGAAGAAGTCCAGGCCGCGCATCAAAAAATAGTGCAGGCCCTCTCCGAAAAGTTTCAGGCCGTTCTGCGCTAAATAAGCCCAACAAAAAAGCCGTTCATCCCATGACAGGACGAACGGCTTTTTGTTTTAGTACGCTTACGAGAGCTTGCCGACCTTCGGCGAGGCTTTAATCGCCCAGAATACCGCCACGACGCCGACTCCAACCGCCATTAAGAACGCCTGCAGTGACATCGCCCCATAATGAGACGGCGCCAGCATCGCGAATAACATCGGGCCGGAGAGGAAGGTGTTGGTGCGCGAAGCCAGATAAGCCTTGCGCCGCTGCTGCGCGATTTCCGCGGCAGGAACCTTGCCGGTCAGCAGCCGCTTCTGGATCGGCCAGATGATCATCCAGACATTGAACCACATGATGGTGCCCAACAGTCCGCCGAATAAAATCCACATCGCGCGGTCGGTTAATTTGCCGCCGTCCATAAACAAAGCCGACGGTCCGAAGCCAACACCCGGCGTATACATATAAATCAGCGTGAACAGCGCGATGCCGACCACCCAGGTGATCATCGCTCCCCAGCGGAACCACCAGAGCGCGCGCGGCATCAATTGCGGGTTTACTATTTTTTTGCCGGCATCGTCGAGAGAACCCTGCAGCGGCACATTCACGAGATTGAAGAAATAGAGATGACCAATCCAGGTAATTCCCGCCAGCACATGCAGCCAGCGTAAGATCAGATGAACATTGCTGTAAAGATCCGGCATTGCGCAACCTCCTTTTTAGTGGGTCGAAGTTCGCTTTTACTGTAGCAAAAGGCGTGGTATAAGGGAAGTGGCCCTGTGGCGTGCGTGTTTGGCGGATTGATTCTGAACCAACAGTCAGAATCAAAAGGGAGCTTGTCTTCATCTGCGGAGTGCAGGCCCACCCGTCGAGGGAGGGAAGCAAGAAACAGGTGAGCGGGTTCCCAACTTGGTCAAACCAGGTTCATGATTCATCCGCACACGGCGCAGGCGGGGCTTATCCTTCTCCTGAATTGATGGCAACGAATGGCACCTAAAAAATCAACGACATCCACCGGCTCCGACCTGTTTCGCAGTTCCGATTCTGCGGACGCCGTTCCGTTTGCCCATGCGCCGCTGGCGGCCCGGATGCGCCCGCGCACGCTCGACGAATATGTCGGCCAGCCGCATCTGCTGGGTCCCGGAAAATTACTGCGCCGCGCGATTGAAGCCGATCGTTTGACCAGCGTGATTTTATACGGTCCGCCCGGCTGCGGAAAAACCGCGCTGGCCTTTTTAGTCGCCGCGCGCACGAAAAGTCCAGTCGAGCGGATCAACGCGGTGGCTGCCGGCGTCGACGATTTACGCCGCATCATTGAACAGGCGCGGTTCCGCCGCGCGCAAGCCGGCGCCCGCACGGTGTTGTTTATCGACGAGATTCACCGGTTTAACAAGGCGCAGCAGGATGTTCTGATGCCCGAGGTGGAAGACGGCACCATTCTGCTGGTCGGCGCTACGACGCACAACCCGTTTTTTTCGCTGATCGCGCCGCTGTTGTCGCGCTCAATCGTCGCGGAACTCAAACCCCTTTCCGAAAATGATTTGTTGGAATTGATGCGCCGCGCGTTGGTCGATTCCGAACGCGGCCTGGGCAAGCTAAAAGTGAAAGCCGACGCAGCCGCGCTGAAATTTCTGGCCGCCTGTTGTGATGGCGATGCCCGCCGCGCGCTCAACGCACTGGAAGTGGCCGTGACCACGACGCCGGTCGGCGCCGACGGGACCGTTTCGATCGGATTAAACGACGCGCAGGAATCGATCCAGAAAAAAGCGGTCGTCTATGACCGCGACGAAGACGCCCACTACAATACGATCTCGGCCTACATTAAAAGCATGCGCGGATCCGATCCCGACGCGGCTGTTTACTGGCTGGCCAAGATGCTTTACGCCGGAGAAGATCCGCGGTTCGTTGCGCGGCGGCTGGTCATCTGCGCGTCGGAAGATGTCGGCAACGCCGATCCGCAGGCGCTGTTGATTGCCATGGCCGCGCAGCAGGCGGTGGAATTTCTCGGGATGCCCGAGTGCCGGATCCCGCTTTCGCAGGCGACGATCTATGTGGCGATGGCGCCCAAATCCAATGCCGCTATTATGGCGATTGACCAGGCGATGGCCGATTTAAAAGCCGGTAAAACGCTGGAAGTGCCGACACATTTAAAAGACGCCCATTATTCCGGCGCCAAGAAATTGGGGCATGGCGAAGGATACAAATATGCGCATGATTATGAAGGGCATCATGTCAAACAGGACTATTTGCCCGAACAGCGCCGTTATTATCAGCCGTCCGATCAGGGACAGGAGCGCCAGCATCAGATCCGGCTCGATCAATTACGCAAAAAATAGCTTGATCCGATTGCGGATATTACATATCATAAGCTCATTAATTCTTGACAAAAAATATCAAGAATAGTAACTTATTTAAAGAATTAAACTACATGAATATACAAGAAATAACACAAGCGGCAGCTGATCTGGAAAAAAAGTCTGCGGAAGAGGTTCTGCGCTGGAGCGCGGAACGGTTTCCGAAGATTGCGTTTGCATCCAGTTTTGGCGCTGAAGATGTCGTGGTGATCGAGATTATTGCCCGATTGAAGCTCAATATACCGGTTTTTACGCTCGACACCGGCCGGTTGAACGAAGAGACTTACGAAGTGATGGATAAAATCCGGTCTCGTTACGGAATTTCGATCACCAGTTATTTCCCGGAAAGAGCAGCCGTGGAAAAGCTGGAGCGCGAAAAAGGGTTTTATTCGTTCCGTGAGTCGATCGAGAACCGGAAAGAATGCTGCAGCATCCGAAAAGTAGAACCGCTTAATCGGGCGCTGGCCGGTCTGGATGCCTGGGTGACCGGGCTGCGGCGCGAGCAGGCGGTAACGCGCACGGTTCTGCCAAAATTAGAACAGGATGCGGCACATGGCAATATCGCGAAGGTCAATCCGCTGGCCGACTGGACCACGCAGCAGGTGTGGGAGCATATTAAGAAGCAAAATGTGCCGTATAATCGATTACACGACCAGAACTATCCGTCGATCGGCTGCGCGCCCTGCACGCGCGCGGTGAAGCCGGGCGAGGATATCCGTGCCGGGCGGTGGTGGTGGGAAAATCCGGAGCATAAAGAATGCGGGCTTCATAAACAGTAGTCCAATAAAGGAGACAAATCAAGGGATGAACAAGACAGCAATGGTTGGATCGATGGTAATGGCAGGCGTTTTATTGGCCGGTTGCGCCACTTCCGGCGGACCGAAGGAAACCGATCTTTTGAAATCGCGCATTGACATGCTGGAGGGCCAGGTTAACACGCTGAATCAGCGCGTGGATGAAATGGGGCAGCCGGCCTCGTCCGGTTCGTCGGCGCTCTTTAATTCCGGCTCCGACAGCCGCAGATCGTCGTCGAGCAAGTCGAAGCTAAGCACGCGCCAGGTTCAGAAGGCGCTGGCGGCTGCCGGATATTACCAGGGTAATGTCGATGGCAAGGAAGGTCCGCAGACCAAGAAAGCGATCAAAGCGTTTCAGCAGGCCAACGGCCTGAAGGCTGATGGCGTGGTGGGTGCGGCTACTTCCGAAGCGCTCTCGAAGTATCTGGAGTAATCGTTTAGGAAACGTTCATCCCGATTGTTTCCAAAACGGGCCGGTGGCGGCATGAATCCGCTGCCGGCCTGAAATTTCACAGGGGGGAGACACAGCGTGGTTGTTTTAGAGCGGGTTACCAAACAGTTTTCGCATAACGGCAACAAGACGGATGTCGTTTCCGATATCGACTTGACGATCGCCGAAGGCGAATTCGTCTGTTTGGTGGGGCCGTCCGGCTGCGGAAAAAGCACGCTGATTTATTTAATTGCCGGATTGGAAAAACCGAGTGCCGGCCGCATTTTGATTGATGGTACTCCGATTACGGGACCCGGGCGGGACCGCGTGGTGGTTTTTCAGGAATCCGCGCTTTTCCCATGGCTCACGGTTCAGCAGAATGTGGAATTTGGCCTGAAGATGGCGGGGGCGCCTAAGGCAGAGCAAACCAAAAAAGCCGGCCACTATTTGAGGATGGTGCATTTGTCGCGTTTTTCCGGTGCCTACCCGTACCAGCTTTCGGGTGGCATGAAACAGCGCGTGGCGATCGCGCGCGCGCTGGCGATGGATCCGAAAATTCTACTGATGGACGAACCGTTCGCCGCACTGGACGCCCAGACGCGCCATTTGCTGCACGAAGAATTGATTGAAATATGGCGCGAAACAAAAAAAACAATTTTGTTTGTAACGCACAATGTGCGCGAAGCGACTGTATTGGCTGACAGGGTTTTTACGATGACGGCGCGCCCCGGCCGGCTTAAAAAAGGATATGCCATCCATTTACAGCGCCCGCGCCGCGAAAGCGACCCGCACCTGGTGGTGGTTCAGCAACGAATTTTACTTGGTTTACAGGAAGAAATCGCGAAAGTGGTGAAAGATGAAGGCTTGGATTACCTGGTTAAAAAAACCGGCCCTGTGGCTGTTGGTGCTGATGGGTCTGGAGGCGCTCGCTAGGATTGTTCCTCACATGCCATCGCCGCTGATGATCGGGCGATTGGTCGTGACGAACATGACGGACGCCGCGTTTCTGTTTGCTGTGGCCAGTTCGCTGCGCCGAATGATGATCGGTTTTACCGGTGTCGTTATTATCGGGATTGGAACCGGCTTATTGCTGGGCCGGTTCCGTTTCCTCGACGATGTATTGGGAACATTGGCCATTGCATTGCACGCGATGCCGGGCGCGGCCTGGGTTCCGCTGGCGATCGTTCTGTTTGGGCTGAATGAGTCGGCCGTGATTTTTACCGTGTTGCTGGGCGCGGCCGGAATTGTCATGGTCAATACCAGCTCCGGCGTGAAAGAAGTGCCTCCGCTGGTGTTGCGGGCGGCCAAAACCATGGGCGCGCGGGGAGCAACGCTGTTCTGGCATGTGATTGTTCCCGCGGCGATTCCGCGCATTGTCGACGGGCTTCGTCTGGCGTGGGCGTTTGGCTGGAGAGCGTTGATGGCCGGAGAACTGATGGTGGGTTCTATTCAGGGAATGGGTCGGCTGCTTAATGATGTTGCCAAGCAGCGGCAGATGCCCCAGCTGCTGGCGTTCATGGTGATCATCGCGACCATCAGCGTTGCCATTGACACGCTTATTTTCAAGCGAGTGGAGAAGATGGTCAAATCAAAATGGGGCACCGCCTGATCCGATGCTGAAAATTACGGCGGCGGCAATGCGCGTAATGACAGAACATGCGGAGCGCGACTATCCGAATGAAGCGTGCGGATATCTGGCCGGCACCGGCGATACGATTACGCAGGCATTTCCGGTTGCCAACGCGGCGGCCAGCCCGACCTGGTATGAAATGGATCCGGGCGAGCAATTAAAAACGCAGAAACAGATCCGCCAGGAAAAACTGGAACATCTGGCCGTGTATCATTCGCATGTCGCGACCGAGGCCTATCCGTCGCCGCGCGACATCGAACGCGCCACGGCGATCCAGGATTTTTACGGCGGTTATTATCTGCTGGTTACGCTGAAAGATCAGGGGCGGCCGCGTGCGCGGGCGTTCACGATCCGCGATGGAAATGTGACTGAGCAACATTTGGAAGAGGTTTAGTCAATGGAAACGACGGTTCTTAAAATCGGAACGCGCGGATCAGCTCTGGCATTGGCGCAGGCCGGCCAGGTCAAAGCGCTGATTGAAGCGGCGCAGCCGGGGTTATCGGTCGAGCTGGTGCAGATTAAAACCAGCGGCGATACCATGCCGGCTGAAACGCGCGCGCAAACGGCGATCAAGGGACTGTTCGTCAAAGAAATCGAAGAAGCGCTGTTGAGCGGACGGGTTGATCTGGCGATTCATTCGGCCAAAGATCTGGAGAGCGATCTGCCGCGCGGTTTGAAGATCGCGGCGGTTTTAAAGCGGGAAGATCCGCGCGATGCATTGGTCGCGGCTGTGTCCGGGCAAACTTTGAAGACACTCCCGCCTGAAACGAAAATAGGAGTCAGTTCAATACGCCGGATTTCGCAGTTGAAGCGGCTGCGGCGTGATCTGGAATATGTGCCGATTCAGGGCAATGTCGATACGCGGATGCGCAAGCTGGACGCCGGTGAGTATGGCGCGATCGTATTGGCGGCTTGCGGCTTGAAACGGTTGGGCATGGAAACACGGATTTCCGAATATCTAGATCCGATTCATATGATGCCGTCGCCCGCGCAGGGCGCGCTGGCGATCGAGACCCGTTCTGATTCCACCGAACTGCAAAAAATGTTAATTGGACTTGAAGATCTGCCGACGCGCTGTGAAGTTGAGGCCGAACGGGCTTTTTTGAAAGCGATGGGCGGCAGCTGCCGCGTTCCGATTGGAGCGCTGGGCCGTGTGCAGGAAGATCATTTGACGCTGGAAGCGGTTGTGCTTTCACCCGACGGACAGCGCGCGTTTCGGAAATCGGTTTCCGGATCGGTGCGCACGGCGAAGAAATTGGGCATCGAGCTGGCCAGCCACCTGCGCGCGGTCGGCGCGGACCGGTTGTTGTACGGAGCCTGGGCTACAAAGCAGTGAAGCAAACGCGCGGCACCGTTTATTTAGTCGGCGCGGGGCCGGGCGATCCGGAGTTGATTACGCGCAAGGGGGCTGCGTTACTGCGCCGGGCCGACTGCGTGATTTATGACCGGCTGTTGAATCGCGCGCTGTTGAAGCTGGTAAAAAAAAGTTGTGAAACCATTTATGCCGGCAAGGGGCCGGCGGCGCAGGGCGCAGGTCAGGCGCGGATCAACCGGCTGTTGATCAAGAAAGCGGGACAGGTCCGCTGCGTGGTCCGGCTCAAGGGCGGCGATCCGACGCTGTTCGGGCGGATTACCGAAGAGATGGAAGCGCTGCGCGAAGCCGGTGTCCCTTATGAAATTATTCCGGGCGTCAGTTCTCCGTGGGCGGCGGCCGCGGCTGTCGGGATTCCGTTAACCGACCGCCAGACCAGTTCCAGCGTGGCATTCGTGACGGGGCATCAGGCGGCCTGGAAAAGACCGTCGGTTCAATGGAATGCGCTGGCGAAGGGGGCCGACACCGTCGTGGTATTAATGGGACGGGCGGTGCTCTCGGACATTGTGCGGCGGCTGATTCGCGCAGGACGGCCGGCCAAAACGCCGATCGCGCTGATTCGCTGGGCGTCGATGCCGGAACAGGAAATTTTGATCAGCACGCTTGGAACGATTGAAGCCGAATTGAAAAACAGGCCGGAATTCAGTTCTCCGGTGATTGCGATTATCGGCGAAGTGGTTTCGCTGGCCGGGCGGTTCGGCAGAAAAAAGAAAAAAGTTTTGATCACGCGCGATTCCGGCGATCAGCACGGCTTGAAAGAGCGGTTGATCGCCGCCGGAATGGAACCGGTGCTTCTTCCGACCGTGATGATTCGTCCGCTCCGTAAAAGCCGGACCGAAATTTTAGAATTCGCGCAGACGTTGCCGGACTACGATTGGATTTTATTCAACAGCCATTACGGTGTTGAAACGCTCGACCGGTTGATGCGCCGCGCGGGCAAACGGCTGCCGCGATTGGTTCGCGGAAAAGTGGCGGCGATCGGTCCGCGCACGCTGGCATCGGTGAAAGCGGCCGGTTTGAAAGCGAACCTGGTTCCGTCGGAATCGTCGACGGCCGGTTTACAAAACGCGCTGAAAAAATTTTCGTTGAAAGGGAAACGGATCTTGATTCCGCGCTCGAATTTGGGCGCCGGCGATTCGTTCGCAAAATGGCTGCGCAGGCAGGAAGCCCGGCTGACCGAATGGATTGTTTACGAAACGATCGAAACGGCCGTGGCGCCGGCGGCGCTGAAGAAAGCGCTGAACGGACTGGATGCGGCCACATTTACTTCGGCATCGACGGCGCGCGGATTTGTCCGTGCGCTGAAAGCAGCGAAACTTTCGCCGGCCCAAGCGACGGACGGCATCGCGATGATTGCCATCGGTCCGGCGACAGCCGATGCGTTAAGGCGGGGCGGCATCAAAAAAGTGAGGCTCCCGAAAAAAAGGGAATGGACATTGGACGGATTAATGAAAGCGATCAGCCAGTGAAACTGAGCGGTTATCCGAAACAACAGCCGCGCCGGATACGGCAGAATCCGCTGCTGCGCGGTTTGACGCGCGAGAGCGGACTCAGCGCCGGAAAACTGGTTGCGCCGTTGTTTGTCACCGAGAAATCGCAGCGCAAGCCGCAGCCCGTGGCGTCAATGCCGGGCGTGGTGCGCCATTCCGTTTCCAGCGTCGCGGCTGAGGCCAAAGAACTTTCGAAGTTGGGAGTCGGCGCCGTCTTGTTATTCGGCATCCCGAAAATTAAAGATGCGCAGGGGTCGGGCGCCTACGATGAGCACGGCATTGTTCCGCAGGCGATCCGCGCCATTAAAAAAGCGGCACCCAATCTGGCCGTGATCGCCGATGTTTGTTTATGCGAATATACCGACCATGGCCATTGCGGCGTATTAAGCCAGCCGGGTATTTCCGGCGTCATCATGCGCAAACCGTTTAAGGTGCGGCTCTGGCGTCCGTCGCCCCATGGCAGCGTCGATAACGCGGCAACGCTTCCATTGCTGGCGGCCGCGGCTGTCGCGCATGCGCGCGCCGGCGCCGATATGGTCGCTCCGTCGGCGATGATGGACGGGCAGGTGGCCTCGATTCGAAAGGCGCTGGACCAGGACGGATTCTCATCACTGCCGATTTTAAGTTACTCGGTCAAATATGCGTCGGCATTTTACGGACCGTTCCGCGACGCGGCGGCTTCGGCGCCGCGATTGGGCGACCGGCGCGGTTATCAGATCGACCCGGCCAATCTGGAAGAAGCGCTGCGTGAAACAGCGCTCGATATTGAAGAAGGCGCCGACTGCGTGATGGTCAAGCCGGCAATGGCGTACCTCGATGTGGTGCGCGCCGTTAAAAAAGAATTCAACTGGCCTACGGCGGTTTATCAGGTCAGCGGCGAATACGCGATGGTAAAAGCGGCTGTGGCGCGCGGCTGGCTCGACGAGAAACGAACTGTTTTGGAACTGGCCACCGCGATGCGGCGCGCCGGCGGGGATTTTTTCATCACTTATTACGCAAAAGAACTGGCACACTGGCTGTCCAACAAGCGAGGGGCATAACGATGGCAACGATAGACGATCCGCAGCACCGCATTGACGCGTTGATTAATCCGGAAGCGCAGGCGCGCGAAATCTCCCGTTTCGAGGAGGAGATCCGCCAGCTCGAGGCGCAGAAACTGGATATGGATAATTTCCGCCGGTTCCGTCTCGAGAACGGAATCTACGGCATCCGCGGCACGATGGACGAGCATATGGTCCGCGTGAAAATCCGCTTCGGATTGATGACAGCCGACCAGCTCGACGCGATCGCCGACGTGGCCGATCAGTATGCCACGCCGAAAGTGGCGCACATCACCACGCGCCAGGCGATCCAGATGCACCGGCTCAAGCGGCCGCAAGTCCCGGCCATTTTGAAGCGGTTAACGAAATCGGGCCTGACCACGCGCGAAGCCTGCGGCAACACGGTCCGCAATGTGAGCGCCTGCCCGTACGCCGGACTTTCGGCCGAAGAGTTGTTCGATGTCGTTCCGTACGCCGATGCGGTCAGCCGTTATTTCCTGCGGCATCCAGTCTGCCAGAACCTTCCGCGAAAATTCAAAATCGCGTTCGAAGGCTGCCCGACCGATCATGCGCGCGTCGGCATTCACGATTTCGGCGCCGTGGCGCGGATTCAGATGGTCGACGGAAAAGAGGTTCGCGGATTTAAAACATTCGTCGGCGGCGGATTGGGCACCGTGCCGTTTCAGGCGCATGTTCTCGAGGAATTTACGCCGGCCGATAAACTGATTCCGACGATTGAAGCGGTAATCCGTTTGTTCGACCGGTTCGGTGATCGCAAAAACAAGAACACGGCGCGCATCAAATTTCTGATCAAGAAATGGGGCATCGACGAATTCCGAAAGCAGTTCGAGGACGAACGCAACGCCACGATCATGACGCGGCCCGGCAGCTTGGAATGGGATATGCCGGTTTACGAACAGGCAGCTCCCCCGAAACCGAAGTCGATCCCGTCGGCGCTGCCCGTTCAGACCGAGCATTTTCAGCGCTGGAAGGACACGAATGTTTTGAAGCAGAAACAGGCCGGATATTTTTCGGTCCAGGTTCGCTGTTTGCTGGGAGACATCACGGTTCCGCAAATGCATGGCGTCGCGAAAATCGCGCGCGCTTACAGCGGCGGGCATCTGCGCACCGTGATTTCGCAGAACCTGCTGATTCCGTGGGTTCCGGAAGCAGCGCTGCAGGCGGTTTATAACGAACTGGCGCAGTTGAATCTGGCGCAGTCCGATGCCGGCTCCGTCGCCGATGTGACGCGCTGCCCGGGTGCTGACACCTGCCAGATCGCGATCACCCGTTCGCGTGGTCTCGCGCAGGCCGTCGGAGATATTTTCACCAACGGCGGCGCGCCGTTCGTGACCGATCCGGTTCTCAAGAATCTCACGATCAAGATCAGCGGCTGTCCCAATTCGTGCGGACAGCATCATATCGCCGATCTTGGATTCCACGGCGCATCGAGCGAACTCAACGGGCATATGGTTCCGCATTATCAGGTGCTCGTCGGCGGGCGCACCGCGGAAGGGGTCGCGCAGTTCGGTTACCGGCTCGGAATGATTCCGGCCAAGCGCGTCTCCGAAGCGATCAAGAAACTGCTGGATCTGTACAAGACCGAAAAGCAGGGGACGGAACAGTTCCGCGCCTGGGTCGAGCGGTTGGGCGTTGAGCGGTTGAAGAAGGAAATGGATCCGTTCCGTGTTCTGCCGGCGTTCTCGGAAAAACCGGAACTGTACGAAGATCTCGGTGCGACCGGCGTGTTCAAGCTGGAAGTCGGCAAGGGAGAGTGCGCGGCGTAATCGATGAAACAAACCAACGCGCGCTGTTGGAGCGAAGCGCAGAAATATCTGGTCGGCGGCGTTAATTCCCCTGTCCGATCGTTCCGGGGCGTGGGCGGCCGTCCGTTTTTCGTGCGCCGCGGACAGGGACCGTATCTCTGGGATGTCGAGGGGAAACGGTACGTCGATTATGTCGGATCGTGGGGCGCTCTGATTTTGGGGCACCGCCCGCCGTCGGTGATTGCCGCCGCGCAAAAAGCGCTGCAGCGCGGCACTATTTTCGGCACGCCGACGCCCGATGAGACTGAACTGGCGAAAGAAATTTCGTGCGCAATTCCGTCGATCGAGCAGGTCCGGTTTGTTTCTTCCGGCACCGAAGCGGTGATGAGCGCGGTTCGTCTGGCGCGCGCCGTGACCGGCCGCACGAAAATCGTGAAATTCGACGGCGGTTACCACGGTCATTCCGACGCGCTGCTCAGTAAAGCGGGGTCGGGTCTGGCCACGCTGGGACTTCCGGCATCGGCCGGCGTTCCAAAAGCGGTGGCGCGCGATACGCTGACTGTCGGCTACAACGATCTTTCTGCCGTGCGAAAATTGTTCGCGCGCGAGGGTCGGAAAATTGCCTGCTTGCTGGTGGAACCGGCCGGCGCCAATATCGGCGTGTTATCGCCGGAGCCCGGGTTTTTGAAAGGATTGCGCGCGATTACGCGAAAGTACGGCGCGCTGTTGATTTTCGACGAGGTGATCACCGGTTTCCGGTTAAGCTACGGCGGCGCGCAACGGCTCTACGGCGTTAAGCCTGATTTAACGACGCTCGGAAAAATTATCGGCGGTGGATTTCCAGCCGCAGCCTACGGCGGGCCGCGCAAATTCATGAAACAGGTTGCGCCGCTGGGTCCGGTTTATCAGGCCGGCACTTTGTCGGGGCATCCGGTGGCAATGGCCGCCGGGCTGGCGACACTGAAGGCGCTTCGAAAGCCGGGTCTTTACGCGCAGCTGGAAAAAAATGCGCAGACGCTGAAAAAAGGTCTGGAAAAAATTTCACGCGAAGCCGGTGTTGCTGTGACGGTTTGCCGGGCCGGCAGTTTACTGACACTCTTTTTTATAAAGGGTTCTGTTCGTGATGCCGCCGGCGCGCGCCGTGCCGACGCGAAAAAATATGCCCGCTATTTTCAGGCGATGCTCACGCAGGGTATTTATCTGCCGCCCTCGGCGTACGAGGCCTGGTTTGTATCGGCGGCGCATGGAAAAAAAGAAATTGAGATGACATTAAACGCACACAAGAAAGCATTGCAGGGGATTCGATGAGCCGAAAAGTTGCAAAATCCGTCGTGGAATTAATCGGCGATACGCCGATGGTCGAGTTAACCAAAGTCGTCAACTCGAAGATGGCCACCATTGTCGCGAAGATTGAATCGTTCAATCCGGGCGGGTCCGTGAAAGACCGGATCGCGCTGGCGATGATCGACGACGCCGAGAAGCGGGATTTGCTTAAAGCCGGCGGCACGATTGTCGAGCCGACCAGCGGCAACACCGGCATCGGGCTGGCGATGATCGCGGCCGTGCGCGGCTACCGGCTGATTCTCACGCTGCCCGAAGGGATGAGCACCGAGCGCGTCAGTTTATTGGAGCGGTTCGGCGCCGAGGTGGTGATCACGCCGGCGCCCGAAGGAATGGCCGGCTCCATTAAAAAAGCGCAGGAATTAACGGCAACGATCCCTGGCGCATTCATGCCGCTGCAGTTTTCAAATCCAGCCAATCCGCGCATTCACCGGCAAACTACGGCGCAGGAAATTTTGCACACTATCGAGGGCGACATCCATGCGTTTGTGGCCGGTGTCGGCACCGGCGGCACTATCACCGGCGTCGGTGAAGCGCTGAAGAAAAAAGATCCCACTACAAAAATCATCGCCGTTGAGCCGGTCAGCTCGGCTGTTCTTTCCGGAAAACCGGCCGGCCATCACCGGATTCAGGGAATCGGAGCCGGATTTATTCCGGAAGTTTTGAATCGTGAAATCATTGATGAGATTATTCCAATTGACGATATGGATGCCTACACCATGGCGCGCCGGCTGGCCAAGGAAGAAGGACTTTTGGTCGGTATTTCAGCAGGGGCTGCTGTTTGCGCGGCGCTGAAGGTCGCCGAGAAACTGGGTCCCGGTAAAACAGTCGTGGTGATTTTGCCGGATACCGGCGAGCGGTACTTGAGTCTCGATCCGTATTTTGAGGAATTTTAATGCGCCCCTCCAACCGGTTCAGCTATGCAGTCAAGGCGCTGGTCGACCTGACGGTCCACCAGGGCAGCGGCCCTGTTACCGTCGCGGCAATTGCCAAGCGGCAGTCGATTCCAGTCCGCTCGCTGGAGCAGCTGTTTAACCAGCTTCGCCGCAAGGGGTTAGTCGAGGCGGCGCGCGGTCCGCGCGGAGGATACCGCCTCAAAAAACCGGCCAAACAAATTCCAATCCAGCTGATTTTTGAAATCGTTGAACCCAAAGGCCTTTCGCTTAAGAAAGCCGGGTCTGCTGCGGATCCGGCCCGCGCCGTCTGGCAGCAAGTCGAGAAGGCGGTTGCCCGCTCGCTGGAAGCGACCACGCTGGAAGCGCTGGCTGCGCAGGCGCGCGAGCAGGCCGCCGCGCCGATTTCCCATCGCTACACGTTCCATATCTAGCCTCCCTAGATAAAGTTTTATTCCACTAAAATATTTTTGCACTCTTGCCATTGTATAAAAGTATCAGGTATATTTCGTTTGCCTGGATAATACCCGTAGTAAGTGGTTGCCAACTCAGGCCGTGTTTTCGGCAAACCTTCATACGGCACAGCGCCGGATGAATGCGCTTACATGAAAAAAGGGCGCAGATCGAAAGATAGGGACGCAAAGCTAAAGGGTCCGGCATGATATGCCGATGATGTTCCGGATAAGAATTCACCGGACTATTTTGCAGGACAGCCAGCTGCCGGTCATTGAGTAAAAACGCCTCTGTTTCACCTGGGAAACAGAGGCGTTGGCATTTTAAGCCCGCCTGTGTTATTCTGAATTCCGGATGATCGATAAGCGTCGTTTGCGTCAGACAATCCTCAAAGATCTTCACCGACAATCCGCTGCGCTTCGGGTTCGAAAAAGCCGCGTTATCACGCAGAAATTGACCCGGTTAGCCGCCTATCGGCAGGCGAAAGATGTTCTTTGTTATGTCTCCGTCCGTGAAGAGGTGGATACCCGCTCGCTGCTGCGCCGCATTTTGCGGTCCGGCCGGCGCTTAAGCGTTCCGGTGGCGCTTCCCGATGGAAAATTGATTGCCTGCCGCGTGCGCAACCTGGAAAAAGATCTTAAAACGATTGGCCTGTTCGGCATTCCTCACCCGTCGGTTGCGCGCAGACGGCAGGTGAAACCGGCCGATCTGGATCTGGTGATTCTGCCCGGCGTGGCGTTTGACGCCGAAGGGTACCGGCTGGGACGCGGCAAAGGTTATTTTGACCGTTATCTGGAAAAATTGCCGGGCGATGTCTGGCGTGTGGCGCTGGCGTTTGAGACGCAGATTGTCGCGCAGGTTCCGCACGAACCGCACGATCAGAAGGTCTGCCGCGTAGTGACCGAAAAAAGGGTGCTTCGTTGAAAATTTTGATGGTAGGCGATGTGGTGGGTTCTCCGGGGCGCGATGCCGTAAAGGCGCTGGTGCCGGTTTTACGCGCCAAGCACAAAATCGATTTTACGGCCGTCAACTGTGAAAATGTTTCCGGCGGCGCCGGTGTTACGCCGAAAGCGGCCGAGGAACTGCTCGCCGTATCGGGCGTCGACATGCTGACCAGCGGCCAGCATATCTGGCGCTACCGCGAGATCGGCCCGTACATGGATGCCGAACCGCGCCTGCTCAAACCGTTGAATTACCCCAAACAAACGCCCGGTTTTGGCGCTTATGTTTATACGGCGCGCAACGGCGTAAAAGTCGGCGTAGTGAATTTGCTGGGGCGTGTTTTCATGGGCATTGACGCGCTCGATGATCCGTTCCGCTTGGGAATGGCGCAGATTGAAGAGATCCGCAAGCAGACACCGATCATTTTAGTCGATATGCATGCCGAAGCGACTTCGGAAAAAATCGTGATGGGTTGGTACCTCGACGGAAAAGTCAGCGCCGTGGTCGGCACGCACACACATATTCAGACTGCCGACGAGCGAATCCTTCCGAAAGGGACCGCCTATCTGACCGATTTGGGAATGACCGGCCCGTACGATTCAGTGATCGGCCGCGAAGTAGAGCCGGTGCTCGACCGCTTTTTAACCGGCATGCCGAATAAATTTGATGTAGCCAAGGGGAATGTGAAATTGTGCGGCGCGATTATTGATATCGATCCGCAAACCGGCAAGGCGCTCTCGATTGAGCGCGTGCAGGAACAATTTGGAGACTAACGGATGAACGACAATCCACCGAACCCGCAACCCGCTGTTTTTCTGGACGCACCGAATGTGGCCGCACTCGCGCTGAATCTTTGGAAATCGGAACTGCGCGAAAAAGCGCTTAAATCGGGCAAGAGCGCTCAGGCGTCCCGTCGTCCGAAAGCGGCGTTTACTGTCAGAGACCTGCCGTCGTCCGAACGGCCGCGCGAACGGATGCATGCGCTTGGCCCTGAAGCGCTTTCATTGCAGGAACTGCTGGCCTGTTTGCTGGGCCGCGGCTCGGCGGGCGAATCGGTGATCGCGCTTTCACAAAAACTGCTTCAGAAATACGGCTCGCTCGATAAACTGGCGCAGGCCTCCGTCGGTGAACTGGCCCGCGTGTCCGGGATCGGCCAGGCCAAAGCGGTGCAGCTGAAAGCGGCATTTGAAATCGGCCGCCGGCTGGAACTGGCGGCCAGCTATCCGTCGAGCAAGGCGATTGAAACGGTGGAGACTGCCATTGCTGCGGCGCGCAAAGTACTCTCCGGAAAGAAAAAAGAACAATTCGTCGTGATCCTGCTTGATTCGCGCCACCGCGTTTTGCGCGCATCGTCTGTTTCAATCGGCACGCTCGATATGAGCGTGGTCCATCCGCGTGAAACGTTTCGCGAGGCGATTACCGAGGGCGCGGCCGCGATCATCGTGGCGCACAACCATCCGTCGGGCGATCCGGATCCCAGCTCCGAAGATATCGCGCTAACCCGCCGCCTCATGGAAGCCGGTCAGTTGATCGGGATTCCGGTACTGGACCATCTGATTATCGCAGGCCGGCAAGCATTGAGCCTGCGCGCGATGGGGTTTCTGGAGGAGTAGGTGCGGATCCGTCCGTACTCGCTGCAAAATTTTGGCCGGGGCGATCGCCCTCCGGAAAAACCGGCCGATCCCGCAGCGAATGATCCGTTTCAGAACACCGATTCTTCCTCAGCCCGAAAAATCTACACGGTTTCCCAGCTGTCCAACCGGATCAAAGGAATTTTCGAGGATACCTTTCCGCAGTCGGTCTGGGTTGAGGGTGAACTGTCCGACCCGAAAATTTATCCGAGCGGCCACTGCTGGTTTGATCTAAAAGATGCCGGCGCTTCGTTGAAGTCGGTGATCTGGCGCGAAAATTTTCAGAAGCTGCCGTTTCGGCCCGAGCAGGGAATGAAAGTGATCTGTTGCGGCAAGCCGGAATTTTATCCGCCGCGCGGCGATGTAAAATTTATCGTCTGGGCGATGGAACCCAAGGGGATCGGCGCGCTGCAGCTGGCGTTTGAACAGCTGAAAGAAAAATTACAGCAGGACGGCCTGTTCGCCGAAGAACGGAAACGGCCGCTGCCGCTTTTCCCGGAACGGATCGGTATCGTGACCTCGCCGACCGGTGCTGCGATCGACGACATGCTGAAAGTTCTGCGCGGACAGGTGAGCGTGACACTTTGCCCGGCGCGCGTGCAGGGGCAGGGTGCTGCCGAAGCGATCGTGCGCGGCATCGAGCAGCTCAACGCGCTGGGCAATCTGGATCTGATTATCGTCGGCCGGGGCGGCGGTTCTTTGGAAGATTTATGGGCGTTCAATGAAGAGATCGTCGCGCGGGCCGTAGCCGCCTCCAAGCTTCCGGTTATTTCTGCGGTCGGCCACGAGAAAGATGTTTCGATTTCCGACCTGGTAGCTGATTTGCGCGCACCCACGCCGACGCGCGCCGCCGAAATGGTGCTGGCGCAGCGCCGCATTTGTCTCGACCGTTTGCGCGTTGTTCTCGAAGATCCCGTGTTTGGACGGTTCGATGAGTGGCTGCTCGAACAAAAAGAACCGCTCGATCAGATCGAAGAAGATTTAATCCGGGAACTGCGCGCGCCGTTATTGGAAGCAGTCAGCCAGCTGGAAGGCCTGGAAGAACAACTCAAGCTCTGTTCGCCGCAGGCCTGGATCGCGCAGGAGCAGGAACGGCTGAACGTGGCACAGGTCTATTTAACGCAGGGGATCGTCCGGTCGCTGGTCAATGACATCGACAGCGTTCAGGGTTTCGCCGGCCGCCTGCATGCGCTCAGTCCGCTGGCCGTTTTGAATCGCGGCTATTCGATCACCTTCGACGAGAACGGCAAGATCGTGCGCGAAGCCAAGCAGCTGAGCGCCGGTGAATCGATCCGGACAAAACTTCATCGCGGGCAGCTGATCAGTCGTGTAGAATCAATAGAACCGGAGTAAGGAACTAAATCCCATGGCATCCAAAAATAAATCAGGATCATTTGAAGGAGCGCTCGAACGGCTCGAAGAGATCGTCGGCAAATTGCAGGAAACCGATCTTTCATTGGAAGCCCGCCTCAAACATTTTGAGGAAGGCGTCGCGCTGGTGCGCGAGTGCCGCAAACAGCTCGACACGGCCGCCAAAAAGGTGGAAGTGCTCGTGAAATCATCGGGCGCCAAAGCCGACGCGCGTTTGTTCGACGAAGTGCGCGAGCGATTACGCGAAACTTCGTCGGGTGATTATGCGGATGGTTAAAGTCCGTTTTGCTCCCAGTCCGACCGGCTATTTGCATGTCGGCTCGGCCCGCACCGCGTTGTTCAACTGGCTATTCGCGCGCCACGAGGGTGGGCAGTTTTTTCTGCGCGTCGAAGATACCGACCTGATCCGCTCCAAACCGGAGTTTTTAGAAGAGATCATTGCTTCGCTGAAATGGCTCGGCTTGAACTGGGACAATACCACGCTCGAGTATCAGAGCAAACGCCTCGAAAAATACCGGGCCAAAGCCGAGGAGCTTTTACAGCGCGGCGTGGCCTATAAAGACGGGGAAGCGATCATTTTCAAGGTAACCCCCGGCCAGATCATTTCGTTCGACGATGTGGTGCATGGCCCGGTGCAGTTCAACACGCTGGATATTAAAGACCAGGTGTTGATTAAATCCGACGGCATGCCGACCTACAATTTCGCCTGTGTCATTGATGATTCCGATTTCGGCATTACCCATGTGATCCGCGGCGACGACCATATCTCGAACACACCCAAGCAGATTTTGCTGTATCAGACGATGAATCTGCCGATTCCGAAATTCGTCCATATCCCGCTGATTTTGGGTACCGACCGGTCACGCCTCTCTAAGCGGCATGGCGCCACCAGCATTCAGGAATACAAAAATGCCGGCTATCTGCCCGACGCGATGGTCAACTTTTTGTCGCTGCTCGGCTGGTCGCCCGGCGGGGACCGCGAAATTCTGCCAATCGAAGAAATTATCAAAGAGTTTGATTTAAAACGGATCGGCAAGACCGGCGCCATGTTTGATTTGACCAAACTGTCCTGGATGAACAGCCAGTATTTGCAGAAGATGCCGATTGAGCAGCTGCTGCCGCTGGCCAAAGAAGCGCTGAATGCGCATGGCTGGTTAAATGGCACGCTGGATCCGGCCTGGGTTGCGCAGGTGGTCGAGCTGTACAAAACGCGCATTGAAACGGTTGAAGATTTTTGCAAACAGACACGCGGACTGTTCACCGATGAAATTCCATTCGATCCCGAGGCCGTCGCGCTGCGGTTAAAACAGCCGGGCGTGGCCGAGCGGCTCACGAAATATGCCGCCAAGCTGGAAGCGCTGCCAAAATGGGATACCGCTGGAATTGAAGCGGCCTGCCGCGCGCTGGCCACCGAGCTGGGCCTTAAAGCGGCCGATTTAATTCACCCGACGCGCGTGGCGGTCACCGGCCGTTCCGTAGGCCCCAGCTTGTTCCATATTTTAGAAGTAGCCGGGCGGGACCGGACCATTCCCCGCCTTAAAAGCGCCGCCTCGACCCTCTGCGCTTTATGATAAAATAACCTTTCCTCCCCCTTTATTGCCCTGTGGTGTAACGGTAGCACAGCAGATTCTGGATCTGCTTGTCCTGGTTCGAATCCAGGCGGGGCAACCATTAATCCAAGGATTGAACCAACCATGAATAATAAAAACTTCCCATCACCGGCTGAAGAAATCACGAATGTTTCTATTTGTGGCGTGGGGATTTTTTTAAGCATCGTGGGACTGGTTGCGCTGGTGGTGCCGGCCGCGCTTCATGGTAATGCCTGGCAGGTGGTCAGCTTCAGCGTCTATGGAGCATGCTTGATCACACTATTTACCGCCTCGCTGATTTATCACGCGGTCTGGGGCCGGGTTAAGCGCGTATTTGAAATTATCGACCAGTCTGCCATTTATCTGCTGATCGCCGGAACCTACACACCGTTCATGCTGGTTTCTATCCGTAGTCCGCTGGGCTGGGCTTTGTTCGGCGTCATTTGGGGTTTGGCGGCGGCGGGTATCGCTGTATTGTGGTGCTTTCCGGCGGAGAAGCTGCAGATATTTTCGAGTGTGTCGTATCTGGTTATGGGCTGGCTGATTGTGCTCGGCGGCCGTCCCTTATTGGAAAATCTGCCGATGGCGGGAATCCATTGGCTGGTGGCAGGCGGCCTGCTTTACAGCGCAGGCGTTCCGTTATTTTTTCTGAAAAGAACGCCGTTCGCGCACACGGTTTGGCATTTGTTCGTGTTGGCCGGCAGCATCTGCCATTATCTGGCCATCCGCTTGTATGTGGCGCCCCACTAAACGGAACACAATTTGATTAAAAAAACAGATGCCGGGTTGGTTGATTAGCAGCAAACCCGGCACCGCTGAAAACAGTAAAAATATTCTATCGGTTTTAGGTGGACATGATGTTCCGGCCGGCTGCACGTTTTCTTACCGGTCCATGTCCGCCCGGACTTTTAGCGGCTCGATTCTTTGCCGCTGTCATTCGTCCCCCGCGACTTTTCTTTGCCATGGTGTATCACCCCCTTTGTTTTTCTTTGCAATTACCGATTAATAATGGTGGTGATGCTCTTCTACCACTACCGGCTGCGGACTTTCTTTGACTACTGTCTTTCCACAGCAACCCGCGAGCGTTCCCGCCACCAGCCCTAAAACAAACAATCGATATAAAAGTTTCATTGTCGTAGTCCTCCTGCGCTGAACTCTACTATATGAAAATTACAACTGAATGAATTTTCAATGAACGATTCTTAATCACAAATTCACTTTTCCGTTATCCCCGCCCGGTATGGTTGAAGCATGGTTTTCTTCTCGATCGTGCTGACGATTGGATTGCTGATGGGATCGTTAATTCCCGGCTGGGAAGGGCCGATACGCGCCGAGCGGCTGGAGCTGCGTGCCGGGTATGCCCGCTCTCAGCAAAATAGTGCTCAACCAACCGGTTTCGAGATGATTCCGGTTTTACCGTCCCTAGTAGTTCCGCTAACTAAACCTACGGGCCCGGCCTGGTGCCGCGGGCGATTTGAATGGAATCCGGAACTGTTTTTTGCCGAAATTTACACCCCCTACAACCGGCCCCTGTACGGCATCAGCCTTTTAAAATTCAATTACGCGCTTTATCCCGATTCGCGCTTGCAGCCGTATATTACCGGGGCGTTCGGCGGAGTAAGGGGCCACATTGACCGGCCGGAGACCGGATCCGACTATAACTTCCTGATTCAGAGCGGAATCGGAACCCGCTACCAGATGTCGGAAAATACAGCGCTGATTCTGGAATACCGCCGCACGCATATTTCCAATGGCGGCACGAATGAGCGCAACAGCGGAATAGACAGCGATACCTGGTTGGCAGGTGTTTCTTATAAGCGTTAACGGTCCAGGTAAAGAATCTGTAATTCAGAAGTAATGAATGCTTCATTTTGGACGGGTAGAATCCTGTGTGGAATGGAGAAGATTTAACCAAGGAGGAAAATAAAATGGTATACACCGAACGGTTTGAGCACTGGCTCTGGTTTCTGTTGATTGGGTTGTTTGCAGGATGGGTCGCTGGGCTATTGATGAAGGGCCGGGGGTTTGGAGTCCTGGGAGATATTATCGTGGGTATCCTGGGCGCCGTCTTTGGCGGATGGTTGTTCGGGGTATTGGGACTTTACACCTACAGCTCGATCGGCGCGTTCTTGATGGCGCTGTTTGGAGCGGTGTCGCTGCTGGCCCTCATCGGGGTTGTCAAGCGGGCCTGAGGAGGAACGCAGATGCCTCGAGCGAAGCCGGGAACAAAGGGAACGGGAAAATATTACCGGATCGTCACACGCGGCAAGGAAGGGTTTGTCACCTTCCGATATCAGGACGTGGGACGGTCCGGCCATTCCCTCCGGCTCGCCGGGTTGAGGCCCAGCGGGTCGTGGGATACGCAGGCTTGGCTAATCAGCAAGAAAGAGGCTCACCCCAGCGGAGAGACGCTGGTACCGGAGAGTTCTCAGGCAAAGGGTAAATAGGAGAACCGGTCATGTCTAAAACAACACCAACAACGAACGGTTTCCTCTCTGACATCAAAGAGTTAAGGCTTCGCGCGCGCAAGCATATTAAGCAGGGTTCCGTCACGGAAGGGTACAAAGCCCAGCGCGATGTAGTGCTCCGACTGCTGAATGAAGCGCTGGCCACGGAGATTGTCTGCGTGCTCCGCTACAAACGTCATTATTATATGGCGCAAGGAATTCATGCCGAGCCGGTTGCGCAGGAATTTCTTGAGCATACCAATGAAGAACAAGCCCATGCCGATCAGATCGCTGCGCGCATCACGCAATTGCAGGGGGAGCCCAATTTTAATCCGGAAGGGCTGACGACCCGGAGTCATTCGGAGTACAAAGAAGGCGACTCATTGATCAGCATGGTCGAGGAAGATTTGGTTGCCGAGCGAATCGCCATTGAATCGTACTCGGAAATGATCCGTTATCTTGGAGAAAATGATCCGACGACGCGGCGGATGCTGGAAGGAATTTTGGCGTCTGAAGAAGAACATGCCGACGATCTGGCAAAGATATTAACAACGCTGGATCCGACCAAGGCCGGCTAAAAAAGGAGGAACACAAAATGCATATCACACTGCAACCCGTTGCTTCGCTGATTGCGGGCATGTTGATTCTGGTCATGCCGCATCTGCTGAATTACATCGTGGCGATTTATCTGATTCTGGTGGGAATCATCGGTCTGTTCGGATAAAAACCGAACGGTTCAGGTTTTCTGCTGGGCCAGTTTTTCTATAGCCATCGTCGTCAGCATGGACAGGATGATGGCCAGGCAGAAGATGTAGATGCCGATTCTTGGCTGGACCTCGGTTAAGCCTCTTAATTTGGCGGCCACGATGAAGATGGCCACCACAAAGACATCGAGCATCGACCATTTTCCGAGAAGGCCCAGCCAATGAAGCGCTTTTTCTCGTTGTTGTTTTGTCCACTCCGAATACCAGAGGACGGCCAACATGAACAGCTTCGCGAACGGAAAAACCATCGAGAAAAAGAACAGGATGGATGCCAGAAGCCAGTCGCCGCCCTTGGCCAGCTCGATGATGCCGATGAAAACCGAATAATGGTTTTCCCAATGCCGCCAGAAAACAGTTTTTTCAACGGTCAGAATCGGCAGCGAAAGCCCGGCCAGCAAAACGCCCGTTGCCAAAAACAGCAGGAATGGAATTTCTTTCCGGTGGCCGTGAAGATCACGCAGTGATTGCTTGAGCGCACCCATAGAACCATTATAAGGCAATTTCATCGGGGGATAAAAAAATGCAAAAACATAAGTTGCAGCAAAAACGCGCACCCAGTGAAAATGTCCGCAAAGCACGAATTCCTCGCATGCAGCGGGCACCGGCCCGCAAGGGGCGTTCATAGCGGTCTCTATCGCTGAGGGGCTGCGCGCAGTAAAATAGTCATTTGTGAAAACGAAACTGCGGTGTGATTGGGCGCGCCAACCTGAACTGATGCAGCAATACCACGATACCGAGTGGGGCGTTCCTCTGCATGATGACCGTAAGCTGTTTGAATTTCTGGTGCTCGACGCGATGCAGGCGGGCTTAAGCTGGTGGATTGTGCTGAAGAAGCGCGCCGCGTTCCACCAAGCGTTCGACCATTTTGATGCCCGCAAAATCGCCCGCTACGACCGCAAAAAGATCCAGACGCTTCTGAAAAACACTGAAATTATCCGCAACCGGCTTAAAATAGAATCAACCGTTTCGAATGCGCATGTATTTCTGAAAATGCAGAATGAATTCGGTTCATTCGACCGGTATATCTGGGACTTGGCCGGCGGAAAAACTCAGCGCAACCGCTGGAAAACGATGAAACAGATTCCGGCCCGCACCGGAGTTTCCGACCGGATGAGCAAGGAATTGAAACAACGCGGTTTCCGATTCGTCGGCTCGACGATCTGTTATGCGTTCATGCAGGCTGCCGGCATGGTGGATGATCACCTGATCGATTGTTTCCGCTATCAACAGAAACGAAAGGATAAGGCGCGTGCATAAAAAAATTGTCTGGGCTGTTTTGCTTGCCATTTTACCGTTGTCGTCAGGATGCACGGCCTATGCCCGCCGCGAAATGATGGTGGCGATGGATCTTCATCCGCTGGCACTCGAGCGAGAGTTGGGCAAGGAGCTGACCGAGGCCCAGAGAAAGAACGTCCAGGAATTTGACAAGGAAGTAATGAAAGAGTTTAAGGAGGCCGATGATCCGGCGGCCAAAGCGCGCACCGAAGCAATCGTCGCGCGGCTGCTCCCGTTCGTTCACAAGAAACAGCTGCATCCAACCGTCCGCATTTTGCAGTCGGAACAGGTCAACGCGTTTGTCGCCGGCGGCGAGTATGTGTATGTGTTTTCGCAGCTTTTGAAAGAAGTGGAGAACGACGACGAACTGGCTGGTATTCTCGCGCACGAGCTGGGTCATGTCGACGCGGGGCACCAGAGCCGGTCGGCATTGCCGCAACTGCTTGGACAGGTGGGGGCTTTGGCGATTGGCGCGTTTTCTAAAAACAAAGATGCCGGCAATATGGCCGCTGTCGGCGCTGTGATGATGATCACGGCCTATTCGCGCGAGCATGAGCGCGAAGCCGATATTCTCGGCACGATTGATGCGTACCATGCCGGGTACGATCCGGAGGGGTTGATCCGGTTCTTCAAGCGGTCGATGAAAAAGGACGAGGAACAAAAACAAAAACTGGAAAGCAAACTGCAGGAAGCCAAATACGAAATGGAATCGGCCTGCGGATCGACCACGATTCCGGAAGGCAGCGGCGACGACCGCTGCCGGGCCGCCGCCCAGAAATACAAAAAAGCCAAGGAAGAATACGATACCTTTACGCTGCTGCGAATGCCGATGTTCAGCACGCATCCCGTGGATGATGAGCGGATCCGCGTGGTAACGACGGTAACCGAATATTTGCGGGGGCAGCGCGCGATTGATGATGTGGCCGAGGCGCCCACCGTCAAAAAAGTACTGACGGTGCTCAACCGGTTCGACAACCGGAAAGGGGCCGTTGTTTTCTTGGAAGAGGGCCGGAAGTATTACGCGCAGCAGGACTGGCTGGCCGCGGAGGAACAGTTTAAGCGGGCGCTGGAAGTTTTTCCTGAATATGCCGAAGCGCTCACGGCACTGGCCGATGTGCATGTGCAGTGGGGGCGGTATATGCAGGCTGAGCAGGAATATCAGGATGCGATCAAAATGGACCTGGGTATTTGGGCCGCTTACGCCGGCCTGGGAAAATTGTATGTCCAACAGGAACGGTATAAAGAAGCGGCGCCTCTGCTGAAACAGGCCGTGCGCGGCAACGATGCCGGAACTTTTACAACGCTCGGCAAGTGTTATTTGGGCCTGGGGAATCGCTCCGCAGCCAAACAGGCGTTTCAAAAAGCGATCGCGCTTGATCCGGGCCATGCCGAAGCTGTGGATGCGCTTTCCCGGTTATAATAAAAGATAAGAATTTGGAGGCGCAATGCAGAATTTGTTTTATCTGATGTGCGGATTTTCGCTTTTAGGTGTTCTGGATGTTGGTTATTTTCATATTTACCGCTTCCGGTTATATAAGCAAGTCTCCAGCCGGGGAGAGCAGATTACCCATCTCTTTCGCGAAATTTTGTTTCTCACTATTCTTTTGTGGGTGATGTTTGTCCACGCACAAGGGGTTTATGCCCTTGTCCTGCCGCTGTTGTTGCTAGCCGATCTAATCAATTCGTTGACAGATGTTCTTCTGGAACCGAAGAGCCGTTCTTCTTTGGGCGGGATTCCTCCGCTTGAATATTTGATCCACATGCTGACAATGCTCGTCAGCGGGGCGATCATTGCGCTCGCTGTCCGCGAAACGCTCAAAGTAATTTCATTAAAACCGGAATGGAGCGTGGAACTTCTTACGCTTCCTCGTCCTGCCGCGGGATTTGGCCTGCAGGTCATCTTGATCACGATTGGGCTTTTTCTATTTGAAACAATACTGTTTATGCGGGGCAAATAATGACATTTCCGGTTTATCTGAGTATCGGTCCTTGGCGAGTTCACCCGCATCTGTTTTTTGAGACGCTCTCCTATTTTATTGCGGCGCGAATTTATTTCTGGCAGCGCGCCCGCACCGGTGACACTCTCGGTTATGCCCAGCGGATGACCATTATTGCCGCGGCAATTCTCGGGGCGGCGGCCGGAAGCAAAATCCTTTTCTGGTTTGTAGATCCTGGCCTGACACTGAAGAATTGGCATCATCCGGCCTATTTGATTAGCGGGAAAACGATTGTTGGAGCGCTGGCCGGAGGATTGCTGGCTGTGGAATGGATGAAGCGGCGAATAGGCGTGACTCGTCCGACAGGAGATCTGTTCGCGATTCCTTTGGCGGCAGGAATCGCCATTGGGAGGATCGGTTGTTTTCTGACGGGCCTAAGCGATCACACTTTTGGCTTACCAACCCAACTTCCCTTGGGGGTTGATTTTGGAGATGGGATTTTGCGTCATCCGGTACAGATCTACGAGATTCTCTTTATGATTGCACTGACGATTTGGCTTTGGCGGCTTGGCCGTAAGCCGCACCGAGAAGGGGAGTTATTCAAGGCGTTTATGGTGGCCTACATGGGTTTTCGGCTGGTTGTTGATTTTCTCAAGCCGGCGGTTCCATTTCTCGGACTTACCGCTATCCAGTGGGTTTGTGTTGCTGTGTTGGTCTATTATCGCCGTGATATTCCACAGTTGTTCTATGGGCAGGAGGCCAACCGATCGTGAGCGAACGTGTACGACCTTACCTTTTTTACGATGTAGCAGTTTCGATCTGCTCCACCTGCTTTCAGAAGGTTGAGGGCAAAATTCTGTTTGAGGACGGCAATGTTTTTATGGTGAAACGCTGCCCGCAGCATGGCTCCGAAAAAGTGTTGATTGCCGATGACATTGACTATTACCGCCGCTGCCGCGAGGTGTTCATTAAGCCGGCCGAAATGCCGATGCAGTTCAACACGCCGGTTAAATGGGGCTGCCCGTACGATTGCGGATTGTGCGCAGACCACGAGCAGCATTCCTGCCTCACGCTGCTGGAAATCAACGACCACTGCAACCTGGAATGCCCCATCTGCTATGCAGGCAGCGGGCCGGGGCGCCCTCAACACCGGGACCTTGCGCTGGTCGAAAAGATGCTGGACGCCATCGTGCGCAACGAGAAAGAACCGGACATCGTGCAAATCTCTGGCGGGGAACCGACACTGCACCCCGATTTTTTCAAAATTCTGGATATGGCCAAGACCCGGCCGATCAAGCATTTGATGGTTAACACCAATGGAATTCGGATCGCGCAGGACGAGGAATTCGCCAAGCGTTTGTCCAGCTATATGCCCGGGTTTGAAGTCTATCTACAGTTTGATTCTTTTCGCAAAGAGGCGCTTGCAGAATTGCGTGGCGCGGACTTGCGTTCCATCCGTGAAAAAGCGTTGGAGCGGTTGAACCGGCTGGGTATTTCCACCACGCTGGTGGTCACTTTGAAAAAAGGCCTTAACGACGGCGAGCTGGGTCAAATTATAGAATATGCTGTTCAACAGCCGTGCGTTCGCGGCGTTACATTTCAACCGATTCAAGCGGCTGGGCGGTTGGAAGGGTATGATCCAGCGCGCGACAGGCTTACACTCACTGAAGTCCGTCGGAAAATTCTGGAACAGAGTTCGATCTTCAAACCGGAGGATTTGATACCGGTTCCGTGCCATCCGGATAGTTTGGCGATGGCCTACGCATTGAAGCTTAATGGACGCGTGATTCCTCTGACCGGACTGATTGATCCAAAAGTCCTTATCGAAGGCGGCCGCAATACGATTGTTTACGAGAAAGATGATGTGGTCCGGCAGGGCGTTTTCAAATTATTCTCAACAGCCAACTCCCCCCAAGCGGGTCTTTCCCGTTTGAAGGAGCTGCTCTGCTGTTTGCCGAAAGTGGCGCTGCCGCAAGGGATTACCTATCAAAACCTGTTTCGCATTTTAATCGTGCAGTTTATCGACGCGCATTCATTTGATGTCCGATCCGTCAAAAAAACCTGTGTTCATATTGCGCATCCGGATGGACGGCTTATTCCGTTTGATACCTACAACCTGTTTTATCGGGATGATCTGGAGCAAACGCGGTTAGCCCCGCTCCGCCGCCTACAGGAGGAGAAAACCAATGTCGGATGAACCACAGAACAAAAACAAAGAAAAAACGCCAAGAATGGTACTAGGTTTAATATGGAAGAGCATCATAATAGGTTTTTTCTATATATTCTATTTATTGATGGCGAGCTGGCGATTGAATTCTTTCTATGTTTCCCTTATTTTCCTTTTTATTACAATCGGATTTATCGTGATGGCTTGGAAGAAGGATGAAAAATTAATGCCTGATGAACGAAAACAAATATTGCGGGGAATGGCTCTTTTTGCGTTATGGTCTATCTTGCCTATCAGTTATTTTATTTTGCCCTTGTTTTTTGGAAGCCTATCGTTTAATTGGCTGTGGATTTTTTATTTGCTAGGAACGATCATTCTTTTCGTGTGGTTGAAACAAAAAGGATATGGCCGTGTTGTTACCGGGTTTTTCGTTGGGCTGGCCATCCTTGCGGGGATCGCTCTCTTGCTGTGCGCAACCTGCTTTGGTATGTTTTGGCTTAGTTAGCGGGTGGGGAAGATGAAAGAAATAGTCATTGCCCTACTTTTGATCGTGGCCGAAGCCCACGATGCGCTTGCCCAGCTGTAGCTTGAAAACAGCAGTGGCCTGGACCGGCGGAAAAGATTGCGGGCTGGCGCTTTACGAGGCGCGTCAGGCCGGATATGTGATCGACCGGCTGGTCACATTTGTTCCGGAGCGGGCTGAATTTTTAGCGCACCCCGTTGGTTTCATGAAAGCTCAGGCCGCAGCGATGAACCTTCCGCACCAGACGATGATTATCCACGAACCGTTTCGCGATGGGTATGAACGAGCGATCCGTTCTTTAAACGAACAGTATGGCATTGAAGTTCTGGTGACGGGTGATATCGCCGAAGTAGAGGGTCACCCGAACTGGATTCGGCAGTGCAGTCAAGGTTCCGGTGTTGAGGTAGTAACGCCGCTCTGGGGCCGCGATAGAAGTGAGTTAATGAGCCGGCTCATAGAAAAAAAATTCCAAATCATTTTTTCGTGCGTAAAAAAACCGTGGTTTACAAACGACTGGCTGGGAAAAGAAATCACGCTCGAAACGCTGCAACAACTGCGGGTTATTGCCGCGGAAACCGGACTGGACCTTTGCGGAGAGAACGGCGAATACCATACGCTGGTTCTGGACGGGCCGGGTTTTAATAACCCCATTCAGATGAATGGCTATGAGAAGCAGGGAAGCGGCAACCTAATGCATCTGCAAATTGAAATGGTACAATAAAGCGTGGAAACAACCATGCGTCCGACTGATATTATCGACCTGCGAAAAGCCGGCATTGACCGCGATTACTGGTATCCTGTAGCCCGCTCGCATAAGCTCAAGCCCGGCAAGGCGATCGCCGCCGTATTTGCCGGCGAGCCGATTGTCATTGTTCGCGCCAAAACCGGCGCTCTTTTTGCGCTGGAAGACCGCTGCGCGCATCGGCAGGTTCCGCTCAGCGTCGGCGTCGTAGCCGGAGAACAGATCCGCTGCGGGTATCATGGATGGACCTACGATAAGTCCGGCAAATGCATCGGCGTTCCTTATCTCGACAAACGGGAGGCGCTTCCCAATGGCGTCCGAAGTTATCCGTGCCGCGAAGCGTACGGGCTTCTGTTTATTTTTCCGGGCGACCCGGCCAAGGCTGAGGGACGGTTTCCCGAGGTTCCCTCACAGAAGGATCCCCATTATAAAACGCGAATTCTTGACCGCGACGTAAAGTGCCACTACTCCTTCATGCATGAAAATCTGCTCGATATGAATCACCAGTTTCTGCACCGCAAGTTGATGGGAGGGATTCGGCCCACGCTGCTGGGTTCCAAATCAGGTGACGACTGGTTTGAAGCTTCGTACACCTTCAAGCGCGTGAGCGGAAAGCAGTCGCTGGGCGAGCGGTTCATGATCGGCAAGAAAGAGGGAGCGGCCAAGCTGCGCGAGCATGATTTAATGACGATCCGCACGCAATACCCGTATCAGACGCTGCAGTTTACCAGCGCCGAGCAGGAGAAACCGTCGCTCGATCTTTGGCTGGCCTATGTGCCGACCGACCGTGCGCAAAAAGCAAACCACAGCTTTGGATTGATGATGATCCGCAAACCATCGATTCCCGGACTGATCCATCTGCTCTGGCCGGCGATCGTCTGGTTTACCGACGGTATTTTTGCCGAGGACCGCTGGATTATGGAGCTGGAACAGAAAGCGCACGATAACCAGGGCGCCGACTGGAACCAGGAAATATTCCCTGTGATTCGCGGAGTGCGGGACCTGTTGGTCAGGAAGGGTGTCGCGATTTCATCATAGTTCGCCGTCACTGACATGCAGCCTGCCATTTTGCAACTCAAAGAAATCCACAAAAGCTACGGCGCGCGCGTTATTTTTGACAACGCCACCGTCACGCTCAACAGCGAACAAAAAGCCGGATTTATCGGGCGCAACGGCGCCGGCAAATCAACGCTGTGCAAAATTATTATCGGACAGGAAGCCGCCGATGACGGACAGGTGATCCAAAGCAATAACCTGCGGTTAAGTTATTTGGAACAGCACGATCCATTTACCCACGCTGAAACGGTTCTGGAGTTCCTGACGCGTTATACCGGCGAAGAGGCCTGGCGCTGCGGCGAACTGGCCGCGCGGTTCCAAATCAGCAACGATCAGCTGGGCATGAAAGTAAAAAGCCTTTCGGGCGGTTATCAAACGCGCATGAAGCTGACCGCGATGTTTTTGAGCGACCCCAATTTTTTAATTCTCGATGAACCGTCCAACTACCTCGACTTAAAAACACTCATCTTGCTCGAAGAGTTTCTGCAGGATTTCAACGGCGGATTCATCATTGTTTCGCACGACCGCGAATTTTTGAAGAAAACCTGCGATCATACACTGGAAGCCGAAAACGGCCAGCTGACGCTTTACCCCGGAACGGTGGCTGAATATTTAACGTTCAAGCAGGAACAGGAGCAACAAGCCGTCAATTACAACCGCGGTGTTGAGGAAAAGCGCAAACAGCTGCAGCGGTTCGTCGACCGTTTCGGCGCGACCGCTTCCAAAGCCAGTCAGGCCCGCTCTAAAATGAAACAGATCGAGAAACTTGAAACGATCGAAATCGCCGAAGCGCAAAGCAATGTGCATATCCGGATTCCGGAACTGCCGAAACGGCAGGGCGTCGCGTTCCGCTGCAAAGATCTGGAAATCGGTTATCCGGAGAAATTGGTGGCGAAAGGAATCCGCGTCGATGCCGATCATGGCGCGCGCATCGCGATTCTCGGAGAAAACGGGCAGGGCAAAACCACTTTCATGCGGACGATTGCCGGTGATTTGCCGGCGCGCGGCGGAACGATGCGGTGGGGGTTCCATTGCGAGGTGGCTTATTACGCGCAGCATGTGGTGGCGGCGCTTGATAAAACGCAGGATGTTTTCACGCATTTGGAAAAGTGCGCGGCTCCCTCCGTTTCACGTCAGGAATTGCTGGCCATGGCCGGATCGTTTTTGTTTAAAGGAAATGATGTCCGCAAATCAATCGCGGTACTCAGCGGAGGCGAATGCGCGCGGTTGTGTCTGGCCGGTTTGCTGTTAATGAAGCGATCCATCCTGTTGCTCGACGAACCGACCAACCATCTCGATTTCGAAACGGTTGAAGCATTGGGGTCTGCACTGCATAAATTTCAGGGGACATTATTTTTCATCAGCCACGACCGCACATTCGTCAATATGGTGGCGACGCAAATTCTAGAAGTTCGTAACGGGGCCGTGGCGCACTATCCGGGAACGTATTCCGATTATGTTTATCGTCTCGAGCAGCAGGTCCGCAAAGAGCTGGCGAACCCTCAATAAAAAAGGCGGAAGGAATTTTCCTTCCGCCTTTTTGCCCTAAAGAACTAACGCTTCTTGCCAGCCTTCTTTTTCTTGGCAACCGTCTTCTTCTTAGCAGCTTTTTTCTTTACCATGGACAATGCCCTCCTTTGTCATTCAGTATAAGACAGATTTTCTTTTTATGTGGAAAAGATTTTATCCGCGGGAAAATAATTAGTTGCAGTGGAGTCGCTGATTTTATCGGCCGGCCATCGCTTTATCGATTCGTGCGATTAAATCCTGGACCAATACCGGTTTTTCAATATAGCCGTCATCATAAAGCTGGGCGGCCTGCTGTTTCGAATCGTTGTCTGTTTTCCCGCTGAGCATTAGGACCGGAATCGACATGGTGTCCAGCCGTTCTTTTAATTTTTTCAGAACCAACAACCCGTCCATGCCGGGCATGGCGATGTCGAGCAGAATTAAGTCCGGATGATACTGGCGGGAAAGCTGTAATCCCTGGTCGCCGCGCGTGGCCACGCGCACATAATAATGGCCGGTGGCTACCAGGCTCTCACCGGTGACCTGGCCGACTTCCGCATCATCGTCTATGATCAGAATCTTCTTCATATTCATAGCGTCCTCCGGTTGTTTCTTTGTCTGCCTAATAGAAGTATCGCTTTTGCATAGGCAAAAAGGGAAGAGGGATTGTCCGTTTGCACAAAAGCACAAAGTCTGTTTTTGGCCTTAATTTGCGGGTGGTACAATAAAAGACAGTGGAGGGTTTCTGATGGCAAAGCGGTGGCCGATACTATTTTTCATGCTGTCTGTTTTTGGAATGGCGCAGCCGGTTTTTGCTTATGAATCGGAGGGCGCCTGGATTCAGCGCTCCAGCACTGAACCGTCATTGCAGTATCGAATTCAGCGCGGTGAAGATACCGCGCGCTTGCTGTTGCGCCGGTCAGTCTCGCCCCGAACCAGCAGCTGGATTGACGCGGTGGTGGTCGTTCCGAAAGCGGCGGCCGATATCGGCTGGACGCTCAACCCGATCCGACGTAAAAACGGGGATCACCGCCTTGAATTTATTGTCGGCGGACCGCGGCCGCTGCCGATTTCCGAATTGAACCCCTATTGGCCGGAACTGCGCCGGCTTCATTTGGCGCCGCACGCGGTTTGGCTCCGCGGCAAGGTGATCGCCGTGGTTTATCTGCCGGTGGCGACGCGCGCCTCGGTATCAAAGCGCGGACAGGCGCTTGAACTTTCCGTCGAATTGCCGCGTGACCAGGAATCGAACGATCTATTCGGCCTGGGACGCTCGCGTATCCGGTAGACAAAAACAGATGGAACCGCCCGACGCATTTTTCGTAAGAGACCCCGCACTTCTAAGAGCCGAACAGCGCGCCACGCTGGCGGCGCCGCGCCGCAATTACGGACTGCCGGCCCGCCTGTTGTTCATCACGATGGATCTTTTTTACGGCCGCGAGCGCACACTCTCGAAATTCAAGGTTCTGGAGCTGATCGCCCGCGTTCCTTACCAGTCTTGGGAACATGTCGCTTACATTGCGATGACGCACACCTACAGCATGCCCAATTTTGCCCGCCGCATCTTCGAATTCATCAAAGAAGCGCGCGCCCAGCAGGACAATGAACAATGGCACCTGCTCATTCTGGAAGAACTGGTCCAGCGCAGGGAGATTTCCGAAAATTTTCTGCTCTACCGCGTTGTTCCGCAAATCATCGCGTTCGTTTATTATCAGATCAGCTGGCTGCTTTATGTGATCCGGCCGTCTTGGAGCTATGGGCTTAACGCGGATTTTGAAGACCATGCCGAACACGAATATATGCTGCTGGTCGAGGAAAATCCGGCGTTTGAAAAGGAACCGTTCATCAGCGATTTTGAGCAGGAGTACGGTTGTTATCCATCGCTGGCCGATTTGTTTCGCCGCATCGGACTGGACGAACGAATCCATAAACAAGAAAGCTTGAACCGGATTGAGAAAGCCCGGTTTTCTTAATTTGATAAAACTGGGCGTGATTGGGCGCGCGCTCAAATACCGCAACTACCGGCTCTTTTTTTTCGGGCAGAGCATTTCGTTGACCGGTACCTGGATGACGCAGGTGGCGACCGGCTGGCTGGTCTACCGCTTAACCGGTTCCGCGCTTTGGCTGGGAATCGTGGGGTTTACCGGACAGATTGCCACGTTTCTTCTGGCTCCGCTGGGCGGGCTTTGGAGCGACCGCAACGATTGCCGCCGTATTTTAATTACCACGCAGATCATTTCAATGGTGCAGTCGCTGACGCTGGCCTTTTTGGCGATCTCCGGCCGGATTACCGTCACGCAGATAGCCTGCTTGAGCGTTCTGCAGGGATTGGTTAATGCATTTGATGTTCCGGCGCGGCAGGCGTTCGTGGTGCAGATGATTGACCACCGGAACGATTTAAGCAACGCGATCGCGTTGAATTCATCAATGTTCAACGGCGCGCGGCTGATCGGTCCGGCCATCGCCGGATTTGTGATCGCTGCCGGCGGCGAGGGGACCTGTTTTCTGATCGACGGCGTCAGTTACATCGCTGTCATCTGGACGCTGCTGGCGATGCGGAATCTGGGTCCCAAAACGGCTGCTTCCAAAACCGGATTGATCAAAGGAATGATGGAAGGCGTTTCGTATGCCGTTAAATTCGTGCCGATCCGGTCGATCTTGCTTCTGGTGGCGTTCGTCAGCTTAGTGGGTTTGCCGTACGCGGTTTTAATGCCGATGGCCGCGCGCGATGTTTTTCACGGCGGCCCGCACACGCTGGGGTTTTTAATGAGCGCGTCGGGCGTTGGTTCGCTGGCCGGCGCGATTTTTCTGGCGTCGCGCCGGAACGTGCGCGGATTGGTCCGGCTGATTGCCGCGGCCTCGGTTTTATTTGGAGCGGCGTTGATCGGGTTCGCGGTGGCGCGCCCGTTCTGGCTGGCGCTGGTGCTGCTGGCCGCGGCCGGATTTTCAATGATCGTTCAGCTGGCTGCCGCGAATACCGTATTGCAAACATTGGTGGATGACGACAAGCGCGGCCGCGTGATGAGCCTGTACACCATGGCGTTCATGGGCATGATGCCGTGGGGAAGTTTACTGACCGGGTTTGTCGCCGATCACGCCGGCATCTCAACGGCGCTTTTATTAGCCGGCAGCGGCTGCGTTCTGGGCGCGCTGGTTTTTGTGCGGCAGCTGCCGACGCTGCGCCAGATCATTCGGCCGATTTACGCGAAGATGGGAATTATTCCGGAGCTGCCCGCGGGGATCCAAAAATACTAAACGGGCGGGGTATTCCGGAGTAAGCACCCGCCCGTCTAGTTACTGCCGTACTTCATCGTTCACCTCATTAGGCGGGGATTATTGAACCGTTGTTTAACCCCGCCGTAATAAGTATACCTCCAAATAACCCCTCCGTGCGGCAATCTTTCCCCTATAATAATAGCCATGTCATCGCATGCAGAGGTCGTTAAAAACATGGAAGGGTTCGTTGAAGAAAACCTGTCACTATTGAAAACCGTTTCTGACAGCTGGCAGCCATCCGATATCTTGCCCGACATGACCTCGGATGGCTGGAACGAGCAAATTCAAGCTTTGCGCGAGCAGGCGCGGGCCGTTCCCGATGATCTGTTGATCGTGCTGGTAGGCAATACGGTCACCGAAGAAGCGCTTCCCAGCTATCAGACGATGCTGAACCGGCATCCCGGCATTGAAGATATGACCGGCGCTTCCGACAGCCCCTGGGCGCGCTGGAGCCGCGGCTGGACCGCTGAAGAAAACCGGCACGGCGAGATTTTGAATAAGTATCTTTATTTGTCCGGACGGATCGATATGCGGGCGTTCGAAACCACGACACACTATTTGCTTGCCAATGGTTTCGACCCAAAAACCGGCAATGATCCTTATTACGGAATGATCTACACCTCTTTCCAGGAGCGGGCCACCAAGATTTCGCACGGCAATACGGCGCGGCTGGCCAATCAGATCGGTGATCCGACGCTGGGAAAAATCTGCGCACTGGTTACCGGCGATGAATCGCGGCACGAAGAGGCCTACAAACGGTTTGCCGGAAAAATCATTGAGTTAGATCCTGCCGATGGTGTACTCGCATTCGCGCAGATGATGAAAAATACCGTGACGATGCCGGCCCGTTTAATGAGTGACGGCGGACCGGAAGATTTGTATCAACAGTTTGCCGTCGTGGCACAGCGGATCGGCGTTTACACGGTCCGCGATTACGCCGATATCATTGATCACCTGGTCGGCTATTGGAAAATCACCGAACTTTCCGGATTGACCGGTGATGCGGCGAAAGCCCAGGATTATCTTGGCGGATTGGCGCAGCGTTACCGAGGACTGGCCGAACGGAGTGAAGCGCAGTTAATGGCCCAGGCGAAGAAAAAGCCGTTCAGCTGGATTTTTAACCGCGCAGTTTAAGAAACAAAACCTGCCGTTTACCGCCCCAGGAACCGCTCGCCGATCGAGTGGATCTTTGCCATGTAGCGGGCGGCCGGAAGCGCCTGTTTTCCTGAAACGACAACCACCCCATCCCCTTTCTTGAGCAGACCCGCTTTCAGAATCGTTGCGTCGGCGGTGCGGATCATTTCGTCGGTGTTAGCCGACTGCTTCATCCGCAGAGGAATCACCCCTTTGAGCAGCGTCAGCTGCCGGTTGATTCGTTCCGACGCCGTCATGATGATGATCGGGCAGGCGGGGCTGAGAATTGAAATGAGCCGTGCGGTTTTTCCGGAACGCGTAAAGACAACAATGGCGCGCGCCTTGGAATGTTCGGCCGCTTCCAGCGCGGCCTGCGTGATGGCGTAAACCGGCGACAGATCTTTTTTCGATGCGAGTTCGGCCGCGTGTTCGTGCGAAGGCCGCCGGCTGTGCCGTTCCGCTTCACGGATGATCGTGGCCATCGTTCGTACAGCCGGAATCGGGTATTTACCGATCGATGTTTCCCCGGAGAGCATCACGGCATCCGTTCCGTCGAAGACGGCATTGGCCACATCGGATACCTCGGCGCGCGTGGGGCGGGAGCTTTCCATCATTGTTTCCAGCATCTGCGTGGCCGTAATGACCGGCAGCTGCGCCCGATGCGCCCGCGCGATTAATTGTTTCTGCACGGCCGGAATTTTCTCCACGCCCATTTCGATGCCCAAATCGCCGCGTGCCACCATGATCCCGTCGGCGACGGCCAAAATCTGCTTGATCCGTTTGACGGCCGAAGGCTTTTCGATTTTAGCGATGACCGGGATTTCTTTGCCGCGGCGCGCCAGCCATTTTTTAAGCGCTTCCAGGTCCGCTTCGCTGCGCACGAACGAGAGCGCGATAAAATCAACCTCCAGCCGGGCGGCCACTTCCAGATCGGCCAGGTCCTTGGCCGTCATCGGCGGCAGCGTGACCGGCGCATGCGGCAGGTTGATCCCTTTATTGGCGCCCAGTGTTCCGCCGCGCAGAACACGGCAGCGGACGCGCTGTTTCTCGACGGAAAGCACCTGAAGTTCCAGCAGCCCGTTGTCGATCAGGATCGGGTCGCCTTTTTTGACCATGCCGGCAAATTCGCGGCAGGGCGTGGCAATCGCTGTGCCGGAATTTTCTTTGGCGCCGGCGATGATCGAGAGCTCATCCCCTTTTTTCAGCAAAATCCGGTCTGCGCCGCGCAGCGCGCCGGTCCGGACGCGCGGGCCCTGCAGATCGACTAAGATACCAACGGTTTTGTTCAGAGATGCCGAAACGCGGCGGATGAAATGAATCCATTCGGCCAGACGGGCCGGTGTCGTGTGCGATGCGTTGATTCGCAGAATATCGGCGCCCGCAATCAGCAGGTTTTTCAGTGAGGATTCTTTTGCGCAGGCCGGTCCGACCGTGGCGACAATTCGTGTTTTTCGCATAAGATTATTTTACCGCGCTTTGGTACACTAATGGCAATAGCAATGGAAAGGCTGGAATGAAAAAACAGACGATTGCAACCCTCATATTACTGGGAGCCACCGGAATCTTTCTGGGTGCGAAAACAAAAATGACGGAAACGATTGAAATTTACAACGCGCGGACCGGCAAAACGGAACAGATGGCGCCGGTGATCAAATCGGACGCCGAATGGAAAAAACAGCTGACGCCTGAACAGTACGAAGTGACCCGCCGCAAAGGAACCGAACAGCCGTTTTCCAATGTTTGCGCGATTCCGGCTTCCGGCAAGGGAATTTATCAATGCGTCGGCTGCGGCACCGACCTTTTCGCCGTCGGCGAGAAATTTGAGTCGGGCACCGGCTGGCCCAGTTTTTGGGACCCGGTCTCGCCGCTGAACGTGAAAAGCAAGGACGATTCCAGTTTCGGCATGCGCCGCGTCGAAGTGCTCTGCGCCCGCTGCGGCGCGCATCTGGGCCATGTCTTTGACGACGGCCCGCCGCCGACCGGGAAACGGTACTGCATCAACTCTGTCGCGCTGAAACTTTACGGCGAAAAACCGCACTAACATGGGGCATCTTTACGCGTTGATCGCCGGGTCATTCGACCTGATTGCCGGATGGCTGGCGTTGCGGGGCTGGACCACCAAAATACAGCCGCGCTACATCATCGCGCTGGCGGCCGGCATGCTGCTGGCAGCTGCATTTTTCCATGTGCTCCCCGAGGCCGATGTGAAATCCAACTCGCTGTATGTGACGCTGGGGTTCATGGTCTTCTATCTGCTGGAGAAATTCATGATGATCCACGCTTGCGGTGAGGACGAATGCCACACGCATCGGATTGGGCCGGTGGCCGTGCTCGGCATGGCGATGGATAATGTCGTGGATGGGGCGGGAATCGTCGTTGGCTACCAGGTCAATCCCTGGCTGGGCGCGTCGATTGCGATTGCCGTGGTGCTGCATGAAATTCCACAGGGGATCACTTCAGCGCTGATCATGAAAGAGGCCGGGTGGAAACAGTCGACGATGCTTTGGGTGTTGGCCGCTGCCAGCCTGTTGTATCCAATCGGCGCGCTGGCGGCCGGAGCGATTCCGGATGGATTCCAGCAAAAAATGCTGGCATTTATCGCCGGAGATTTTATTTATATCGGGGCGGCGGACCTGCTGCCGGAGGCGCACCGGACTTTCAATTGGAAGGTGGTCGCGCTGGTGATTATTGGAATGGTGGTGATGCTGCTGCTGCGCTTACTTGAGGGAGGATAGAACCGCCGCTTTTTTGAGCGGGACCGGCTTGCCCAGCAGGAACCCTTGTCCGTAATGGAGTCCGGCCGCTTTGATGCAGGCTAATTCCTCCGATGATTCAATCCCTTCGGCGATTACCTCTGTTCCCAGACTCTGCGCGATGCTGCCCATCCGTTTGATGGACCGCTCCATCCAACCGTCCTTATCGATTCCTTGAACGCACCGTTTGTCGATTTTAATGATGTCAGGCTCCAGCAAGATCAGGCTTTCCAAACAGCTGCGGCCAAACCCGACATCATCCATCGCCACGCGGATTCCGGCCCGCCGCAAGGCTTCCACCGGTTTTTTTAAATACGAAGGATCTCCGATAATCTGTTGCTCGCTGATTTCCACGCAGAACCGGTTGTCTGGGCGAATCTGATGAAACAGGTCCAGCAGCTGCGTCAGCGGCGTGTTGGCGATCGTCGACGGAAACAGGTTGATATGGCACCACAGCTCCGGCCGCAGTTGATGGGCTGCCTCCAAACATTTTTTCAGACAAATATGGTCCACGAGCGTCAATGCCTTGGCTTCCATGCAGAGCCGGAAAAAATCATCAGGCATTTCGAACGAAGCGACTGTAGAGCGGCAGAGCATCTCCACGCCTATTTCACGCCGGTCGCTTAAGCGCAGGATCGGCTGCGCAAGCGCAACGTAACGGTCGTCGCGGCACAGTTCGCGCAGCGTCTCATCCAGACGGTCGGGCCGGGGCCGTTCCGGCGACCCGGGATCTTCATCGAAAGTGACCTGATTTTTTCCTGAGAATTTGCTTTGGTAAAGAGCCCGATGCGCATCGGCCAGCAGTTTATCAATGGAGGCCATCTGGGTTCCCACGTTAATCAAGCCCAAGCTGCCGGTGACCCGCACCGTTTCTTTTTCCGAAAGAACAATGGCCGTTTGCGCGATGGCCAGACGCAGTTTTTCGGCCACCTGAACGCCTTCCGCGGCGCGTGTCTGCGGAAGCAACACCATGAATTCATCGCCGCCGATCCGGCCGGCCTGATCGGTTCCGCGCAGCGATGTTTTCAGGCAGCGCGCCGTTTCTTTCAGCACCAGATCGCCCACCGCGTGGCCCAGCGTGTCGTTGATTTTCTTGAAGTCATCCAGATCGACAAGGATTGCCAGCATCGGGGTGCCTTCTCGCCGCGCGCGGGCCGCTTCGCGGACCAGAATTTCTTCAAGGCCCCGGCGATTGAGCAGTTCGGTCAGCGGATCCAGCAGCGCCATTGTTTTTAACCGGACGCTGGTGTCGCGCAGCGCGCGCGTCACCGACTTCAATCGTTCGTTGGCGGACATCAGATCGGCTGTCCGTTCCTGCACGCGGATTTCCAGCTGATCGTGGGCTTCCCGCAATTCTTGCTGGGCTTTTTTCTGTTCGGTCATATCAAGCGCGATGTAAATCGAGCCGACCGATTTCTGTCGGCCCATTGTTAACTTGCAGGCCGATACGCTGACGGCAATCGGCGCGCCCCGCTTCCGCTGCCATTCGGAAGCGTAACTCAGCGGCGGCGACCCGGCTGCCGGCAGCGAAAGGGCTTCTTTGGGAAGTTCTGTCAATTTTCGCAGCGGCATCCCAATCAGCTCCTCTTCGGAAAAGCCGAACATCGCCAGCGCCGACGGGTTGGCAATCTGAATGATCCCTTCCGCATCGACGACCAGGCAGGCCGAGGGCATCATTCGCAAGATCGGTCCTGCGGCCAGCGCGGAAGCCATATCCACCAGGCGATAGCGCCAGATGGTCCGAGCCAGCAGGATCATTGAAATAAATGCCGGAAGAAAACCAATAGGATAAACCGGAATTCCGTAGGCCGGCAGGTAATCGATTGAGCCTAGATAGGCGATGGAGAGGCTGATCAGCAGCCAGCGCAGCCGTTTTTTACGCTGCTTTGATTCGGTGCGGTGAAGTTCGGTCCAGTAATTGACGAACGATAAAACCAGCGATCCGAAGAAAAAAACAAGAAACGGAAACCCCATCGGGCCGTAATGTTTGTAATAACCCCAGGGGTATCGGATTAAGCCGTCGATAAAGAGGTCGCTAAAAAGCGCAAGCATGCAAAATCCGACGGATAAGAATACTATCGCTGCGCACCAGATCCGAAACCGGTGGAACTGCCCGGTGATGCTGAAACTCAGAAGCGTCAGCGCCGCAGGAATGAATGAAACGCCGACATGCTCCAGGCGTACCCAGGCCAGCGCGTCGGCGGCATTGGCGCTGCCGTAGATTCCGGCATAGGAAACCAGCCAGAGCATGACGCTAAAACAGGAGGCGGCAAACAGAAGGCTGGCGCGGGAAAAGCGTTCACGCAAGAGGACAAAAACAGCTAAAAAGAAACCGGCCATTCCAACAAAAACAGGTGGAGCGGCGTACGGAGCCATTTGAAATTCCGGCAGTGCAAAAAACCCCATCAAACACCTCCCCCAAGCGTGGAATTTGGGTTTGCAGATGAAGTCTACCTGATCTCTGCCGAAAAATGTGTAAAAATCTTAGGATTCCAGTCCATTCAATTACAATTCTGTCACGTCAAAGTCACTTACCCGTTATTTTCATTCCCTATAATTCAACCAGACAACAGAAGATTGGATAAAAAATTAGAAATAGAAAAAAGGAGGATTTCTCATGCGTAAAACCATAGGAATGGTTGCGTTGGGAATAATAGCGGTTCTGATGGTTGGGATAGCGGCTGGTTTTGCGGAGGAAACCGTCGTTACTCAGCCAAAAACAACCGGATCTGGCATGGGCCATAAACTATTTCGCGGAATCGCTAATGCGGCCACTGGCTGGCTGGAGATTCCAAATCAGATGTCCGATTCATGGAAAGCGGATGGACCGGGTGCGGGCTTAACCTGGGGATTTGTCAAAGGCATCGGTTTCGCGGTGGCCCGTTCGGTGATTGGCGCTTACGAGATTATCACATTCCCGGTGCCGGTTCCCGCGCGATACGCGCCGGTCATGGAGCCGGAATTTGTCGTGGAAGATTTATAAAGGAGGAAACCGTCCATGAGCGAACAAAGGGTTTGTTGCGGGTGCGGAAAAACCTGCGAGCAGTGGATGCAGGAGAAAGGGTTTCAGGATGGGGAAGACCTGTATTGTTGCGAGGGCTGCGCGGAAGGAACCCGCTGTGTTTGCTCCTGCACCAGCTGCGAGGAATAAATCAATGATCGCCAACAAAGGGGGATATCCCATGAAAGTTCGAGAGCTAATGACGGTTGACCCGGCCGCCTGCACGCCGAAAGATAATTGCGCGGTTGCCGGCAAGATCATGCGGCAGCACAATTGCGGGATCGTGCCTGTGGTAGAGAACCATCAGACCCGGAAAATTGTAGGGGTCATCACCGACCGCGATTTGGCGCTCTGCCTGTCGCAAGAACCGCTTCCGGCGGCTCAGGTGCCGGTGAGTGCCTGCATGACACGCGAAGTGAAAACGATTTCTCCTGACCTGAGCGTGGAAGAGGCGGTCGAGTTGATGGAATTGGCGGCCATCCATCGGCTGCCGGTTGCCGAAGATGAGAAATTGGTGGGTATTTTGTCGCTTAAGGATATTGCTCTTTATGCCAAGCAGATTCAAGGATCGGTGGATGAGCGTACCGTTGAGCGTGAGTTAGCCGAAATTGTGGAAGCCATTGCGCTGGCGCGTTGAAATCAAAAGGCCGCTTTTAAGCGCTGTGCTCCGAATTCCTTCAGAATCCGGCTGTACCAAATTTCATCCCCAGAGGCTGCTGCCTCGGCCAAGCGGCGATGAATCTGGTCAGATTCCGCCGTGTGCCGAATCGACACGCAAAAATGACAGCCGCACCGGGGACGGTAAAAAACGGAAATTTCTTCCGCGTGCGCCGCATTGGTTCTGGAGAGACTGTTTTTTAAAAGGGTTCTATGGCTCATGGTTGTGCGCGCCTCCTTTTCTTAGAATAAATTTAGCCTGGCCAGATAAAAACCGGATGAATTTTAGGTTACAGATTATTTATCTGCGTTATAATTTCTCAGGAGGTTCTTATGCGCATTCTTCTGGTAGAGGATGATTCGGCGGTCTCCAGTTTTATTCGTCGCGGACTGCGCGAAGAGCATTACACGGTTGACCTCGCGCCGGACGGCGAGAAAGCCCTTTTTCTTGCCGAAACGGAGAAATACGATTTAATCATTCTGGATCTGCTGCTTCCCAAGGTGGGCGGTCTTGAAGTTCTTAAAACTCTGCGCGCAAAACGCCTGACCCTTCCTGTTTTGATTCTTACCGCGAAAGACCGGCTTGAAGACAAAGTCACCGGTCTCAACTTGGGAGCCGATGATTATCTGACCAAGCCGTTTAAGTTCAGTGAGCTGCTGGCCCGGCTCAGGGCGCTCTTCCGCCGGCGGGGTGATGTCGTCTCCACCGTTTTGACTGTCGATGATCTGCAGATGGATCTGCTGCGCCATCGCGTTACGCGCGGCGGGCGCGAATTGAAGCTGACCGGCCGCGAATTCGCCATCCTCGAATATTTTTTGCGCCATGCCAACCAGGTTGTCACGCGAACCATGCTGTCCGAGCAGGTGTGGGAGCACGATTTCGACACATTCTCCAATGTGATTAATGTGCACATCGCGCGCCTTCGCAAAAAAGTGGATGACGGTTTTGATCAAAAACTGATTCATACGGTTCGGGACAGCGGCTATATGCTGAAAACCCCCGAAACGAAATGAGTCCCGCCTGCCTGTAAACCGAAGGGCAACGATTGATGATCAATAATAGAGCCGGTCCGCAATCCATCCGGGAAGTGTTAACGCTCTGGTATATCCGGATCCTCGCGGCCATCCTGATTTTGTTTGGCGGAGCTCTCTATCTGACCGTCGTGACGGGGCTTACACGGGATATCGATAAGACGCTCGTGTTAAGGGCCGACTATATCGCCGGCACCATTTTTGCTTTCCGTGAAGCGGAACAATCAACAACCCACGCAACCCGAGGCAATTGGGAGTATGCCCCGGCCGTGGCCATTCCGGGGGGCGTTGGAAAGGGGGAGCTTCCGGGGTTATTGCGCCGCTGGGCCCGGCAAACCGACACCTTAACGGCAGAACGGCGGTTCCGGGTGGTGGATGGCGCCGGGCACCTGTTAACCGCCTCGCAAAATTTTCGGCAGATGGATCTGCCATTGACGCCCTACGCTATAACAGAAGGCCTGAAGAAAAACACAGTCTACGAAACTTTTAAAAGAAAAGACCAGCGAATCCGGGTCGTGACGCGGCCCGTGATTGAAAATGACCGAATACTCTATTTAGTTCAGGTGGCGGTTTCTATGAAGCAGGCCGGTTCTCTGGCCGACCGGCTTCTTTTTTCATTGGTGGTGCTGATCCCAGCCATTCTGATCGCGGCCCGGTCTGCCGGTTTGTTTCTGGCGGCTACCGCGCTGGAACCGGTAGGCGTTATGATTGCCCAGGCGAAACGGATCAGCTCTCAGCGCCTCGAAGAACGGATTTTCGTTCCGGAAACATCCGATGAATTAAAAGATCTGTCGTTGACGCTCAATGATATGCTGGCGCGGCTCCAAAATGATTTCCGGCGGCTGCGTCAATTCAGCGCCGCGGCTTCCCACGAATTGCGCACGCCGCTGACGGTGATTCGCGGCTAATTGGAAGTAGCGCTGCGAAGGCCCCGGACTCCCGAGGAGTATCAGCGGGTCCTGCAAATGCATCTGCAGAAAGCCGAAGCCATGTCGGCCATCATTGAAGAGTTGTTGATGCTGGCGCACAACGAAGCGGTTGAAACGGCGCTGAAATGGGAGCTGGTGAATTTAAACGCCATGGTAAGAAAAATCAGCACTGTCTGGCAGGAAATCGCCAGCAAAAAATTAGTGCAGATCGAAATTCAAAACCGTCAAACGGTTTGGATCCAGGCCGAACGCCTTTTGCTGGAACGGCTGATAGTCAATTTTCTGGATAATGCGATCAAGCATACGCCTGCCCACGGGGTCATTACACTCACGGTGGGTTTGCAGGAAAAAGAAGCCTGCCTTATAGTGCGCGACACGGGCAATGGAATTTCTTCCGAAGAACTCCCGCATATTTTTGATCGATTTTTCAGAAAAAAATCTTCAAAAAGCGAAATGCCATCCACAGGCTTGGGTCTTGGTTTGTGCCGTTGGATTGTCGAAGTACACAGTGGACAGATTTCCGCCGCAAGTCCTCCCGGGCAGGGCGCCATTTTTACCGTCCGGTTTCCCTCTGTTCCGCCGCCTGTCGGCTGATTAGAACCGGTCTCAGATAAATAAGTTGTAACGCAAAGTTCACCCTCGCTTTATCTTCATGCGGTAATCTCCTATTGGATAGCGAGAAAAGTATTGGAAGGAGGTACTCCGATGAGACCGATAAAAAGCGAGACAAAAAGGCTTCTATGGATACCTGTGGTGATCATGGCGGGGATCGTTGTTGTGAATACGCTGGAGTTAGCTTCTTGCAACAACAACAGTTTATCAACCGCCTATTATTCAGGGAGCGCCGAGGGCACCATTGAATCTCTGCAGCCGGATCATTCCTCCCTGACGCTGCGTCTGAATACGGGGGAAAGTGCCGTTGTCGATGTGGTGCTGGATTCCGCGGAGACCGTTGTTTTACTCGAGGGACAGGTCGCCTCGCTTCAGGAGCTGGTGCGCGGCCAGCGCGTCAAGGTGCACTATAAAGTTCATGGCGATAAACGGGTGGCGACATCGGTCTCAATTCAGATGCCCGCAGCCCGATTTGCCCCCGCCATGAACGATTGGAAGAGTCCGGGGCTGCCTTAAAGAAGAGCTTAAAAAAAAGAGGTGGAACCATGAAAAGATTGATTGCGGGCGCGCTTATTTTTTTGTTAAGCGTTGGCAGTGCTTATGCGCTGCCGCTGGCGGACTCTCAGCAGCAGGTCGCCACCGGGAAAGTTTCTCTGGTTGACCGGACCCACGGAACATTGACGGTGCAAAAACCGCCGATGCGTTACCCGGCTTCCGGCGACACCGAGAATAACAGCGCCGGAAGAATCAGTTTCTTATTTGATAAGGAGACGTCCATTATTTCTTCGGATGGCCTCCGATTGAAACCGGAAGAATTGTCAGTCGGGAAAGAAGTGAAAGTTCAGTACCAGGTCATCGGCGGAAGGTTCATCGCGCGGTCCATCTTCGTCGGCGTCGAGATGCCGCGAATTTGATGAGGACCTATTCCGCCCTACGAGCGGCGAAAGCCGTGAACAGCCATGAAACAGAACACCGTATTCTATGGGATCGGTTTCTTGGTGAGCAGTCTCCTGATCGCACGGAGTGCGATGGCCCATGTGGATCAGCGGCGGGAGAGTACTCTGGAGGCCGTCATTATTTCAGAAGCGGCCGGAGAGCCGTATGAAGGCAAGGTCGGAGTGGCGGAGGTCCTGCGCAACCGCGAATGGAGCGTGCGCGGATTTTCAGGGATTCAGCGGAAGGACCTCGATCAGTTTTTGCTGGCACAGCCGGACTGGACCCGTCAGCAGGCAAGGCGGGCGCTCCAGAAAGCGCGGGAGGGATCTAATCTGACGCGCAATGCCACCCACTTTGAAAACGTGGAACAATTCGGCCTCCCTCGCTGGGCCAAAGAGATGGAAGTGACCGTCAAAATAGGAAGCCACACGTTCTTCAGAAAGAGGAGGGTCTGACGATGCCAAAGTTAAGTTGTCCGAATTGCGGAATGCAGCAAGACAAGAGCTGGGAGGACGGCGGCAAAGGTTACATGGACGACGGAGATAATTATTGCTGCCGTGGCTGCGCCGAAGATACCGGCTGCACCTGCGCCCATCACAAGGGGCCGGTTCTTAATGCTGATTAAATAGAGAAAGTCCCGCTTAAAAAATAATCTTGACAGAGGCGCCTTTCGGTGCTCTAATTGAGATTAAGTCTCAATATCATACCGAATGGCGAGACCCCGAATAACCCTGCGTCGCGTGCCGACCATTTTTTGAGGCGAATCCAATGAGCATCACGGAAGTGAGCATTTTATCCGGAGAAATTTTACTGGCTTTGGAACGCGGCGGAGGGAAGCTGCCGGCTGAAGCGCTTGCGGATTCGCGTTCCTGTTCACGCGATCTGCTTCTGATGGCGCTCGGATGTTTATATAAGGAAGGATTGATCGTGCTGCGTCCGGGCATAGGCGGATGGATGGTTCAGGCAGCTTCCGGCAGCCGAGCGTGAGCGGATCAATCGAAGTAAGTTTGTGCGGCTCTGAACTGCGCTGTGGCTGCGGCCGCTTGTTGGCAAAGCTTCTGCCGGAGTTCGCGCTGGAGTTGAAGTGCTCGCGCTGCAAGCGCGTCGTGGTGATTCAAATCGACAATTATAAGAATAGAAAGGCGGAGACCTCTGCGTCCAGCGCCCCCACGCTGAAAACAAAAAGACAAGGAGATCCCTAGAATGAAGTTAACGAAGTTTTTGAAATGGTTCGCGTTGTGTCTGGGCGTGGCAGTTTTCGCATCATCGGCATTTGCCGACGAAAACCTGTTTGGTTATGTGAAGGGATCCGAAACGCTGCCGAAAGGGGCATGGGAACTCTATGAGGTGACCACGCTCAGGTCGGGCAAAGGCAGGGGTGATTACACGGCTTGGAATCTGGAAGCCGAAGCGGAATACGGCGTCACCCATCGTTTATCGGCAACCGGCGGCTTGAATTTTCAGAGCATTGACACCAAAGGGCTGGTCATCGACGGATATTTGCCTGGTGACAAGGAGTATGGGCCTAAACTTTCCGGGATGGAAGCGGCGCTGAAGTACAATTTCCTGGCCCCGGCAAAAGACAATATCGGTTTGTCCGGCACTCTTGGATTGGACTACGCCTGGCTGGATCCTCATTCGGGCCGAAAAAAAGATACCGCTTCCCTCGAAACGGGGCTCCAGCTTCAGAAATATTTTATGGAAGGGCAGCTGATTTGGGTTTGGAATGCGGCCACCGAGGGGACTTATGCCGTCCGGGGTGAGATTGACGATCTGCCCACGGATTTTGAATGGACGACAAACCCTGAAGTAGAACTCGAATTTAAATTGGGGACTGGACTGAGTTATCGCTTTGCCCCCAACTGGTTTATCGGCGCGGAAACGCTGTATGAAACGGAATTCGAGACCGAGGTGGGGCAGGAGCGATGGAGCTTGTTTGCCGGGCCGTCACTCCATTACGGCGGGTCGAAATGGTGGGCGACTCTGACCTGGTTCCCTCAGGTCGCGGGAGGCGGCGAGGAATATGCGGATCAGTCGATTTCCAATCTGCACCTCATTGAAAAGACCAAGCAAGAAGTCCGCTTGAAAGTCGGCTTTAACTTTTAGTCGTGAACAAGCGCAGCTGGGTCCGGATAGCGCTGTTGTCGCCGGCGGCCATTGTGGCCCCGGTTTACGCGGCGGATTACCTATCCATTCCGCAGGCGCAAGAGCTGCTGTTTCCCGACGCGGGAACTTTCAAAGAACACACCGTTCTTTTGACGGCCTCCCAAAAGAAGCAAATCAAATCGATCTCGGGAATGAGCCAGCGCTGGGACCAGCAGCGGGTCTGGCGGGTCGAGAAGGCGGGTGGTTTCTTGGGGTGGTTCATCGTGGATGAGGTGATCGGCAAGCACGAATTTATTACTTATGCCGCCGCCTTATCCGCCGACGGAAAAGTGATCGGCGTTGAAATTTTGAGTTATCGCGAAACCCACGGAGGAGAAGTTCGGGACGCCGAGTGGAGAGGCCATTTTAAAGGGAAATCGCTCAGCGACCCGTTCAAGCTGGAGGTGGACATTCCAAACATTTCGGGGGCAACGCTTTCGTGCCGTAATATTACGGATGGGGTGAAGCGGCTTCTGGCCTTACATCAAATTATCTTGGCGCATGAATCCGGTGATTGAATTAAGGCGGATGAAACCCCAGTTGGGGACATTTGTCGAAATCTCGGTCGGCGGGATCCGTCGGGAGCGTTTGCTGCAAGCGGTGAGCCGGGCGTTTGATACAGGAGCGTTGATTCAGCGGCTCATGAGCTTTCATGATGCCGATAGTGAGACGAACTCTCTGAACCGTGAGGCGCGGAGAGCCCCCGTTCAGGTTCACGCCTATACCTATCAGGTTTTGAAAATGGCCAAGAGAATATGGTCGGCGACGGGAGGATTGTTTGACTGCACGGTGGCGCCCACGCTCATGGAGTGGGGCTACCTGCCGCGCCATCTCTCCGCTGCCGGAAATTATGGAGGCGATTCAGGGGATATCGAGCTGCAACCCGATCGGCGGGTGAGATTCCGTCGTCCCATTTGCATCGATTTGGGAGGAGTGGCGAAAGGCTTTTCCGTCGATCAGATGGTAAAAAGTCTTAAGAATGACGGGGTGCCGTATGGTTGCGTGAATGCCGGCGGTGACCTAAGATTTTTCGGTAATCGCGAATATCCGCTGCAAATACGACTTCCCGGAGCCCCCCACAAGTTTATGTGTGTCGGACGATTTCGTGAAACAGCTGTCGCCACCTCGGCACCTTATTTTTCCGCCAAGCAATTCCGAAAACGCCGGGTTTCCCCATTGATCCATCCCGCCTCCGGCAAACCGATGATCGGCCGTCGAAGCGTTTCTCTTTTTGCACCTGACTGCCTTATTGCCGACGCGCTGACTAAAGCCGTGATTCTTGATCCGGACTTCCCTCAGCCGGTTCTCCGACAATTTCAGGCGTCGGCAGTTGTTCTTAGCCAGAGCGGCGGCGTACTGTCGCTGAATCGTTTATGAAACTCACGCCGGGACAGAAAATCTGGTTTTATAACACCGGATGGATTCTATGGATCTCCGGAGGAGCTTGGTGGATTTTCCATCGCCCCGGGTTGTCCATCCCATGGCTGCTGGCAATTCACGGCGCCGCCGCCATGATTTTTCTGGTGGTGTTTGGAGTTTTGATCCCCACCCATATTAAAAAAGGAAGGGCTGCCGGAAAGAATCTAGCCAGCGGCCATACGCTTATTGCCGTAACGGTCGGATTGGCTGTGACCGGATACGGGCTCTATTACAGTGGAAATGAAACTCTCCGTGCGTGGACCAGCGCCGCGCACAGCATTCTCGGGCTCGGCTCACCGCTCCTGATCGCATGGCACCTGTTTTTTAGGCGCAAGCGGCGGCGATTTCGCCGGCCGGGGTTATAATGTTGATCTGGACTGGATGCGCGATGGCCTGGCGGCGGTTAAAGAAAAACAGATAAAGGGAGCGAACGATGCTGGATTTTTTTCTGAAGGGCGGGCCGATCATGTGGCCCTTGTTGCTGACATCGATTGTGGCACTGGCCGTGGTGATCGAGAGGGTGATCTTTATTTTGCGGGAACTGGATTCGCGCAATCCGTCCGTGGTGGCCCAGATTCTGAGCCAGACGGAAAACGCCGATATGGTCAAGGCGATTGAAACCGGAAAAAACTCTGAAGATTTCGTCGCGCGCACGCTGGTTTACGGATTGCAGCACCGGAACAAATCGTTTTCGAGCGCGCTGCTGCAGGCGGCCGAGCGGGAACTTCAACGATTTAGCCGCGGATTGCCGATACTCGATACGATTATTACGCTGGCGCCGTTGCTGGGGTTGTTGGGCACGGTATCCGGATTGATCCGTTCATTCGGTCTTTTGGGAGCGCAGGAGTTGGATGCTCCAGACGCGATTACCGGCGGCATCGCCGAAGCGCTGATCGCTACGGCGTTCGGTTTGACGATCGCAATTATCGCGTTGATTCCGTTTAACTATCTGAATGCCCGCGTCGAGGAAGCCCGACGTGAAATCGAAGACGCGTCGACCCATTTGGAACTGTTATTGATGGAACCGGCAAGGCGCGAATGAGGATTCCATCCCAGCAGGGGCGCCGCCGCGCGCGCATCGAAATCATCCCGCTGATCGACATCATGTTCTTTTTGCTGGCCACGTTCGTGATGGTGTCGCTGTCGATGGTTAAAAATCAGGGTGTTTCAGTGCACTTGCCGAAAGCTTCCACCGGCCAGTCTCAGCAAAGGACCACCTCTGTGACGATCACGGTGACTGATGCCGGCCGCGTTTATTTAAACCGGGAATTAATGAAAGCCGATGAAGTTCCGTCCCGTCTGAAAGCGCTGAAGCGGAAGAATGATGATCTGAAAGTATTGATTAACGCCGATGAAACCGCTTATTTTGGCGATGTGGTTAAAATTCTGGATCAGGTACGCCAGCTGGGTATTGAAAAACTTGCAATTCAGACCACTGGCGCCAAGGCAGCCGGGCAAACTACCGAATAAACCAGTGCTCCAGTTGCCGCTTTCGAACCCGTCACAAGACCACCGCCTGGGTATTTTTGGATCGTTGATTTTACACGGCGTGATTTTTTTAGGAGGCGGGGTGCTGTTTGTTCGGCCGGCGCAGTATGGTGTGGAAGCCGGAACCGGCGGCATTGAAATTTCGTTAGTTGCTGCACCGCGCGAAGGGAACGCGGAACAGACCGATCTTTCAGTGGCCCATCGCCGGGAACAAAAAGAAGCGGAAAAAACTGAAACCGATAATGAATGGGGCACGCAAGAAACGCCGACTGTCGATTCTGTCGAGAAAGCGAAAAAAGGCGGTCCGGTCGGCGATGGCAGTTCACCGGTGCCGGGCAATGACCCCACCACCTTCTATTCTGCCGGCGGCGCAATTGCAGAGGGAAAATCGAAATATTTGAGAAACCCGGCCCCGCCGTATCCCTGGGCTTCTTTGGCGCGCGGCGAGGAGGGACTCGTGCTGTTGGCCGTTACCGTTGATAAGTCCGGCCGGCCATCTCAAGTGGAGATTGAGAAAAGTTCCGGATTCCCAATGCTCGATGAGTCGTCGCTAAAAACAATCCGCCGTTGGAAATTTGATCCGGCTCATATCGGAATGCTGACCGTTGAATCGAAAATAAAAATTCCGGTCCGGTTTGTGCTCAAAGACCAACCGTTCGCTAAAAAACCGCAAGACCCCTCCTCCTAAAATAGCCCGTGTCGCGGTTTCGAGTCAGTTCGGGAGCGTGTCCACGGCTCCCATGCCCGGACCGACTCCTTTGCTTCTAAAATTTTTGACACTTTTTGCCCCTTCCGTTCGTCTAAACAATCAGGAGGATACAAAAAATGAAACTTTCAAATCATGTTGTTGCCGCTTTACTGGTTGTTTCTGTTTCAGTTTTATCGGCAGGATGCGCTACTCAAAAGAAGGATAGCAAGGCAGTTCCTGGCGCCGTGATCGGAAGCTTGGTCGGTGCCGGTTTGGGTGCCGTTATTGGTCATCAATCAGGTGAGACAGGTGCGGGTGCGGCCATTGGCGCGGCGGTTGGCGGAGCCGGCGGTTATGTGATCGGCAACGAACAGGATAAAGCAGAGATGGCGGCCGAGAACGATCAATCCAGCCAGCAGGCACGGCAGGCGCTGGAGACGGCCAACACTGTGGTCATCAATGTTCATAACAGCAATGGATCGATCACACCGGTCACATTGCGCCGCGATGGCAACGAATGGGTTGGTCCTAAAGGCGAACGCTATTTGCAGATACCCAGTGAAGATCAACTGCGTCCGGTCTACGGGTTTTAACGGAGAAGGATAATCCGATGAAAAAGTTAATGTGGGTTGCGGTGATCGTCGCCGGTTTTATGGCGCTTTCCACCACCGCATGGGCTGATTCGTGCGATTTCGGGCATCATGACCGGTATTCGCGCGACGAGGGCTGGAGCATTCGCTACTCGGTCGGGCATTTTCCGCGACATTCGCATCAGGGTTGGAGGGATCATCATCGTTCGCATCGCCGGCCGGTCGTAATTTACCGTGAATCGCCGCGGACTGTTATTGTCCCGGCGGCCTCTGTAGATACCGTCGTTGTTAATGTGATGAACGATAACGGCAGCTATACGCCGGTCACATTGCGGCGGCAAGGCAACGTCTATATTGGGCCGCGCGGCGAGCAGTATCTGTCTCTGCCAACAGCAGAGCAATTAAAGGCGGTTTATGGATTAAAATGATAGGGATATGGATGAAGAGAATCTGGCGATTGAGCAAATTCGTTCCGGCGATGTTCAGACCTACGCGGTTTTGGTGCGTAAGTATGAAACGCGCGTCCGCGGGTATTGCCTTGGAGCTTTGGGCAACGCGGCCGATGCCGATGACGCCGCTCAAGAAATATTCATCAAAGCGTATCAATCACTGGACCGGTTCGCCGGCCGGTCCGGTTTTTCAACCTGGATTTACCGGATCGCGGTGAACCACTGCCGCGATCTTTTACGCCGGAAAATTCGTACGCGCGCTGAATCACTCGACGCGTTGAGCGAACAACAGGGCGATTGGCTTGAAGGCCAAATAGCCGTGCAGCCGCGGGTTGATCGTCCAACGGACCGGATGCTGGAAGTTCGGCAGGCGCTGACGGCCATGACGCCCCAGGCGCGCGAGGTGCTGGTGCTGCGGGAAGTTCAGGAGATGAGTTATCAGGAAACGGCTCGCGCGCTGGGATGTTCGCTCGATGCCGTGAAAGCCCGGCTTCGGCGGGCTCGCAAGGAATTGGAAGCGCGGTTAATTAAACGAGGGTTTCGCGATGGAACATAACCGGGTTCAGGAACGATTGGCTGACTTCGAAGAAGGCCAGCTGCCCAATCCACAGATGCGCACGGTTTTGCATCATCTGGAATCATGCGCGGAATGCCGTGAGGCGCTGCAGCAGTGGCAGCAGACGCGGCAAATCGTGGCAACTTGGGTAACGCAGGAACCGTCATCGCCGTTCGTTGACCGCGTGATGGCCCGCGTGGAGTCGCTGCCGGTCCGGACGAAACGCTGGATCCCGGAATGGCTTTATCCAGAATTGGGAATTGCGGCGGCCGCGGCCGTTATTTTTGTCATAGGATATTTCGGAGTTCCGTCGGCCCATGTTTCCGCCGAGACGGTGCTCGACAGCCTTCAGCCGGCCGGAAGCCAATGGATTAATACGCTGCATGAACCGAATAAAAGCGCCGCTGAAATTTTATGGGAGACACCCTCATGATGACCCCAATCGCATGGAAGCCAGTCACCCTTGCGGTGGTCATCGCATTTCTTCTGGGTGCCGGGTTTGGGACGGCGCGCGTTCATCAGCAATTTTTTTGCATTCCAAAATATACGGCTGAACAGAAAAAAGAAAAACTGCTGTCCCGGTTTATTGCTGAGCTGCGGTTGAATACCGAGCAGACCAGCCGTGTGAAAAAGATTTTAGATGCGAAAACAGAAAAAATGGAAGCGTTGCGCGCCGAGATCCGTCCTCGATTTAAAGCAATCCGAATGGAGATGCAGCAGGAAATTGTCGCCGTTTTAGCGCCGGACCAGCGCGTTCGGTTTTATACGATGGAGCGCGAGTGGGAAGCCAGTAAACAACAATGGCGGTCTTCTTAAATTCGATAAACGCGGTCGCCGAGGCGCGCGCGTGAGGGGAGTTTGAGGCCGGCCTCTTTTCCTTTTTTGACTTCGGAAACCGGCTTGTGGTCCACCTGCAGCGATGAAGCGGTCATCTTGATGTTCGTCGTGTGGCCTTTGATCCAGATTCGGTCGCCGGATTTCAGCGGCTGTTTCGTGGCGCGGATTACGGCAACGACCGGGATTCGAAAGAACGCGACGACGCGGCCGATTTCCTGTGCGCCTTCGGCCGCCGCTTTTTTCTTAACAGATCTTTTGGCGGGTTTTTTAACCGGTTTCTTTTTTGCGGTTGGTTTTTTTGCGGGGGCTTTCTTTTTGGATACGGTTTTTTTAGCGGCCGCCGGTTTTTTCTTGGCCGCCGCCGCCGGTTTTTTTGAACCGAGCAATTGGGACAGAAATTTCTTCAGCACGGTATTCACAGTAACTCTGAAACAGAGGGCTCGTCAATGAAAAAAATGCGGAACCGTCGATGATTGCCACGCTGACAATGAATCCGTCGGTGGACCATTATCTTCGGGTCCATAAACTGACTAAAGATGACGCGATCCGCATTCAGGGCGACCAATGGTTTGCCGGCGGAAAAGGGGTCAATGTCAGCCGCGTGGTTCATGAGCTGGGCGGCCGCAGCTGCGCGTTCGGCTTGACCGGCGGCATGACCGGCCGCATGCTGACGCACTGGCTGGACCGGGCCGGCATCCGGCAGCGGTTTACCGAAATTACGAATGAAACCCGCATCAATACGACGATTACCGATTTAAGCGACCGGACCCAAACTCATCTGCGCGCGCCCGGCCCGAAAGTAACAGGGGCAGAACTCAAGCGATTATGCGCCCAAATGCACTCACTCAAGGAAAAGCCGTCCTTCTGGGTGCTGGCCGGATCATTGCCGCCTGGAGTTCCGTCCGATTTTTACCGGCGGCAAATTGTCCGTCTGAAAAAAGCAGGCGTTCGCTGTGTTCTCGATTCCGATGATCAGGCACTTGTGCGGGGCGTGCAAGCGGCGCCGTTTATGATCAAGCCGAATGAACATGAATTTAAACGGCTGACTGGAAAGGCCTGCGGCAGCGATTCGCAGATTGTCGCGGCGGCCAGGGCTCTGATTAAAAAAGGGATTACGCTGGTACTGGTGACGCTGGGCGCGCGCGGTGCCGTGGCTGTCACGGCGCAAGAAGCTTTCCGCGTGAAGGCTCCGCCGGTGAAACCGCTCAGCCGCGTCGGCGCGGGTGATTCCACGATTGCCGGTTGTTTGTTGGCACTCGAAAAAGGCGCCACGATTCAGAAGGCGGTTTGTTACGGAGTTGCTGCCGGTACTGCTGCCGTTCTAACGGAGGGAACCACGTTGTGCAGTCGCCGCGAAGTGGAGCGGTTGTTTCCGTTGGTTCATGCAGTTTCAATTGGGCACTCTTGAAATCAATCTGGGTCGTCTATATTGTGCGCTGCAGCGACCGATCGCTCTACACCGGCGTTACCACGGATCTGAATCGACGGGTCGTCGAGCATAATACGGGTAAAACAGCCGCGGCCTATACCCGTTCACGGCGTCCGGTCCTGTTGGTTTATCAGCAGAAATGCGCCAGCCGTTCCGCGGCGCTGAAGCGTGAGATCGCGATTAAGAAGTTAGACCGCGCGGGGAAACAGAAACTGGTCCGGAATCCAAGCAAGGCGTAACCAGCGCCGAAAGAATTGTTTCCGCGATAAACCGTCCTTCCCGCGTCATCGAGAGCCGGTTTTCTTTTAACTGCACCAATTCTTTTTCCATGAACGGCGGCAGCGCTTCTGCCAACCGGTTTCGCAAATCCGGTAACTGAGCCAAATCGATTCCTTCGGCCAGCCGCAATCCCGTTAAAAGCGTTTCCACCTGCCGGTTGTGCGGCGAAATAATTTCAGCGGTATCGGGCTGCCAGTCATCGGCGGCGCATTTCTCAAGATAACGCGTCGTATTGCCGGCGAATTGAGAGCGTGTTCCGTCGAGGTATGAAAACGCGCCGGGACCCAACCCTAAATAGTCCTGGTTGCGCCAATAAATCAGGTTATGTTTCGATTCAAAACCGGGCCGCGCGAAACTGGAAACCTCGTACTGCGCGAAACCCGCATTTTCCAGCGCCGTTAATGCCGCCGAAAACATTTCCCGGTGAAGCGGTTCTTCGGGAAGCGGAAGCCGGCCTTGCCGTTGCCGCAGGCCGTACACTGTTTTTTCGTGGACATCCAGATCGTACAGCACCACTTGCGATACGCCGGCTTTAATCAGTTCTCCGACGGAGTCGCGAACATCGCCGGCGGTTTGTTCCGGCAGGCGCAGGATCAAATCGGCGCTGACATTCGTGAAACCGGTTTCCCGGATCAAGCGCAGCGCCCGGCGGGCCCCTTCGGCGTCGTGCAGGCGGCCCATCTGCTGCAAAAGGCGGTCGTTGAATGATTGCACGCCGATGCTGATGCGGTTGATGCCGTACTTCCGGAATGCGCGCAATTTTTCTTCGGAAGCGTCGTCGGGATTCAGCTCCAGCGTGATTTCGGCGTCCGGCACGATTATAAACTGGTGACGAATTGCGGCCATGATCCGCCGCAGCTCATCGGGTGTCAGAAGAGAAGGGGTTCCTCCGCCGAAGTAGAGAGTTGCAAATGAGAGATGCCTGTACCGGCGGGCCGCCTGCGCCAGATCTTTTTCCAGCACTGAAAGAAAACGGGCGCGGTCGCCGGCCGCATGTTTTACGGTAATCACGAAATCGCAGTAGAAACATTTGCGCGCGCAAAATGGAATGTGGATATACAATCCGCGTGTCATAATAATCTATTGTACGCCCATGAGAGATCACCGCTCTATTCAAACAATCATTTTAATGCTCGGGATTCTTTTCGCCGCCGATCCGGCACACGCGCAACTGAATTGGGAACGAACCGAAATTCAAGCGAATGTGACGGCCGAAGAGTCCGAGATCACAGTTGAATTCCCATTTCGAAATAAAGGCCGCCGCCCAATTTTCATCGAAGAGGTCAAGCCCGATTGCGGTTGTACCACGACGGAGTTGGCGAAGTGGGAATACGCGCCGGGGGAGGGTGGTCTTTTGTCGGTGACGTTTCATTTCGGCCAGCGGATCGGTCCGCAGACCCGCACGATTCTGGTGCGTACCGACGATCCGAACCAGTCAGAAACGCGCCTCATGCTGAAAGCCGCTATTCCTGAAACGCTGGAGATTTCACCGATGGTCCAGGTTTGGAAAACCGGCGAGCCGATTTACCACAAAACCAGCATCATCCGCGTGCAGACTGATTTTCCAATTGAGCTGATCGCGGCCGAATCCAACCGTGTCGAATTCAAACCGATCCTCAAAGTGGTTGAGCCGGGCCGTCTCTATAAACTAATTCTGATTCCGCGTCAGACCGGGCGGCCGTTGAATGCCACAGTGCTTTTGACCGCCCGGTTCCCCAATGGGAAAACGCGTTTTTATTACGCCTATCCGCTGGTAAAAGAATGAAAAAACCGTTGGGGCAGGCGCTCCTTCTTTGGGGTCTGTCGCTTTTTTTGGCCGCTCTTTCGCTGGCATTGCATCCGGTCCGTCCGGTCTGGACCCGTTCGGATGTTCTTCGGATAACATTCTCGGGCATTCATCCGGAACAGTTGCAGGTGCTTTGGGTTGACGCGCGTTCACGCGTAGATTATGAGAGCGGGCATATCCCTGGCGCCATTTTATTGAACGAGGATGAATGGGATCGTTGTCTGCCGGCGCTTCTGGCTGTTTGGCAGCCGGGGCAGAGGATTATTGTTTATTGCAGTGACCGCGGCTGCCGCGCCAGCGAATCGGTAGCGCGCCGGTTAAAATCAATCCAGCTAACGCCGGTTTTCGTTCTCGACGGCGGATGGGACGCATGGCAAAAAAAATCATAGAGCCAATTCTGCGGTATGGTGTTGCCGCTCTTTTTCTATGGGCCGGTATTTCCAAATTGGCCCGCCCCGATCTTTTCGCCGCCGCGATCAACAACTACCGCCTGCTTCCTTATAGCGCAGGCGTGGCGCTGGCCTATACGCTTCCCTGGTTTGAAATAATGACGGGTGCCGGCTTGCTTGTAAAACGCGTAAGAGCCGGAGCGGCCCTCTGCGCCGCTTTTTTGTTCGCGCTCTTTTTTCTGGCGCTCCTCCAGGCGCTGATTCGCGGGCTGGACATCCATTGCGGCTGTTTTGGAGCGCTCAGCGAACCGGGGCAGCATTCGCTGATGGCCGCGCTGGTTCGGGCCGCCGCCGGTTTGGCCGCCGCCCGCTGGATTTTCCGCGCCAACGCGGTATAATAAAAAACATAGATCGCCGTATGTTAATACGGCGATTTTTCTTTTAAACCAAATGAACAAACAGACTGAATCGAACGGACATCCGGAACATCCGGAAAACGGTTTTTGGGCGAAATGGAAGCGCGTTTTACTGGGCGCGCCGCGCAACATTACCGATCCGTCTGTTTTCCATAAAGTGTCGCTAGTCGCGCTGCTGGCCTGGGTGGGCTTAGGCGCCGACGGGTTGTCGTCGTCGGCGTACGGTCCCGAAGAAGCGTTCCGTGCGCTGGGGCAGCATACCTACCTGGCTGTCGGCCTCGCGCTCGCCACCGCGCTGACCGTCTTCATTATTTCCTACGCGTACAGCCGGATCATTGAACATTTCCCGTACGGCGGCGGCGGTTATGTCGTGGCCAGCCGTCTGCTGGGGCCCCGGTTCGGCGTGGTTTCCGGTTCCGCGCTGATCGTTGACTATGTGTTGACCATCTCTGTTTCAATCGCCAGCGGCGTCGACCAAATTTTCAGCGTGTTGCCGCCTCATTTTATTACCTACAAACTGTTGGTCGCAGCCGTGGCCATTCTTTTGCTGGTGCTATTGAACCTGCGCGGCGTCAAAGAATCGGTCGCTGTTTTAACGCCGGTGTTCGGCATCTTTCTCATTACGCATTTAGTCCTGATTTTTGGCGGGGTCGGGTCACACCTGGGCGATTTCCATCGCGTCGCCTCCGATGTTCACACCGGCTTTCAATCGGGGCTGGGCACGCTGGGTGTTTTCGGAATGGCTGCCTTGTTCATGCACGCCTACGCGATGGGCGGCGGTACCTACACCGGAATCGAAGCGGTCTCCAACGGTTTGCAGATCATGCGTGAGCCGAAAGTGCAAACAGGCCGCCGCACGATGCTCTACATGTCGGTTTCTCTGGCGCTGATGGCCAGCGGTATTTTGCTCTGCTACCTGCTGTTCCAGGTGACGCCCGAAAACGGCAAAACGATGAACGCTGTTTTATTGACGCGATTTGCCGGAGGGTGGTCGTTCCACGGCATTCCGACCGGCCATTTGTTCGTGATTTTGACGCTGGCCGCCGAAGCGGGGCTTTTGTTCGTGGCCGCGCAGGCCGGTTTTCTCGACGGGCCGCGCATCATGTCGAACATGGCGCACGATTCCTGGCTGCCGCACGGCTTTTCGCAGTTGTCCGACCGGCTCACGATGAAAAACGGGATTGTGTTAATGGGGATTGCCTCAATCCTTACGTTGCTGTACACGCGCGGAAACATCACGATGCTGGTGACGATGTATTCCATCAATGTGTTCCTTACTTTTTCGCTGACCGAATTGGGAATGTGCCGTTTCTGGATCCGCAAACGCAAAAAATTCCCCGAGTGGAAAAAATCGCTGCCGGTTCATCTGATCGGCCTGATGATGTGCTCCTCTATTTTGGTGATTGTGATTCATGAGAAATTCATGCACGGCGGCTGGGTCACGCTGATTGTTACCACCAGCGTGGTTTTGCTCTGTTTCTGGATCCACCAGCATTACACCGATGTACGCAAGAGCCTGATCCGTCTGGAAACCGCGTTGGAAGGAATTCCGGCCGAGCCGGTTGCCAAACCGGTGGCGATTCAACCCGAAGAACCGACGGCCGTGGTGCTCGTCGGCCGTTACGGCGGGCTCGGCATCCACGGAATGCTCTCGATTCAGAAATTGTTCCCGAACCATTTCAAGAATTTCGTCTTTGTTTCGATCGGCGTTGTCGACGCGGCCACGATGAAAGGTCCCGAGGAAGTCGAGCGGATTCGCCAGATGACGCTCGATGGCTTAAAGCGGTATGTGCAGCTGGCCAACCAGCTGGGGATTGCCGCCGAGTACCGGATGACGATGGGCACGGAAGTACTCGAAGAAGCCGAGCGCGTTTGTCTTGAAATCGCACAGACCTATCCGTCCGCGATGATGTTCGCCAACAAGCTGATCTTTGAAGAAGAGCGGTGGTACCAGCGGCTTTTGCACAACGAGACCGCTTACCAGATCCAGCGCCGTCTGCAGTTCGCCGGTCTTGATTGTATGGTGATGCCGGTCCGCGTTTTTGCCGACAACAAAGAAGTTACCGCCGAAGTCGTCAGCGGGTGATACAATAGTCGCATGGATCCAGTTCCTCCAGTCGTCAGTGGTTTTGATTCACTGCATCTTCATCCCGATATTCTCAAAGGGATCCACCATGCCGGTTTTCTTCAACCCACGCCCATCCAGTCCCAGGCGATCCCGGTCGTTTTGTCCGGCCGCGACTTAATCGGTTCGGCGCAGACCGGCACCGGGAAAACCGCCGCCTTTTTGCTGCCGATTTTACACCGGCTTTTGCAGGGCAAGCGCGGCAAAAATTTGCGCGCGCTGGTGATTACGCCGACGCGTGAACTGGCGCTGCAGTGTATGGAACGGCTCCAGCAATTTTCGCGCTATCTTCCGCTTAAAGGCGCGGCCATTTTCGGCGGCGTTCCGATGGGCCCGCAAATTTCGGCGTTGTCGTCGGGCGTCGATATCGTTTCAGCCACGCCGGGCCGTTTGCTCGACCACATTTATTCCGGCCGCATTGATTTTGTCGACTTGGAAGTGCTCGTACTCGATGAAGCAGACCGGATGCTCGATATGGGTTTTCTGCCGGCCATCCAGTCGATCGTTCGGCTGCTCCCCAAAAAGCGGCAGACAATGCTGTTCTCAGCCACGATTCCTCCGGACATTCAGCGATTATCGCGCGAAGTTTTGCATGATCCGGTCACGGTACAAATTGGTACCCGTTCATCGGTGGCCGTCGGTATCCGCCACGCTGTTTATCCGGTGCCGCAATCGCTGAAGATGGATCTTTTGCATGAATTGCTGCGCGGCGAGGAAATGTCCTGCGTGTTGATTTTCGCGCGCACCAAACACTCGGCCGACCGGATCACGCGCCGGCTCGAACAGACCGGCGCGCGCGTTTCGGTTCTGCACAGCGATCGCAGCCAGAGCCAGCGGCTGCAGGCGCTCGATAAATTCCGCCGCGGCAAAACGCAGATTATGGTCGCCACTGACATTGCCGCGCGCGGCATCGATGTCGAGCAGATCTCGCACGTGATCAACTTTGATGTTCCGCGCGCTCCCGAAGATTATATCCACCGCATCGGCCGCACCGCGCGCGCCGACGCGACCGGCGACGCGTTTACGCTGGTCGACCGCGCCGAGGAAGAAACATTGCGCGAAATTGAAAAAGTGCTTGGCAAAAAACTGCCGCGCGTAACACTGCCGAACTTTGATTACAAAAAAGCGGGCGCCGCATCCGAATCGCACCACCGGCCCCGGTTTTCCGGCGGCAGCAGATTCTCCGGCGGTGGAAGGCCATCATCCGGCCGGCCGCATAGCGGGGGCGGGCAGTCTTCTTCACGACACAGCAGCGGCGGACGATCGTCCGGCCGCCCGCACCGTTATTCCCGCTAAATTCCTATGATTTTCAGACCCAACCGTCGATGGCTTGCTCTGGGTTTAGCTCTTTTGCTGATGGGTGCCGGCCAGCAGCCGGTCCAATCTAAAACAACAGGAGAACCGATGTCGTCCGGGCTAAAAAAAGCGGCGTTCGCGGCCGGTTGTTTCTGGGGTGTCGAGAAAGTTTTCGCCAAGATCCATGGTGTGACCGATACCTCCGTTGGATATGCCGGCGGACAAACCGAGAGCCCGGACTACCGCGAAGTTTGCACGGGCCGCACCGGCCATGCCGAGGCGGTCGAAGTTGTGTACGATCCCGCAAAAGTTTCTTACGAAGAACTGCTGATCACCTTTTGGGAATGGCACGACCCGACCACGCCTGATCAGCAGGGGCCCGATGTCGGCACGCAGTACCGTTCGGTTATTTTTTATTACGATGATGAACAAAAAAAACAAGCCGTTCGTTCCAAGCAGTTGCTGGAATCAGGCCATTTGTTCAGCCGCCCGATCGTCACAGAAATAGTTCCGGCCGGCCCGTTTTATATGGCCGAAGAATACCATCAGGACTACCTCAAGAAAAATCCCGGCGGTTACTGCTCCCATTTTTTGCGTTCTCCCAAAATCCGCCAGGTTTTGGCAGGGAAGACGAATAGTTAGTAGGCGCAATAGTTCGTATTTTATCTATTGAGATTTAGATTTCAATCAGGTAGACTTCCTCTATATCACCCCAAAACCATGAAACAGCACTCTGCTTTGTATAGAATTTTTGCGCTTTGTCTAAGCCTCAGCTTAGCGATGCCGAGCTCTGCCTGGGCGCTGCGCCAGACCGGCGCCGAAGAAAGTACCGTCAAACCGCAACTCACCCGCCAACTTAAAAAAGTTTCCGCCGGGCAGGAAGAAAACCCGTCCTTTCAGAAAGAAACAGCGGCTCGTTTTGGTATCGATGCATCATTTTCAACCGCTCAGGGTGGCCGGCCCGCCTGGCAGGACCGGCACGCGCTCATTACGATCGGCGGAGAAGATGGGCGTATCCCGGCCGGCGTGGCAGCGATTGTGGCCGACGGCAGCGGTGAAATGGGCGCTGAAGTCGCCGAATATTTAACCACGCAGTTATCCGGCTGGATTCAGACCGATCCTGAGCTAAGAAAACTGCTGGATCAATACAATGCTGCCCGTCCGTCAAGCCGCCCTAATCTTTTGCGTTCCATCCAAACTGTTCTAGAAACTCAGATCCGGCAGATCAACAAAAAAATTATTGGGGGCTTTGAAGGCCGGGGAACCTCAACGCTGGCGTTGGCGCTGGTGGTTAGCTCTACCGTGATTACAGTCAGCGCGGGCGACAGCCGCGTTTATTGGAGCCGGGGCCAGACCCAGTTTCAATTATTGACCCGGGATCATATGCATCTTTGGAATACTGTTGAGCAAGACCTTGACAAGGCCAATAAAAATAAAACACCCACTGCTGTTGCCCGGGAAATCGATGCGCTTATTAAAGCCCAATCACTGCTTGTTCGACTGCAAGCGGTTGGGTATTCAGCGCTGGGTTTTGTTCCGAAAGAATTGGTTGCAGAGGCAGGAGTTTCTTTGGCAGATGCCGCTGATCCGTATCTCAAAATAAGCCTTAGCAGTCACGAATTTCGCCGCGGTGATCGTTTGCTGGTTGTCTCGGATGGAGTCTGGCAGGAAGCGATCACCGATAAAATTCGAGAGAAAATGAGGACATTCGGTTCTGTCGAGGATCTGCCTGGGCTTTTGATTACTGCGGCCGGCCGCGCAGAAGGGGACAACAAAACTGCGCTGATGTTGGAACAATCCAACGAGCCGGACTTGAATGCGATCGTAGATGAAAATCCTCTTTTCCGGGTGAACGCCGCTAGGGCGCTCGGGGTTTCAGCGGCTGTTTTACAGCAACAGAACAACAGAGGCCATGATCAACAGGATGACTACCTGTTGGTGACGCTGAGAGATTCTAACGGAATATCGCTGGGTGTTTTGGCCGCCATCGCTGATGGACATAAGGCTGAAGGCAAAGCGGCCGCGCGCGCCGCGCTGGAACTTCTGGTGGAACGATTAGAAAATGATCAGGATTTTTTGAAACTGATTTCCCGCCGGAACGCTTCATGGAAATGGGGGCTCCGTTTTTACTGGGATTACAAAGTCCGCCGGGTGCTGGCACGAAAAATTCTTCAGATAGATGAAGAGGTTTTTGATCTGCTCAAATTCAAACCAACTATTCCTAATGAGGCTGCCGGCTCGGACGGCGCGGCGGTAATGGCATTAACGCTGGTGGCCGGGTCCACCGCGTTTGTCGCCAATGTGGGCGATGCCCGCGTTTATCGGCGCGGCAGAGACAAGCGGTTCGACCTTTTGACGAAAGATCACACGAACCTTTGGCATCAGGCGCGCGAGGATTTAATCAAGAGCGGAAATGGTTCTCCAACGAATCTGCAGATATCAGAACGAGTGGGCGGGTTTCCGCTAATTCAGAAAAAATTAGAACTGCTTTATCGCGCGATGGGGCAGAATCCGGCAGATCGCCACGAACATTACCAGCGGCAGAAAACGCCCGAATTCGAATATGCGCTTGATCCGGAAGTGAATGTGGTCAGCGTCGCGCTGGATCCGGGCGACAAGTTTTTACTTGTTTCCGATGGTGTTCATAAGCGGACTTCGGATAACGCACTTGCGGCTGTCATGGGTAACGAGAGCCCCGACGAAATTGTCCAGGCCGCCATGCAGTTAAGCAGTCCAAAAATAAAGAATGAGTCGATGGATGACCGGACCGGCTTGGCACTCGTCACCGCCGGACAGGAAGAGTTGCTCGAATTTATCAATGCTGCCGGGCAAAAAATCGTGGCGGCGGTTTTGAAACCAGCCGGCGATGGACCGTTCCCGGTTGCGTTCGTGTTTCATGGTTTTACCGGCAACAAGGAAGAACCGCATATTCGAAGGATCGCCGAACGGCTCACCGAGGCCGGGTATTTGACGGTCCGTCCCGATTTTCGTCACAATCGCGCCCCCGGACAAAACCCGTTGAACGCGCAATTCAATCAAAGCCACGGAGAATTGCCGGGCTATTCGCTGGATGGCGTGCTGGATGATGCGGCGATTGTTGTTCAAAAGTTGCGTTTTATGGAACCGTCCGCGGATCTTTCGCACACCGTGCTGGTGGGGCACAGCTACGGCGGGTGGGCCGCTCGGCGCGTGGCCGCACTCAGTTTTCAGGGAGACTCTCGATTTTCCAAGCTGCAAGTTCAAGCGGTTGCCGATCTTTCGGGCGTGATCCAGCCGCGTGCCATGATGCTGAGAACCCTGATGAATTCCCAGAATGCCGATTTGAATCGGGCCAAAGAATTATTGGCCGATTGGCAACGAACAGGCCTAGGCTCAGTGGCGCCATTTACCGGTCAGCAATACTGGCTGACTGGATGGGACCGTTACGATGCTTCTGCCGATCTGAATGCCATTCCGGATACGGTTCCATACCTCTATTTTGTCGGCGATCAAGACAACCGGGTTCTGGGCCAGGGACTTGATGCCGAGTACAGAAGCGATACGTATCACGGGGTTTCAGTTTCCAGACCGGTCGGGAATTTTTTGGAATCGGTGGCGCGCCACGGAAACGCGCCCCTCATCTGGCCTAACCTGGGCCATGCCTATGCCGGAGACCGCGTCCCGGCCAAGGCCCCACCCAATGTTTTGGACCAGACGATTGACCAGATTTTGCAGCAGCTTCCATTGCCGGGCATTGAGGGACGAAGACAAATTTTAGCTCAGCAAGAATTTCTGCCGGGACAACGCGGCGATCATGCTTCATGGAATCAATATACGCCGTTCTACTGGGGTCTATTCGGGATTCTTCATGATCAGCAATTGACCGAAAATGGTTTTTCGGTGTTACCCAGAGAATTGCTGGCTGTGGAAGAAGCGGCTTATAACCTGATGCTATATGGGAACGGGGGAACTATTGAGGTGACTCGGCTTCAGGAACCAGGGAAAAAATATTCCAGCCTGATGATCCGGCTGATCGATCAGGGGCCCGGCATCCTTGACCCGAATCTATTGTTGACGAGAAGCATAGATGTTCATCAAAGCTGGCTGCAGGTTGCTTACCAAGCAATACATTCCGGTAAACCGCCAGGATTCGGTTTTCTCCATTTGGCTGGGGAACCGAGCCGGACATGGATCGAGTCGCGCGGATCTCGCTGGGAAAAAACGAGCGATGAAACTGCCAGGCCGCTTCCATTCGGGCCTTATCAGGGAGGGCGGTACAGTTTTCGTCGGACCGGAGATTCGCCGACTAAGGAAGGAACCGTGGTGACGCTTATTTATGATTGGCCGGCCGGTGCCAGGTCATCCGATCCGTGGAAAGTTCCCTATGGAACTCCTGTAACATCCGCCGGGGCCGAGGAACAATTGCCAGTTGGGTTTGAATACCAGCGGATCAGTATTAATTCAGTTCCGGGGTTAAGAATCCGTTTGAGTGGAATTTCTGCGTTGACCTCCGGCAGCCGTGGAACGGACAGGCTCTTAGAATACAGCCCCAGGCTGGTTGAAAACAGCCTGCATCGGCCCGGGTTTATCAAGACACAACAGACTATTCGATCAGCTGCCGACCGGAATAAATATGCCTGGAGCGACAAAAACGACCCGGTTCGCGAGTATACCGCTTTCCGATTAGGCCGCGCCTGGAATGTGAATGTGGCCGACATCGTTATTCCGCCGGCGGATCAGCGCGAAGTTCTCGCCAAACATTATGGCGTTCCGCCCGAGGGCGTTTATTTCAGCCAGCTCGGCTTGGGCTATTCGCTCAATGACGACGAGGTCCGGCAAAAAGAAGAGCAGGCGGCTTATACGCGGATGCTGCTGTTTGCTCTGCGAATACACATGTATGGTTTTCACCGAGGCAATCAAAGTTTCCTTCGAGATTCAGAATCTGTGCGAATACTGCACGACATCGACCAGGCACTTTCCCCCGTATTTAATGAGCAAGCCAGATTTTTAGATTCGCTGATTTTTAATATGTTTTCAACCAATGTTGGAGGCGCAGGGGCATGGTCTCCGTCGAGCCCAGATCCAATATTGGCGCTGATTTCGCTGGATGAATTGCGCGCCGCGTTTGCGCAAATGAACGATTCGCGTGAATTGGCTGAGTTGGAGCGGCAGATTACACGAGAGGTCGAAGAACGATTGGGTTCGAAAGCGGCCGCGCGTGTGGCGCCGCTGTTTGAATCGCTTAATCGCTGGCAGGGCTCCTACCGCGATCTGGTGCGTGAATTTTTTGAGCGTGTCTACCGGCACGCGCAGAATCCGGCGGTTTCACTCGAACAGGTCAAGCAGGCCATTGCCGCCGGCGCCGAAGAATCGGTTGAGCAGGTTACGATTGCCAGGCTTGAAAACCTCTTTTCCGATAAGCAGCTTGTTCAAATAGACAACGCCTCCCGCGTTAATGAGACCGCCCTCACGATTGCAAAAAATTTACAGTTAATGCCGGGTATGGATGATTTTGGAGTTATTGGGCCGGCCGTTGTTTCTTTGTCTGCGAATTACCTGCTGGGGAATCTTGTTGCCCACGTGGGGCCGGAATTTCAGCCGTCTGCGCAAATCAGTTTTTCTTTGAGACGAGAAAATTCAGGGCCCTCCCCGGGAAGTTTTCTGATTATCGAGTACCGTGATCAAAATACAGCGCCATGGGAAATTCCGATCGATCGGGCTGTCCGAGTTGTTGGAGCATCGAGAAATGCACCGCTGGGTTCCACCGACAGCGGCAACGGAGCCGGACTGACGTTTGTTTACGAGCAGGCCGTCAAACATCCCGGGGGAGCTTTTACAATTGAAGCGCTCGATGCGAATGGGCAGCGCGCGCGGTTGATGTATAGCCACCCAGGCGGCGACCCGGCGGCGCAGGAACCGTCCGAAAAACAGGGAACTGTGATTATCGCAAAATTTCCCATTCCGTCAATTGGATACCCGAGACTTTCGCAACTTGCCGAGCATATCCGAAAACAACTCCCCGCCGGCGCGGAGGAGCGCTATCAGACAGTTCCCGTCACGCAGGAATACGCGCTTAAACACGCACAAGAATTGTCGGAGATTGATCTGGGAGATCCGGTATGGCAAAAAGAAGGGCGTTGGGGCACGGAAAGATTCATCACGGATATTCGGCTTCCAACCGGCACGCAATTGAAAGATCTTTGGATGCTCAGCTTTGTCGAGCAAGAAACTCCTTCGGGAATTCCCGTGGCTTATGTTTATGCGTCTAATGGCCAGCCGGATATTTCGGTGGCCTCGCGGTATCCAGGCGTGTTTATCGCCCGCGTCAGCGTCCGGCCGGATCACCAGGGAAATGGATTAGGCAAGAAACTTCTTTTAGCCGCCGGGCGGGCTGCTGCGGATTCTGGCATTGGTCCGTATATGACGTTGGAGACGGACAAAGAAAATATTCGGGCCCAGCGCGTTTATGAATCACTGGGATTCGAAAAGGCGGGGGAGAGGATCGATCCGAAGAAAGGAATTACCTTTGTCGAATATCAAGTTCTTTTAAGAACGCTGTTTCAATACGGAGATAAAACAGCTTCTTCCGGGGCGGAGGAGATGTTTGACGGGTTCCGTTCGGCGGCGCCGGAATTAAAGACGGTGGTGATTGGGCCGTCGGTGGCGCGGCAATTCCCGCAGCTGCGTGGTTTAGCTGGGATGGAAGAAAAATTCGTGATTGATAATGGCGCCGATACGATTGTTGGACTGGCCGAAAAGGGAGTGACCTCGGTTGAGTATTACGGCGGGCTTGAAGAAAGCGGTCGTTTCGCGGCGATGGCGCGGTCTGCGCAAATTACAACACAGAGCCATCAGCCGACTTCTGCACGCTTTCTCGATCAACTGCGGGAAATTTTATCTGCCGCCGGCATTCCGGAAAATGTTTTGGCTTCCGGTCTTGAAGAATTCGCGCAGCAGTTGGGAACGACTGCGATAGCCGCTTAAACGGCTTGAGCCGCAGCGTGGGCCGAGGCCCAGGCCCACTGAAAATTATATCCGCCCAGCCAGCCGGTCACATCAACCACCTCGCCGATAAAGTAAAGCCCCGGCACTTTTAAACATTCCATTGTTTTGGATGACAGAGCTTTTGTATCGACGCCGCCGCGCGTCACTTCCGCTTTTTGGTAACCGACCGTTTGCGCCGGAATAAACTCCCACTGCTGCAGTTGTTTGCAGAACGCCGCCAGCGATTCTTCGGATACCTGCGTTAGCGGTTTCGTTTCTTTCCAGTAAAGCGCGCAGAAGGTTTCGCAGAAACTTTTAGGCAGCATTAAATCGGTCAGCAGGTTTTCCATTTTAGCGCGCGCCCCCGATTCTTTTTTCTCTTTGAACCAGTGGAAAAGATCCCCGACAGGAGATTTCGGGGATGACAATTTAAATGGCATTTGCGGAACAAAATTGATTTGCACCGGTTCTCCCGCATTCCAGTAAAGCGAGGCCTGCAGCGCGGCCGGCCCGCTAAGTCCGGAATGGGTGAACAGAATATTTTCACGGAATGAAATGCCTCCACAAAGAATTTCAACATCGGCCGATACGCCCGAGAGCGGCCGAAAATGTTTTTGTTCTTCCGAACTGAATACAAACCCATCCAGCGCCGGGGCAGTTTCAATAAGCGGGATGCTGAATTGCCGGGCGATTTTGTAACCAAAATCGGATGCGCCGGTTTTTGGCACCGATAATCCGCCCGTCGCCACCACTAATGATTGGCAGGAAAAATTTCCGTTTTCTGTTTCAATCCAAAACCTGACAACGGGTCCTGCCGCCTTGGGACACTCTCCGCCGTCCGTCCTCGCTGCTGCTGCGGGCGCGGCGGCGAAGGCCTCTCCCCCGGCGTCACCCCTTGTCAGGTTTTTATTGGTTTTGATCGATAGAACTGTTTGATTGGTGAGGATTTGTACGCCGGCTTTCTCGCACTCCCTCACCAGCATATCGATAATTTGCTGTGCGGAACCGTCGCAGAATAGCTGGCCCAGCTTTTTCTCGTGGTAGGCGATTTTATGCGACTCGACCAGTTGAATAAAATCGGCCGGCGTGAATCGGGATAAAGCGGAACGGCAGAAGTGGGGGTTTTCGGAAATATAATTGTCGGGCCCGGCGCCGAGGTTGGTGAAGTTGCAGCGGCCGCCGCCGGAAATCAGGATTTTCTTTCCGACGGAAGAGGAATGTTCAATGAGTGCGACTGATTTGCCGCGCCGCCCGGCCTGCAGCGCGCAGAATAATCCTGCCGCGCCGCCGCCGATGACTACCGTGCTTACGCTACCGTCACTTCTTTGCAGAGATAAACATCCTGGATCGCGTTGAGCAATTTGACGCCTTCGCCCAGCGGTTTCTGGAACGCCTTGCGGCCGCTGATGAGGCCCATGCCGCCCGCGCGCTTGTTGATCACGGCGGTGCGGACCGCTTCCTGGATGTCGTTCGAGCCCGAGGCGCCGCCCGAGTTGATCAAGCCCATCCGTCCGCAGTAGTTGTTCAGAACCTGATAGCGGCACAGGTCGATCGGGTGATCGCTGCTTAAGTCGGAATAGATCCGCTTGTCGGTTTTTCCGTAGCTCGATTCCATATTCAGCGCGTTGAACCCGCCCGTGTTCTCCGGCAGCTTCTGCTTGATGATATCGGCTTCGATCGTGACGCCCAGGTGGTTGGCCTGGCCGGTGAGGTCGGCGGAGAGGTGGTAATCTTTGTCTTTCTTAAACGCGCTGTTGCGCAGGTAGCACCAGAGGATTGTACCCAGGCCCAGCTTGTGCGCCTGATGAAACGCCTGGCTGACCTCGACGATCTGCCGGCCGCTCTCGGGCGATCCGAAATAGATCGTGGCCCCGACGGCGACCGCGCCCATATCCTTGGCCTGCTCGGCGTTGGCGAACATGATCTGGTCGAACTTGTTGGGGTAGGTCATCAGCTCGTTGTGGTTGAGCTTCACGATGAACGGAATCTTTGAAGCATATTTACGGGAGACTGAACCGAGCACGCCCAGCGTCGAGGCGACGCCGTTGCAGCCGCCTTCAATGGCCAGCTTCACGATGTTCTCCGAATCAAAGTAATCGGGGTTCTTCGCGAATGAAGCGCCGGCCGAATGCTCGATGCCCTGATCGACCGGAAGAATAGAAAGGTAACCGGTTCCGCCCAGCCGTCCGTTCGAATAGAGCTTTTCCAGATTGCGCAATACGGTGCGCGAGCGGTCCGACGGCCCGAAAATGCGGGTGACCCAGTCCCCGCTCGGGATATGCAGCTGTTTCTTGTCCACTTTGGGGTGGGCGAATTCGAGAAGCTTTTCAGGATCGTTATTCAAATTGCGAAGCACTTGGTCGATCAATTTCACGGGAAAATCCTCCTTGAGTTCAGTTTAGTCTAGATGATGGCGTAAACCGTTATTATACTGCGGCTCGGCCCCTTGACAAGTAGACAGTTGTCTAGTATCCTCCTGTTTTATGGAAGCTGTCCGTGTCGACAACCCGCCCAACCCGTATCTGACCGAACATCGCGAGATTTTAGGCGAACCGCCGGTGGCCGAACTGGAAATCTATGAAGACAGTTCACAGCAGATTTTGTCGCACAACGACAGCCCTGACATCGGATTTAGCTGGAGCATCAACCCCTATCGGGGCTGTTTCCATGCTTGTGCCTACTGCGAAGCGGGAGAAACGCCAATCTTAATGGGGGATGGTCGTACAAAATTACTGGCGGACATTCAAGTTGGAGACGAAGTGTATGGAACCATTTTGCGAGGAACTTATCGCCATGGACGATATCGCTATTTTGTAAAAACTCGCGTACTGTCTCATTGGTCGGTTGTTAAGTCGGCCTATCGAATTATTCTTGAGGATGGGACGAAGCTTATTGCGAGCGCAGACCATCGCTTTCTTAGTCATCGCGGCTGGAAATATGTCACAGGGACGGAATGGAGCGGACCCAATCAAAGGCCCCACCTGACGATCAATAACAAACTTATCGGCACAGGGCAATTCGCTTCTTCTCCGGATCACGATGCTCACTACAAAAAAGGATATATTTGCGGGATCGTTCGAGGCGATGGGTTAGTTGGCATTTACGCTTATAAAAATTCTAATCGACAACGATATCAACATCACTTCAGACTTGCGCTCGTTGACAAAGAAGCTTTACGCAGGGCTCAGTTATACTTGTCGATGCTTAATATACCTACCAAGGAATTCCTATTCCAGAAAGCCCGTGCTGGGTATCAACCCATGTTTGCTATCAGGAATCAGTCCAGAGCTGGCGTGGAGCAGATCCAAAGGGTTCTTCAATGGCCAATGGTTATGAATGAAAGCTGGTCAAAAGGGTTCTTGGCCGGAATTTTCGACGCGGAAGGAAGTTACAGTCGAGGAATTTTGCGTATTTGCAATACAAGTTCTTCCATTATCGATTCCATCATTGATTGCCTTAATCGTTTTGGGTTTGATTGGGCTCTCGAAAAACAGCCGGGACATAACAAACCCGTCCATGTTATTCGCATTCGGGGTGGATTAAAAGAACACTTGCGCTTTTTTCATTTAACAGCTCCGGCTATCACGCGCAAGATGGATATCTCGGGGCAAGCTATCAAGAACAAAGCCCGCCTTCGAGTTGTTTCCATTAAAAAAACAGGTGTCGACCTGCCCATGTTTGACATGACTACGGGCACCGGTGATTTTATCGCCAACGGAGTGGTCAGCCATAACTGCTACGCGCGGAGGACGCACGAATATTTCGGGCTGGGTGCCGGTACCGATTTTGACCGCAAGATTTTTGTGAAAAGAAATGCGCCTGAATTGCTGGAACAGGCATTCGAGAAAAAATCCTGGAAAGGCGAGCGGATTGTTTTTTCCGGCGTGACCGATTGTTATCAGCCGCTGGAGGCGGCCTGGGAGATTACCCGCCGCTGTTTAGAGATTTGCCTGAAATATCAGAACGCTGTAACGATCATTACCAAGTCGGCGCTGGTCCGCCGGGATGCCGAACTATTGGCTGAACTCCACCGCAGGGCAGGCGCCAGCGTGTGTATCAGCGCGGCGTTTTTGGATGAAGAAATCGTCCGGCTGATCGAACCGGGAACGCCGAAAATCGCAAAACGGTTTGAAACGATGAAGATTTTAGCCGATGCCGGCGTGCCGGTCGGTTTAGCCGCCGCGCCGATTATTCCGGGACTCAATGACCGGATGATCCCCGGTTTGCTTAAGCGCGCAAAACAGAATGGCGCGTCGTTCGCGTTTTATTCATTGCTGCGGCTGCCCGGCAATGTGCGCGAAGTTTTTTTAAGCCGCGTCCGCCGGGATTTGCCGCTGAAAGCCGAACATATCGAGAAACGGATCCGCGATGTGCGTGGCGGGAAGTTAAACGATTCGCGGTTCGGCCATCGGTACGAAGGCCACGGTTCTTATTGGGAAACGATACAGCAGAGCTGGGCTTTGTGGGAAGAGCGGCTGGGGTTCAACCGCGGACAGGCAGAGGATTCATCCAACCGTTTTTGCCGGCCCCGAAAACCGAATAGTCAGGCGGAGTTCTGGCAGGATTTGATATCATAGAAGCCATGCATATTTATTGCCTGGATTTGGAAGGGATTCTGCTGCCGGAAATGTGGATTGAGGTGGCCGAACGGTTTAAACTTAAATCGCTGCGGTTGACTACGCGCGATATTCCCGACTACGACAAATTGATGCGCTATCGTCTGGGAATTCTTCGGCGCGAGAAAATCAAGCTGGTCGGCATCCAGGGCGTTATCCGCAGAGTGAAGCCGCTGCCAGGCGCGGCTGCATTTCTAAAACGGCTGCGCATTGAAGGGCCGGCGATCATCCTCTCCGATACATTTTATGAATTCGCGATGCCGGTCATGAAACAGCTCGATTATCCGACGCTGTTTTGCAACTCCTTAAAAACCGACAAGGCCGGATTTATCAGCGGGTATACGCTGCGGCAGAAAGACGGAAAACGCAAAGCGGTCAAAGCGCTGCAATCAATCGGGTTCGAGGTTCGCGCCGTCGGCGATTCGTACAACGACCTCTCGATGCTGAAAGCGGCCGACCGCGGCGTTTTGTTTAATCCGCCTGAATCGATCCTGAAAACCAACCGTTCTCTGCCGGTGGCGTACGACTATAAAAAATTAATGAAGCTCTTTTTGGCGGACTGAAAATGAAAATTGAGAAACCGGTCATCACGCTGGACCTGGAAACCACCGGCACCTGGGTCGAGAAAGACCGCATCGTTGAAATCGCGATGATTAAATTGCTGCCGGACGGTTCGCGTGAAAGCTATCATTCGCATGTAAACCCGGGCATGCCGATCCCGCCGCGAGTCAGCGAGATCACCGGCATTTACGATGCCGATGTGAAAGATGCGCCGCGGTTTAAAGAGATCGCCGAAAAAGTGGTGGAGTTCATCGGCGACTGCGACCTGGCTGGGTTCAATGTGGAGCGGTTTGATCTGGTGCTGATGGAGCGGGAACTGTTTGAGGCCGGCATTAAATTTGAATGGCGGTCGCGCACGATTTATGACGCGCAGCGGATCTACCACCGCCATGAGAAACGCGATTTAAAAGCGGCCTACCAGTTTTATTGCGGCAAAGAATTAATCGGCGCGCACACGGCGATGGCCGATACCGAAGCGACTGTCGAGATTCTCGAATCGCAGACGCAGCGTTACGGGAAAGTGGAGGAGGGCATCATCAGCCTGCGCGATTTCGGTTACGAGAAGATGGACGACTTCTACGACCGCGAGAAGAAATTTCGCTGGTGGAACGGCAAACTGTACCCGGTATTCGGAAAATACGCGCGCAAAATGTCCCTGCAGGAAATCGCCAAGAAAGACCGCAGTTATTTGCAGTGGCTGATGACCACCGATTTTTCGGAAGAAGTCAAAACGCTGTTTGAAGAAGCGATGGAAGGGCGATTCCCTCAACCGCCGAAGCCGCAGTCTAAGGTTTAAGCAGAGTCCGCACACCTTTAAAAAAATCAGCGAATTTGATTTTCTTTCCGCTTTTAACGGTTCTTCCCTGGTAAGAAACCGGACGTTCGGCAATCCGGATTTTCCGCTGTCCCAGCTTTGCCGTGATCTCCGCTTCCCATTCAAACCCGTTAGTCTTGAGCTGCAGCGCGTTTAAAAGATCTCTCGGAATTATTTTGTAACACGTGTAAGCGTCGGTCAGTTGTAATCCGTACAACCGGTTGGCCAGACGAGTGAGCGTCCAGTTGGCCAGCCAGTTCGGCCACGCCATTCCGGAAGGCCAGCGCTTGAACAGGAAGCGGCTGCCGTAAACAACTTGCGCGGAGCCATCCAGCAGCGGCGCCAGAAGTTTTGGCAGTTCCGCCGGGTCATATTCCAGGTCGGCATCCTGAATCACCACGAAATCGCCGGAGCAGCGGCTTAAACCCAGCGCAATGCTGGCGCCTTTTCCCTGAAGCGATTCATTCCGGAACAGATGAACCGGAATTTGCGGGTATTGTTTCTGCAATTGCTGTTCAATTTCAAGCGTGCGGTCCGAGCTATGGTCATCGACGAGGATCAGTTCGATTTCCACCGGAAACCGGGTCGCGACAATTTTCCCAACTACGGCCCCAATCGTTGCCTCTTCGTTGAAGGTCGGAATAATAATCGAAAGTTTCACGGACGTTCCACGGTTATGAAATAAAGCAGCAACACCGACGGCCAGAGCTGCATCAGCAGCCGGTCCAGCGAAGTGGACAGGTGCCACGCCAGCGGATAGGGCGTGAAAAGAAATGAAATAAGGTAGGCGGTCAGCGTCAGCCCCAGCGCCCCCCAGAGCGGAGTCACTGCGCCGGAATTTTTTCTGTCCAACGAATTTTTTCCAACCAGCAAAAAATAGATAATGAGGACCGGCGCCGAAAAAACGGCTCCCGGATAAATCGTGTCCTGGAATAATGTGGCCACGATCTGTCGATAGCGGCTGATATCCATCGCGCATTGCCATAAGTGGGCCGGTGTTGCCGCCGATAGAAGGTCATTTGAAGGCGCCAGCCGCACTTTAAAATAAAGCGTGATGAGCGCCGGAAATAAAAGTCCTATCAGCCAGGGAATAGTTTCTTTTCGGAATAAAATTCGAGTGAAAAAAAGAGCCGCCGCAAACGCCCAGCCCTCATTTTTTGTGGAAAGCCCCAATCCGGCGGCCAGCCCCGAAAGAGCGAGCAGAAAAACAGAATTATCTTCTCGAGAATCATGCAGAATGAGCGCGGCCAGCGCGGCCAGATAAAAGAACGCCAGCGGAATGTCGGCGTACTGCATCGGTCCCTGCAAAATGAAAGCAGAAGTTGCCAGCAGCACGCATCCGGCCAGCAGTGCCTGAACGGTTCCGCGCACGAAACCAACGGCCGATACAAGCAATCCGACGACCGCTATTTCAAAAAAGAACGCGATGGCCGCCGGAACCAGCCAATGTTCGGAACCCAAAAAAAACCAGCCGCCCGCGACCAGTCCCGGCAGAAGCAACGGGTAATCGGGATGCGAATAGGCCAATTCCGGCGAGAAAAGAGCCGTCCAGTGTGATCCGCCGCGATAAAGAAACCGCGCGTGCATGTTCCAGATTGCCCAGGCATCCCAGTTTCCGTGCGGATTATTGTTTGTCAGCAGAACGAAAGCCAGGATGACGTTGGCCAGCAGCAAAGCAAAGAAAAGAAAAACAACCCTGCCGATCCAGCCGGCATTGCGATCCCGGGACATTTAAGAGGCGCCCTCTGTTTTTTTCATAAGGACCAGGCCGCTGCCCATAGTGCCGGCCAATGTCCAATGCTTATTCTGCAGCGTTGCCGCGAGGGATTCCTTCGACGAGAAATCGCCGATGATCCAGTCTGATTTTTCGGGAGCGGTAACAATGGCCGGCACCAATGCGTATTGGGCGACATAAAACCGCCCTATCGCGTCGGTGCTGCCGTCCGCAGCGTCGGAATAAAAACCAATGCGGGTTCCGGGCGGCAGGCTGGCCCGTATTTTTTCAAACCGCCGTTCGTATCGGGTTACAGAATTTTCCGGAAAGGAAAAAGAAATCGGAAGCTGTTTCCAAGCGGGAAAATGTGAAAAAAAACAGAAACTCAGCAAACCGACGAGTCCAATTTTAGTCCGCAATTAACGGGCCAGAGTGACCAGGTGAGTCCACCAGCGGTCGCTTTTCCAGGTTTTTAATTTGCGGGCCAGTTGTTTGGCGCTTTTGGTTTTCAGCAGATGCATCGGCCGGTTCATCCAGTCGAGCGCGCGCTTGTGTTTCTGGTCGGCGTATTCCTTGCCCTGGATCATGCATTCCAGCAGATCGGCATCGCGCGCGATTTCGGCTGCATGGGAAGAACGCGAAAATAATCCCTGCAGCAGTCCCGACAATTCTTCCTTAAATGGCGATGGCAGAATGCCCAATTGTTCGGCCGAGGCTTTTTTTTCGGCGGCCGGAAAGTCAATGTACCGGTGGCCGACCTTGTGCAGGTCGTTGATGCGCGCTTCGTGCAGGTCGTTGAGCAGCGCCATCATCACGACGGGGTACGGCTCGACCCCTTCCATGCGCGCCAGCAGGTAACCGATCAATGCGGCGCGGAACGAATGTTCGGCGACGGTCTCTCCGTTTTTGATGCCGATCATCCACCAGCCGCTGCGGTGGACTGATTTTAAAATGCCGGCTTCGCCGGTCAGATCAAGCAGCGCGCCCAGTTCGCGCGAAGAGTAGGATTTTTTTCGTTTTGCGGGCATGGGGGCTAGGGTCCTTTTGTTAATCGCCGGCGGGTAATTTCATAGCCGATCATCGCGGCGGCTGTAGCGGCGTTGTACGACAGTTGTGCTCCGGGCATCGGCAGTGTTAATTTCAGGTCCAAATGTTTTTCAAGCCCCGGCCGGATGCCGTCGCCTTCCGACCCGATCACGACGGCCAGAGGCGTGGGCCAGTCGGCCGTCGGAAGCGGGTCTCCGCCCTCGGCGGCTGCCCCGGCGATCCAGTAACCGGCTGTTTTGGCTTGTTCGGCCGCTTTGGCCAGGTTGGTCACCAGCGCCACCGGCATATAATTTTCTCCGCCGCAGGCGATCCGCAGCGTGGTTTCATTCACATCGGCCGATTCAAATCGCGGCAAGATCAGCGCGAATCCGCCCAGACAGGAAAGCGTGCGCAGCATCGCGCCCAGGTTTTGCGGGTCGGTGATCCGGTCCAGCAGAAATAAGGTGGGGCGGGGTTCCGCGCGCAGCAGCGCGTCAAAATCGGCATAGTCAAAATCGGCCACCTCGGCGGCGACCCCCTGCGCGTGCACGGCGCCGAAATTTTTCTGGAATGCTTCTTTGGTTTGTGAAATGAACGATTTGCCGGCCGCTTTCACGGCGTGAACCACTTCGGGAGCATCGGTTCCTTGCTGAAGATAGATGGCGCGCACCGTTTGCGGCGCCGCTTTGAGCCGTTCAATGACAGGACGTTTTCCGTAGAGGTGCATGTCAGCCATTTTAGCACGAACCGGTTCTACCGTCGTCGGCGCTGTGCTACAATGATCGTTTGTAAAGCAGGTTTTTCAAAAGGCACAAAATGATCCGTTTAAAATCTCTGGAACTCCCTGAAGTAATCCAATCGCCGATGGCCAACTGCACCGATTTGCCGTTTCGGCTGATCGCGCGCAAACAGGGGATGCGGTTCGCGTTTCTTGAAATGATCGCCGCCGAAACGCTGGTGCGCGATCATCCGGGAACTTATGAACGGATGGAAACCAGCGCCGCCGACAAACCGTGCGGTGCGCAGCTGGTCGGATGCAATCCGGTCTCCATGGGAAAAGCCGCCGCGAAAATAGAACAGATGGGATTTGCCTCGGTCGATATTAATCTGGGCTGTCCGGTTCCGAAAGTGACCGGCAACGGCGGCGGATCCCAGCTGCTGCGCGAGCCGGAGACCGCCGCGGAAATTTTTAAAGCGGTGGTCAATTCTGTAAAAACAATTCCGGTGACCGTTAAAATGCGATTGGGTTATGCCGATGGGACCGGTGCCGAAGCGGTGCGCATTGCCCGGCTGGCCGAAGCGGCCGGCGTCGATGCGATCAGCGTGCACGGCCGCACGCGCGCGCAGGGTTATTCCGGCTCGGCCGATTATGAAGCGATCCGCCGAGTGAAAGAATCGGTGAAAATCCCGGTATTCGGCAACGGGGATGTGTTCGATGGCGCCAGCGCCATCCGGCTCAAGCAGGTGTCCGGCTGCGACGGTGTTTTACTGGGCCGCGGTGCTTTGGGCAACCCCTGGATTTACCGCGAAGTCGAGGCGGCGCTGGAAGGCCGCCCGATCCCGCCGCGCCCGACGATGGAAGAACGCAAACGAATTCTACTGGAGCATATCGATCTGCAGTGTCAGTACGAAGAATTTCCGATCGGCCCATTGAGGCGGGTCATCTGCTGGTATTCCCGCGACATGCAGGGGTCGCCGGCGTTTCGCGCCGCGATCAATGCCGCGCAGACGGTCGATGAAATGAAGCGGTTGATCGAGCCGATGTTTAGTCCGGTTCCGGTGCCCGCATGAAACGAACCGGCGCAATTATGGCGGCCATTTTCTTGACACTGGCGGCCTGTCCGGCAGTTGCTGTTAATGATTATGCCGGTACCGGCCTGGAACCGTTTGTCCGCGCGGCCGCTAAAATTCAAACGATCGAAGGCGGCCGGGTCTCCGCCGTTTTCTGGGATCTGGCCGGTTTAACCGACGCCCAAATTCAGGGGCTGGCCTCCTGTGGATTTAACGAACTGGTTGTGGACGGCCATCATTTCGCGACCGGTATGCTGGATATTGATTTTGTCGCGAAGCGCGTGATCGCCGCGCAGCGGGCCGGCATCACCTCATTTAAATTCGTGCGCGGCAGCCCCGACTGGGCCATGGCCCGCCGCTATGACGCGGTCCGCAGAATCAACCAGATGGCCGACCGTATTCTGGAACTCAAAAAAACATTGCGGCAGAGGAATGAAATGGCCGCCGATAAAATCGTGAAAGGCGTGTTGATTAATGTTGAAGTTTACGCTGACCCGGCCTGGAATTACGATCTGACCACCTATGTGAATCTGCACCAGGAGCTTCAATCGCTGGTGCAGATCAAGGGTCTGACCTACGAAAGTTTCGAGGCGTTCTGGATCGGCGATGCGCGGCACGAAAGTGGTCGTGCGATGATTGGCTTCCAAATTCCGTCCCCGCGGACCATTTACATCATGTCGTACCGCCGGGACAGTTACGAGGCGTTTAAGATTGCCGATCATTTTGCCGTGTATGGCCCTCACGTGGCCGGGTTCGATCTGGTGACCGGGTCGCCGGTTGGTTTTCGCGATGAACCGGCCGCGATGGCCGTAGCCGTAGCCGACTATATCGATTTGAGCAGTTCACCGGGTAGGCCCGGTTTTAAAGGAATTTTTGTTAATGCCGCCCATGCGCGCGACATTATCGCGTTCGCGCGCGCCGCTTTGCGGACACAGGTGGCATCCAATGATTGAGACGCTCGGCATGATGGCGGCGATCGTGCTGCCGTTTTGGAATATTCCGCTGATTCTGAAAATTCGCCAGCGCGGTTCTTCGGCGGACATCAGCCCGTATTGGGCGCTGGGCGTTTTCGGCTGCCTGACACTGATGATTCCCTGCGGATTGAAGTCGCCCGATCCAATCTTTCATATCTACACCATCATCAACTACATCCTGTTCAGTCTGGTGGTGTTTCATGTCATCTGGTACAGGCCCCGCCCGTGATGGCCTGGTGGCAGGCGGCGATCCTCGGTATCGTCGAAGGGCTGACCGAATTTCTGC
>JAHFFE010000025.1 GCA_023248155.1 Candidatus Omnitrophota bacterium | reverse complement strand
CAGCCGGCCGAATCCTTCGAAAAATTCGGCACCCATCACATAAATGGTCGGCAGGAAAAATAAGGTCAAAAAAGTGGATACCGTTAAACCGCCCATCACGGTGATCGCCATTGGAATCTGCATTTCAACACCCTGCTGCAGACCCAGCGCCATCGGCAACAAGCCAAGAATGGTTGTTCCGGCCGTCATCAAAATCGGGCGCAGCCGCTCCTGGCTGGCATCAATCACCGCTTCTTCCAGACCTTTACCTTCCTCCCGCAATTGATTGACGAACTCAATCAAGACGATGCCGTTATCGACCACCACGCCGCCCAGAATAATTAACCCCAGGCCGGCCATAATGCTGATGGGCGTATGCGTCAGCCATAATCCCCAGGCAACGCCGATCAACGACATCGGAATGGTTCCCATGATCAGGAACGGCTGCCACAATGATTCAAATTCAGATGCCATCACCATATAGACCAGCAAAATGGATAGGATAAGGGCAAACGTCAGCGACTGGAACGATTCTTTCATCTGCTCGCGCTCTCCGGTAAGAGCAATGCTGTAGCCGGAGGGAACTTTGGTTTTTTTCAGCTGCGATTCAACCAACTCCAGCGTTTCGTTGAGCGGCCTTCCGAACAATTGGGCCGAAATCAAAACCGTTCTCTGCTGGTCCAACCGCCGGATTTCGGTTGGCCCTTTTCCGACGGACAGATAGGCCACATCCGCCAGCGGAATATCAATCTCCAGCGGAGAATGCACCATCATCTGCCGCACCTTATTGATATCTTCGCGGTCCTCTTTCCGAAGCCGGACCCGGACATCGACTTCTTTTCCTTCTTCTTTGAATTTCGTGGCGACAAAACCTTTAAATGCCGTTTGGGCCGTCAACGCAATATCGCTGACCGACAAGTGATAGGTCGACGCCCGGTCTTTCAGCACATGAACCTTGGTTTCCGGAGAAGGAGGTACGATACTGGTCTTGACACCGTACAATCCCGGCGTATCTTCCAGCATTTTTTGCACCTGGCCGGACAAGTCTTCAATCTTTCTCAAATCGGTTCCCTTGACCTCTACCACCACCGGAGCGTTGGCCGTCAGTGACGATTTAAAGACGGAATCCTGCAGGATATATTCAATTTCGGCCCCTTCCATCGACTCGCGCGCCAGCGTCTGTTTGAGTTCCTGGATAATGTCGGCCGTTTTCCTTAACCGGTAGCCTGATTCCGGCATTTTGCCCATCCCTCGGTAGAGAGGCCACAAATTGACGAGAATCTGTCCCTGGTGAGCGCCCAGCGTTTCGAGAAGTTCTTCGGCACGCTTTTCTTTCGAAGAACCTATATTGACCGTTACATCACGCACTTCGGGAAGCGCCTGCAAAACGCGTTCCACTTTCTGAACCACCGAATCGGTCACCGTAAGCCGCGTGCCGGGCGGCAAACTGACCTTCAGGATAAACTGCCCCTGATCGACGCGCGGCAATACTTCGCGGTCCAGATTATTCAGCAACATCATCGATCCGATAAACACCATCACCATCGCCGCGGTCCCAATGATCCGGTTGTGCAAAAACCAGCGGACCAGCGCCAAATGAAGCCGGGCAAAAAGATTGAGCACCGGCTCGATCGGCGATTCAACCTTCATATTGGGAATCCACGAGGCGACCAGCGGCGTCAGCGTCAATGAAACGCCCCAGCTGGCCAGCAATGAAAAGGTCACCGTAAATGCCAGGTCTTTAAACAGCTGGCCCGTGATGCCGATGACGAACGCGATCGGAAGGAAAACCACGATGGTGGTCAGCACCGACCCGCCGATGGCGCTGCCGACTTCTTCGGTTCCCTTCACGGCGGCCTCAGGCGGTGCATGCCCCATGACACGGAACCGGGCGATATTTTCCTCGACGACGATTCCGGCATCGACCATCATGCCGACGCCCATCGCCAGACCGGCCATCGAAATCATGTTGACCGTCAGCCCGCTGAAATACATCAGCGCGAACGCCGCCATGATCGAGATCGGTATCGCGAATGTCACATTGATGGCCGACCACGGATTGCCCAGCAAAAGATACAAAACCAAAAAGGCCAGGAAACCGCCCTGGATCGCCTCGGTCAAAACGCCCTGAATGGAGTTCTCAATCGTACTGGCCTGGTCAAACGCGATCGACAAACTTAAGTCAGGCGGCAGTGAAGCTTCCAGCTGACGCATCGCCTCCTTGATCTGCCGCACCACCTGCACCGTGTTGCCGCCGGCTTGTTTTTGAATACTGATCGAAACATTATCCCGTCCGTTGAACCGGGAGATCGAATCCTGATCGCGGAAGGTATCTTTTACCGTCGCGATATCGTTCATCAGAATCAACCGCTGGCCCGGCCCCAATCCCTTCTCCTTGCGCAGCGGACCCGGCTTGTCGACCCGTTCTTCCAGTTCTTTTTCAGCCGTCGGTTTTTTCTCGTCGATACCGACGGCGATCCTCGGGATTTCCTTGACCAGTTTGAACTCGCCGATGGTCCGGATCAAATATTCATAAAACGCCTCTTTAATCGTGCCGGCCGGATAATTCATGTTGGCCTTCGAAAGCGCGTCCACCACGTGGGAGATCGGCATTCCGGCGGCCTGCAGGCGGCCCTGGTCCACCTCCACCAGAATTTCCCTCTCCAATCCGCCGGCCAGATTCACGGCGGCGACCCCCTCCACTTTTTCCAGTTCGCTTTTAATCTGCTTGCGCGCGATCGAAAGCAAATCGGCAGCCGACCGCTTGCCGGAAAGGTTCAGCACCAGCACCGGCAGCTCAAACGGATTGTATTTGATCACGACCGGTTCTTCGGCGCCGCGCGGCAGCCGTTCCTTGATGAGATCGATTTTTTCGCGCACGCCCAAGCCGGCAAAATCCATGTTGGTGTCCCAGCCGAATTCGGCGATGACCAGCGACAGTTCCTCTTTGGAAATAGAGCTGATCCGCCGCAGGCCGGAAACGGTTCCGGCCACTTCTTCAATCGGCTTGGTCACCAACAGCTCGATCTCTTCGGGAGCGGCGTCTTTGTAGCGGGTCACGATGGTCAACTGCGGATAGTTAATGGGAGGAAACAGTTCCTGAGGAAGGCGCATCCAGGCAATAATGCCCAGCAGCACGATCCCCAGGAAGATCATCACGGTCGTTACCGGCCGTTTTATACTGAATGCAGGCAGACTCATCGGTTTAAATCCGGCCTTACCAGCTGGAATCCCGAGTTACCGGGGCCCATCATCTTTCTGAGGAATCGCCTCTTCGGTGCGCGGAAACGCCGACTCTTCCTCTTCCAGAAAGGTAACCTCAGATCCATCCTTCAAATTTCCGCGCGCTTCAGTAACCACCTGGTCGCCTTCCTGAAGCCCCTGCGTGATTTCGGCGTAGTCGGTCGTCAGATAACCCAGCGAAATCGGTTTTAAGGCCGCCTTATTGTCCTGCGCAACGAAAACAGCCTCGAATTTCCCGTCGCCGTCCATATCTTTCAACGCCGAGGTGGGAACCACCAGCGCGTCCGGTTTTTCAAACACGGCGATTTCGGCGCGCGCGAACATGCCCGGCAGCAGCTGGCCTTTTGGATTCTCCACCTTCACCTTGGCCGTCAGCGTGCGCGATTTTCCTTCAATCATCGGGGACAGGTTATCCACGCGGCCGTCAAACGTAACATTCGGCAATGAATCGATCGACACTTTCACGCGCTGGCCCATGCGGATCCGCTCAATGTCCCTTTCAATAATGCCCAACTCGATATAAACGGAGCCGACTTCCATGATCGTCGCCATCACGCTCTGCGGCGTCACATATTCGCCGACATCCACCTGCTTGGTGCCGACAACGCCGTCGATGGGAGATTTCACCACGGTGCGCGCCAGTTCATTCTGCGCCAGCGCCACTTCCCGCGCGGCGGTCTCCACCTGCGTTTGAGATTGTTCGACTTCGATTTGAGATTCTTCAAGCTTGGGACGGATAATAGCGCCGATCTTGAACAACTGTTCGTTGACCGACAGCCGTTTGCGGGTAAGCTTCAGCTGAACCTCGGCCGTTTGCCGTTTCGATTCGGCATATTCCAAACGCAGGCGCGGCTCGCGGTCATCCAGGTTAATGATTACCTGGCCCTTCTTCACCAAATCACCTTCGCGAAAATTCATGTTGCGGATAAGTCCGCTGGCTTCCGGCTTTAGTTCTACTTCCGATTTTCCGCGGATCGTTCCCAGCGTCGGAAGCAAATCGGTAAATTCGATTTTGGCGGCTTTGAATGTGCGCACGGCAATCGGAATGTTTTCCTCGGCGACTTTCGGCCCGTTGGGCGATTTGACACCCGGCGGAAGCTTGGTCACCTGCGGATTATTGCTGCCGTTGAGCCAGTTCGGCAGCCAGACGGCCACGATGGCAAAACCCAGCAAAATCACCACAATGAATACAACTGTTCTCAAGAGACGTTTCATACCCGCTCCTTGGCTTACTTGTAATGACCGACCAGGCCAACCGCCTTGTTCAATTTCGCCAGTGCCACATAATAATTGCCCGTCGCCTGCGCCTGTCCCACTTTCTCTTCCGTCAATTTCATCACCGCTTCAAGCACCTGGGACGGCGTCGTCTCATTCACCGAGGCCTGCGCCTTCAGAATTTTGACCTGTTCTTCCCGGAACGCGATTTTCTGCTGCGCGTAGTTTAACTGAAGCCGCGCTTTTTTATAGCTGATATACGCTTCCTGCACTTCCTGAAAAGTGGAGTTCTTGGCTTCATCCAGATCTTTGCGCGCTTTGCTTAAGTTGATCTTCGCCTGCTGAACTTCGGAGAAACTTTGCAGCTGGTCCAAAATCCCCATTTCAGTCGAATAGACGGTGGAGTCCGTCCGGGTGGTCTGGCCCAGGCGCGGCGATGTCTTCGTTTTAGTAACCGAGGAGGTGGAACTGTTGGCGCCCCAGTTCCGGGTCGCCTTGAATCCCACGAAATAATCATCGCCGGCGTCGAGCGGTTCCGTCGTGAACGCGGCAGCCGAGGTTCCAAAAAAACCGGATAGATCGATTTTCCATTCGCCTTTTTCCTTAGCGATCCGCTCTTCGTACTCCTGAAACTTCACCAGCAAACTGTTGACCAAAATGTCGGGACGGTACCGGGCCGCCAGCTTGACGGCTTCTTCCAAGTCAACTTCCTGATTCGAAAGCGGCTCAAAAGCGGCCGGTACTTCCAAATAACCGACATTCGGATCGAGCGCCAGCTTCTGGAAAAATTTGATGCGCGCCAGCGTTAAGTCATTTTCAGCGGTCGCGCGCTGAAACTTGGCCTGGTTCAACTGCGATTCAATGTTAAGAACTTCCAGGCGCGTCAACAGCCCCTTATCGAACCGTTCCCGGCCTTTCTTCAGAAAATCTTCGGCCTCGCGGATTAACCCGTCCTGCGCGGCGGCGCTTGCCTTAGCGCCGATATACTGGTAATAC
>JAHFFE010000016.1 GCA_023248155.1 Candidatus Omnitrophota bacterium | reverse complement strand
GAACGTAGCAATGCAACACCCCTTTGCGGTTCTCGAACAGCGGTGGATGCCCGGGCCGGCTCGAACTTAGCGGAGGGGGAGGTTGTGGTCTTTGCAGAATTGCGGGAAGGCGGCGTTTAAGCGGCAGATCGCCTCAGCCACCGCATCCAGCGTCTTGAGCGTGCAGCGCACCATGCCGGCATTGTAATCCCCGCCCTCGCACGGAATCCCCAGAAAACAGGTATACGGCGTGACCGGAGAATAAGCATCGGTCTCATCGCAATCAGAGATTGGGTCCGGGCAATTGGCATAGAGGTCATACGAAAGCTCTTCAAACGCTGTTTTCAGATAACTTTGCATCGCCGGATTCTTGCATTTCTCGACGACAATATCTTTCTTTGTCGGGGTGCCGGTCACATCGACCACCAGAACGACGTCGGTCGGCTTAATCGTTTTGGCCAGTTCGTAGGCGCCGATCAGCCCCTTCTCTTCACCATAAGTCAGCTCAATCCGCAGATGATCGGCAGTCAACCGTCCCGAAAAATAAGCTTTCATCACCGAATAAACACCTGAAAAATTATCCAGATGCCCTTCGACGATTCCGCCCGGCAAATGCGTCAACGCGTGCGAGCTAAACCCCGTATCGGCGTGACAAGAGATGATCAACATGTTAGAACCGGTCCCCTAAATCCGCGTGAGCCGCGTTTCGAGCGCCAAGCCCGCCGTATCCAAGAAGCGATGACGACGGCGTATTCACAGCAATCCGCCGAGGAAGAGCGCCGCAGGAGACGGCGGTTTGCCGCCGAAACCCTTCGGGCTTAGCATCCTGACATCGCCATACTTCGTTGCTCGTCGTTGCCGTAGCACTCATCCGACTACGACTGCCTCCTCGCGCCTTGTCTGGCTCGCCATTCTATTTAAGCGCGGCCACGGGAATTTAGGGGACCGGTTCTAGGAAAAACTTGCGCAGCACATACTGCAGAACGCCGCCGTGGCGGTAATATTCCACCTCAACCAGCGTATCGATGCGGCAGAGTGTCTTGAATGTTTTGGCATTGCCGTCTTCATCGACAGCCGTCACTTCAATGATCTGCCGCGGTTTTAACTGATCGGACAAACCGGCGATCGAGAATTTTTCTTTTCCGGTCAGACCCAGCAAGTCGGGGCTTTCTCCCTCGAGAAACTGCAGCGGAAGAATCCCCATGCCGATCAAGTTGCTGCGGTGGATCCGCTCGAAACTTTCGGCGATCGCCGCCTTAACGCCCAGCAGCATCGGACCTTTGGCCGCCCAGTCGCGCGATGATCCCGAGCCGTACTCTTTGCCGGCCAGAATAATCAGCGGCGTTCCTTCTTTTTTGTAACGGGCCGACGCTTCAAAAACCGACAACTTTTCGCCGCTGGGGATATGCGTCGTCCACCAGCCTTCGGTGCCGGGAACCATTTTATTTTTAAGCCGAACATTCGCGAATGTGCCGCGCGCCATCACGCGGTCGTTGCCGCGCCGGGCGCCGTAGCTGTTGAAATCTTTCGGCAAGACGCCCAATTCCAGCAAATACTGCCCCGCCGGGCTGTCCTTCGCGATCGAGCCGGCCGGCGAAATATGATCGGTGGTCACCGAATCGGCCACGAACTCCAGCACGCGCGCATGCGTAATCGGCTGGATGGCTGATGGTGTTCTCGGAAAGTTGAGGAAATAAGGCGGCTGCTGTATGTAGCTGCTTTTTTCATTCCAGGTGTACAGATCGCCGGTCGGCATCGGAATCGCCTGCCATTCGGCGGTGCCCTCGAAAACGCGCCCATACTGTTTTTTAAACGCATCGACGGTGACTGCTTTACGGATCGTTTCGTTGATTTCAGCCTGGCTCGGCCAAATATCTTTCAAGTAGACCGGTTTCCCGTCGGGATCGATGCCCAGCGGCTCGGTCGTTAAATTCAGTTCCATCGTTCCGGCCAGCGCATAAGCGACCACCAGCATCGGGCTGGCCAGATAATTGGCTTTCACCTGCGGGTGAACACGCCCCTCAAAGTTCCGGTTGCCCGAAAGAACCGCGGCGGCCACCAGATCATTGGCTTTAATCGCGTTGGCGACCGGTTCCGGCAAAGGACCGCTGTTGCCGATGCAGGTCGTGCATCCGTAACCGACCGTGTAGAATCCAATTTTTTCCAGATAAGCCGTTAACCCCGCCCGGTCCAGATATTCGGTGACCACGCGCGAGCCGGGCGCCAAGCTGGTTTTTACATACGGTTTAACGGTGAGTCCCCGCTCCGACGCTTTTTTCGCGAGCAGGCCCGCGCCGATCATCACCGATGGGTTCGAGGTATTAGTACAGCTGGTAATGGCGGCAATCACCACCGATCCATGCGCGATCGCGGCTTTGCCTGTCGCCAGCTCCAGAGGAATTGGGGCGTACAAATTTCTTAAAACATCCAATCCGGCCATCTGCGTCGACGGAGCGGCTCCTCCCTCGGCGAACCAATGGTCCATTACCGCCGGATCAATTTTCGGCAGTTTCCCCTCGAGAAATCCGACCAGCGCTTTACGGAATCCTTTTTTGGCGTCCGAAAGCGCTACGCGGTCCTGCGGCCGTTTCGGCCCGGCCAAGCTGGGCTCAATCGAATGCAGATCCAATTCCACGATTTCACTGAATTCGGGAGCCGGCGTCGCATCGGTACGGAACAAACCCTGCTCTTTTGTATAGCGCTCGACCAGATCAATTAATTCTTCGGGCCGGCCGGACAATCGCAAATAGTTGAGTGTTTCCTGATCGACCGGAAAATAAGCGGCCGTGGCACCGTACTCGGGACACATGTTAGCGATTGTAGCGCGGTCGGTTAATGAAAGATCGGTTAACCCGGATCCAAAAAATTCTACGAATTTTCCGACGACGCCTTTCGCGCGCAGGATCTGCGTGACGGTCAGCACCAGGTCGGTGGCAGTCGCCCCTTCGCGCAATTTACCGGACAATTTGACGCCGATGACGGCCGGCGGCAGCATATACATCGGCTGGCCCAGCATCACGGCCTCGGCTTCAATACCGCCCACGCCCCAGCCCAAAACCCCCAGGCCGTTGATCATCGTCGTATGGCTGTCGGTGCCAACTAGGCTGTCCGGAAACGCAACGGTTTCTCCATTTTCTTTGCGGGTCATCACGACGGAAGCCAGATATTCGAGGTTCACCTGATGCACAATGCCGGTGGCCGGCGGCACCAGTCGGAAGTTGTTGAATGCTTTGCTGCCCCAGCGCAGAAATTCGTACCGCTCACGATTGCGCTCGAATTCCAGACGGGAGTTCTCGACGATCGAATCGGCCGTTCCGAACGCGTCAACCTGCACCGAATGATCGATCACCAGATCGCACGGAACCAGCGGATTAATTCGCTTCGGATCTCCGCCGAGTTCGGCCAGCGTTGTGCGCAGCGCGGCTAAATCGACGATGCACGGAACGCCGGTAAAATCCTGCAGCACGACGCGGCCCGGCATGAATGGCACTTCTTTTTCGGAGGTTTGTTTCGGGTTCCAGCCAGCCAGCACCTTGACATCCTGCTCGGTCACTTTAAACCCGTCGCAGTTGCGCAGGGCCGCTTCGAGAAGGATTTTAATGGAATACGGAAGCCGGTCGACCGAACCGATTTTCAGTTCATTCAACCGGTTCAGCCGCGCGAAACGAACCGGGCCCGACTTCGTATTCAGGACGCTGGACGCGCCGAACGGATCGTTCAGTGGCATCGGCCCAGCTTTAAGCGAACTCGAGGAAAATCTCGTCGAGCTTGGGCGCTCCGGCTCCGCGCGCTTTGTCGGCAGTTTCCTTTAAACGGTCTTCAAACGCTGGCCGTTCGTTCTCGTAGAAAACGCCGAGATGGATTTTGTCGTCGCGCAGCGCCAACTCAAACGCCTTGGCCCGGTCCTTGACATCATGATCGGCCGGAATAGCCGCCAGCTGAGGAGGAAGTTCCTTGTAGGTGTTGTAGAACGTGATGCAGGGCGAAATGACGTCGATGATCGAGAAGCCGCGGTGATTCATCGCGCGAACGATCAGCGCTTCCAGTTCCTTATTCTTTCCCGAGTAACCGCGCGCCACGAATGAAGCGTCATACGCCAGCGCCATCGCGATCGGGTTCAGCGGCGGCTCGACGGTTCCATACGGAGAGGCGCCCGTTTTCATGCCGAGCGGTCCCGTCGGAGAAGCCTGGCCTTTGGTCAGGCCGTAGGTGCCGTTGTCCATCACGATATAAACGATCGACGGATTGCGGCGCGCCATGTGCGGGATATGCCCGCCGCCGATGGCGAATGCGTCGCCGTCACCGCCGACGGCAATCACGGTCAGATCCGGGTTACCCACCTTGATGCCGGTCGCGATCGGAAGCACGCGGCCATGCACGGTGTGGAACCCATATGACTGCACATACGGAGGAAGGCGGCCTGAGCAGCCGATGCCCGACACGAACACCATATTCTTGGGATCCACTTCTTTGACGCTGAGCGCGTTGCAGAGCGCGTTGAGCACGCCGAAATCGCCGCAGCCCGGACACCAGACCGGCTCAATTTTTGTTTTATACTGTACCGCCGTCATTTTAGACATAGTGCTTTGAAGCCTCCTTCGCCTGGGCCAGCACCTCGGCCGGAGACCAGGGAATGCCTCCGGGCTTGGCCATCGAAATAACATCAATGTTCCGGTCTTGCAAATTTTGTTTAAGGATCTTGGCAAACTGACCGGAGTAATTCAACTCCGGAACCACAACCCGTTTGACGCCCTTCAAATAGGTGTTGATCGCCTCCGTCGGGAACGGCCAGAGAATCTTCGGATGCATCGCGCCCAGTTTCATTCCTTCTTTGTTGCCGTTCTCCACCGCTTCGCGGATGACGCCTTCTTCCGAACCCCATCCGATGATCGCCACTTCGGGGTTGGGAGTGCCGTAATTCTTGGTAATCCAGGGCTGCTTCAAAACACCCTCGATTTTCTTCCAGCGCTTCTCGATCATTTTGCCGTGGTTGGCCGGCTCATAGTTGAGTCCGCCGGCTTCCGTATGCTCGATGCCGGTCGCCGAATAGAAACCGTCCGGCATGCCGGGAATCGCCATCGGCGAAATATTGTCGGGAGTAATTTTGTACCGCTGATAGTCGGCCAGATCGGCGGCCGTCGGCAGACGGCGCGTCAGAATTTCCAAATGGCTCGTGTCCGGCTTCACGATCGAAGCCTCGCGCTGCGCCAGCGCCTGATCGGTCAGCACGATGACCGGTGTCTGGTAATATTCGGCCATGTTAAACGCGCGGATCATTCCGTAAAAACAATCTTCAACGCTGGTCAATCCCAGCACGATGCGCGGCGCTTCGCCGTGCCCGCCATGGATCGCCATCATCAGGTCGGACTGCTCGGTCTTCGTCGGCATTCCCGTCGACGGACCGGCCCGCTGCGCATCCACAATCACCAGCGGCAGTTCCGTCATCGCGGCCAAACCAAGCATTTCCACCATCAACGAAAGTCCCGGACCGGAAGTGGCCGTCATCGCCTTCTTGCCGGCGAATGACGCGCCGCAGACGACGCCGAGCGCGGCGATTTCGTCTTCAGTCTGAATCAGCGATCCGCCGGTTTTCGGCAGTTCGCGCGCTAAAAATTCAAGGATTGTGCTGGCCGGTGTAATCGGATAACCGGCATAGACATTCAGGCCGGCTGCAAGCGCGCCAAGAGAAAGCGCCTCGTTGCCGGAAAGCACCAGACGCGGCTGGCGGCCGCTGGGCTGAACGCGGAGCGAATCGGCCTTCTTAACATTCTGCTGCACATATTTGACGCCCGCTTCAATCGCCAAAAAGTTTTTCTGCAGAACCGCTTCGCCTTTTTTACCGAATTTTTCGCGGCAGATTTCCTTAAACTTGTCCTGCGGAATTCCAAACAGTTCGCTCAACGCGCCGAGCGCCACCATGTTCTTCGTCAGGCGGATGCCGATATCTTCCATCGCGATTTTGTTGAACGGAATTGGGTACTTGATCGTGCGGGTGTCTTCGTCGGGAAGGAAATCGGTGTTGTCGTAAACCAACACACCGCCGTCGCGGAGTTCTTTGTAGTGGCGGTCGTACGCTTCCTTGTTGAACGCCACCAGTACATCAGCCGTGCCGCCGCGGGAAAGCAGAATATTCACATCGGCCACACGCACCTGAATCATGGCGTGTCCGCCTTTGATTTCAGCCGGATAGCTGCGGAATGTATAAATTTCAAGCCCGCTGCGCGCGCAGGCCGTGGTAAACAATTCACCGGTGGAGATCACGCCTTCTCCACCTTCCCCGCCGAACCGAAATACAATGTCACTCATCGAATTAATCGCTCTCCTAAATGAATTATACCGTAAAATTAACTAAAATCATTGGCCGCAGCCAGCACCGGATCATCCCAGCGAACCGCCTGCGGATGATCGGCCCAGCCCGAAACAATGGCCGCGCCGCGCGCCAGCTCCGCGGCCGCCTTCTTGCCGCCGCTGATTTCCAGCATCCGCTCGATACAAACCAGCCCGCGGCGGCTTGTTTCAGCGTCGACGGTCACCGGATAATCGAGCGTAATCAGCGAACGAAGCACCTTCTCCAGCGTGTTGCGCTGCATATGGTCGCAATTGGCTTCTTCGCTGGCCGCGATAAATTGCTTGCCCGGATTTTCTTTGCGCATCCGGTACAAAATTCCGTTCTCGGTCGCGATGATAAAACTTTTTGAGGGAGACTGTTTCACATAATTCATCATGCCGTCGGTGGATAAAATTTTATCGGCTAAATCCATCTGCTTGGTCAAACAGCCGCATTCCGGATGCATTAAAAATTCGGCATCGGGGTTCTGTTCCTGTAACTGTTCGACATGCTCCGGATTGATCACCGCGTGCGCGGGGCAATAGCCCTTCCATAATTCAATCGCGCGGCCGGTCTTGGCTTTGACATAGGACCCGAGGTAATAATCAGGCACGAACAACACCTCTTTATGCTCGGGAATCGCGCGCACCACATCAATGGCGTTGGCGGAGGTGCAGCAGTAATCGCACTCGGCCTTGACAGCCGCCGAGGTGTTGATGTAGCAGACAACCACGCCGTTCGGATGCGCCTTTTTCCAGGCGCGCACCTGGCCCGGCAGAATCATGTCGGCCAACGAACAGCCGGCCGCCAGATCGGGAACAATCACTTTCTTGTCGGGGCAGATCATCGCGGCCGTTTCAGCCATGAAGTGAACGCCGCAGAATAAAATTACCGGATGATCCACCGTCGTGGCAAACTGCGCCAGCTTCAGAGAGTCGCCGACATAATCGGCGATATCCTGAATGGGACCTTCCTGGTAATTATGCGCGAGAATCACGGCGCGGCGCTTGGATTTGAGATCCATGATCCGCTCGCTCATCTGCTGCCGGGTCAGCCCGGCGGTCTGCGTAGAATCAGCAATCATCGTTTTAAACCGTAATAGACTTGGGTGTTTCCGTTTTGCCCGGCTGCTCGCCGACACCCAGCAGCTGCGAAATATGCATCGAGCAAAACTTCGGACCGCACATCGAACAGAACGCCGCCGATTTGTAACCCTCTTGCGGCAGCGCTTCATCGTGGTACTCGCGGGCGCGCTCCGGATCGAGACTCAGCGCGAACTGTTCTTTCCAATCAAATGAAAAGCGTGCTCGGGAGAGCGCGTCGTCACGATCGCGCGCGCCGGGCCGGTGACGCGCCACATCAGCCGCATGCGCGGCAATTTTGTAGGCGATGATTCCGGTCCGGACATCTTCTTCGTTGGGCAGACCCAAATGTTCTTTCGGCGTCACATAGCAAAGCAGGCTCGAACCGTACCAGCCGACCATCGCGGCGCCGATCGCCGAGGTGATGTGATCGTAGCCGGGTGCAATATCGGTAACCAGCGGCCCCAGCGTATAGAACGGAGCGCCGTGGCATAATTCCTGCTGCTTGCGCACATTCATCTCAAGCTGATCCATCGGAACATGGCCGGGACCTTCCACCATCACCTGCACATCATGTTCCCAGGCTTTCAGCGTCAATTCGCCCAGTGTTTTCAGTTCCGAGAATTGCGCGGCGTCCGAGGCGTCGGCCAGACAACCGGGCCGCAGCGAATCACCCAGGCTGAACGACACATCGTATTTCTTGAAAATTTCACAGAGCCGGTCGTAGCCGGTGTAGAGCGGATTTTCCTTGTCGTGCGTGAGCATCCACTGCGCCATCAAAGCGCCGCCGCGGCTGACAATACCGGTGATCCGGTGCTGAACCAGCGGCAAATATTCGCGCAAAATACCGGCATGGATCGTCATGTAATCGACGCCCTGCTTAGCCTGTTCTTCAATCACTTCAAAAATCATTTCTTCGGTCAGGTCTTCAATCCGCTTCACGCGCTGAATCGCCTCGTAAATCGGCACGGTTCCCACCGGGATCGGGCTGTTCCGCAGAATCGCTTCGCGAATTTCGGTCAAATCTCCGCCCGTCGACAAATCCATCGCCGTGTCGGCGCCGTACTTCAGACACACATCAATCTTGCGGAGTTCTTCCTTCATGCCGGACGTCACGGAGGAGTTACCGATGTTCGCGTTGATCTTGCAGGAAACCGCCAGACCAATGCCCATCGGAACCAGTTCCGGATGGTTGATGTTGGCCGGAATAATCAGACGGCCGGCCGCGATTTCGCTGCGGATCAGTTCCGGCTCCAGTTTTTCCTTCTGGGCAACGAAACGCATCTCTTCGGTGATAATCCCCTCGCGCGCGAAATGCATCTGGGTCACATTCGCTTTGCCGCGCCGTGAAGCTGTCCATGCCTGTCGCATTCGATCGATCTCCTAAACCGTTTTACCGTTAACGAGTGACAAAAATTCCATCCGTGTTTTCGGATCGGTGCGGAAGGTGCCCAGCATCGAGCTGGTCACCATCTTCGCGTTTTGTTTCTGGACGCCGCGCATCATCGTGCACAAATGCTGCGCCTCCATAATCACGCCGACCCCTTTTGGGTTCAAATAATTTTTCAGCGCTTCGGCAATCTGCACCGTCAGCCGTTCCTGCACCTGCAGCCGCCGCGACAACGCATCGACCAGCCGCGGAATCTTGCTGAGCCCGACAATTTTCCCGTCGGGAATATAGGCCACATGGCACTTTCCGAAAAACGGAAGCAGGTGATGCTCGCAGGTCGAGAAGAACTCAATCTCTTTGACCAGCACCATCTCGTCGTAATGCTCTGAAAACCGCGCCTGATTAAACAGCTTGTCGAGGTCTTCATGCATTCCCTGCATCAGAAACCGCAGACTGCGCTCGACGCGCTCCGGTGTTTTTACCAGCCCTTCGCGCTTCGGATCTTCGCCCAGCTTAACCAGCAGCTGCTCGACTAACCCCGATAGAGGCTGTGAAACCGATTTTGTTCTTTGCTTCTTTACCAATGTGAACCGGCCCCCTAAATCCGCGTGAACCGCGTTTCGTGCGCCAGGTCGCCGTATCCAAGAAGCGATGACGACGGCGTATTCACAGTAATCCGCCGAGGAAGAGCGCCGACGGAGACGGCGGCCTGCCGCCGAAACCCTTCGGGCTTAACAGCCTGACATCGCCATACTTCGTTGCTCGTCGTTGACGGTGCGCTCCTTCGGCACCGCCGGCCTCCTCGCGCCTTGTCTGGCTTGTCATTCTGGTTAAGCGCGGCCACGGGAATTTAGGGGGCCGGTTCACCTTAAACTTTCCCGTTCCAGCCGGCGGCCAGATCAACCAGCAGACGAACCCCGAACGCCGTAGCGCCCTTGCGCAAATGTCCGCGGTCGCCGTCGGCCCAGGCCACGCCGGCAATATCAAGATGCACCCAGGGAATCTCTTCGCCGGCAAATTCACGCAAAAATGAGGCGGCTGTAATGGTTCCGGCTTTTCCGTCGCCGACATTTTTCACATCGGCCACGTCGGAGCGGACCGCTTCGGTATATTCATCCCAGAGCGGAAGTTCCCATACCCGCTCGCCCGACTGCTGGCCCGCTTTTTCCACCTGTTTGTTCCAGGAGGCGTTGGTGCCCATCAATCCGCCGCAATGCTGTCCCAGCGCTACAACGCAGGCGCCCGTCAGCGTGGCCAAATCCACCATCGCCGCCGGTTTGTAATATTTGCGCGCGTACCCGAGCGCGTCGGCCAGCACCAAACGGCCTTCGGCATCGGTGTTGATCACTTCAATCGTTTTGCCGCCCATCGCGCGGACCACATCGCCCGGCTTCTGCGCACTGCCGCCCGGCAGGTTTTCCGTCGAGGCGATCAGACCGACCACATGCACCGGCAATTTTAATGCGGCCGTGGCGCGCATCGCGCCCAGAACCGCCGCCGCGCCGGCCATATCATACTTCATCAATTCCATTTTCTCAGACGGCTTGATCGAAATGCCGCCCGAATCAAACGTGATTCCCTTGCCCAGCCAGATCAATGGTTTCTTGCCGGCACTGCCGGGGCCTTTGTATTCCAAAACGATAAATTTCGACGGCTCGCGTGATCCGCGCGCCACGCCCAACAGCGCTTCCATGCCCAGTTTTTTCTGCGCTTTCATATCGAGAACGCGGCAGGAAAACCGGAACTTGCGGGCGGCTGATTTCGCTTCATTGGCCAGCATCGTCGGCGTTAATTTATTAGCCGGCTGGTTGACCATGTCGCGCGTCCAGAGCGCCGAATCGGCGACCTGGCGGCCCGCTTCAATTCCTTTGCGGACGGCGGATAAATCTTTTCCGTTTCCGACGAGCACGGTAACAATTTTGAGTTCTTTTTTATCGGCCGGCTTGACCGATTTCCACTGCGTAAACGAATAGGTCCCCAGCAATGTTCCTTCGGCCGCGGCCTGCGCCACCTGCTTTACCGACGCGTTCGGAACCGGAAGCAGACCGCGCGTAAACCGGTCGAACCCGGCCGACAAAATGCGGCGGGCGCCTGTTCCGGAAGCCTGACGCACTTTATCCAGCGTCAGCTCAGCGGCTTTTCCGACGCCAACAAAAACAATCCAGCGGCCGGCCACCGGCAATAAAAAGGTTTCGTTCAGTTTGCCGGAAACACGCTTTGTTTTGAGGAGATCCTCGGCGGCGGAACGGATCGGCGCAGGCCACGCCGCCGCCCAAGCCGGTAATTTTCCACCTTCGGAGAGACCCAGTAACAGCGCTTCTTTGCCCGAATTCAAGCCGCCGGAAATAACTTTAAAAATCATTCCATGTCCCTTTCCTGGAGAATAAACTCTAGTTTATCCCTATAGATTACTGCAAAAGGGAGCGAGCGTAAAGCGGAATCAAGACCATTGTGTAAGGTATTCCGGTTATTCCGTTAGGCAAGCTGTGTTTCGAGGCGGCCCGGGCATGGGAGCCGTGGACACGCTCGGAATTGACTACCAATTCCGTCGCTCTGTCTCCGGCCTTGCCGAAAAACAATTCGTTTCGGCCTCCGCCAAGGTCCACTTGCCCCATATCCCGGCCCGTCTCTTACCACTTCTTGCGTGAGCGATTCCGTGCAGGATAAGGCTGAGCAGGCACTGGAAACCCTGAGCGGGCATGGTTCCCGAAGGGAGAGCGAAGGGTTGACCGTAGTGCAGTCAGACTCGCAGGGGCTGACCAACGGCCTGAGAACGCCTTGCCTGACGGAATCACGAACGCAGAGATGCAACACCCCTTTGCGGCGCTCGAATAACAACCTGCAAAAAATGGGTACGAGAGGACTTGAACCTCCACCCCTTGCGGGACATGCACCTCAAGCATGCGCGTATGCCAGTTCCGCCACGTACCCAAAGAACCGAAGAAAATTCAGTATAGCTTTAGAACTGACACAGGTCAATTGTTCTAGCTTTACGCTCCGACGCAAATTCTGCTATGATCATTCATCATGGCAACCTGGGTGGGGGTTGGGAGCAGCCGTCAGTCAGATTCCTTTCGCGCGGGGCAAGAAGCAGCGACCCGGGCATTGGAAACGCTGGGCCAGCAGTTACCCGATCTCGTACTTGTTTTCGCATCAATCCGCTTCGATCAGCAGGCGCTGCTGCACGGCGTCATCAGTGTCTCCAAAAAAGCCGCGATGGTCGGTTGTTCTACTGCAGGAGAAATCCTTTCAGAAGGCCCCTCGCGCCGGTCGGTTTTAGTAATGGCAATTCGTTCCAATACGCTGCGCGCTTCAATCGGTCTGGGCACCGATGTCAAAGGCGATCCGCGCAAAGCCGGACAGGACGCCGCGCAGTCGGCCATTAAAGCCCGCCTGCTGAATCCGCGTGCGTTTTTGATTTTCCCGGATGGGTTGACCGGAAATACCGCCGAAATTATCCGCGGCGCCCAGGAAATGCTGGGTTTAAGCTTCCCCATCGTGGGCGGGGCCGCCGCCGATGATTTTAGTTTTACGCAGACGTTTCAATATTTTGAGGGAAAACTTTATTCAAACGCGGTGCCCGGCGTACTGCTGACCGGAAACATCGGCGTGGGCATCGGCGCGCGGCACGGGTGGCAGCCGCTGGGCCGGCCGCGCCGCGTCACGCGCGCCGTCGGAAACCTGGTACAGGAACTCGACGGACAAACCGCCGTGAACCTGTACCAGGCCTACTTCGGAAAAGCGGCCGACACGCTGAAATCGGAATCACTGGCCGACATGGCGATTCTCTATCCGCTGGGAATGTCGATCCCCGGCGAAGAAGAATATCTTTTGCGCAACGCATTGAAAATGGATGCGACCGGTTCCCTGCTCTATGCGGGCGAGGTGCCGGAAGGAACCGAAGTCCGGCTGATGATGGGCTCCAAGGAACGGGCGCTCGACGCGGCGCAGAAAGCAGCCGAACAGGCGCTGGCCAGCCTGGGCGGGAAAAAGCCCTCCTTCGCGCTGGTGTTCAGTTCCTGTTCGCGCGCGCGGTTGTTCGGACAGAGGGCCTCCGAAGAGATTTCCATCATTCGCAATGTGCTCGGCAAAGATCTGCCGCTGGCCGGGTTTTACGATTACGGCGAACAAGCCCCCTTGACAGGAGCCGGCTTCCGCGGGTTAAGCTATTTCCATAATGAAACACTGGTGGTCTGTGCCATTGCCGCGCCTTAACACAAAGAGCCTCCGATGCCGCTAAGCATGAAGCTGCTGATGGTCGCCGCGGTTCCGCTCGTGGTGCTCGTCGTTTTTCTCGACCAAACGCTGGCGAGGATGCTGTGCGCAGTCGTGATTGTGCTGATTGGCGCGGCATTCGTCAGCTACCAGGAATCGCAGCAGCAGCGCGTCGAATCGTTCCAAAAAGAACTCGACCGGATCAACCGCATCTGCGAAGAACTCGACCAAAACACCAAAATCATCGTCCAGACCGACCTTGAACTCACACGCACGCAAGAATCGCTCGACAAAAAATTGTCGGGGCTCTATGTGCTGCACGGGCTGTCGAAGAAAATCTTGTCGGTGCGGTCGGTGGCGGAACTGAGCAAGCTGATCGCCGAAGCGGTGGTCAACTCACTCGGTTTCGAGAAAGCGACACTCTGCCTGCTCGACCCAGCCGAAAAAAGCCGGCCGATTATTTTCGCGCAGGCCGGATTCGAACCGGAAGAATCAAAAAAACTGGACCTGACCCAGCTGATCGAGTGGATTCGCGCACCGGTGCTCACGAAAGCGGAACCGTTATTCGCCGAAGATGTCGATTTCCGGACGCCGCCGGCCGGACTGCACCCGGATGTTTCATTTGAGACGATCAAGAGCATCCGGATGGCGATCGACAGCCGGTCGTTCGCGGCCGTGCCGATCCTCATCGAGGGGCAAACACAGGGGTTTCTTCTGGCCAGCACCAACCCGCCCTACCCTAAAATGGATTCGGGTGATGTTGAGCTGCTTTCCATTTTAGCCAGTGAAGGCGGCGTCGCCATTGAGAATCTGCGGCTGTATGAAGCGCTCAAGCAGTCGTACGATGAGTTGGAAGAGCGCGTCAAACAGCGCACTCAGGAATTGGCCAAAGCCAATGAGGAGCTGATCCGGCTCAACAAGATGAAGTCCGACTTTGTTTCAGCGGTATCGCACGAGCTGCGCACGCCGCTGACCTCAATTAAGGGCTACACCTCGCTGGTGCGCGGCGGACGGCTGGGCCCGGTCACTCAAGAACAGAGTGACCGGCTCGAAAAAATCAACCGGCACACCGATTACCTTTCCAACCTGATCACCGAACTGCTCGACATCGCGCGCATTGAATCGGGACGCGTCGGCATGGTGATCAAGCCGTTCGACCTGACGCGGCTGCTGGAAACCGTCGCCGACCTGCTGGCGCCGCAAATGAAGGAGAAGGATCTTCGGCTTGAAATCGACCTGCCCAAAAACCTGCTGCCGGTTCCGGGCGATGAAAACCATTTGCAGCGCGTTTTCGTGAACTTGCTTTCCAACGCAATCCGGTTCACGCCTGAACACGGCGCGCTGGCCATCCGCGCGGTATCCGACGGGAAAACACTGACGCTTTCCGTTAAAGATACCGGCATCGGCATGCCGGCCGCGGATGTCCAACAACTATTTACCGAATTTTTCCGGGCCGACAACCCGATCAACCGCGAGAAAAAAGGAACCGGCCTCGGATTGGTGTTGGTCAAAAAAATTGTCGAAGCGCACGGCGGGACCATCCGCGTCGAATCGATCGTCGGCAAAGGGACCACGTTCCTGTTCACGCTGCCCTGGATTCCGATTGATCAGCCGGCCATGGGAGCCGTCTAAACACCGTGCCGAAAACGGCGCCGCTGGTCGTGGTCGTCGATGACGAACGGGACATCGCCGACATGGTGTGCGAATTTCTGGACGGAGACGGTTTCAAAACGGCCAGCGCGTACGACGGAGAATCCGGCCTTGAAACGATCCTGTCGCGCAAGCCGGACGCCGTCATCATGGATGTAAAAATGCCGGGCATGGACGGAACCGAGGTGGTACGGCGGCTGCGAGCCGATCCGGACGCCGCGCTGGCGAAAACACCGGTGATCATCCTGACAGCCACGCGCGTCGTGGAAGATTTGCAGAACAAATTCAGGGAGTTGGGCGTCTTTCGGTGGATGGATAAGCCGTTCGATCCGGATGTTTTAATACAATCGGTGCGGGAGGCAATACAATCCCGCCCAAAATAAATTAGGATACCTTCATGCCGAAAGAACGCATTTTAGTCGTTGATGATGAGCCGGATATCCGGGACGTGCTGCGCCTGACGCTGGAAGCCGAAGGGTACGAAGTGTACGAGGCATTCGACGGACAGGACGCGCTGGAAAAAATCCCCGGCATCAGGCCGGACCTCATTATCGTCGATTATAAAATGCCGCGCATGGAAGGCCCTCAGCTGTGCCAAGCGCTAAAAGAAGAGTCTCTGCTGGCCACGCTGCCGATCATTATGCTGACCTCGCGCGCTGAAGTGTCTGATAAGGTGACCGGCATCAATTCCGGCGCCGACGATTACCTGACCAAACCGTTTGAACCGGCCGAATTAACGGCGCGCGTGAAAATGATCCTGCGCCGGACCGTGCGCGCGCTCGATGCCAACCCTCTCACGAAACTGCCGGGCAATGTGCCGATCCTTGAAGAACTGCAGGCTCGGCTCGACTCAAAAAAACCAATGGCCATCTGCTACGCCGACCTCGACAAATTCAAGGCGTACAACGACCATTATGGATTTGAGCGCGGCGACGGCGTCATCCGGACTACCGCGCAGATTCTGCTGACCGCGATGAAAAATCTGGGCAACCCCACTGACTTCCTGGGACATATCGGCGGCGACGACTTCGTGCTGTTTACCACGCCCAAAAAGGCCGACGCCATTTGCGAGCAGATTGTTCAGCAGTTCGGAAAACAGGCGCCATCATTTTACGACGAGCGTGAACGGCACCTGGGCTTTATCGAAGCGACGGACCGGGATGGAAAACCGCGCCAGTTCGGCTTCGTTTCAATCACGGTCGCCGTGGTCACCAACGAACAGCGTGAATTGACTCATCCGGCGGAGGCCGCTCAACTCGGAGCGGAACTGAAGGAATGGCTTAAAAATCAGGGCGGCAACCGCTGGGGCAATGACCGCCGGATTGAATAGTTTTTAGGCGGCCATCAGCGTTTCGATGTCAACAGCCAACTGATCAAAATTAATTTGCCCTGACAGCGTGTCCACAGAAAGCCCTGTCAGGTTGTGCAGCAATTCCTGCAGATACAACGCCAGAGAACCGTTCGCCGACCGCAATTCAAGCGCTATCGGAATACTGTACAGTGCTGCAGCCTGAGCCAGCGCGCGCCGTTCCTCGCCCGTTCCGAAATAAACCGCCTGTAATTGATCGACATTGCCCTGCCGTTGACGAAGCTCATTTAATGTCCCAAGCAGGTCGCGTGAATTGAAATTGGCCAAAATTCCGAAATCGTTCAATGCATCGGCTGTCCTCTGATCAGTCGTCAGCACAAATAACCGCGAACGAAGCGCTTCCGGCATCATCGGCGTAATCGCCGTTAAAATATTGGCCGCGCGCGCCGATTCCGACGGGCCGATTCCGGTCATTTGGAATCGGGAGTCCGGCACAATCGAGTCAAACGCAGTGTAAACACGGAGCCCCGCATCCGCCGTTTGTATTAATCGCCGCGACGGAGCAATCGTTCTCTCTATTACATGGAATGTCCGATTTTCAATTTGGTAAAGCGGCGATGGGCGCGGGGCCCGATCCAATAATTCGACCAATTGCCGCACCTGCTCGGTCGAAGAAATTTCTAGTAGACCGGTTAAATTGGGGAGCCGCTCAGCCCATCCATCCCACCACGCCTCAACTGCTGTAAAATCGGGATCCGCAGCAAGGGGCGCAGTACGCAGATACTCGATCAGAGACTGGAACAATTGCTGACGATAATCGTTCGTGTAGGTAACAGCGGCATCATCAAGGGACTGCAATCTTCTAATTAACATTGATTTCGGAATCACCAGCGGCTCAACCAGCGGAGGATAAACCACAAGCAGATCGGCTGCGGACGGAGCAGTTCCACGCTGGCCGGACAATGACGACAAATGATACGTATCAGCCGCGACAGCCTGCAGAGCCGACTGTAATGGCGTTTCCCCTCTGGCACGGCCGGACAGATAAGCGGCCAGCGTTTCATCGGCGGCGCCGGAAACATACGCCAGCCGCATCAGCGCGGTCGGACGAATCGCCCACCACCCTTCCTGTGTAACTAAAACCAAGCCGCCTGTTTCCAGATAAACCAGCCATTCCCTAACGCCGTGCTGCATTCGCAGTGTGTCGGCAATCTGCGCGACTGTTTCCAGATCGGATCGCAAAAGATCGGCCGAGCGGTTCTCTCCGGCCCAGTTCAGCAAAACAGGCAGCGGTGTGAAAACACCCAGTGGCCTGGCTTGCAGAAGACGGTTTCTTAACTCTGGACTCCAGGACGGATGCCCCAGCAGATAAAGATTTTGATGGACGAATGCTTGGTTCGTATCTAGAAAATGGCCGACCTGTTCTACAGAATCTCCACCGGCCGCAGGAACAGAAAGCCGGTCCGCAAAAATAACCAGCCCAGGTTCTGAAGAAACCGGTCTCAACAGCGATTCCACTGTATTTGCATAAACAAGCCCACCGGCAGTTTGTGGAACCAGACGGATCTCGCGGCGCCCCTTTCGTGTGACAAAAAGAGCAACTCTTGAAGCAGTTGCATTCGGCGGGGCAAATAATCGGACCGGCTGGTCCAACGCGGCTAAACCGCGCTGCAGATTGGTGGCTGCGCCGCCTTGAAACCGGGTGATTTTTAGAACCGCCGCTTCACCTTCTCCGGAAAGTTCCAGTACCACATCGTTCGTGGCCGCGCTTAATCCGACGACCGAAACAGCCTTAGAGCCAGCAGCAGCATTCGGTACAGGAACGGGAGTGGTTAAATCTTCAACAATACGACCGCCCGATAATATCCTGAGGCGGTTAACCTCCACAGAGATTCGGTCTGTAAAAAGGATCTGGTCTTCCGGTGAAAGCGCTCGACTGAACTCCACGGTGTGCATGGAGTTCCAGTTCTGAATAGTTCGAATGATATCGAACAACGCTTCCACATCCGGAATAGCAACCGTTGTTCGCTCAAATAATTCGCGGATCTCATTCTGGGCGGCCTCAACCGGCGAAACACCGGCCTGCGACTCGATCCAGCCGCGGACATTTTCTACCTGTCCCATTTGATTCAGTTGAATCTGCCGTACGGAAACCCAGGCACGCAGCCGGACAGGAACCTCTTGCGTTTCTCCAAACAAAGAGAAGCCCGGGCCGGCCGTTATGCCGGCAATCTGCGTCAGCAGTGCTGTTGCGGCAGTTGGGTCATTAACCGATCGGGCTTGTTCAATTAATGGGGTCAGTCCATAATTCAACTCCGACAGAAGCTTTCTGTCAGCAAGTTCCGTAAGAGGTTCCAGGCGCGCCCGAACCAACTGTTGAAGCTGTTCAAGCTGATGAACCGCTTCGTCCCGAAAAACAACCAGATCAATCGACGACGGAACACCCGCCAGGCGGAATGCCAATTCCATACGCGCAAATAATGTCCGGTCGTCGTAGAATTGCTTCTTATCGGTGAATAACCATACCCCTTCCCATGTCAGCCCATCGACCGTTAACCCGGTATCACCCTCCAGCGGACCGCGAATCGGGTCTCCTGCGCGAAGAAAAGGCTCTATTGGTTTTTCCTTGTCCACCTCCAAACGCGGAAACTCCGGAGAACGGGAAAACAACCCCGATTGTTCCATCTGCTGAAAATTCAGCAATATATAGTTGTCACCGGTATTGACCAGCCAGTAATCCTGATCGGCCAACATCAGCCCGCGCGCAGAGGAATAGGCGGGATTTCGGGGCGCGATCCAGACACGGATCAAATCACCATGCCGTGTGACGCGAATGTTGTAATCGGAAATTCCCTCCGCTTTCAACTGCGCCGTCAATTCATCGGCCAGCCCGATCAGATCATTGCGCTGATCCGACAGCGCCTGCAAAACAAAAACCATCCGCCCGGCATGATCTCGCTCATACCCGAGCCAGACACCTAACTCGGTGCGGCGGCGCCAATCAACATCCCCGTTGATTTTTAACGGAAATAAATCGGGCGACTCATCGAGATCAATCAAATCTGTAGAACCAATCAGGGCGCCGGAACGAACACCCACATCGGCGCGCGGGATCTTGGACGAATCTTTCTGCACCGCTTCCACCATCTCGGTAATCAGATGCTCCGGGGCTCTTACCCGGCCTACTTGTTTTCCATCTTTAAGCCGTGCCACTTCAAATTGATCACCCCACGGAAAAGTCCCCATCCATGAAGCCTCCGGCAAAAAAATCTCTGAATTCTCTATAACGCGGTGACGAACCCATCCGGAAACAGCCAGTCGGGATAATCGCGGATTCGTCTCGGATGATTCCAACACCTGTACGAAAAACGGAAATTCAGCATCCTGATTGACTTGAATATCAACCCGGAACCGTACTTCCAAATGAGCGGTGCCGGTAAGCTTTGAGTCGGAGGAAACTATACGCAGTACATCAATTGGAACGCCGCGCACCCATTGCTCAGGCTCATTATCTGAGACACGGTAGCGAATATAAACCGCCGGAAGCGCACCCTGCAGATATTGGCGAAACCGCTCGCGCAAATTAAGCGGGAATTGTACATCGTCAATATGTCCCTTGGGTGAATTTAAGATTGCCGTAAAAGGCGCTATTTGCGGCAATGGTTGACCCGCTACCGCGAGAGGCGTAACGACCTTGCCAATCCAATCACTTGGAACCGGCAATTGAACCGTCGCATACAGATCGATCTTTTCTCCCGGATTGCTGAACCGCGTCAAAACAGGACCCTTCCCAGGCGGAAAAATTTTGGCGACGGCTGACTCCGTCGGCCAGACCGGCCATTCCCTTACCTGCTTCGCGTATTGATCGGGAACCTGCGTAGGAGATTCTTCCTGGCCTGCGGTCACCTCGAATTCTAGAACAACCGCCTGAATGGGTGCCATCTTCAGTTTGAGCAAACCCCCTTCGATGCTCCCCTGCGTGGTTTGAGCATCGGACAGCGCTGGCCAGACCAAGCTGGGCCGGCTCAGAGCCATTCTAATGTTGTCTATTTCGGAATTGGGCAACCCCAGCATGGAAAGATCAATGGAAATTTCCTCGTGGGACGCTGGATCCGAGTTTGCGCGGTTCAAATTCAGAACTACCAACGCTCCGCGGTTTCCGGAAGATCGATACGAAACGAAAACATTGTCGGAGCTGACGGCCGGGTATCGGGCCCCTTCGGCCCACTGAATGGCTGGGTTATTGGCCCTCAGGCGGAAAAGATTCGCGTAGAGATTTTGGAACTGTACGGCCCGGGCGCTGCGGTCCGAGAATGGAGCGAACGGCTCCCTTACGGGCGCGGCCGGATCGTAACCGTAGTTATAACGCTCGTCGTAATTGCTGGTATTTCCGGTGACGTTCCATTTTTGTCTGTCCCCGACCAATTGGCCAATTTCAACGGAAGGGATGCCGGGCATCCCCAACATTTGCAGTGCCCCTAAAACCCCAGTCAAGGCATCTTGTTGAGCCGCACCGCTCCACTGCACAAGCAGTGCAACCGGGTTGACATCTCCATCATGGTGCTGCAAAAAAACAACTTCTCTCTGCATCATCTCAGCGGGTCTTTGCCGGAGGATATCCATCACCTGTCTGGCGGTACCATTGCCACGAACGAGCGGCAACAACAGCTCCTCGTACGGCCATTTCGGCTGGGCGAAAGAAGAACCGGCTTGAATAAAGCCGCCATCATCGTACCAGAATGCTTCTTGGCCGAAGATTACGCCGGGATGCTCGTTGCGGACACTCCTTTCGATCTCAATCAGCCAGTTTTTATCGTTCACATTCTCGGAGGCGAGAACCCGGCGAATCGAGTGCGCGGTGTCGGTGTAAAAACCACTGAACCCGCGGCGGACCCATCCCCCCAAAATCTGCTTCCATCGTTCAGTCAGGGTTGAGCGAGCAGCCGCGTCCCACAAATTAAATGCGACCGTCGGACCAAAACCCTCCGGGACCTCGGCAGAATTTACAGATCCTTCATGGAACACATTGCCTTTTAAAAACAGCCACGAACTGTCGTTATGCGAAACTTCGATGGTCTTCCCCGGACTGAAGCCCTCATCCCCCCGCACACGGTAAAATAATTCGGGATTTTCCCATACCCAGCGATTCTGATCAGACGCGTGTCCCGGCACCCAGGGCATGATGAAACGAAATCCTTGTTCTCTGCCTTCCTTAAGCAGAAGGTCCAGTCCGGCATCACCGCCTAGTTTTTCGTCGACCGCCGCAAAATCGTCAATCTCAAAAACCGAGTGCCCCGGATGGATTCCCTGGAGGACAATCACCATTGCGCCCAGCTCCTTCAATTTCGGAAGGCTTCTGCGAACCGCTTCAAATCCAGAGAGCTGATCACTGTGCCAAGCCTTCACATTGATGGTCGCCATTCCGTGCTGGAACAGCCAAGATGGATGGTAAACAAGCTCGCCTTCTGGACCTTGGGTGTTCGTCCCGCTTGTTTCTACAGCCCCTTTCACGCGGTATTGAAAGCGGTAACGCAGACGTCCGCGTTGGGCCAGCAACTCTTGCACCTTTTCAGGAATCGGCAGTTCAATTCGGAGATTTTGACGTGAGGAACCAACATTTCTTCCAATAATTCGCTGTCCTTCTTTTTCCACTAAAAACGGCTCGGGCTGGTTTTCAACGACCATCCAGAGTTCCAATGACTCCAACAACTGTTCCTCTTGAGAATAAGATGCCCAGAGGTCTATTGTTATCGTGGGCGCATGGGGCTGGCCCTGAATCACCTCGGTCACCGGACGCAAATCCCCGGCCCAAAAGATTTTTTCTTCTTGCCCGGACAGTTGTCGGGTTAAGAGAGACGCCGCCGTTTGCGAAGGCTGGCCGACACGCAGAGAATCACGCCTATTATCGACAGCTGCCGACGCGGGAATAACCGACTCAATAACGACGGTTACCAGAAGAGTCCATAAATAAATTCTGCAAGCTTTATTTATCTGCATAAGAACCTCTCCAAAAAAATAAAAATTATTTTGGCGCGCCGACAGCGGCTTCCAGTTTTACCACTTCTTTTTTCGGCGATACTTTCCAGAAAACCGGAATGTTGTCATTCCAATTGGCCAATAACTGTTCAGCTTTTCGGCTGCCGGTTAATTCCAGATGCCGCGCAACCATTGATTTAAGAACGCTCTGGTCTTCCTGATCTTCCACGCGGTGACTCTCAACAAGCGCCGGGTTGAACATTTTTGAAAAATTATCGTCGGCATCGAGCACGAACGCGGTACCGCCCGTCATGCCGGCACCAAAGTTGCGGCCAGTGGAACCGAGGATCACCACCGTTCCGCCGGTCATATATTCACAGCCATGATCGCCCACGCCTTCCACCACAGCACGGCCGCCCGAGTTGCGCACGCAGAACCGTTCACCGACGCGGCCGGCCACATACAAAACGCCGCCGGTCGCCCCGTACATAATCGTGTTTCCTGCCAGCACTAGATGTTCTCCATCAGCCGGAGTTTTCGGATTCGGCCGGATCGCGATTTCACCGCCGTGCATTCCCTTGCCGACATAATCGTTCGTATCGCCGGTTAAAGACAACCGCACCCCGTTAATCAAAAACGCGCCCAGCGACTGCCCCGCCGACCCGCTCAACTGGCATTCGATGCCGGCGCCCGACGGAAGCCCTGTGTCGCCGTAACGAACGGCGATCTCATGCGAGAGCCGCGTTCCAATTGACCGTTGATGATTTTTCACCGGATAGCGCAGCGTTACTTTTCCGCGGCCTTCCAGCACCGGCTGAGCCTCAGCTAAAATTTGCTGGTCAAGCGGCTGGTCGCCGTGCCGGTCGTTGCGATCCTGCATCACCCGCTTGGGCCGCTTGCCGCTCGGGTCCGGATCAGCCAAAAGAGCAGACCAGTCGATGGACGCCCATTTCGGATGCTGGGCCGCTTTCGGATTCACCTTCACCAGATCAATCCGTCCGATCAATTCATTCAATGATTTGTAACCGAGTTCGGCCAGATTGCGGCGGACTTCCTCGGCGACAAACCGGAAAAAGTTGACGACAAAATCAGGCGGGCTCTTGAATTTCAAACGCAGTTTGGCATCCTGCGTCGCCACGCCGACCGGACAGGTATTCAAGTGGCACTGGCGCACCATGCAGCAGCCGGCCGCGACAAGCGCCGCCGTCCCGAAATTATATTCTTCGGCGCCGAACAACGCGGCCATCATAATGTCGCGCCCGGTTTTCAAACCGCCGTCGGTGCGCACCAGGATCCGTCCGCGCAAGTCGTTCATCACCAAGACCTGCTGCGCTTCAGCCACGCCGATTTCCCACGGGCTGCCGGCATGTTTGATCGATGAAATCGGGCTGGCTCCGGTACCGCCGTCGTGCCCGGAAATATGAACCACATCGGCATACCCTTTGGCCACGCCGGCGGCGATCGTTCCCACGCCCGCCTCGGCCACCAGTTTCACGCAGACCTCGGCTTTCGCGTTGGACTGCTTCAAGTCGTAAATCAACTGCGCGAGATCTTCGATGGAATAAATGTCATGGTGCGGCGGAGGCGAAATTAA
>JAHFFE010000024.1 GCA_023248155.1 Candidatus Omnitrophota bacterium | reverse complement strand
TTCCGCGCGGCTTCCGGCGCTTTCGTACCACGCGCTTTACGCACCTCGGCAATCAATGCATTTAAATCGGGTTCAACGGCGGCTTCCGCCGAGGGCGCTTTCGTACCACGCGCTTTACGCACCTCGGTGATCAGAGCATTCAGGTCGGGCGCTTTCGGCGCGCTCGTACCGCCACGCAGTGTATCCCGCCCTTCGCCACCCAGAATCCGCATCGCATCTTGCGCATGCTGCGTGCGCAGGGCAATAGAATCGGCGGCGGCTTTTTTCGCCGGGCGCTCAAATCCTTCCATCCACGCGCGCGTAAGTACTGGCACCGTACCGCCCGCTTTCATCGCCGCGTACGTTTTTGCGTACTCCGGCTTATTTTTCAGTTCGTGCGCGATAAAATCCGCTTGAACATCCTGATTTTTCCAGTTTTTCCCGCCAAAAGCTTTTAAAGCATCAAGCCGTTCCGCTCGCCAGCTGGCCAGCCCGCCAGAAGGCTTGCCGACATCCATCCACTCCCTGCCGGGATTCCATCCACCGCTTTCCATTACTAAATTCCCTGTAATAGCGGACGCGGCTTCTTTGCCGATTCCCAGAGAATCTTGCAAGCGGCTCATGAATCGCGCTTTTTCCGGCGCGTTGGCGACGGCGCTTTTTGCATAATTCGCGCTTTTCTCCCTTGGCGCGCCAAAGCTGGCGCCCAGTCCTTGAGATTCCGCCCCGGGAAATAGCCGCTTTTGCTTCGGAGTGAGCCCCTCTTCCCAGCTTCCGCCCGCCATCGGAATATGGTCTCCCGCCATATCGAAATGCATCAAATCGGTCGCGCCATATTTGCCCTTTTTCCCAGAAAAGTACCCGCCCCAACGCAAGCCGGGCGACTCCGGATGCTGCAATTCCTGTTCAGCTTTCACCGCTTGCGCGAATTTCTCGTACGTGCGGAAAGCTCCGGCATTCTGATAGTTTGGCACTTCCTTGCCGGATGCCTTGTCGATCAGCCGCACATCCAGGGCATTGCCCTTCCCATGTTGCCGCGAATCACCGGGCCGGAAGCCCGAAAAAATCTCAACTTTGTAGTCCGGCACGTGAGCAGCCGCGCGCTGAATCAAGTCTACCAACGTGGGATTCACTTTTTTAATATCGCGCGCTTTCGCATTCCCTACAATTTCGGCAAGGTTAGACATTAACGAATCCTCCCGTAGAGGGATTTTAATTGCGCGTCCGTGGCTCCAGGAAATGCATCATGCAGGATCAGCATCCTCTTTACTGGGGAATCCTCATAGCTGGCCAGTTCAATAATTTTTAATTCCTTATTTTTCACCAATAAATCCTGCATGGTTTTCGCGCGCGCTTCGATCGCATCGGGATTTGAATCCCGCCCAAGGCCTTCCGCAGTTTGGTTGATACGCTGCTCCATCTCCGAAATGCCGCCCCCGCCCACTCGATCCTTCAAATTCAGCGCCGAGATTCGCGCGGCCGCTGATTTAAAGGCGCTGTAGTCGGGATCATTTTTCGCCAGCACCGTATCCATCCAGTTGTCGCCTGCGGTAAGGCTACCAGGCCTGGCGAATGTATTTTTTCGCAATTTCGGCAGAATTTGTTGAATTTGAGTCAAGTCCGCTTCCAGGGTTGCCAGGGAATTTAATTCATTAGGGATTTCCTGCCCCCGCTGCACGGCCAATTTTGCGCGCTGCTTCTCTTGCTCCATCCGCGCCGCCGATTTGCCGAAATCCGGCCCCTGGGCCTGTTCCCTTCCGACTTGCTCCACCGCGAATTTTTGCGCTTGCCATTCCCGATCCGCCGCGCTTTCCTCCGCGCGCCCCTGCCGCTCCGCCGCGAATTTTTGCGCCTGCCATTCCCGATCCGCCGCGCTTTCCTCCGCGCGCCCCTGCCGCTCATCGGCGGATAGCCCCGCCCTAAACTGGAAATCCCGATCCTGGATCGCCGCCTGCCGAGTGTCCGCCGCCGCATCGCGGGAGAGTTGGTTTTCGTGCGCGCGCCGATCGGCGCGCTCGAGCGCCGGTTCGTGCGCGATGTCCCGAGCCGAAGTTTCCGCGCCCGCATTCGCCGCGTTGGATTTTTGCGCGAAGGCCTCGATGCCTTCGTTCGCGATCATCCGCGCGCGCCCAAGGTCGAAAGGCTCATAAGGAATGCTCGGCGGAATCAATCCATTTTTTTTATTGTACTCAAAATAATGCTTATGCATCATTTCGGCATTTTGCCGCGCAATCTGCGGATTCGCCTGTGCATCGCGGTCGTACAGCCCCATGATATTTCTCGCCTGCCCCTCAAAAGTTTTCATCGCCCCCGCGCGATGCGCGTCCGCGCCCGCCGCCACTTCGGCTTGCCCTTGCTGAAAATGCGCTTCCAGCGGTTGCGCGGCGGCCACGGCTTCCGGGTCGGCCGCCATCAATTCGTTGAATCCTTCGGGCGTTTGCACGGATTTTCCCGCGCCGTAGAAAGCGCGCACGGCGTTGCGAGATTCGGCAATGCGCTGATTTTCCAGCGCTTCCCGCTTTTGCCTTTCCGCCAGGTATCGCCCGCGATCCGTGGATTCCATAATATCGGCGAGAGAAAAAGGGGCGTAATCAATGCGATCGACTAAGGAATTTCCAGCCATAAGTTTTACCTTGCGTTAGTAATCATGGGGGTATCGCTTACCCCGGCGGGCGTGTCGGGATTCCGCCCAAATCGATTGTACGCGTAGGTGGCATTTGCCGCTAAATTGCCTACCGCGCCCGCGATATTCTGCCCCGCGCTAATTTGAGACGCGGTGGCCATGTTGTTGTTGGCCGCCGCCGCATTCGCCGAGCCCTGTACCACGCCGGCCGATTGCGCGCCCGCAGCGGACGCAATCTCGCTGGACTGATTCGCGGCATTTTGCCCCACGCCCACCATGAATTGATTATTCTGCTGCGTTGTAGCCGCCGCCCCTTGTAGGCGCTTCCAGCTTTGATCCGCCGCTTGCAGTCCCCGTGAAAATGCATTTTGAAATGCATTTTGGCCCAAGCCAACCCGATCCTGGAATGCTTTTTGCCTATACTGCAATTGCTGCATGTAGCGTTGATACGCATTTCCATATTCCTGGCTAGCGTAATCGCTGCCAAAACTCTGCAACTCCTTCGCCGCGCCGCCGTTGCCCTGCAGCAATCCGCGCATGGCAGCCGATTGATTAATCGAGTTTGCGCCTTGCTGCAGCCGGAACTCATAACCCGGATCATTCGATTTTAGATCATCCAGGGAGTGCATGTCTTTCGGCGGCGCGATATAGCCGGGATCGCCGGATGCCGCCCAGCTAGCCTCGTCGGCTACCATTTTCATCCCGCCCGCATCCTTCTCGAAGGATGCGGAATCCACCACCGGCGCATAGTAGTCGGATGAGTTGCGGTAGTTTTTCCCCCAATCCTGCACCATGCCGGTTGGCGTATTTTTTTTCGCATTATCCGCCTGCCCCTGCTGAAAATTCTGCATGGCGGTGTCGCTCGCCGAAATTTTTGGCTTGGCTTGCGAATCGTACCAGTTTTGCGCCGCGCCACTTTTCAAATCGCCGATATTGGTGTCCACGCCCCATTTTTTGGCCCATTGCGCCGCCTTGTTTTTCCAGGCCCCCGCCGCCGCCGTGTAGGCGGTGGTATCAACTTTTCCCTTTTTATCGGCAAACTGCGCCTTCGTCGGCGGCGCATTCAGCGGGGATACCATGCCGCCCTGCTTCATATCCGCTTTCCAGCGCGCTTGATCCTGCTGCAGCGCGGCCTGATTAATCTGCCCATTCGGCAATTTGTATTTTTCCGCGCCTGGATTCGGCTTCTGCGGCAGATGCCCCATACCGAGTTGCTCCGAGAGGGATTTCAGCGCGGCTCCGCCCGCGTCGACGTACGGATTTTGGTAGCCTTGCGCTTGCCCCGCCGAACCATAAATATCCCCTCGCGCGGTATCCTGCGCCTCTTTCAGCAGTCGCGCATTGCGCTGGGAGTTGCTTTCCGAAGCGCGGGCGCCCGAGCTGCTGGAAGCAATCGATGCACCTGCCGAAATCGCCGCGCCCGCCAGCCCAACGGCGGCGCCGGCCGAAATACCGAAAAACCCGAATTTCGGCGAAAGGGCTTCCAGGCGCTCGTAAATGGATTTTGAGCTAAATATCGATTTCATTTTCAATCCTCTTTTGGTGGAACTCTGCCCAGGTGGCCGCCGTGAGGGCGGCTTTCGCGGCTTCCGGGGATGCTTCGCCGGAATAGGCATAAATATTTGCACCACGAATCGGGGAGAGCGTAAGCGCGAGTCGGCGAGCGCCTTTCGCGCCGGGAAGGATCGCGGGCGCGGAAAGGCGGCGCACGCCCTCATCGGCATCGGCTACTAAAAGTTCCCCCTCCAGGAGAATGAAAAAATGATCCTCCAGATGAATTCGTCCCGCAATGTAGGAATTCGCCGCATACGAGCACGCCCGACTGTACATCCCTCCCTGAAAATGGTGCTCAACCTGGAATTCCGGTGAATCCCCCGCCATTTCGCCATATTCAAGAAGCAAAAAATCCAGGGTGGCGTCGATGGCCGCGCGCAAATCCTCCCTTGATAGCGCCGCGTTCGGCTCGAAAATAGCGAGGGAATTAACGAGAGGCATATGAAAATCCATTCAGCGATACGTAGGTAGGATTCAGCCCCGCCGCATGATCCCAAATCATTGCACCTGCGGTATTCACGGAAATGCGAACGAGAGCGGGCCCATTCATGAAAGTCGAGGTAACCTCCGTATTCGAGGCCACCCACGGCAACGAAAACATGGCTTCCCCGGTAACCGTGGGCCCTCCCGACCGGCGCACCGTGCCCCGAAGCCATACGCGCCCCATGGGATCAATTGCGTAGCTGGCGGCGCTTCCCCCCACGGCGGCATCCACCCACGAATTTTGAAAGCTCTGTATCGGCTTCCAGTCCAGCGGCTTGGAGAATTGCTTATACAAGGCCGCCAACCAACTGCGCCATACCATTCCAAAAAGAGTAGGCACCACCACATCGGGAAATTCGGCAAGTAGAGGTGGGGGGATTAGCATGGTTAATTATCCAAAGTTTCCAGCGAGGCAACCGCGCCCAGGCAGCGAAAAAGCCCGCCCACCTGGGAAATGCGGAACACAAAATCGCGCGCCCAACCCAAGCGCCGCCATTCGGCGCGGAAGCTGCCCTGCCCGTAATTCGCGGTCAGTGCGCTCCCATAGGTAATTCCCCTGTCTCGGGAAATTTCCAGCGCGATGCCTTGCGCTCCCGCTGGAATATCCATATCGATGCGGAGCCTGGCACAAATCATTTTCCCGTAGTTCTGGGCTTGCGCATAATGCGGCGACGTAAGCGAATACCGTATCGGATTTGCTGCTGCCCCCCACGTAGAATTCGCCTCGGTAAAATTGCGCAATTTTACCGAGGCGGTGCCGTCGCACCAAAATCCAACAAGGGAATTTTGCATGGCATCCAGCTGCACATTGCCTATGCTGAAATTGGTAATGCTGACATTTACGATGGCGTGGGGGGGATTTAGTTCGGCAGCATCCCATCGCCGCACAGTCCAGGCCTGTGCGAAAGCATCATAAATATAGTTATTTCGCACATTATCCCCGTGGGCGATTTCCATGAATGTATGCCCATTCCAGGAGTAGATTCCGGCAATTCTGGGGGCGCGGCCAAAACCGCTATGATACTGCCATGCGGTATTCCACTGCCGCTCCATAGTATTGGTCGACAACTTTTCAATCTGCATGCCGTGCAGGACATAAACCGAAAATTGCGAATCCGTCGCCCCCACGCCGTCTCCGGAACTGGAGCCGATAAAATAAATCGAGTCGTTGAATACCCGCGTTGATGCCGTATTTAGCGCGCCAAGGCGAATCGTGGAGCCGATAATCGGCGCAAACGGATTATTCGCGTCCGCCGTAGGCTGCCAGAATTCGATGGCATTTTCACAGAAAATTACCAGCAGGCCTTTATAGCTGCGTAGGGCGACAATATTCCCGGACTGGGTTTCCACCCTCGCCGTACTGAGGAAATTCCAGGTAAAGGGATCGGCCAGTTCGCACCAGTAAAATGAGCGCGAGCGGAATCCCGCGCCTACCAGCCGGGATGCCAGCCCCGTAATCGTATTCAGGGGGAGTCCGGCGAGCACTCCATTCGCTACGCGCGCCGTCGCCGCGCCGGTC
>JAHFFE010000015.1 GCA_023248155.1 Candidatus Omnitrophota bacterium | reverse complement strand
GTGATTACGCCGGCCAATTTTATTCCGGAAGCGTCCGGGTTGTCGGCCGCCAATGCCGGCCTGGCGCTGCTGTTTCGTCAGCTGCGCGGCACGCAGGTTGAGGTGATGGTGCGCGCGCTCGAGGAAGATGTGCATACGAACACGCTTTCGGCGCCGCACATTTTAACGCTGTCGGGGCAGGAGGCGCGCATTCTGATCGGGGAGAAGTTCCCGATTTTAAATACGCAGGTCTCGGGCACCGATTCGACGACGACCACGACGACGCTGGAATATTATCAGGACATCGGCATCGAGCTGTATGTGGTGCCGCAGATCAGCGGCGATAAATTCGTGGATATGATCATTCACCCGGTGGTTTCTTCGCGCACCGGCACCGTGGGTGATAATCAATACCCGATTCTGGATGTTCGCGAGGCGGAAACGCAGGTCGTGATGGAAAACGGCGAAACGGTGGTGATTGGCGGACTTTTGAAGGATGTGAAAACGAAATCAGTGGTCGGCATTCCGTTCCTGGGAAAGATCCCTTTGCTGGGGCATCTGTTCTCGCGCACGACGGTCGATGACGGCAAGGTCGATCTGCTGATTTTTCTGACGGCGCATATCATTGATTCGAAGGGACTTTCGGAGCCGGAGCTGCAGACGCTTCGGAAACGTTACGAGAATTTCTTCCGTGAAAAAATGATGATGGACGGCGAAAAAAAGAAGAAAGACCATCCAAAAACTTCCGCTGTCGTCTCAGAACCTTCGGTCGTTCCCGCCGCCGCCTAAGAGCCGGTTTCGCAACCTCCCGTGGCCGCGCTTAAGCAGAATGACAAGCCAGACAAGGCGCGAGGAGGCCGGCGTAGTCAACGCACTACGGCAACGACGAGCAACGCCGTATGGCGAAGTCAGGCTCTGTTAAGCCCGAAGGGTTTCGGCGGCAGGCCGCCGTCTCCCGCGGCGCTCTTCCTCGGCGGATTACTGTGAATACGCCGTCGTCATCGCTTCTTGGATACGGCAGCCAGGCGCTCGAAACGCGGTTCACGCGAGGTTGTGAAACCGGCTCTAATTCATAAGGCAACGAATTTGAATCATGGTTAAAACAGTCAAGGCATACGCGCTGTTCTTGCCTGAAATTCGACAGCTGATCGCATCCAAGGATCTGGTCGGCCTCAAAAAACTTCTGCGTGAAATCAACCCCGTAGATCTGGCGGAAGGATGGCACGAATTCTCGCCGGAAGAACGGCTGCTTGTTTTTCAGTTGATCGGCATGCGCAAAGCCGTTGTGATGTTTGAAGAGCTTGAGGTAAAAGACCAGACGGCGCTGCTGCAGTCGCTCGACGATTCGTCGGCCGGGCAGATGCTCAACGAACTTCAGCCGGCGGAAATGGCGCACTTGTTCCGGAAATTCGCGCCGCGCGTGCTGCGGCGTTTGCGCAACCTCGTCAAGCGGCAGGAATCGGTCGACCGGCTTGAGCAGACGCTGTCGTATCCGCCGAACACGGCCGGTTCGCTGATGCACACCGGCACGATCCGTTTGCGCGAAAACATGACCGCGTCTCAGGCGCTGGAACAGATCCGCGCCGTGACGCGGACGCACATTGAGACCGAAGGTTTGTTCAGCACGCTCTACGTGGTCAATATCTCAGGCCGCCTGACCGGTTTCGTATCGCTGCAGACGCTGGTGGCTGCTCCGCACGAAAGCCGCATCGGTGAGTTGATGAGTTCGGCAGGCATTATTGAGATCCGCGCCACGGCCGACCAGGAAGACGCGGCGCAGATCGTTTCAAAATATAATTTGCTGTCGGCGCCGGTGGTCGACGACGGTGGGCACCTGGTCGGCGTTCTGTTGATTGATGATGTGCTGGACATCCTCAACAAAGAAGCCAGTGAAGACATCGCGAAAATGGCCGGTACCGTGCCGGAAGAGTTCGGCGCGCGCAATGTCTGGAAAGTGGCCCGCCTGCGTCTGCCGTGGCTGATTACCTCAATCGCCGGAGAATTTTTGGTATCGATCGTCATCAAGCATTACGAAGCGACACTGATTCAGGTCGTTGCGCTCGCGTCGTTCATGCCGCTGATCGCGGCGATGGGCGGCAATGTCGGCGCGCAGTCGGCTACGATCGTGGTTCGCAGTCTGGCAACCGGACATTTGATGGTCAGCGACTGGTTTAAGGCGATGCGCCGCGAATTCGCGGTGGGGCTGGTCATGGGCATCAGTTATGGAATTTTAGTGGGTGGTTTTGCATATGGCTTGTACGGTTCCCAGCTGGGGTGGAGATTCGCGGCGGTGGTTTCGGGCGGCATGTTGTGCTCGATGACAGTGGCTGCGACCATCGGCGCATTGGAACCGTTTGTTTTTGAACACTTGGGAATTGACCCGGCCACAGCGACCGGGCCGTTAATTACGACTACGACCGATCTGATTTCAACGAGCACCTATCTGATCGTGGCGACGGCGGTATTGCTGTGACCGGGAACGGTATTTCAACCGAACGAAAAGGAGTTTTGCGGTGAAAGAGATTTTAATTAATGTCGAGCCGATGGAAACGCGCGTGGCGGCTTTGATCGACGGGGTATTTGAAGAGTTTTCAGTGGAGCGGTCAACGCCGGTTCCGCTGCTGGGCAATGTGTACAAAGGGAAAGTCGCTTCAATCGTGCCGGGCATCCGCGCCGCGTTCGTCGACATCGGCATCGGCAAGAACGGCTTTTTGTACCTCAACGACATCATCGGTCCGACGCCCGAGTTTGAAGAGCTGGCCCCCGGTGACGCGCCTGCGGCTGCCGAGCAGCCTGCGCAATTGTCTTCAGCGCCAATGCCGCGCATTCAGGACTTAGTCCGCGTCGGTCAGGAAATTCTGGTACAGGTGATCAAGGAACCGATCAGCACCAAGGGGCCGCGGTTGACCACGCATTTAACGCTGCCGGGCCATTTCATGGTGTTAATGCCGATGGATTCCACGTTCGGCGTTTCCAAAAAAATTGACGAGGCCAAGGAGCGCGACCGACTGCGCGGGATCATTAAAGATTTAAAGCCTCCGGCCGATATGGGATTGATCGTGCGGACCGCCGCCGAAGGCGCGAACCGCCGCCAGCTGTTCCGCGATTTGCGGTTTCTGACGAACCTCTGGCGCCGCATCAAACTGCGCTCGATGGAAGTGACGGCACCGGCCGTCGTGCATGAGGAATACAGCCTCCCACTGCGGATCATGCGCGATAATTTGAGCGACGACATCAAGCGGATCGTGGTTGATTCCAAAGATGAATATTATCAGGTCCAGCGGTTCTTGATGCAGACCGAGCCGCAGATGCGTTCGCGCCTGGAGCTGTACCAGCACGATATTCCGCTGTTTGAGCGCAAGGGGATCGAGCGGGAAATCGAGAAAATTTACAACCGCAAGATCGAACTGCCCAGCGGCGGCACCGTTGTGATTGAACAGACCGAAAGCCTCGTCGCGATCGACGTGAACAGCGGCAAGTTCACGGGCCGGCGTAACCTGGAAGAAACGGCGTTCGCCACCAACATGGAAGCGGCGCACGAAATTCCGCGGCAGATCCGCCTGCGCGACATGGGCGGCATCATCATCATCGACTTCATCGACATGAACACCTCGTCGCACAAACAGAAGGTGTTCAACGAACTGCAGCGGGCGATGCGCAAGGACAAGGCGAAAACGAACTTAAGCTTTTTGTCGGAGTTCGGCCTTGTTGAAATGACGCGCCAGCGCGTGCGCCGGTCTCTGGAATCGATTTCTTTTCAGGACTGCTCAATCTGCCAGGGGCGCGGAAAAATCCGCGCGGCCGTTACGATCTCGGTGGGTGCGTTGCGGCAGATCCGCAGTGTCTTTAACTCATCCAAGAAACCGGTGGTCGAAGTAACCGCGCATCCCGATTTGGCGGCCCGGTTATTTAATGAGGACCGTTCGGCGATTGAGGCGATCGAGGCGCAGTACAAGGGCCGCGTGATCGTTAAAGCCGACCCGGCCTCGCATCCGGAAACCGTAAAAGTCGACCCGGTCGGTTAATTCCGCGTGGTATAATTTAACGGTGAGCGATTCTCAGATCGCCAAGAATCCGTCGGCCTGGCACGATTACAACCTGTTTGACACCGTTGAAGCGGGTGTCGAGCTGAAAGGGTCTGAAGTCAAAGCGATCCGGGCGACCGGTGCCAGTTTGCGCGACGCGTTCGCGCGAGTCGACAAAAAAGAAATTTTTCTGTACGGGCTGGATATCCAGCCGTACGCGCAGGCCGGGGCCAACGCTCCGGAGTCAAAGCGGGTGCGCAAGTTGCTGCTGCACCGCGCGCAGATTGACCGGCTGGGAAACCAGCTGGCCCGCAAAGGGTACACGTTGGTGGCCACGCGCCTTTATTTCAAGGGCGGGCTGGTCAAAGTGGAAATTGCGGTAGCGCAGGGAAAGAAAGCATTTGATAAGCGCGACGCCATTCAAAAGCGTGACGTGGATCGCGAGATTCAGCGGACGCTGCGTTCGCGCAATAAGTAAGATACAAGTTCTAGACAGTCGAGGGGGCGATAGGATTCGACTGAAGCGACGGGGTCGTTGTCGCGTGCCGAGGGCGCCTGGTGGCCTCGTAAAAACCGGGCAAAACGATAAGTGCCGATAAAATGGTGAACGGGGTTGCCCCGATTGTTCCTTTCCGGACAATTGGTGCCCCCATGGCAATGGCTGCCTAATATAGGCTAGCCCGTTCCGCCGCGGATGTCTGCTACGCGGATGGAACGTCAATAGCAGGCTGGCGGTGCTCCAGTTTCTCGGGGGACGCCGCGAATATACCAACCCGGGGATAGTCGGTAGCGAGTGTTGTCCGTAGACTCCGTTATCGGCGAAGCTTCAAACTGCGGACTACGCACGTAGTGACGCGATTTTGATTGTTTCAGGACTGGGGTTCGAGTCCCCACGCCTCCACCACTTTTATATTGTGAAAAAAACCGTTTCCGTCTTCGTTCTTCTTTTCGCCGGCGCAGCCGCTCTCTGGTTAAGCGGGTGCGCGACGGCTCCTTCTCCGGTGCATCCACCGTTGGTTCCTTCGATGGCTTCTTTCCGCGTGATGGTCGGTTCCGTGCCGTATCTTCCTTCTCAGGCGGTGGTCCGTGCGCTCGAAGGGGAGGAACATTGGGACTCCGAAGCGCAGACCTGGTATTTAACCGTCAACCGCCACGAATTGCGCGTTTCTCCGCAGATGCCGGTGGCGCTGGTCGACGGTGTCGCGCGTGAACTTTCCGCTCCGCCGATCATTGAACAGGGGCAGCTGCTGCTGCCCGAACGGCTCTGGTCGGAAGCGATCGGCTCCTGGAAACCGCTTGTTCCGTCCCAGGGGATTCCTGTCACGGGCCGGCTTCGCACGATTGTCGTTGATCCGGGGCATGGCGGCCATGATCCTGGCGCTCACGGTCCAACGGGCCTTAAAGAAAAAAGTCTGGCGCTCGATGTTGCCAAACGGCTGCGTGATCTGCTGACGCAGGACGGGTTCCGCGTCGTGATGACCCGTTCCGACGACCGGTTTATTCCGCTCAACGGGCGTACCGCCATCGGCAACCGCCAAAACGGTGATCTGTTCGTTTCAATTCACGCCAATGCATCACGCAGCAAAGCCGCATCCGGTTTTGAAGTCTACTATCTTTCCGAGGCGACCGATGATAACGCGCGCGCGTTGGCTGCGTCCGAAAATGCCGCGCTTCCCGACGAGGTTGACCCCGGCGCCGTTTCGGGCGGCACGCAGGCGATTGTCTGGGACCTTCTTTATACCGAACACCGCGTGGAGTCTTCGGACCTGGCATCGCGCATCGTCTATGGGTTGAAAACGCAGGTGGGTCCTAAGAATCGCGGCGTTAAGTCGGCCCGGTTCGCCGTGTTGAAAGGGGCGCGCATGCCGGCGGTTTTAGTCGAGGTCGGATTTATTACCAACCGCAAAGAAGAACAGCAGATGCGCAGCGCGCAATACCGGCAGAATCTCGCCGAAGGAGTCCGTCGCGGTATTCATTCTTTTAAAGAGGAGTTTGAACGAAAAAATGCCTACACCCGGTAGCGCCATCGGCGTATTCGATTCCGGCATCGGCGGATTGACCGTGGTGCGCGAGCTGACGCGCGCGATGCCGTCGGAGTCGCTGGTTTATCTAGGGGATACGGCGCGCGTTCCGTACGGCAATAAATCGCGCGAAACGGTGCAGAAATTTTCGACCGAGAATACGTTGTTTTTGCTGCATCATGATGTGAAATTAATCGTGATTGCCTGCCATACGGCCACCAGCTTCGCCTCTTCATTTCTTGAAAAACATTTCCGCCATCCGATTCTGGGCGTGATCGAGCCGGGTGTTGAGACGGCGATGCGCCTGACGCGCACCGGCCGTGTCGGCGTGATCGGCACCCACGCAACGATCGGATCGAAAGCGTACCGGCACGCGTTCGCGCGGCATCACTCTAAAATAAAAGTAACGCCGGTTGCCTGTCCGCTGTTTGTGCCGATCGTCGAGGAAGGGTGGGTCGATGACCCGGTCGCGCTGACGATAGCGCAAAAGTATCTTAAGCCGCTGCTGGATGACAAAGTCGACACCGTTATTTTGGGCTGCACGCATTATCCGCTGTTGAAGTCGACCATCGCGAAAGTGATGGGCCCGCGCGTTCAGTTGATCGATTCGGCGCAGCAGGTGGCGCTGAAAGCGCGCGAGACGCTGAGGAAGATGGATTTGTCGGCGCCGCGCGGACATAAACCGGTCCGCCGTTTTTTCGTGACCGACGAACCGAAACATTTTGACCGGCTGGCCCGCCGGTTTTTGGGACAGCGGCCGGGGAATGTATCCCGCGTTGATGTCACCCGCTAACAAATCCGTATGAAAAAAGCGGTCGTGCTTCTTTCCGGCGGTCTCGATTCCGCCACCTCGCTTTACTGGGCCCGCGCGCAGGGGTATCATTGCGCTTGTTTGATTTTTGATTACGGCCAGCGCCACCGCAAAGAGATTTTGCAGGCGCGAAAGATTGCCGCCTGCGCGAAATCGAAAGCGATTGTTCTGCCGATTCATTTTCCGTGGAAAGGCAGCGCGCTGACCGACCGCAAAATCGGCGTTCCAAAAAACGCACTCGGTAAAACAAAAATTCCATCCACCTATGTTCCGGCGCGCAACACCGTTTTCTTAAGTTTCGCGGCCGCCTGCGCCGAGGCGACCGGCGCGGCTGCCATTATTATCGGTGCGAATGCTGTTGATTTTTCCGGTTATCCGGATTGCCGTCCCTCTTATTACCGTGCGATGCGCGGCGTGATCCGGCGGGGAACCAAAGCCGGCGCGCAGGGCAAGCCGCTCCTTATTCTGACTCCGCTGATTCGTAAAACAAAACCGCAGATCATCCGGCTCGGAATAAAATTGGGTGTCCCGTATCAGTCGACCTGGTCCTGTTATCAGGGCGGGAATTTACCGTGCGGTTCCTGCGACAGCTGCCTGATTCGCGCGGCTGGTTTCCGTGCGGTTGGTTTGCAAGACCCAGCCATTGATCGTAAAAAGTCGTAGATTTTGTTCAATTATTTTTTTATTGACATATCGAAGTTCCAATGATACATTTATTAAAGATTTATTTTCCCAGGGATTAGAGACCATCCGAAAAGGCAACTCTCCTCGGAAGTAAGGTTGAGAGAAGCAAAGCGACGGGTTTCGCAAGAAACGTCCGCGTTACCGAAGATGGAAGCAAATCAATAACGAAACAAGGAGACTCTTCGGATGCGTCGTTTAATCGCCTCAGCCCTCATTTTTACTTTTGTCTTTCTTCCGTCCACTCCAATTGTGGCTTTTGCGCGCCTTGATGTGGAATTGTTCGATCCGCTGAATAAGCCGCAGGATTCGAGCGATTTTGTATCGCTGGATCAGATGCAGCAAAGCCAGGATTCTTCGAATCAGCAGTTGCTACAGCAGGCGGGTGTTCTTAGCGCGATGTCATTGATCGCTCCGGCCACCGGCATCGGTTTTTCGCAGATGCCGGTTTATTCGGCCCAAATCGCCAAAACCGCCGATTTTACCGCGCAGGTCCGGATCGACAATACGGCCTCCAGCCCGAAAGCCGGTTATCTGATGATTGGATTTACTCCGGTCGCCACCGGCGCGCAGACCATTGAAACCTATCATCCGTTCACCGCTGCGGTTGGTGGTTCCACATTGAACTATACGATCACCAACGCGCAGTTAGCAGCCGCCGGCGTTACACCCGGGCGTTACACGATTTCATTTGCCGCTTATAACGACCAGGACCAGCGGGTTGGGCAATTTTTCGCAGGCAATCCATTTTCGCTCGGATCTGCCACCGTGACAGTTCCGAACGCGCCCGTGGTTCCGACGCAAATTGGTGTCAACAGCACTCTAACGGTTGATTTTTCCACTTTGAACACCGGCGATTTCGCCGACCCGATTACCGCGGTGATTGGGATCACGCCGGTTGGTTCGACGAACCCGGCCGATACCCGTGAATTTTACTCAACGCTCAATTCGAATGTCGGAACGACTTCGCAGCGGATTTCATTGACCGCGCTTCAGTTGCAGAGCCAGGGGATTGGCGCGGGACGCTATACCGTTTCGGTTTCTGTCATTAACAGCCAGGACCAGTTGATCCGGAATTTCTTCGGAAATCCGCTGGTGATCGGCACTGTTGCTCCGGCATTTACGGCAGCGCCTTCCTATAATCACAACATCAATTCCAACACAGACCTGGTGACCTCATGGACGCTTGGCAACAGCGGCACGGCACCTGATCAGGTCACGCTGGTCGCGGCGATCACGCCGGTAGGCGGCACCGAGGCTGACACCAAAGAATTTTCAAAGGTGGTTACTCTTCCGGCCGGCGGATTGAATGTTGATTTTACGCTGACGGCCGCGCAGTTGGCGGCAGCGGGGATCACGGCGGGCGAGTATCTGATTTCGTTCGCGATGCTGGATGGGCAGAGCAACCGCGTCAACGCGTTCTACGGCAATGTGCTGTTGATCGGCACATCGAATGTGGCAGCGCCGGTTTCTCCAATTTATTCCAACAGCCTCAACGGAACCACCGACGATTTCACGGCGCAATGGAACTTCACCAACGACGGCACCGTTCGCGGACCGGTTTCCTTGTTGACCACCTTTACGCGGATTGGATCACCCACCTCTGTTGAGCTCTATAAGGATAGCGAGGTTCTTCCGGGCGGCGGGTCGGTCAATATTCTCTATACGCCTGCGCAGTTGGCGGCGGCTGGAATTACGGCCGGTGATTATACGATTTCATTCATTGCCTTTGATGCCAACGGCAACCGGATTGCGCAGTTTTTCGGGAATCCGCTTTCGATCGGCGCGTCGGCTACCGATATGACAGCGATTCCTGCTTACGCCACCACGATCACACCATCCGATCCGTTTGTTTCAAGCTGGACATTAACCAACACGGCAGTCACCACCGGTGTTGTGACGCTGGCGGTTTCATTTACGCAGGTCGGTTCGTCCACTTCGGTTGAATTTGATACGAATGTTTCTGTCGCTCCGGGCGGTGGAACGTTTCAGGTGAATTTAACTCAGGCACAGTTGGCGGCGCGCGGCATTGGGGCGGGGCGCTACACGGTTTCGTTCGTGGCTGTTGATGCCGCGAATGTTCGGATCGGCGAATTCTACGGCAATCCGCTGACGATCGGTTCTTCCGTGTTAACGGTTCCGGCGCTGGCCGCGGTTCCGACTCAGATCGGCCGCAACGATCCTTTTACCGTCGGTTATCAGGTGACGAATACCGGCGATTTTGCCGACCCGCTTACAACACTGCTGGTTTTCACGCCGGTGGGCGCTTTGAATCCGGATACGGCAGGGATCGAATTGTATTCGCCGGCGATTGCGATTGCGCCGGGAACTCAGCCCGGACAGATCTCCTACACGGCTGCGCAGTTAAGAGCGCTCGGAATTGATCCGGGCCGCTGGTTGGTCACCACCGCTTTTTATAACGGCGCGGGCGACCGCGTCGCCGTTTTCTACGGCAATCTGGTGACGATCGGCGTGATCAATACCGGCCTGCCGGTCATTCCGGCGATTCCGTCGAATATCGATATCAACGGTGACTTGAATGTCGACTTCGTGTTTACGAATACCGGCGATACAGCTGATAAAGCGGTCGCGCTGCTGGTCTTTACGCCCCCTGGCGCTACCGATCCGGCGCAGTCGAAGGAATTTTATTTTCCCCGTCTGGCGGTTAATCCGGGCGGGTCCATTGTCCGCGTCACGCTGACGGCCGCGGAACTGGCGGCGGCAGGAATCACACCGGGCGACTGGCTCATAACGGCCACCGCGTTTGATGGTGCCGACAACCGTTTGCAGAGTTATTTCGGAAATCTGGTGACGGTCGGAACTTCAGCTCCCGCATTTGGAACGCTGCCGGCATTCAGCGGGCAGATTCTTCCGGGCGCCGATCTGAATTCTTCCTGGACGCTGGGCAACACAGGCAACGCCCCTTCGTCATTGACGCTGGTCATTGGCATCACGCCGGTTGGCGCGACCGATCCGGCCGCGACCAAGGAATTTACGCAGTTCGTTTCGGTTCCGGCGGGCGGGGCAGCGGTTAATTTCTCTCTTTCAGCCGCGCAGTTGGCGGCCGCCGGAATTAGTACCGGCGAGTACCTGGTTTCGTTCACGGCGCTCAATGCCGCCGGAACCCGCGTTAATTCATTCTTCGGTAATTTGCTGTTGATCGGTTCGTCGAACGTCATCGCGCCGGCAGCGCCAATCTATTCGGCCGTTCTCAACGGCACGACCGAAGATTTTACGGCGCAATGGACCTTCACGAATGACGGCACCGTTCGCGGCGCGGTCTCTGTATTGACAACCTTTACGCGTGCCGGAACTACCAACACGATTGAACTGTACAAAGATGGCGAGGTTCTCTCGGGCGGCGGAACGGTGAACATTCTTTACACGCCGGCGCAGTTGGCGGCGGCCGGAATCACGGCAGGCGAGTATACGCTGTCATTCGTCGCGTTTGATGCCAACGGCAACCGGATTGGGCAGTTCTTCGGTAATCCGCTGGCGATTGGCTCGTCGGCAGTCACGATTGCCGGGGCTCCTTCCTATAATAATGCGATTGCGGTCAATACCGATTTTGTTTCGAACTGGACGCTGGGCAACACCGGCGCGGTCAGCGGCAATGTGACGCTGGCAATTTCGTTCACGCATGCCGGCACCACCAACACGGTCGAATTCGACAAGACCGGCGTTGTGGCGGTCGGCGGTTCAACCGTCACGGTTACTCTGACGGCGGCGGAATTGGCAGCGGCAGGAATTACGGCCGGCAACTATACCGTTTCGTTCGTGGCCGTGAACGCGGCGGGGACGCGCATCGGCGAATTCTTCGGCAATCCACTCTCGATTGGCACGATTGCAGCTTCGTTTGCGACGGCTCCCGCTTATCCGGCGAACATTTTGCCGGGCGCTGACTTTACAACCAACTGGACGCTGGGCAATACCGGCAATGCACCGGACCGCGTCTCATTGATCGTGGCGATTACACCGGTCGGTGCGACCGATCCTTCGCAAACCAAAGAGTTTACGCAGAGCATCGATCTTATCGCGGGCGGAATCAATTTTGATTTCACGATTACAGCGGCTCAGTTGGCGGCGGCCGGCATCGGAGCGGGCGAGTACCTGGTTAATTTCCAGGCGCTTAATTCGTCCAGCCAGACGATTGGCAGCGGTTTCCCCGGCAATCTGTTATTAATCGGTTCGTCCAATGTTGCCGCGCCTGCCGCTCCGATTTACTCGGCGGTTCTCAACGGCACGACCGAAGATTTCACGGCGCAATGGACCTTCACGAATAACGGCACGGTGCGCGGCTCGGTTTCTTTGCTGACCGTTTTTTCGCGCGCCGGTGGCACAACTTCAATTGAGTTGTACAAAGATGGCGAGGTTCTCTCGGGCGGCGGCACGGTGAACATTCTTTACACGCCGGCGCAGTTGGCCGCGGCGGGCATCACGGCAGGCGAGTATACGCTGTCATTCGTCGCGTTCGATGCCAACGGCAACCGGATTGGGCAGTTCTTCGGTAATCCGCTGGCGATTGGCTCGTCGGCGGTTTCGATTGCGGCGGCTCCTTCCTATAATAACGCGATCGCGGTCAATACCGATTTTGTTTCCAGCTGGACGCTGGGCAACACCGGCGCGGTCAGCGGCAATGTGACGCTGGCAATTTCATTCACGCATGCCGGCACCACCAATACGGTTGAATTCGACAAGACCGGTTCTGTCGATGTCGGCGGTGAGACGATCGTGATTACACTGACGGCGGCGGAATTGGCTGCGGCCGGAATCACGGCCGGCAACTATACCGTTTCGTTCGTGGCGGTTGATGCGGCCAATAACCGGATCGGTGAGTTCTTTGGCAATCCATTGACGATCGGCACGATCGCCGCTTCGTTTGCGACGGCCCCCGTTTATCCGGCGAACATTCTGCCGGGCGCTGATTTTACTTCTAACTGGACGTTGGGCAATACCGGCAATGCGCCGGACCGCGTCTCATTGATTGTGGCGATTACGCCGGTGGGTGCGACCGATCCCGCGCAAACCAAGGAATTTACTCAGGTTGTGGATCTGCCGGCCGGTGGAGCAACGGTTGATTTTACATTGACCGCCGCTCAGTTGGCTGCGTCTGGAATCGGAGCGGGCGAGTATCTCGTTAATTTCCAGGCGCTCAATTCTTCCAGCCAGACGATCGGGAGCGGTTTCTCCGGAAATTTGTTATTGATCGGTTCTTCGAATGTTACCGCGCCTGCGGCTCCGATCTATTCGGCGGTGCTCAACGGCACCACGGAAGATTTCACGGCTCAGTGGACGCTCGGCAATAACGGCACGGTTCGCGGCACGGTTTCTTTGCTGACCGTTTTCTCTCGCGCCGGTGGGGCCACTTCGATCGAGTTATATAAGGATGGTGTGGTTCTCTCGGGCGGCGGCACCGTGAATATTCTTTACACGCCGGCGCAGTTGGCGGCCGCCGGAATCACGGCGGGAGAATATACGCTGTCGTTCGTCGCGTTCGATGCCAACGGCAATCGGATCGGCCAGTTTTTCGGAAATCCGCTGGCGATCGGCTCGTCGGCGGTTTCAATCGCGGCGGCGCCTTCCTATAACAACGCGATTGGGGTTAACGCAGACTTTACTTCCAATTGGACTCTCGGCAACACCGGAACCGTCAGCGGCAATGTGACGCTGGCGATTTCTCTGACGCGCATCGGAACGACGACGACGGTTGAATTCGACAAGGCCGGCGTTGTGGCGGTCGGCGGTTCGAACATCGCGGTGACGTTGACGGCAGCGGAATTAGCTGCAGCCGGTATTACGGCCGGCAGCTACACGGTTTCGTTTGTGGCGGTGAACGCGGCGGGGACGCACATCGGCGAATTCTTCGGCAACCCGCTCTCGATCGGAACTGCGACAGCGAGTTTTACGACTTTACCCGGTTTTAGCAGCCAGGTGGCCACGGGTGGAAATTTCGAAGCATCCTTTAGCATCGTCAACAGCGGAAACGCTCCGGCAGCGGTGACGCTGGTGGCCGCGTTTACTCCGGCAGCCGGCGGTACCACCATTGAATTATCGCGCCAGGTTTCGGTTGCAGTCGGCGGCGCGTCGTTTGACCTGACATTTACTCCGGCCGAATTGATCGCGGCCGGTATCCCGGGCGGCCGCTACCGCGTTTCATTCGCGGCAGTCGATCAGGCCTCTGCGACCCGGCTCAATATTTTCGCGGGCAACGCCGTGACATTGGGCACCATTACGCCGTCATTTCCGTCCCAGCCGTCGTTCAATAATATTCCGGCTAATTCCGATCTGACCGCGAATTGGACGATCGGCAACACCGGCGACACGGCTGATTCAGTAACGCTGGTCACAGTCATTACGCCCGTCGGCGCGACGGATCCGGCGCTCTCCAAGCAGTTTACGCAAACAGCGGTTCTGCCTGCGGGCGGCCAGTCATACGCCGTGACGGTGACCGCCGCGCAGTTGGCGGCGGCCGGTATTGTTCCCGGCGAATATTTGATTTCGTTCCAGGCGCTCAACGGTTTTGGCGATCTAATCGGGACCGGATTCTTCGGAGTTCCGTTATCGATCGGAACCGCGGTTCCTGCGGCTGCGTCGGCCCCAATCTATTCCAGCGCCATTACCTCGGCGGATGATTTTACCGCGCAATGGACCCTCACTAATACCGGTCCGGTCAACGGCACCGTGACGCTGCTGACGGTTTTTACGCCCATCGGTAGTTCCAATAGCATTGAGATTTACCGGACCGCTTCCGTCGCTCCGGGCGGCGGCACGGCCAATATTTTGCTGACTCACGCGCAGCTGGGAGCTGCCGGAATCGGTGAAGGCGAATACAACGTTTCGTTCGTGGCATTCGATGAAAACGACAACCGGATCGGCCAGTTCTTCGGCAATCCATTCGCGTACGGAACCGGCATCCCGGCATTTTCGGCCGCTCCTTCGTACAGCGCGCAGATCGCCGAAGGGCAGAGCCTGATGTCGCAATGGACATTGGCCAACAGCGGACCCGTTTCGTCCGTCGTAACGCTGGTGATTTCGATCACCTCGGGCGGCACCACCGTTGAGTTCGATCAGAATTCGAGCATCCGTCCCGGCGGGCAGACCGTTAATTTCAGCGTGTCGGCCGCCGATTTGGCCGCCCACAATATTTTGACCGGCAACTACACGGTTTCATTCGCCGCGATCGGCAACACCACCCGCCTTAACCTGTTCACGGGCCAGCCGCTGGAAGTGATTGCCGCGCAGACACCGACCGGATTTTTGCTCACGCAGCAGCTGGAGTCGGGTCCGTTCGCCGGTTTGGCCCAGTCGTGGCTGGTGATGCCGGGCGACGCGCTCGAATCCCAATTGTCTGATCGTGGATTCGTTTACGATGAGGCGATTTCCGCGATCGCATTGAGCATCAACGGTACTCCTGCCAAGGCGCTGGAAACATTGCTGGCGCTTGAGCGGCTCGAAGCCGGCACCGGCAAGCTGGGCTTTGTTTACGCGACCGGTTCTTTGGGCAACGATTTCCTGTCGGTTTATACCGGCACGAATGCCTGGGTGCTTGACGCGCTGGTGACCTATGAATTTTCGACGGGCGACACGCAGTTCCGCCCGATGATCAACCGGATTTGGGCCAACCTGCAGTCGTACCGTGACGCGGCCACCGGTTTGTTCCGCGGCGGGGAAGATGCCGATGGCAACTTGTTCCCCTGGATTTCAACGGAGCACAACCTCGACCTCTATTTCTTCCTCGACGATTACGCGGCGTTGACCAATGATTCTGCCGTTGCCGCGCAGCGCGATGCGCTGGGTGACGCGATCGATGCCCATCTTTACGACGGTGATCATTTCCTGCAGGGATTCGGTGACGACCTGGTTGTTCTCGATACGCAGGCGTTGGGCGGTATTTTCCTGGCATGGCGCGGCGACACCAGCGGCCGTCTTCAGGATGTCCGCAATTCAATCGAGAACCGGCTGAAGAAAACGGTCACCGTTAATGGCAATCCGGTTGACGGCTATGCTCCGTACCAGAGCGACAACTTCATCTGGACCGAAGGTTCTTACATGGTCGCCGTGCTTGATTTCCTGATGGGTGATTTTGAATCAATGGCCCATATCCTCGACTCGATGGAAAATTTCCGCGACGCCTCGGGCGGCGTGAATTATTCGTCGTCGACCAGCGTTACGAATACGCCCGGTTCCGGCGCGCAGTTCCCGGCTTATCCGCACCTCGGCGCGACGGCCTGGGGCGTGCTGGCTCAGGCCTATGCGAACCTGCTGGTGGTCGGCGTTGATACGTCGTCAGGCGGGGATATTTCCACGCTGAGTGCCGCGCTCGATTCTTCACCGGAAGCGGTGGTCACCACCGCGGCATTGACTTCGACGCCGGTGATTTCACCGTTCTCGCCTGTCTTGCCTGGTCCGTCAACGACCACTTCGCGCATTTCCAATTTCCGTCTGACCGGCGGCGATTACTCTCTGTTGAACATGCTGCCCGGGTTCTACACGGTCAATTATCTGGCCTATCAGAACCTGCGCGATTTGATCAGCGACGGTTTCTTCGGTTCGCTGGCCCGGTTCCTGTTCGGCTACTAACGCCTGCGTTGGCTCCGGTTCTTTCAGCGCGCGTTATCGAAGTTTTTCCGTCGATCCAGGGGGAAGGCGTGTATGTCGGCCTTCCCCATTTATTTGTTCGGTTCTGGAACTGCAACATGAACTGCCATTACTGCGACACCGATTTCCGCGGTCCGTATCAGGAGATTTCGTCTAAAGAGCTTCTGGAAGAAATTCAAACGCAGATCCATACGTCCGGGCCTTTCCACGCCATCAGCCTGACCGGCGGGGAACCCTTACTCTGGACAAAATTCCTCAAACAGATTCTGCCCGATCTTAAAGCGGCGAAGCAGACCATTTATCTGGAAACCAACGGAACGCTGCCCCATTCGCTGCGCGAGATTCAGCCGTGGGTTGACATCGTCGCGATGGATATCAAGCCGCCTTCAGCTACCGCTGACCGCGCTTATTGGGCCGAACATGCCGAGTTCCTGAAAACAGCCGCCGAATCGGGCAAGGAAGTTTTTGTTAAAATTGTGGTTACCGCGCAAACCGTTTTATCCGAAATTGAACAGGCGGTTGCTCTGGTGGCCGGCGTTAATCCGGCCATTCCGTTTATTCTTCAGCCGGTCACACCGTGGGGCGCCGTCAAAGAGCGGCCCTCCGCCGAACAGCTGGAGCAATGGCGCGCCACGGCCCGCCGGCAGTTAAACGATGTTCGTATTATTCCTCAGGTTCACCGAATATTGGGAGTCCGATAATATGGCAAACGCACGAGTGGATCAGCGCCAACCGGCTGATTTAAGACCCGTTACGATTCACCGCGGTTATTTGAAAAATGCCGAAGGATCCTGCCTCATCGAGGTGGGGAACACGCGCGTGATTTGCGCCGCGACCGTTGAAGAAAAACAGCCGCTCTGGATGCAGGGAAAAACTTCGGGCTGGGTGACGGCCGAATATGGCATGCTGCCGCGTTCGACGCACAAGCGAACACCGCGTGAAGCGACGCGCGGAGGACAGGGCGGCCGCACGCAGGAGATCCAGCGGCTGGTCGGCCGTTCGCTGCGCGCCGTGACCGACATGAACGCGCTGGGTCCGCGCATGATCTCGATAGACTGCGATGTGATCCAGGCTGACGGCGGCACGCGCACCGCGTCGATCACCGGCGCGTTTATCGCGCTGGTCGACGCGTTTGAACATCTGCGAAAACAAAAAATTATTACAAAGCTTCCGGTCCGCGATTTCGTCGCGGCCACCAGCGTTGGGTTCGTCTCGGGCCGCGCGCTGCTTGATTTAACTTACGAAGAAGATTCCCGCGCCGAAGTCGACATGAATGTTGTGATCACGGGTCGCGGCGAAATGGTTGAAGTGCAGGGGACCGGCGAAGGGTCTACTTTTTCTGAAGCCCAACTCAATGAGATGCTTGCACTCGCCAAGCAAGGGATCAGCAGCCTGATGAAGTTCCAGCGCCAGGCGCTCAAGGATGTCAACGGTTTATTGTAAACAATGACCACCTTTTTACTGGCGACCCGCAACCGGCATAAGGTTCGCGAATTCCGCCGCATCTTCAAAAAACTTCCCGTTCGTTTTGTCACTGTTGATGCCGTACCCAAACTTCCGCCGGTTCGTGAAACAGGGAAAACGTTTCGCGCCAACGCCGTTAAAAAAGCAGTGCAAAGTTCCCGGCATACGAATCTTCCGGTGATTGCCGAAGATTCCGGCCTGGAAGTGAAAGCGCTCGGCGGCCGGCCCGGCGTAAAATCGGCGCGATTTGCCGGTGCGGCGCAAAACGATCAGGCCAATCTCGACAAGTTGATCCGGCTGATGCGGCGCGTTCCATTTTCCAAACGGCAGGCGCGATTTGTTTGCGCGATTGCGGTGGCCCGTTCGGGCAAGCTGCTCAAAACGGTTGAGGAAATCTGCGACGGTTCTCTGTCGTTTGCGGCGATGGGGGAAACCGGTTTCGGTTACGACCCGATTTTTGTTCCGGAGGGGTATTCCAAAACCAACGCGCAGTTGGGCGCTCGCGTGAAAGATTCAATCAGCCATCGTGCGCGCGCGTTGCGCCGGCTGGCCCCGTTCATAAAAGGCTTCCGAGAATATCCTGCAGGTTGAAAATCTGCTCGTTTAAAATCCGTGTGATCGGTTTCGGAACGAACTTCCGTTTTGGATTTTTCCAGGTTCCGCTCAGCCGGATCTCTCCCAGAAAATAACTGGCCCCTTGCGCTACCGCTCTCCCGATTTTCAGCCGTTTTTCTTCCGGCAGCAAATCGGCCGCCAGCAGCGGAGCGATGGTCCAGTTGATCGGGCTGTCACCCCCCTGTAAAAATCCGCCTTTCCCCATAATTCTTAACTGCGCTTGCGGGGAGTGCAGCTGCAGCGAATCGCTCATCACAAATCCGTCTTTCACCGTAAATTTTGCGTCGGCTTCGTGGAAATCGATGTTTTTGAGCGACCCCGCGCCAAGCAGGTCGGCCCATTTCCCCAGAAACGGCAGTTCAAAAATTTTTGCCCCGGCGATAGCCAGCGCTCCGGTGCCCTCATAACTTTCCAGCGCAGTGCCGTTTCCTTTTCCGTTCCACTGCACGGCCAGTTTCCCCGAAAATTTCTCCGGGTCCGCTTTCATCAGCCGGGCCAGTTCTTCGAGTTCGGCATTCTGCACGGACAACTGTCCCTGCCAGGGCCATTCCGGCCGTGATTCGTCCAGCGTTCCCTGAATAGACCAGAGTCCGCCGGCAATCGTTGATTTCGCCGCCACGGCAATGGGAACGCCCGGTTCTTTCTTTAAACTGACCGCGGCCTGGCGCATCGGGATTTCCTGGTAAACAAGCGACGGAGAACTCAGTTTCAAGTCCCAACTCAATGTTTCTTTGTGCGCGGGGCTGCCTTCCAGCAGCCAGCGCGCACTCACGCGGCCGCTGACCGGTTTCATCCAGATTCCCCACGCCGGGTTCAGTTTTTCCAGATCGGCCTGCGCGAATTCCGACTCGACCAATAAGTTGGTCGAAGGTTCCTCGGCGCCGGGCAGCGGAATTTCTCCCAATACGCGGAAAGTTCCTTCCCCGAACGAACCGGTCATTGATTCGATTTCAATGCGCGTGCTGTGTACGGTCAACTGGCTCGACGCGGAGATCGCCCCCCAGGTTGCTTCGCAGTCGATCTCCGGTTCCGAAAAATTAACCAGCGTTCCGTTCAGTGTAAACGGTTTGTTCTGAAAAGTTCCATGAATGTCGGTTCCGGTCAATAGGTCCGGTTGCCATCGTAAAGTTCCGTTGGAGATCTGCAGCGGTTGGGTTTGCCCAGACATCGGAATCGAAACTTCTGCCAGGTGGATCGTAACGGCGGTTTTATAACCGGGGAATGGATGCAGCTGCCCAGAAATAATCCCCTCTACGCTGACGGGCTGCCCAAACGAGGCTTTTGTCAGTTGCGTTCTAAACGGCAGCGGGAATTTAAGCAGCGATTTTCCGTCGATCTGCGTGTGCGCGCGCACCGAAAAGGTCTGCGCATCATCGAACAGCATCGATCCGCTGAATTCCACCGGCGTCTTGTCCGGCATCTGCGCTTCGATTTTTTCGGTGCGCAGGCCCTGATTGTCAAACGACACTTCGCCGGTAATCTGGTTTAATCCGCCAATCCATCGCAGCGGCTCCACCGAGATCGAATCGAGCCGCAGCGTTCCTTTAAGCGCATTCAGCCAGTCTTCTTTAGGGGCTGTCAGCGGGACGGTGGCCTCTGAGGTCAGCTGCAGATCTCCGCTGCCGCGCAGCGGCGTTTCACCGTTGAACGACATTGTGGTTTGCCAGGCCAACCGGCTGGTTTCGATCCAGAGTTTCCAGTGGTAAGGTCCCGGGATTTTTCCGGACATTTCCAAATCAGCATCGAGGTTTCCTTCCACCATCGTCAGGCGGTTACGCCAGTCTCCGGGCAGGAACCTCAGCAGTGGAGTGATCGGTGCCGTTAGTTTGGTCTGCATTTGCAAGTTGTGCGTTTCCAGAGTATAAGAACCGCTCCATTCCAACGGCAGGGTGGGGAACAGCGGCTCCTGAGGCGTTTCGCGGCCGAACAGCGCAAGCGTTGAATTCCCTCGCAGATCAATCTTGAACGGGAACGAAAGAGACGCATTGGCTTCTGAAATCGTCAATTCGGCGTGGTCGAGTTTCGGCAACGATTTTGCGGGATAGGCCGTAATGATGGCGTTCGTCAGCTGGATTTTTGGAATCAGGAAGCGGGTCAGGAACCCTTGTTTTGTTTCTTTCTTTGCCAGATGGATCGCGCTGTAATTCCAAACACCCGAATCATTTTGCCGCGCCGTAACGCGCAGGTTGGTCAGGTGAAGCGCCGGGATCAGTAGTTCGCGATGTTTCAGAAGCGGGATCAGTACAATACCGCCGGAGAGCCGGTCCAGTGAGATGAAATCGGCAATCTGAATCTGTTCTGCCACGAACCCGTGCCAGATGTTGACCTGTAACCGGCCAATCGTGACCGGGCATCCCAGCGATTCCGAGGCTTGCCGCTCGGCCCATTGCCGCGCTTTTACCGGCAGCACAACACGGTTGAGATATTCCACTCCCAACGCCGTAGAAACGGCGGCCACCAGCAAGATTCCGGCGGCTATCCATCGTATTTTTTGCTTCATTAATTCAATATTATAAAGGTTTTCCTTCCCCGAAATTCTTTTAAATTCGGTAGAATGGTAGCGATTCGTTCGGGGCGTGGCTCAGCTTGGCTAGAGCGCCTGCTTTGGGAGCAGGAAGTCGGAGGTTCAAATCCTCCCGCCCCGACCACTTATGGCATACTTACGAGAGGATTTTTGCGCCTGTAGCTCAGTTGGATAGAGCAGGGGACTTCTAATCCCAAGGTCGGCCGTTCGACTCGGCCCAGGCGCGTATCTTTCGACTGCGTGAAGGAGGGTGTTCGCTCGATGAAAAAATGGATCGGTTGGATTATAGCGATTTTCGCGCTCATCGCGATTAGTCAGGTAGTTACCTCGTCTATGCGGTCCGGTTTGGAACAGAGTCTCAGCCAGGCCTGCTACCGGCCGGTCACTATCCGCTCGGCGCGCGTTATTCTCCCCGTGGGTATCTTGCTGACCGGCATCGATGTTCCGAAGGTAAAAGGCGAGGTTGCCGCTCCATTTTCTGTTGAAGCGATCCGCGCTACGCTTTCGCTCAACGGTCTCGGGCAGGGCCAGGCGGCCGCCGCCCTTGAGATTCGTTCGCCCAGCGTTTATCTTGAGTGGACCCGCGAATTAAAAAAGGCGATTCGCGGCGGGGGGCTTCTTCCTCAGCAGCAGGCCGGCGTGCCGGTCTCTGAATTGACGATTCAAAACGGTCATGTCATTCTCAAAGATGAAACTGTCCTGCCGCCCTCTACCTGGGACTTGCAACAGGTCAAAGCCCATTATCAAATCTCGCCGCAGCAAAATTACGAGTATTCAATCTCCGGCATTTTATTTGATGATTCAGGCAAAGAACAAGGTACGCTGACCGTTGACGGCAGCGGCGTCGTGGACCAGCACCTCGAAATTCATTCGATTCTGGAACATTCCGATGTGCGCAAGATATCCGGCTATTTCCGGGATGTGCTGGGCGCCATGCCTGACCAGGGTTCTTTGAAAATGGAAAGCCGCATCACCATCAAAAACGGTGTCGCGCTGGCGCACAATGAGGTGACTGCCGAGAATCTCCGTTTCCCGGTCGACGCGCAGACGACCATTGGCATGGATGGCAACCGGTTGGTTCAACTGCTTTCCGATGCTGAAGGCAAATTCCACCTGGCGTTTAATGTGACCGGCAAACTGGGCGAGAATATGGACTGGTCCGACCTGGCCGCTTCCGCGATGCGCGAAACACTTCAACAGGCGATGGCGCGCGGCATTCAGAAAGCGCTGGAATCAAACAACGATGCCATGCCGGCCAGCGAATCATTGCAGAACAGTATGGATTCTCTCGGCCGGTAGGTTTCCGTCTGTGATATAATCCTTATCCGCACTTGAATTGACCGCTTGATGGTGGGTGTAGCTCAGTTGGTTAGAGCACAGGATTGTGGATCCTGGGGTCGCGGGTTCGAGTCCCGTCATCCACCCCAGTCTTTCTTCTATGGATAAATTGACACTTTTTGGGTTATTCGCTGTTACGGTCATGCTGGTTTGCTACGCTTTAGAATCCCGCAACCGGTGGTTTATCCTTGCATTTGCCGGATCCTGTTTATTGGGATCGGCCTACGGCTTTCTGCAGGGAGCATGGCCGTTCGGCATTGTTGAAGCCATTTGGTCTCTCGTGGCCGTTCGTCGCTGGTGGTTGGCTGGCAAGTAAGAGAGCTGTCCTCGTCTGCAACATGGCAGGGACCACATTTATTTTCTATCCAAATAATTTTAACCCAACACTTTTGGTGATGGTACCTAGGGCAGGAAGCTGAAATTATTTGGTTTCGGCGTAGGGGGCTTGGGCGAAGCGGATGCCCAGCGCGCGAACCGCTTCTTTGCCGCGAATCGTCAAATCCGTAAGAAACAGAAATTGCTCGCGGCTTTCGTTCGCGTACGCTTTGAGGCGGTAATGCGTGCCCCAGGGTTTCTCGAGCACGATCACTGTGACAGGCGAATCGGGTTTGCGCAGGGAACTTTGTTCGGCGATTTCTTTCAAGCGCTGGCTTGCGGCGCGCGCGTCGTGCTCGGGGTGCAGGTAAAAGTCAGCGACGCATAACAAGCTTCGTTTTCCGCCGGTGGCGTTAAAGACGCTGGATGTCCAAAGGTGCAGGTGGGGAATGACGACCTCGGTGTCGTCAGGGGTTGTTATCCGCACCGCCCGCGCGTCAATGGATTTAACTTCCCCGTAAGCGCCATTCACCTCAATCCAATCTCCCGGCTGGTAGGTGTTCTCGAGCACCGTGACCAACCCCGCAAGCAGGCTGCTGACATAATCCTTAAGCGCGAAAGCCAGAGCCAGGCCGATGCTTGCCAGCAGCGCCACAACATCCCGGAATGTCGGTTCCACGATGATGGGTATAATGATCGCGACGGCAGCGACTCCGATCAAAAAGCGGGTAATCGGTATAATCCGTAGGATGGAGAGACGCAGGCGGGAAGGCGCTTTTTCGGCAAGGCGGCGTGTTATTTGTCTGAAGGCAAACGCGATGAAGCTTGATAGAAGAAGGACGGCTAAAACAATGAGCAGATCCCGCCACGACAATGGCCGCAGAACATTCCAAGCGTCAAAGTTTTGGCTCATGGTGTGAATAGCGTACCATACATGCCGCTCTAAAAATTTGATTTTCCGGTTGGGTGTTTTTGTCGCTAAAATAGGTTAGTGGATCCCTTTCGCGTCATGACCTATAACGTGCACAGCTGCCGCGGACTCGATTTGCGGGTCCGGCCGGATCGTATTGCGCGCGTGATCAAAGAGTGCGAGCCTGATCTCGTGGCCCTGCAGGAGCTCGACGTGAACCGGCGCTGGAGCGGGCGGATTGACCAGCCGAAGGTTATTGCCGAGCGCCTGCGCATGCACAGCCACTTTCAGCCCGCGGTGATACTCGAAGGGGAACATTATGGCATCGCCGTTCTGAGCCGTTACCCCATCGAGATCGAAAAGGCCGGGCACCTGATTTCTCACGGGACGCCCCGATTCTTATCGAGCCGCCTCGCTTCATGGATGAACCCGCTTTTCGAACCGCGTGAAGCGATCTTCTGCCGGGTGCAGACGCCCGGCGGCAGTCTTTATTTTATGAACACGCACCTGAGTTTAAGGCCGAAAGAAAAAATAGCGCAGGCCGAATCTCTGGCCGGCCCCGACTGGATGGGTTCTATCTCAGATCCCTCTCTGCCGGTTATTTTTTGCGGGGACTTCAATGCCGGGCCAAAGTCAAAGGTCTACACACTTTTCAGGCGGGAGTTTAAGGAAGTGAGAAGTTCGCTGACCGATGGCCCCCGGTTCCTTCCGGGCCTTTCGGTTGACCACATTTTTTTCAAAGGCAAAGTCCGGCTTGCCGGCGCGCGGATTATTTCGACGCCGCTTGCGCTGAGCGCGTCCGACCATCTGCCCATCATTGCCGACTTCACTTTTGACGGGAGCGCCTAATCAATGAACTTTAATCTCATATCGCTCATGGTGATTCTCTTCCAAATCTATATCGTTATCACTATTTTCTATCTGCTGCTGGACAATCGTGAACCGTCGGCTACCTTCGCGTGGATACTCATCTTCATCCTGCTGCCGGGTGTGGGCGTTGTGCTTTATTACTTCATGGGCCACAACAACCGGAGACGCTACGACCGCACGAAGAAGATTCCGCAGCTTGTCGCGAAGAGCCTCGTTGAGCTGTTCAAGCCGCTGCTTGACGTTCAGGAGGAAATCATCGGGGCGGTCAAGAACAGGCGGCAAACCTATCACGACGACCTGATGATGCTGCTTTACAAGAATTCGAAGGCACTCATTACCTCAAACAACACCGTGAAGTTTTTCCACGATGGGCAAACAAAATTCGACGCGCTTTTCGCCGACATCAAAAAAGCCAAACGCTTTATCCATTTGGAATATTTTATCTGGTACTCGGACCAGGACGTGCTGGGTCGGAAGATAAAAGAGCTCCTCATTAAAAAAGCAAGGGAAGGGGTGGAGGTCAGAATACTCTATGATTACACCGGCTGTCTGCTGACCTTAAAGCGCGCCTACCGAAAAGAGCTTCGCGAGGCATGCGTAAAGATCTACCCTTTTTTCAACTACCTGTCCGAATTCAAGTTTCACACGGTGAATTACCGGAACCACCGGAAAATCGCGGTGATCGACGGAAAAGTGGCGTACATGGGCGGCATGAACGTCGGGCAGGAGTATATCGACGGCGGCAAGCGGTACGATTCCTGGCGCGACACCCACCTGAGGCTCGAAGGGGGATCGGTGAATTTGCTCCATGCCATTTACGCGATCGACTGGTTCAATACGACCGGCGAAGAGATTTGTTTCGATCCGAAATATTATTCCGGCATCGAGGAGAGCGCGAAAGGGAAGGGCTCGCTTCCCGTCCAGCTGGCGACCTCCGGCTACGACACGCCGTGGCCGGCGGTCCTCCAGCTTTATTTCACGATGATCACGATGGCACAGAAGAACATCACCATCGTTTCGCCGTATTTCGTGCCGACCGAAAGCCTGGTTACCGCCTTGATGACGGCGGCCCTGCGGGGCATTGATGTAACCATCTTGATGACGGGTGTGCCGGATAATCGTATCACTTATTGGGCGGCTTTTTCCTATTTTGACGATCTGCTGCGGGCCGGAGTCAAAATCTTTCAGTATGAGAAAGGTTTTATGCACGCGAAGATGATCTCGATCGACGGAAAAATTTGTTCCGTAGGCACGGCAAATTTCGACATCCGATCTCTGAAGCTCAACTACGAAGTTAACGCTGTTTTCTACGACGAACAAACGACGAAGGAAATCGACGCTCAGATCGCACTCGACCTCAAAGCGTGCCGGGAAGTCACTCTTCTGCAGATGGGCAAGATCTCCCTCCCCGCGCGGCTTCGCAATTCGTTCGTGCGCCTCTTTGCAAACATTCTCTAGAGGAGTAAAGTGAACTCCGTGGATAAATCAAAAGAATTCTTCTCACCCGCATCGGTGGCGGTGATCGGCGCTTCGCAGGATCCGGCCAGCGTTGGGCGCGCGCTCCTCAAGAATATTTATCTGGGCGGTTTTACGGGCAAAGTTTTTCCGGTAAACCCGAATGCACAAGAAATTGAAGGCCTCCGTTGTTATCCTAATATTGGTTCCGTGCCCGGCGAACCGGACCTCGCCGTCATTGTAGTTAAAGCCGCGATTGTTCCTGGAATTCTGGAAGAGTGCGGCAAGAAAGGCATCAAGAACGCGGTTATCATTTCCGCCGGATTTAGAGAAGTGGGCGCAGAAGGCCGTGTTCTCGAAGATCAGGTCAAAAAAATAGCGGAACAGCACGGCATTGCTCTGCTTGGCCCCAATTGTCTGGGTTTCCTGAATACCGATCCGAAGGTGCGCTTGAACGCCACCTTCGCAAAAGAGATGCCCGCTGCCGGATCGATCGCATTTGTGTCTCAAAGCGGCGCGCTTTGCACCGCAGTTTTGGAGCATGCCAAGGCTGAGAAAATCGGATTTTCCAAAATGATCAGCATGGGGAACAAGGCCGGCTTAAACGAGTTGGATTTGCTGATCGCGCTTCGGGATGATCCTCAAACAAAGGTCATTCTGCTCTATGTCGAAGATTTGGCGGAGGGCCGCCGTTTTATCGAGATCGCCCGCGAGATGAGCGGTAAAGAGAACGGCGGAAAGCCGATTTTGGCGATCAAATCAGGGCGCACTCCCGAAGGCGCAAAAGCGGTTTCATCTCACACGGGGTCTCTGGCCGGCAATGATGAAGTGTATGACGCGATTTTCGCACAGGCCGGTCTTTTGAGAGTCGATTCCGTCGAGGAACTGTTCGACTATGCCCGGGCGTTTGCCGACCAGCCGCTTCCTCTGGGACGGCGGGTTGCTATTGTGACCAACGCCGGCGGGCCGGGCATCATGGCAACCGATGCGTGTGTCCGCTACGGACTTCAACTGCCCAAATTAGAATCGACCACCGTAGCGGCGATGAAAGGATCACTGCCGGAGACCGCTTCATTGAATAACCCCGTTGATCTCATCGGCGATGCCCAGCATGATCGCTACGCCGCCGCGATCGATGCGGTCTTGAGCGATCCGAACATTGACAGCCTGTTTGTGATGGCGACTCCGCAGGCGATGACCAATCTGGATCAGATTGCCCAGGTGATCGGCCAGGCCGCAAAGAAAACTTCAAAACCAATCGTCGCCTGTTTTATGGGTGTTACCGACATTTCTTCCGGAATGCAGCGACTGAGAGAAGAGAGAGTCCCGTATTATCGATTCCCGGAGGCGGCTGTTCGAGCGCTGGCCAAGATGAACCAATATCGGGAGTGGGTCGCAAGACCCCGGACCCTGGTGAAGACATTCCCGGTTGATCGCGCCGCGGCGCAGGCGCAGCTTCAG
>JAHFFE010000014.1:18818-28157 GCA_023248155.1 Candidatus Omnitrophota bacterium | reverse complement strand
GCCACCATAACGCTTCCGCACGACACAAAAACCAGCGCGAAAGTTCCAATAAATTCGCCGGCGCTTTTACGCAAGAGATTCATCTGCGCGCACCCCGCCGGTTATTCCGCCAACCATTCAGCAGCGGTATAAACGATAGAAAGATGATGACGGCAACCACCCAGAGAAGGTGCCTGTGGATGTTGGGCACGCACTGTCCCAGAAAATATCCCAGCAGCGTCATGCCGGCCACCCATCCGATTCCGCCGACCACATTGTAAATTAAGAAAGTCCGGTACTGCATTTTACCCACGCCGGCCACCGTGGGAGCAAAAGTCCTCACGATCGGAATAAACCGCGCCAGCACGATTGTTTTAACGCCATGCTTTTCATAGAACTGTTGGGCGCTGACCAAATGTTTCTTGTGAAAAAACAGGGAGTCTTCCTTCTTGAACAACCGCGGCCCCAGATAAAAACCAAACGCGTATCCGACGCTGTCGCCGGCAATAGCCGCCGCGCTCAACAACGGAATAAGAATCTCGGCATTCAGCGGAGCGTTGGCGCCGGATGCCATCAAACCGGCCGTCACCAAAAGCGAATCGCCCGGCAGAAAAAATCCGGCCAAAAGCCCGGTCTCGGCAAAAATAATAAAGGCGAGTATCGCGTAGCCGCCCCACAAAATCAGCGCTTCAATCTCATAGAGTTTTGAAAATATCTCAAACACTTTTAAATCTTTCCCTCCCGGCCCTAAGCCAAATCAAACAAAAGAAATAAAGCCACGCCGTTTTTGGCCGTCAGCCGCAGATCGGGCTGATCTTCGACCGCAGCGCCATCACCCCCCTCCAGCCTATTGCCGTCTAAATCGACGGCCCCTTCAATCACCTGCACCCAAACGCCACGGCCCGCAGAAACCGGATGCGTAACAGCGCCTCCCTGTTTCAACCGGCAATCGTAAACCGAAACATCCTGTTGAATTTTAACTGGCATCAGACGCAGCTGGTTATTAGCTTCCGCCAGGCCGATCATTTTTTGTTCATACGCGGGCGAAAGCCCTCGCTGAGCCGGACGGATCCATATCTGAAACAGATAGACCGGCTCATCCTTCGACGGGTTGCTCTCGCTGTGCGTGATACCGGTACCGGCCGTCATCTTCTGTACCTCGCCCGCGCGGATCACCAGCCGGTTGCCCACGCTGTCTTGATGCTCCAGCAACCCCTTCAGAACATAGGTCAAAATTTCCATGTCGCTGTGGGAATGCGCTTCAAAACTGCTGCCCGGCGCGATACGGTCTTCGTTAATCACGCGCAGAGAACGGAAACCGCGGTGGCGCGGATCATGGTATTCGCCGAATGAAAACGAATGCCAGGTATCCATCCACCCAAAATCAAAATGCCCGCGATCACCCGCCTTACGAACGGTAATCATCCGCTACCCTGCGCGGCCATCCCCGGATAGGACAAATAGCCGCCGGCGGCCTGGATAGGTGCCGGATCCAATCCCCGGGTAACCCAGGCGGCAACCGCCCATTGATTCACGCCACTTCTGCCCATCTCCCCTGAAAAAGATTTCAGCATAATTTCTTTTTCAAAAAAGCCATCTTTACCGAGCTCCATCCCGGATTCCACAAAATCAACCGCCGCGAAATCATGAGCAAGCCTGCGTCCGGCATTCTCTCCGGCTTTAACATTGGAAACAATTCCGGATTGAAGCAAGGCCGCGTGAACAAAAATCTTGCCCGAAGAATCCGGCCCTTTGCCGTTGAGGGGCTGGTAGATTATTTTAAACCGCCCCGAAGAAATCTGTTCGATCTTCAGATCCCCCGCCGGTTCGGAAGGCACAGGAACAGCCGGCGGCTGCCGGGACCACTGCCGCCACTCCAATCCATTCAGGACGAAACCGGGCGTATAGACGCTTGAAGAATTCCAGGATTGAGCGTAATTTCTCTGCCGCGCGGAAAACCGTTCTTGCGAGAAAATATCTTTCCAGCCCAAATAATCCCAGTAATCGACATGAAAAACCACCGGAACAAACTTTTTGAAAAGATCGGGGTTGGAAAGAAGTTTGCTTACCCACTCCTCCGCGGGCGGACAACTGCTGCAGCCCTCTGAACTATACAGTTCGAGCAATGCCACGCGGGTATTCCCCGACCGCGCGATCTCGTCAGCGGCGGCAAACGGCGCCGACACTATCAGCGCCATCGGGGCAACCACAAACAGACGCCAAACCTTCATTCTACTCAAGCAAACTTCTCAGCATCCAGGCGGTTTTCTCGTGAATCTGCATCCGCTGGGTCAGCAAATCCATCGTAACCTGATCCTGCGCCTTCTCGGCCATTGAAAAAACCGAACGCGCTGTGCGGATGACCGCCTCATGCCCTTCCACCAGCAAGCGAATCATCTTCTCCGCTTTCACGACACCCGGCTGTTCCTTAACGGAATTTAAGTCGGAAAATTCCGCGTAAGTAGCCGGAACCTGAACACCCAGCGCGCGGATCCGCTCGGCGATCAAGTCGGTAGCCAGCCAGAGTTCGTTGTAATGAACTTCGAACATCAGGTGCAGCGTCTGGAACATCGGCCCCGTCACATTCCAGTGAAAATTATGCGTCTTCAGATAAAGCGTGAAGGTATCGGCCAGAAACTTCGAGAGGCCTGCCGCGATCGCTTTGCGGTCTTTCTCGTTAATGCCGGTATCGATCGGAAGTGAGGTTGGGTTTGCCATCGTTTGGTCTCCTGTGTTTCTATTATACCGCTAGTTGTTGGCCGGCATCGCGGCTGTTAACCATTTTTCAACAAGATTACAAAATAATTGCGTCTCTTCCCGGAACAGAACATCGGCATGCCCGCCACACGGAATGATTCCCAGCCGTTTTGGATCGGATGCGCGTTGAAAGAGCCTCCGGCCATGCTCAACTCCAACGATGGTATCGTTCTCACCATGCATAATCAGCACCGGTAATCCGGCTAATTTTTTGATCTGATCAAGCGGACATTCTTTCTTTAGGAAGAGGTTCCCCGGACGGCAACCGGCTCCCCGCTCCATCGAAGCAATCGCCCGGCGAACCATGCCCGGAGCCCAGATATTAAATTCGATATCTTCAAAAACACAAGGCGTTCCAACCGTGATGAGGCTATGCACCTGGACACGGTCGCGGCTCAATGTATTAATCGCAATCGTGCCGCCCAGTGAAAAACCGATAACGCTTATCCGCTGATAATGTTCCCTGGCAAAAGCCAGAACCGCAAGGAGGTCGGTATTTTCAGATGCTAAAAAAGTAAATCGTCCGCCAGACCGCCCGTGCCCGCGAAAATCGACGCAAATAACATCGCGCCCCACCGCAAGCGCCCGCGCCATCCGCTGAAAGGTGGGCGTCTCTTTGCTTTTAAAAAAACCGGGGCAAAGAATAATGGCATCGCTGCTGGCGCCATGACGATAGCAGTCGATCGATATCCATACGCCGTCGGCTGTCTGAAGTTGTTGCGTTATTCTCTCCAAACGTTCTATAGGTCCAACCCCTCTCGATTTCTAAACAATAACCATAAGATCAACCCTATGACCCCGGAAACCACGCAACCCCAATACAAAAACGAAAGAGGGATGATCCCCAGAAATGGATTGGCATCCGAAAACGGAAAGAAAGGCGTCATATCCCGATGCATGATTCCATCCAAAATCACATGCGACCAAACCCCGATGAGCGCTGAAAACAGTAGGACAGAAACAGGAACACGCTTGAGAATGTTTCTTACCACCATTACTGTCAGAAAAGCTGGAATAAGCGCTCCCAGAAAAGTATGGAATAAGCCGTGGAGGCGCGGCGCTTTTCTCAAAATATTCCAGAGAGGCTCCAAATCAATGATGATTTGGGAAACGATAAAAGCCGTTAGCGAAAACTTCTTCGCCAACGGCTTAATCAATATCCCCGGCCCGAAATGAAATGGCGTCAGCGGCATCCTAGTAGGATTTCTGTTTATTAATTACTTCCTCATAGACCTGCTCCACTTCGGTGACCATTCGACCGATATCAAATTGGTCATGCGCCCGCAGCTGAGCCTGTTGCCCCATGGTCCGCGCGAGCGCCGGATCGCTCAACAGCATCGCGATTTTTTCAGCGATCGCCTGAATATCCTCGGGAGGAACCACCCATCCGTCCCGGCCGTCCCGTAAAATCTCGGAGACGGCTCCCATGCGCGTGGCAACAATCGCCTTACCGGCGGCCATGGCCTCAATCAGCGTTAAGCCAAACGCTTCCGGCCAGCGGGACGGAAAAACAAAAACATCCAGAAACGAGAGCGGGACGCGAACATCCTCAACTCCACCGACAAAATGAACCTGCGAAAAGATTCCCAGACGCTCGGCGACATCTTCCAGAAAAGGACGGCGCGGTCCATCGCCCACGATCAAGACCTGAATATCGGGAAACGTTTCTTTCAGCAAACAGGCGGCCGCCAATAACAGATCGAAACCTTTCACCTCACCCGCGGCCAGGCGGCCTATGCCGCCGATGACCGGCCGGCCTTCCGGAATTTTAAAGCGGTCGCGATATTTCCGGATCAGCGCATCGTCCGGAGCAACCGCATGGTACGCCGTATCAATGCCGTTATAGACCAGATGAATACGCTCCGAGGGAACTTGAAAATCTTTCAAAAGATGCTCGCGGACAATTCCGCTGATCGCAATGACCGCGTCACCCGTGCACGGATAGAGGAGCCTTCCAATCCGTCTCTTATAGATGCCGTGCCAGGTGGTGACATATGGAATTTTCATCCGCCGGGAAACACGATCCGCAACCACCTGCGCAACGCGCGTATGCGCATGAATAACATCAACCGGCTCCCGTTCGAGATAGCACGTCAGTTCTCGAACCGTTTTAAAAATCCGGGGACTGAATTCCTGGCTGGTATTGAGCGGAACCGGAAGAAACCGCACTCTTTCATAGTTACAGGATTTTTCAAGGCTCCCGCCTGCCGACGCGATACAAACCTGGTGCCCTTTGCCGGCTAAATGCCGGGAGAGCGAGAGGACATAGCGCGAAATCCCTCCGACATTCAAGTGGGAAGTAATCTGAAGGATTTTCATTGCGGTCTGAATAAATACCGGCTCATGCCTCCGGAAGAGGACGCCGCTACGATAATATCTGAAAACAGAACAAGTCCCAGAAAAATCAGCGCGATGCTGGTAAAGATGGAATTTTTAAACTGGCGCTTAACAAAAACCAGGTAGAGCCATGTCACGAACAAACGGACATACGGCGTAATCAGCAGAACCGAAAACCCCAAATCGACCAAAAGACGGGACCAGAAATTGGGCGCGGCCTGGCGGCAAAGATCCGACTGAATCAGCCGCGGAATACTGATGGCCTGGATCTGATAAGCCAGCGGTACATGTTCCAGAAATTTACCGATCCATAAACCGGCGGCCAGCAAAAGAACGCTCAACAATATTCCTGTCGCCAACACGGAACCCAGCAAAGGTTCCATGTCGAACTTGGAAAGCCATCGAATATGAGCGACATTCTTCATCGGAGATGAATAACCCCGTTATAAACCATCTCGATCCCCAAAAGAAGCAGTACGCAAAAAAAGACCGATCGGACGATCTGGCCTTTAAGCTGTTTAAGCAATCTGGCCCCAAAAAAAGCTCCGGCAACCACTCCCATAATCACCGGAACGATCAACTGGGCATTGATTAATCCCCGCTCAAGGTAAACGCTCATGCCCGCCAACGCAATAACACCCATCATCAAGTTGCTCATCGACAAAGAAACTTTAATTGGAAAACCAATAACCAACTCGGCAACCAGAACAATGAAAATACTGCCGCCGCCGCCGAGCAACCCGGCAATTAATCCCACCCCCACCATGCAGAGAGCCCCCAGCAAAGGATGCTTCCCTTGATAAACAACCGTTTTTCCATCGGCAGAATCGTAATAACTGCCTACCAGCATGGTCTCTTTCAAAAGATTTTCGTTCTGCGGCGGCAACAAACGATCTTTATGTTTCCATGTCTGACGCAACGCCAATCCGGATATCAGCACCATGAAACCGCAAAAGATCGTCAAAAAACGGCCGCTGACCAATCCGGTCAGTATCGCTCCGATCAGAGCTCCGGAGATAGCGAAAAACTCCAGGAACGCAGTCGCTTTAAGATTAGGCAGATGATGTCGCAGAAAACGAGGAGAAGCCGTCGTTGAAATAGCCACGACGGAAACGGCGCCGATGGCGATGGCCTGGCGGATATCGACGCCGAACGCGGTTAAAATAGGAACCAGCACGAACCCGCCGCCGATTCCGTCCAGCGCGCCGATAAAGCCGGCAACCATTGCGGCGCAAAAGAGAAGAAAAAATGGCATGCCTATTATTATCCCCCAGAAACGGGGGCTTTATCTTACTTTAATTTTGCCAGTGTGGCTGCAAGCTCACGGCCCAGCTTCTCGATAGCCGCTTGTTGTTTTGCATCTTTCAGATTGCCCTCAGCGGTAAATGCTTCCCCCGCTTTTGGAACTGCCACCTGGTCCGGGAGTACCAGCACGCGGATGTTTCCTAAAATGGAACGCACATGCACCAGTCCCCGCAACCCGCCCAAGGCGCCGGGCGAAGCGCTCATCAGCGCCGCCACCTTGCCGGTAAAACAGGCCAGGTCGGGCTCTTTTTCAGTTGGCCGCGAAACCCAGTCGATCGCGTTTTTTAACACGCCGGTAATCGAACTGTTATATTCAGGACAAGCCAGCAATAATCCGTCATGCTCCAGAAAAAGTGCCCGCAGCCGCTTCGCGTCTTCCGGAAGTCCCTGTTCCTGTTCCAGATCACCGTCATAGAGCGGCATCGGAAAATCGCGCAGATCAATCAGCGTCACCTCTGCACCTGAGGCACGCGCCCCGGCAGCCGCAATTTTTATCAGCTTCTTATTAAACGAATCGGTCCGCGTGCTGCCGGCAAACGCCAGAATTTTCGGTTTCTCCATTATTATTTCTTAGATATCTGGGCGAAAAAGGTTTCGGCCCCTTTCCGAACCTGCTCGTTCGTCAGATCCTGAATATGCGTGGCGATCATCCAGGAATAACCGAACGGATCTTTTAAATGGCCGGCGCGGTCTCCCCAGAACATATCGGCAACGGGCATTGTCTCCGTGGCTCCGGCAGAGAGCGCCTGCTTGAAGGTCGTGTCAACGCTCGAGACATAGACATACAGGCTGATCGGCGAGCCGCCCAGTGTTTCGGCGCTTTTGCATCCGGGGTTCTCATCGCCCATCATCACGATTGAATTGCCGATCTGCATCGTGGCATGCATGATGCCATGCCTGTCCGGACTCTCAAAAAGATCCAGTACTTTGGCTCCAAACGCTTTCTTATAAAAATCGAGCGCCTTCCCTGAGTCTTTGAATGTCAGGCTCGGCGTAATCGTATGAAACCCTTCGGGAATCGGTGTCGTGGTCATGGCGTAGTCCCCTTTTCTTCTGTTTTAGATTTAGGTGTGCCAACGGTTTTAATCCATGAAGCGCCGACTTCTTCAATAGCCGACTGCATGGGACTGCCGTTGGCTCTGAGTATCAAACTAAAATCGGTCGTGCGGCCCGGATCGACCGCGATGGTCGTTATCTCAGTCTCAAAACCGGACTTGCTGATTTTAAGACTGTAATTTCCGGCTTCCAGTTTTTCTTTTTCAAACTTTCCATCCAAATCGGTTTGCGCCATCGAAATACGGGCATTCTGACTGTTGAGCAATTCGACCGAAGCCCCGGCAACCGGCTGCCGTTTCGAAGACTGCACCAGCACCGAAACCGCTCCCTGGCCTTTCTTCGCAAAGATTGTATTCTTAGCGTTATAAACCCCCACCAGCAATGTCACCACGCCAACCAAAATGGCAATGAGAACCTGCGCGCGCTTCATCAACAAATCATGTTTGTTTTCTTTGTCTTCCATTCACTCTCCTCCTTTACACTTCCCTTTATGTTACTCCTCCACGGAAGCACTGGTCCAGATGCGCGCGAATGAGTGTTTTGGCTGAGAAATCATCTGAAGCCGTTTTATCTAAAGCTTCACGAAAACAGTGACGGGCTTTTGGGTATTGTTTACGACGACAATAGGCCAAGCCCAGCGTATCGAGTATGTCGGCCCGTCGTTCAACCCCGTTTTTGAAAGCGGTTTCAATTAGACGAACCGCTTCTTTGGGATTACCTTCTTCCAGAAAAACGGAAGCCAGATTATTAATCGGGGCGATCTCCGCGGGGTTTTCTTTAATCAATTGTTGATACATCAGCTTTGCTTTTTGGAACTGGCCTGTTTTAAAAAGAATATTGGCCAGATTAAACCGCACAGGCCGGTTGTCCGGTTCTTTTGCCAGCGCTGCCCGGTACCATTTTTCAGCCAGCGGCAACTGCGCCGATTTTTCCAAAAGGAATCCCAAATCACCTGCCTGATCCGCGCTGAGTTGCCAATCGACCCGCTCCAGCGGACAAACAATCAACGTCCAGTTACCGGCCCGCTGCCAACTTTTCAGAAAATGCGGGACGCGAATGGCCCGGGTTTCCGGGTAGCCGATATTGGCGTAAAGAATTCCTTCGCGGTCATTAAACCCGGTGAGCACCACGAAATGATAAGTAAAACTCCAGAAAGGACCCACCTGAAGCGCTACCAGCGGCGGGATATCGTTGCGAATCCACCCTTTTAATTCTTCCAGATTCGATTCATGCATCTCGGTCCAAAACCCACGATCCCGCGCAACCTGGGCAAGCGTAAAATTCAAAACACCGCGCGCACCCTGACTGCCCAGATCTCGGCCGATTTCCTCGGCATCAACTTCATAACCCCATCGCCGCATCACCGATTCAAGCGCAGCCGGCCCGCACTGATACGCCCTCTGGCCAACCGGCGGTGCTTTCTGAATGAAATGAACCTGCTGATCATTGGGAAACTCGGGCGGCCCAACCCGATAAGCCGGTAATGAGGCGCACCCGGACAGGAAAAAAATCAGATAAATATATAGTCCGGGCGCCAGCCTCCGATGACTTTTTCTCATTTATCTTTTGTCTTCTATTTTCACTTCCTTGTCCATCAACATAATCACGATGATCACCAAGATCGCAATCACCAGCAGCGCAATAATAACCCCCAGTATTCCACCGGCTTTCACGCTGTCAGCTTTTTGGGCCACCATCGTCAATTGGGCATCATCCAGCTTCGACAAACCCTCGCGCAACTGGGTCTGTGAGATGCCTGCCATCCGAAGATTGAGCTGAGCCTTCGGGTGAGAAAGAACCGTCATGATTTTCTCAATCTGCGCTTCCCGAATAGCAGCCGTTGCCTGAACAACCGGCATGGAGGCCGTCGGCATGCCGAAGGAAACCCGCGGCGCAACTCCCAGC
>JAHFFE010000014.1:0-18808 GCA_023248155.1 Candidatus Omnitrophota bacterium | reverse complement strand
CGGGTGAGAAAGAACCGTCATGATTTTCTCAATCTGCGCTTCCCGAATAGCAGCCGTTGCCTGAACAACCGGCATGGAGGCCGTCGGCATGCCGAAGGAAACCCGCGGCGCAACTCCCAGCACCAACATCCAGACGGCCAACACGGCAACAAACTTGCGATTTAACAACCGTTGCGTAGACATACCGCACCCCCTTCTTGTTTTCCGTTTTTTAAGTGATTAACCTAACCACAACGATCAGCAAAATTATCACAACCAAAAGACCGATGATAAGCCCCAGCTGACCCCCTGCCCTGACAACATCGGCTTTTTGGGCCACCATCGTCAATTGGGCATCATCCAGCTTCGACAGACCCTCGCGCAACTGGGTCTGTGAGATGCCTGCCATCCGAAGATTGAGCTGAGCCCGCGGGTGAGAAAGAACCGTCATGATTTTCTCAATCTGCGCTTCCCGAATAGCAGCCGTTGCCTGAACAACCGGCATGGAGGCCGTCGGCATGCCGAAGGAAACCCGCGGCGCAACTCCCAGCACCAACATCCAGACGGCTAATACGGAAATAACTCTGTGATTTAAGAACCGTTGCATGGACATACTTCACCGCCCTTCTTGTTTTCCGTTTTTTAAGTGATTAACCTAACCAAAAGGATCAGCAAAATTATCACAACCAAAAGACCGATGATAAGCTCTACCTGTCCCCCTGCCCTGACAACATCGGCTTTTTGGGCAACCATGGCCAGTTGGGCATCATCCAGTTTTGACAAATTTTCCCGCAATTGTGTCTGCGAAATACCTGCCATCCGAAGATTGAGCTGAGCTTTCGGATGAGAAAGAACTATCATGATCTTCTCAATTTGCGCCTCGCGAATAGACGCCGTTGCCTGAACAACCGGCATGGAAGCGGTCGGCATACCGAAGGAAATTCGGGGCGAGATTCCTAACACTAACATCCAGACTGCTAAGACGGAAATAACTTTGTGATTTAAGAACCGTTGCATGGACATACTTCACCTCCTATCAGTTACCGGGTGAAGTCTACTGGAGGGAGATAAAGGAAAGATAACTTTCCAATTACAATTTATTTACGATCGTCAATCGCCCAGGAAGATTGAAACGACTTCTTTGGCGGCTTTTCCTGCGGAATCAACCGACCGGGTTACGCCATCCACTCCAGCCTTGGTTTCTTCTCCCACGGCACGCGGAACGGCACTCAGCAAATTAACTGGCCTTCCTCGGTGCTTCGGCTTCTCGGCGCCCTGCATCTCTTCGTTCCACACTTTTTTCATTCGCCGAGGGCCCTCATAAAAAATGGCATAAAACGGAGCCCCCACCACTTCCACTAACCGCCGTGAGATGTTGTATAGGTGGTGCGGCGTGGCCAACGCATAGGCCGGGGAGCACAAACAAAAAACAGATGATAAAAACAGAAGTCCGACAAAAAAATACTTACCGCGAACGCGATTGGACAAATTCATATAAAACCTTTCTGTCCTTAAGCTGGTGGATATATTTTTTCAGGACCACCTCGCCGCGGTACGGCCAAAAACCGTGATCCAACGCTTCCTTGTAACTTTCCTTGGGACCTTTCCCTTCCACGATGGTGCGGTAAACCGCGATCATCGCTCCGGTACGATCCCGCCCATTGCTGCAGTGTACAAAAACCGGCTGGGACTCAGGGGCTAATACCGTCTCCAGAAATTTAAGAACCTTTTCATCTTCCGGCCAGGTGTAGACGCTGAGCGGAATCGATACGACTTCCAATCCGTATTCCTTGGCAAGTTGCTTCTCTCGGGCGGCGTATTTCGTATCATCACTCAAGTTAATGATGGTTTTAACGCCCAGTGCCTTTAACCGGGCATATCCTTCGGGCTTAGGGTATCCCCCTCTGTAGATTTGATCGGTTACTTGGGAAAAGGCGGGAATATCGGTAAAGGGATCTTTCAAATACCCGGCCAGCGCACAGCCGGCAAGAAAAGGAAGCAGGAGAATTATCGCGTAGATGCGCCAGATGACTTTTTATCCGTTCCTTTATTTCTTCTGGCGAAACGCCGTGTAGGCCAGGAATCCCGCCAGAACCAAGCCAGCCCAGCTAACCCACATGGGAACAATCCAGCCACCGATAGAGGCGTGCAAATGACGAACAATACGTAAAACATGGAGCCCCGCGATCATTGCGAAGAGGGTGCCAGCAACCGTATTAAAGGTATCCTGTTTCATTTCAGTACCTCCTTAATCTGCGATCTCCGCTTCAACAAGTTTCGCAAGAAGAGTAAGCGACTCCTGCCAGCCAAGATAACAGGCCTCGAGAGGAATAACAACGGGCACCCCTTCTTGAACGATGTTCAACTCCGTGCCGACGGACACTTTCTTCAAAGTGATGGTCACCTGCATCTCTCCCGGCAGGTTCGGGTCATCGAACTTATCCGTATGGCGAATCCGTTCGTTCGGCGCCAGTTCCAGATATTTCCCGCCAAAAGAGTGGCTATGCCCGGTGGTGAAATTCGTGAATGACATCTTATAGGTCCCGCCGACCTTGGCATCCAATTGGTGCACCTTGGCGGTGAACCCGTTGGGAGGCATCCATTTGACTAAGGCATCGGCATCGAGGAATGCCCGATAGATTCTTTCAGGCGGCGCACGTAGTACGCGGTGAAGCCGAATGGTGTTGGTTGCCATGATGAGTTCTCCCTCCTCTAAGCATCATACAGACTAGACAAGGTTTCTTGCAACTCTGCCTGCGTAATGCCCGTCATCTGAAGATTGAGCGGCGCCTTTGAATGAGACAAAACTATCATGATCTTCCCGATTTGCGCCTCGCGAATAAAAAGAGAAATTCGGGGCGAGATCCATAATGCTAACATCCAGACTGTCGCCATAGAAACAACCCTGCGATTGAACAACCGTTGGATGAACATACTTCACCTCCTATGTAAATTACCAAGCAAAGTTTACTGAAAGGATATGAAGCGGGGATGACTTCCCAATTACGATTTCTTTATCAAATATTTAGAAATCGTAATATTGAATTCATTCTGTTGTTATCTGCTTCAGATACACTTCAATGAAACAAATGGAGGTGCCCCATGCCTGGCGGAAAACATTTGCGAGGTGTTAGTGCTAAAGAACAGCGGATGTATGAACATATTAAGAATCAAGCGCAGAAATCGGGCCGTTATGGAAGCCGCGCGAAAGAAGTGGCGGCGAGAACAGTCTTGAAGAAGCACCATTTAAGCGGCCATTCGACGGGCCATTAAAAAAACCGGGGGAGGGCTTAGCGCCCTTCCCCGGCATAAGTGGCTCCCCGGCCAGGGCTCGGTTCCTCCGGCCGTAAAAACTTACGGCCTTCGGTAACCGCCCGTCCCTCTCGAGGAAGTCGCCGCTTCCATTAGGCGCGGCTCCCCATCCAAAACCTTCGGGACTCCCTTCGAGCCCTGCTAGAAATAATTTCGGGAAGGGAGATAAATCCCCCTTCCCGATAAATTGGCTCCCCGGCCAGGGCTCGAACCTGGGACCCGCTGATTAACAGTCAGCTGCTCTACCAACTGAGCTACCAGGGAATAGGGTTTAGTGTACAAAAAAAAGAGGACCCTGTAAATGGGCCCTCTAGAGTATTTTCCGACGAAACTTAGTACTGACGGGTCAGTTGATCAATCTGCAGTTCGTACGAAGAAATTGCGAACTTGGCACCCTTAAGTTCCTGTTCCAGATTCACCTGATTCAGCCATAAGCCGGCAATGGACGCAATAAGCGCAAACGCACCAAACGCGATCGCCAGCGCCCGCGGCCACACAACTAGCGGTTCTTCCGGAATCAGCGTGGTACTGACCATAGTGGGAGTCAGGTTGGAGTCAGCAAAACCGCTGACAAATTCATTCAAACGGGAGGCTTCCTCTTTATCCATCTTAGACCAGCAAACGCCCGACTCATACCCCATCGAATCGCCGTTGTAAACCTGCCGCGTCCAGAGTACTTCGCCGGTCATCGAAATGGTTCCATTCGACGCAAGCTCGAGAGAAACGCCGATCAGCTCGCCCGGAGAAAGCTTTTCCGGAGCTGCGAAACGCATGCCACCCAAACTGATGTCGCGCGTTAAACCGAGTTTCGGAGGAGTCAGCAACGCCAAAGAACGATATTCCGCTTCAATACCGGCCGGGACGCGTACAAATTTTCGCTGTTCGCTGAGAGAAAGTGTGCTCATAGGATTAATATGACTATACCACAAAAAAAAGAACTTCAAACAAAAAAAACTAAAAATATATTTTATAAATTAACCCAAAGCCACTTACCCAGTTGATTTCATACCATAGGCGACGCCATGGATGGTTAGCCGAAGCAGTTCCAGCCATTGGGCATGGCCGTCTTTCCCTTTTTTCTCTGATTTCCTTAGCTCTTCCAGACAGCGGACCTGCAGAATATGGAGCGGGTCCACATACGGATTGCGCAGCAAGATCGAGTTGCGCAGAACCGGCTGGGTCTGCAGCAGCGTATCGCAGCCGGTCACTTCCAGCACCCCTGCCGCCGATTTGGCATATTCCAGCCGAATCTGGTTAAAAACGCGGTTACGCACAGCCGGCGGGCGGACCAGGCTGGCGTAGGCTTCGGCGATTTTCAAATCGGCTTTGGCCAGTGAGGCCTGCGCATTTTCCAGCAGTATGCGCATAAACGGCCATTCTTTCGCCATTTCAGAGAGTTCTTTTATTCCAGCCTCGGAATGTTTGTCGCGAAACGCCTCGATCGCGGAACCGATCCCGAACCAAGATGACAGCAGGTGCCGTGACTGAATCCAGCTGAATACCCACGGAATCGCGCGCAAAGAAGCAAATGAAAAACCGTCTTTGTCGGCTAGGTTGGCTCCACCCGGACGAGCGCCGGGCCGGGTTCCGGCAACCGGTGCTTCCAACATTGTCTGGATCGGCGTCGCCTGCGCGTAGTACGGAATAAAATCGGGATTTTCAAAAACGAACGCACGGTAGGCCTTTTCGGAATCGGCAGACAGTTCGGCCATAATCTCCTGCCACCGTTTCAGTTTCTTTTTGCCCGCGGCAGCCGGCAACGGAAGACTGTTGGCCAGTAAAACAGCGCTTAAAAGTTGTTCCAGATTTCTGCGCGCGATCACCGGATGGCTGTATTTGGCCGCCACGACTTCACCCTGCTCGGTGATTTTGATCCGTCCGCCGGGAGCGGCAAACGGCTGGGCCAAAATAGCGCGGTGGCTTAACCCGCCGCCGCGGTCAATCGTGCCGCCCTTGCCGTGGAACAACGTCAGGTTGATTTTATAGCGGCGCGCAGTCAGCACCAACCGTTCCTGCGCGCGGTAAAGCGCCCAGTTGGCCGCGATGTAACCGCCGTCTTTGTTGGCGTCGGAGTAACCAAGCATTACTTCCTGGCGAAAATCACGCGCTTCCAGATAACGGCGGTAGATCGGGTCTTTCCAGAGCGAGGCCATCACTTGATCGGAATGGGCCAGATCCGGAATCGTTTCAAATAGCGGAACCACATCAAAGCTGGCCTGCGGTTTTCCTTTGGATGAAATCAGGCCGCGCACCAAGCCGGTCCAGGCGCCCAATGCCAGCACCGACAAGAAATCGCTGGGTGTGTGCGTCATGCTGACCAGATACGTATGTGTTAATTCCGGATCAAGATCGCGCTGGATTTTACGCATCGTCTCAAACTGCATCAATACATCGCGCGCCACCGGCGATAATTTTTGCGGATCGATGGCGAAGCCTTCCGGCGGAGAAAGAACGTCCGGCCGGCACAGCAGTTCGCGCCGCTCCTGCTCTGAAAGCATTTTGTAATTAATCGAGCGGTCCAGGAAACAGGCGGAGAGAATTTCTGAAACCGTTTCTACAATCCGGTCGCGGTGTTCGCGAAATTCCAACTGGGCCAGATGAAACCCGAACGTCTCCACTTGCCGGATTAACCGGGCAATTTCATCGGCCGCGTACCGGCTGCCGGATTGGCGCAAACTGCTCTCGACCAGCTTTAAATCGGTGATCATATCGGCCGGCGCCGGATAAGCGCCGGTGTTGCCGGAAGCGGTATACAAAAGCCGGGTATGAATGTACGACAATTTTTTGCGGTACAACTCGGAGGATTCGTACCGGTCAAGCGCGCGGGCCGCGTCGGGCATCTGCAGGCGATCCTGCTCGAGCGAGTCGTTCAATTCGTCGGTCGCCGGCATCAGCGTCTGAGCCTGGCTGAACCGCCGGATCATATCTTCCAGCTGGCGCTGATAAAATTCCAGAATTACTGTGCGGTGCGCGTTGGCGGTCACCCAGGTAACGTTCGGGTCGACGGAAGGATTCCCGTCGCGGTCGGCGCCGACCCACGACCCAAACCGAAGAATGGTCGGCACTAATTTCTTTTCAGACGGCTTGATCGACCGGGCCAGATCATCTAAGCCCTGATAAAGCTCGGGCACCAGTTTTAAAATCGTCCGTTCAATGAAAAAGAGCGTCTGGGAAACTTCGTCGGCCACGGTCAGCTTGCGCAGGCGGGCTTCGTTGGTGCCCCAGAGAATCTCAACCGATTCGCGAATCAGCCGTTCCTGTTGTTTTTTATCGGACGGCGTCGAGACCGGGTTATGCCACAGTTCCAGCGCGGCGGCAATGTCGGAGAGGTGGTCCATCGTGGTACGGCGGCGGACTTCGGTCGGGTGCGCGGTTAACACCGGCATCACGCAGGCCGACTGCAGATTTTTCAGAAGCTTGGTCGAAGAAACGCGCGCTGTTTTCAAACGGTGCGCCGTCCAGGCCAGCGACATCTCGAGCGGCTGACCCGTCTGGGATTCGTACCAGCGGATGCGCCGGATTCGCTGCGCTTCTTCGGCCAGGTTGACCAGCTGAAAATAGATGGTGAAAGCACGCGCGATTTTCAGCGCTTTATGATACGGCAGCCGCTGGATCAGGCGGCGCAGCTGCAGCACGTTACCACTCTGCGAGGCGCGGTTGGCCTTAGCCAACAACCGGACTTTTTCAACGGTCCGGAAAAACGGCTTCCCTTCCTGATCCTGGATGATCTCCCCAAGTAACGACGTCAGGAACCGGACATCCTGGCGGAATTCCGGATCCATAAACTGCCGGGGTTCTGAAGCCGTTTGGCTCATGAAAGTGTTCGCCGTCCCTCCAGCGCGCGCGTGAGTGTCACCTGATCAGCATATTCTACGCTAGAACCCATCGGAATGCCAAACGCCAGACGGCTGATTTTCACGCCGGATGAAATATTCCTCAATTCTTTGGCTAAATAAAGCGCGGTCGATTCCCCCTCCATATCGGAATCAGTCGCCAGAATAATTTCGCGGATGGTTCCGGTTCTCAGGCGGGCTTTCAGTTCCGGAATGCGCAATTCTTTCGGGCCGATGCCGTCCAGAGGCGAGAGCGAGCCGAGCAGAACATGGTAAACGCCCTTGTAGCCGCCCGATTTTTCAAACGCGCGGATGGAACGATGGTCTTCAACAACGGTCACTAATGAGGAGTCACGCTTCGGATCTTTACAGATATCGCACAGTTCACCGTCGGCCAAGTTGAAGCAGGTTGCACAGAAACCGACGGTCTGTTTGACGCGAAGGATTGCTTCACTCAATTCTTTGGAGACAGCAACCGGCTGGCTAAGAAGATAAAACGCGTATCGTTCTGCAGTGCGCGGTCCGACACCGGGTAATTTTCGAAAAGCCTCGACCAGCGACTCCATTGAGGCAGTCCATCCCGGCATCGGTTACGAACCCTCGCCGGAAAGCATCCGGCCGTCGAACAGTTCCAGTACCGATTGAATGTAGCCCGGATCAGCCGGTTTTGTTTCGGGTGAAGTGCCCTGCTTTACCGCGGCCGACTGTGCCGAAAGAGTGGAAGCGACAGGCGCAGGCGCTGCGCCGGCAACGGCTGGTAATTGGTCGGCCATTTCAAAAAGACAGTTGACCGGTCGTCCCAGCAATGTCGACCATACCTGGCTGAGCCATTGCCGCGTGGCAGTCTGATTTAACGTCGTCATGTTAAATTCGGACCCTTTGGTAAATCCAATCGTCAAAGAGACCGGTTCCTTGCTGCCGTTATCACGAATAGAAACCGGGGCCGCCTGAGCCAGATAAGAGGCCGTCGCCATTTTTTGCTGTTGAACCGTCTGCATGAATTGCGGCCAGAGAGCAATCGCCTGCTGCAATGAGGGATCAAACGGTTCAGAGGACGCAACAGCAGCGGCAGGTGCCGGCGTTGACGGAATCGGCGGCGCCGGCGGCTGTGCCGGTTTCGGAACAGAAGCAACCGCGGGGGCAGGCTGAGAACGGACCGGAGCCGGTGTAACAGGTGCCGCTGCCGGCTGACCCTGCGTGAGTTTTTCAAGCCGTTGAATTAATTCCGGAATCGATGCCAATAATCCCCCGCTGGAAAGACGGATCAACGCCACTTCCAACGGAATACGCGGCTCTTCAACGCGGCGCATCAGTTCCGCGGCCTGCGTAATTGTTTGCGCCATCACCAACAACTGTTCCATTGAAAGTGATTGCACCAGTTTCTTCAGCCGCTCAACCGATTCTTCGGTCAGCTCTTCAAACCCCAAAGAACCGGCGCCCAGCTTGGCGACCAGCAGATTGCGCAAGAAACCGAGCAGACCCACCGCCCACTGGATTAAATCGGCGCCCTGGTCGGACTGACGCGCCACCAGCTCCAGCAGTTGGACCGGCTTCTGAGCAATGACCCCTTCTACCGCCTGCGCGAACTGATCTTCATCGAGAATGCCCAGCAGTGTTTTCACATCGTCGGCCTGGATTTTTCCGCCGCCGAACGCGGCGACCTGATCGAGGATTGATTCGGCATCGCGCAAGGAACCGCCAGCCGCTTTCGCGATCGCGAAGATTGCTTCATCGGCCGCCTTGATTTTTTCATCGGCGATGACCGACTTCAATTTATTGATAATGGTTTCTGTGGCCAGCCGACGGAATTCAAACCGCTGGCAGCGCGACACAATTGTCGCCGGAACTTTATAGACAGCGGTAGTCGCCAGAATAAACAATACATGCGGCGGCGGCTCTTCGAGCGTTTTCAAAAGCGCGTTGAACCCTTCGGCCGTAATCTGGTGGACCTCATCGATGATATAAACCTTGTAAGTGCCGCTGGCCGGGCTGAACTTGGCCATGTCGCGCAGCGCGCGGATCTGGTCGATGCCGCGGTTGGAAGCGCCGTCAATTTCCAGCACATCGAGCGAGCGGCCCTCCGCGATCTCCTGGCACTGCTTGCATTTCATGCAGGGTGAAGCGGTCGGACCTTTTTCGCAGTTAAGCGCCTTGGAAAAAATACGGGCCGTGGACGTTTTACCGGTGCCGCGCGGACCCGAAAACAGGTAGGCCTGGCCGATCCGTTTTTGTTTGATGGCATTGGAAAGCGTGGTGACAATAGGTTCCTGTCCGAGAATCTCGGAGAAGGTTTGGGGCCTGTATTTACGCGCGAAAACGAGATAGTTGCTCATGGTTTAAATCAATCGCCGTCCAAAGTGGCGGAGAGGCAGGGATTCGAACCCTGGGACCCGCTTTAGCAGGTCAGCGCATTAGCAGTGCGCTCGAATAAGCCGCTCTCGCACCTCTCCTCAATTCCATTTACAGTCGCTCTATGCTTCCGACCAGCTCTAAATGCCGCTTATGGCGTGAGCCCACGATCTTGTAGAAACGCTTTACTTCATCCACGCGATCGATAAAAATCAGATTGCTCTTTGCCAACCGCGCATGAAATCCCAGATCTAAAAATAAACGACAAACCGAGGATCGCAATGCTTCAGACATACTGCAAAAACATATCTTGGGATACGCATACCATTTTCCATTAACCTGATAGCGATGAATAAACGGACCCCCATCGGTGTCCATCAATCCACGCAAACAAGCGATCTGATACGAACGGCGCGTCCAAATCCACGCCGGCAGATCCAAGCCATTTCGCAACTTATTGCCGGGTCTTAGACCAGCAATTTTTTCCAGAAACCGAACCAACTTTACACTGGAAATAACTATATCCCCACCTAGGTTGTTCTTCCTCAACAATAAAGAGCTATTCAGCCCAAAGAGAGATTTTATCGCACGCCGAAGCCATTGAACATATTCCTGATCTTTGCTTTGATCGAAAGAGATCGTAACCTGAAAACCGTTACGAACGCCCCCATCTCCAATCAAAACTCCGACAAATTCAGCTAACAATGGAGAGAACGGCGGTTGCTTAATTTCCTTGGCGGTGGCAACACCCTGCAATCGCGCCAAATCGGGATTATTGCGAATCCATTCAACAAGAATCCGGCCCGCTTTGCGCCGTCCTTCATCGGTACCGGGATTACCGTAAATTTTATATCGAGCCAGTGCGCCCAAACGGCCAGCCCTGCGCAGATGTTCCAGACGATTATCTGCGGGACGATCTCTTACATATTCGGCAAATTCATGGCTCAGCATATTTTTAATAAACGAAAAAGAAGCGCGCTCGGAGGGATTTGAACCCCCGACACCTAGCTCCGCAAGCTAGTGCTCTATCCAGCTGAGCTACGAGCGCAGTAAGAAATAAAATTGCGAGAGAAGTATTTTACCATTGCAGACAGCCGGTTACCTAGGAAAACATACGCGAGAGGCGGAGAATTACGAGCTGATTAAGGTGAGCTGCTATTCGTGTAAAAGCCTTTGGATCCGGTCACGGGTTTAAGTATTAATCTTTGGATCTACTTAGTACCTCTAACAAGAAAGTGATTTGCGATTCATAACCTTTATCCTTATTATCAAGAAGAGCGGTCAGGATAGCTATTGCCTCATCAACGGTGGGTGCTTTCTGTTTGAGTTCAGCGGTAATTTCCGGAAAACCAGCATAGCCGGGCGCAATCTGTGGACTTGCTATTCTTACAAGCGCATTCCTCGCATAATAAACGGCTGTTTCGCCAGAATCCGCCATAGACAGTATGATCGGATAGATGGCATGCTTGGCGCTGAATCCAAATAGACCAAGCGCAACAATAGCCCTTTCACGCACTTTTTTATCTTCGTCACTCAAAGCCTGAATAAGAGCCGGAATCGCTATAACCGTGTTTTCTTTTGTCATTGAAAAAGCACTTAACTTAGCGAATGTGAGAGCCGCTCGTTCTCGAACATTAAAATCCTTATCTTTAAGTTCTCGGATAAGAGCCGGAAAATTCTTCACCTCAACGCGCGGTGATACCCCCTTAGAGAGATCCTCTGATCCGTCCGACAAAACAATGCTCTGGTCATATGATTCTATGTCGCCTAAAATTTCCTCGATTCGGGCGCGCATTTCGTCATCTGCACCTTTAAGAGCCTCAGTCAATGCAAACCCTGCCTTGATCCGATACAGTACCGTTCCTGCTTCACGCCAAACACGCTCATCCGGATCCTGCAACAATTCGATAAATACAGGAATAGCCTTATTAGCCACATAATCTTTCTCGGTTAGACCGCTCTCCAAAGAAGAGGAATCGGTTGTCCAATAAATAGCATTTACTGCAGCGCGCCGAACTTTTTCATTATTGTCTCTCAGCATATCCGCAAGCGCATAAATAATGTCCCGCATTTCAGATGGCTGAACATCCTGCCACCGATCTGCTAGGATATTAGCCGTTTCGACTCGAATTTCTGGGTCAGGATCCTTTAGAAGTTGCGCCAGGTCAGAGATGGATTTTTGCTGCTCTCCAAAAACATTTTTGATTTTTTCCTGGCTTTGATCCGTTTGAATTTTTTGCAGTATTTCCTGAAAGATTTCTCGCGACTGACCGTCCGATTTATTAAACTCTTCGGTAACCAATGGAATAACATCGGGACCCATCCGAGTAATTTCCATAGCTATTATGCCTACGCCATAATCCGCAGTTTCTCCCCGCTGCGTCATTTTTTGAACTTCTGATTTCAAGAAATTCAAAATGGAAGGAAGCGCCTCGATGGCATAAGGACCCAGAGCCGTCAACATCAGAGCATAACCGACCGGTTCTTTGGAATTTTGGTCCAACTGGATAACCAATTGAACAAGCTCCTTAACCTCTGATTCTTTAATCCCATCCCGCAATCGATGATGCTGCGCATCCCACAAAACCCCTTCTTCAAGAGCTACTGAAAGGGCCTCTTTGCGAATATCTTGATCCGGATTTTTGATATCTTCAATAATTTTTGAAAGGGGTTTTTCCAGTGCCGGCGGAGAGATCTGCTCTTCGACATCCTGTGCACCTTCTTCGCAAAAAACCGGAGGCGATAACAAGAAAGGCATGAGGAGGGCAACCAAGATCCGAATGATGCATTTAGTTTGCATTATCGCTCCTTATTTTCTCAAAAATACGGAGAGGCAGGGATTCGAACCCTGGAGGCCCCTTTCGGAACCTACACGATTTCCAGTCGTGGCCGTTCAACCGCTCCGGCACCTCTCCCAAAAACCTAATCCGAAATTTTGGGATTACTTGAAACTGCTGTCGTCCTCAGGCGCGATCAGCTTGCCGCCCTCGCCGCGGATGCCCATCATCGCCACGGGAGAAGCGTTCACCACGCCGCTGAATCCGGCAGAGCTGGTGCCGCAATCGGGATTGCCGTCCGAAACTGTCACCTTCACCTGGAAAGTGCCGTTCTCTTTGTAGGTATGCTGAACCTTGGCGCCTTCGCCGGTCTCGCCGTCGCCGAAATCCCAATGGTACGACAACGAATCGCCATCGGCATCAAACGACTTTGAGGCGTCGAACGAGGTCGACACGCCGCGGCAGCAGACGAAGTTCGGGCCGACATTGGCCACCGGCGGCGTATTGATGACCGCCTGCGCCTTGGCCATTACCACGCTGCAGGTTGTGTTGAGACCATCATCGACGGTCAGCACCACCGTGTAATTGCCGCCCTTGGCATACGCATGCTCCGCGCGCGCTCCCTGGGCCGTCTCACCATCGCCAAAATCCCAGCGGTACTGCAGGCCGTTGCCGTCCGGATCGGACGACCGCTCTCCGGAAAAAGCAACCGGTTTTCCCACGCAGCCTTTGCCGTCGGTTTCAATGCTCGCCGTCGGCGCATTATTGATCAGCACATTCATCTGCGCAGAAGCGGCCGAATCGTCCATGCCTTTCTGGTCGTTCACGGTCAAAACAACGCGGTAAGCGCCGCCCTTGGCATAGGTATGTTGAGTCTTCACACCTTCACCAGTTTCTCCATCGCCGAATTCCCAGCGGTAGGTCAGCGCATCACCGTCGGCATCGGACGACTGCGATCCGTCGAAAACAACCGGATCGGTGGAACAAGTGGCAATGTCGGAACCGAGCACAGCGACCGGAGGCCGGTTCAAACGAATCGGCAGCTCAATCGTGTCACGGGAACAATCGGTTCCGGAACTATCGTCGACGGTCAGTTTTGCCGTGTAATTGGCACCCTTCGGATAAAGGTGCGTCACGCGGACACCGTCGCCGGTCTCACCGTCTCCAAAATCCCAGAGGTAGGTCAGCTCATCGCCATCGGCATCAGCCGATTTCGAAGCGTCGAACGAAACTGAGAGTCCCTCGCCCACGCGCGACTGCGCAGCGGCAGTTGGCGGAGTATTGGTTTGTATCTGCGCGACCGCTTGATCGGCCGAGCAGGAAGTGCCGCGGTTGTCATTGACCAGCAAACAAACCGAATAATCGCCGCCCTGCTTGTAGGCGTGCGAAACTTCGGCGCCCTCGCCGGTCTCGCCGTCGCCGAATTCCCATTTGTATGATAAGGGATCATTCGTGGAATCGGTCGAATTAGCCGCGCTCATCTTGACCGGAACGCCGACGCAGGCTTTCTTCGGCAGATCAATCACGGCGACCGGAGGCCCGTTCACGCGCAGCCACTGTTCCTTGCCCGACTGGCGGCATTCCCCTTCGGATGAGTCGGTCACCACGAGAACCACTTTATAGGTGCCCGGCTTGGCATAGGCGTGCTGAACGCGCATCTGATCGGAAGTTTCACCGTCGCCGAAATCCCACGAATAGGTCAGCTGCTGGTTATCGGGATCGTACGATTCTGACGCGTCAAAATCAAAGATATTGCAGGCGCCGGGAATCGGCTTGCGGTATTCGGGCGCCGGCTTGGGAGCCGGTTTCGGAGTCGGAGGAATCGGGCGGACCCATTTCCCTTCCGAGAAATAGATCGGGATCGGAGTTCCGGCCTGATCATCGAACTTCAGCGTCATGTTGCCCTTGACCTGCGTTCCTTTCGTCACGCGGAACATCCAGCGCCGCCCCGATTCTTCGGGACGAACCGGAACGTCGGTGACGGCCCACTGGCCGCTGCCGGAATTTTTAACCCAGAACGTTTTCCAGAGCGCGCGCGAAGAAGGGTGCATCGTCGCGATTCCGCCGGAGGGGTCAAGATCGTAGTTCTGCTCTCTCAACAACGAAGTTCCCGGGGGCAGCGAGGGATAAAACCGCATAACGGACCCTTCCTGAGTCGCCAGGCGGATCGACGGATTATAGGCGTAAAACTGCGTCTGCGGCGGTTCAATGTCAAACGCGAAAAGGTTGTTGTCATCCCCATCGAGACCCTGCACTTGGATCCGGAACACCACATTCTCGCCAGAATCCTCGCCCTGTTCCAGCGAATAGGGGCCGAATTCAACGATGCTGCCGTCCGCGCGGTCCTGACCGACATCATGGGAATCGAGTTCCTTGTCGCCGGCATAAACGGTAAACCGCGTGGAGGTGTCCCAGGAACCGGCCAGCTCATCACGTTTTCCAACGATGTCGGCATCCAAAACGCGGATCATCACGGGCCCGCCCGATGACTTGGGAACTTCAACGAAAAATTCTTTTGGTTCGGAGTCGGCGCCGTAATATTTGCTGCCCTCGCTTCCGAAAACATAGAACCACTCGACGCCATTTTGGGAGGGATCCGGAAATCGCGCGGCTTCAGCCGCCGGCAAACCAAACCCGACCAACAAAAGAAATGCCCAGATCAAGGAATACCGCTTCATGAGACGAGAACCTTTCTAGTTAAAGAGGGTTTGTACGACCTTCTATTTTGCGTCAGTTCAAAAAAGATGTCAATGCGGACGAGTGGAGGAAAAACGGAGAGGTAGGGATTTGAACCCTAGAGAGCCTTGCGACCCTACCGCTTTTCGAGAGCGGCGCTTTCAACCACTCAGCCACCTCTCCAGAAATGGCAAGGTTTCTAGTTTATCATGAAATACGGGAAGACGAGAATTAGGCCTGAATAATCAGGCGGAGATCTCTTTCCAACTGCAGGCGCTGCTCTGACCCAAGACTGTTGACCGGCAGACCGAGATTTCGAAGAAGTTCCACGAATAGATAGGATGCGTTGGTGATATTAGTCCGAAAATGACGGATACCGACCGGGGTAGGACCCATGAAAAAAGAAAACTCGTTAAACTCCCCTTCAGTTCCAAAGAAGACTGCCGTCGGCAGATCTCCCGGGTTAGAGATTAGACCCGTGATCCAACTTGACCGTTCACCCGAATCCTGAGAATCAAAAAAGATCTGTTTCCGAAGACCGGCCGGAAGCATCTGCTGCACCCACTGCCTGAGAGACGGGAGCTGATCCTGGTAATAACTGGGGGCAATGACAGCGACCTGCGGTGTCCTGTTCGTCGCCGCGTCCCGCTGGATCAGCAGTTCATTGATTGTTCTGCGCACCCGGAAACGGGCATCGGAAACAGAAGCAACTGCCGTTCCTTCCTCCAGCCCGGTGAAAGCGCCCCTCAGATAATCTAAACTACGCAAGCCGAATTGATCGCGCTTCTGAATTACCCAGTCAACATCCTCTTGGCTGACATTCTGGCCGGTTAAAACCGCAAGTATCGTTAATGGCCGGCCGCTTTTCCTGCGAACAGCTTGCTGGATACGCTCCGGATGCAGAACCATCTGCTCAAGCAAATTCGCGTAAGTAATCGCCGATGTAATCTCAATTGGGAGTCCTGCTTCCCTCATTTCAGATGCCGCCATGACCAACGCCCACTCGGAAGCCTCTGATTGTTGATGGCGGCGCCACCCTTGCAAGCCTAAAAGAGTTCTGGCGTACTCCTGCACATTCTGAATATTAAGCGCTTCCCCAAGACTGGCAGGACGCGCGCTGGCCATTGTCCCAACGATCTGTGTCGGATGTCCAAATAACCAGGCTCCCATGGCTAACCCCCCACCGGGAGTGCCCCCGGCGGAAGACATCAGAATGGCATCGATATAATCCCCGACGGAATCGACACCTAATTTTTCCGAAAGACGCTGCCGGGACTGATCGTACGCCTCCCAGATGTCACGATACATCACGGCAGAACCCTGCACAGCGCTTAAACTATCGGAAGCTTTGATTTGATACTTGTGATGCCTCAGCACCGACCATTCAATCAGCCGGAGAAGTCCATTGATGTCATCATCAAATGTCTTTTCGATTTTTCCAAGCTTATCCACGGGAACACCCAGCCGCCTTGCCAAACCCGGATCACTTTTTAATGCCTGTTCGAATTCCTCTTTAATGACTGACGGCTCCACGTAACCAAGAACGCCGCTCTCTTCAAACGGCCTTAAATGTTTGAGCTTTATTTCTTTCAAGTAAGCTCGCTGCGCGATCATTTCAATTTTAAAATCAGCCGGCAAAATACCAAGCCGACGAAATTTCTCGATCACGGTCGCTGCGGCTCGAATTCCATTGCCGGTAGAGAACATCTGGACACCGTCAAAGTTCGGCTCGCCGGGGTGGTTTAAATAAGCAACCTTATGCAGCAACTCCCAAACATATTGATAAATCTTAAAAGAACCGGCTTCACTCTTATAGGCTTCATACCCCAAAAAATGGATAGGCGCCTCAGGATGCGCATTATTCCAGGCTGCAATACTCGGCAATTTATTTAAAGCAATTACCCATTCCGGATGGTGCGGTTGAATGTTGTCCCGAAAGAAGGCGGTAAACTCGTTGTAAGTTTCTTGATTAAAACCGTTCTCTTTCGCCCAGGCAGCCAATCGAGCTGAATCTCCCCACTGGGAAGTCAGCGGAATATGACCTTCCCTGCGAAATAATGGAACTAGTGGAAATCCTTTCCACCGAGGTCCGTACAACCTTCTAAAACGATCCAGGTTTCTTGCAGTCTCTTTCGGCTTTGAAAGCAATCGGATAGACGCGATTCTCTGGGCGTACGATGGGGTGCTTGCCCGCCAATCCATCGAACCCGATTCCTCCATCCCGGCGGCAGCTAGAAAATCGTTTTTTACAACCGAATTACTTTCTTCCATTCCAGCTGGACGGAGCGCCCAGACAGAGTTTGGCAACGCCAGCACAAAGAGTAAAGTAAGCGCCCACACACGGACTGCGATTGATCGAGGGGAATGGTTTTTCATAGAGATAAAGCGATTATATCCGAAGCGACTAATAGGTTCCATTGAAAATAATTAAGATTATCTACTGCTAATATCTGCAGGAGAAGAATCGGAGAGGATAGGATTCGAACCTATGGGAGCCTTGCGACCCCAGCGGTTTTCAAGACCGCCGCATTCAACCACTCTGCCACCTCTCCTAAACGAGCGAGAAAATCTGCCGGACAATCAGCGCGTACAACTCGAGGGAATGATGATACCCCTCCTGAAAATAAGCCAACAGCCGGATTTCCGGAACGATCAGGCTCATCACGCCGATCACCAGCGCAATGTTAAACCAGTAGATCAAGACCAGCGACAAGATCGGGCCGAGCAGATCAAGATCCGACTGTTTCTGTTTCAGCGCGTCGATCGTAAAAACCCAGTGAAATGCCAGTGTCGCGCCGAGCCCGAAGAAAAAAGCGTAGATCCACTTTTTCATATCCCAGAAGAAACCAGCGATACCGTACGAAAAAGTCCAGAGGATCGTATACGCCGGAACCATGTAGGGCGCCAATGCGATAACGGCATTAATTTTATTGGTCACGACGGCGCCGCTGTTCTTCCCTGCCTTGAACCCTTTCACCTGCCCGCCGGAAATCCAGGTTGCCACGGCATGCGTCAGTTCATGACCGAACACATAGACGCGGCTGGGAGAACCGATGACCGCATGCCCGGCCAGATAGGTGGTAATCCCCAACAGCAGCGCGATTTCCGGGCCGTTCACGCGCCGCAGCGTCAGCAGATGATCGTAGAACGCGATGGAATAACCAATGCAAAACGGCAGCAGCAGGATGCCGAGCAGAGCCTGAAAAACTTTGGCAATCACCCTTTTTGAATCAACTCCATACCATCCAAATAAGGCCGCAGCGCCGGCGGAATGGTCACGGAACCGTCCTCATTCTGATGATTCTCGACCAGCGCGATCACGGTGCGCGCCAGCGCGACGCCGGAACCGTTAAGCGTGTGAACGAACCGGACTTTCTTGGAAGCGGTCTCACGGTAACGGATGTTGGCGCGGCGGGCCTGGAAATCTTCGAAGTTGCTGCAGCTGGACACCTCGAGCCAGCCGCCCGTTCCCGGCGAGAACGCTTCAATGTCGTAGGTTTTTGCCGACGAAAAACCCAGATCGGCCGTGCAGAGCGATAAAATCCGGTACGGAATTTCGAGCAGCTGCAGCACTTTCTCGGCATTGCCCAACAATGTCTCGAGTTCCTGGTAGGAACTTTCCGGCGCAACAAACTTCACCAGCTCCACTTTGTCGAACTGATGCACGCGCGTAAGCCCGCGCGTGTCTTTGCCGTATGAACCGGCCTCGCGGCGGAAACAGGGCGTATAGGCCGTGAAATAAACCGGCAGCTGTTTCTCGTCGAGCGTCTCCCCCGCCAGCGCGTTGGTCACCGGAACTTCGGCCGTCGGGATTAAAAAAAGATCGTCGTCCTTGAGGCGGTACATGTCTTCTTCAAACTTCGGCATTTGGCCGGTTCCGGT
>JAHFFE010000013.1 GCA_023248155.1 Candidatus Omnitrophota bacterium | reverse complement strand
TTGCATCAACCTGTTCTTAAATTTACCAACGGTAATGGCTGAACGCCTGGTTCGCTTCAGCCATCCGGTGCATGTCTTCTTTTTTCTTTACTGCAGATCCCTGACCCTGAAAGGCCAAAACAATTTCATCCATCAGCCGTTCGTCCATCGGCTTGCCCGGGCGCGTGCGCGCGAAATCGCGCAGCCACTTGAGCGCCAGAAAGACGCCGCGGTCCTGCCGGATTTCAATCGGCACCTGGTAAGTGGCACCGCCCACGCGGCGCGACTTGACCTCGACCAGCGGCCGGATGTTGTCAACGGCCTTCTGAAACATGGCCAGCGCGTCCGGATTGTTCACCTTAAGCGCGGCCTGATCCATCGCCGAATAAACGATCCGCTCGGCCATTGATTTTTTTCCGGAAACCATCACCATATTCACGAAGCGCTGAACCAGCTTCGACGAATACTTTGCGTCCGGCATTACTGTATTTTTCTGAACACGTCGACGTCTCATGCGTTAGACCTTTATTCCTTGGGGCGCTTGGCGCCGTATTTCGATCTGGACTTGCGGCGCGCATTCACACCGGCCGCGTCCAATGCGCCGCGAACAATGTGATACCGCACACCCGGAAGGTCCTTCACTCTTCCGCCGCGCACCAGCACGATGGAATGCTCCTGAAGGTTGTGCCCTTCGCCGGGAATGTATCCGGTTACTTCAACGCCGTTGGTCAAGCGGACACGCGCGATTTTACGCAGCGCCGAGTTCGGCTTCTTCGGAGTCATCGTCCGGACCTGCAAACAAACGCCGCGCAATTGAGGACGCATCTGCAGCGCCGGAGATTTCGAGCGCTTCGATTTTTCTTTACGTCCCTTGCGAATCAGCTGTGAAATCGTTGGACACATAAATGACTAATCCTCTTTCTCTTCCTTTGATACTGCCTTTAACTTATCGGCGACCGCTTCCGCGTCTTCCGAAAAAGCCGGCAGATGCTTGACCAATTCGACCTGCTGGTGGGCTTTGAATCCGGTCCCGACGGGAACCAAATGACCCATGATTACATTTTCCTTCAAGCCGAGTAAACCATCTATTTTGCCAGCAGTTGCCGCTTCCGTCAAGACTCTTGTGGTCTCCTGGAACGATGCCGCTGAAATAAAGCTCTCCGTTGAGAGCGACGCCTTCGTGATACCCAGCAACAGCTGGGTCGCCGAGGCCGGTTTACCGCCGCGCTTGACCACTTTTTCGTTCTCGTGCTGGAAGCGCAGTTTGTCGACCTGGCTTCCGACCAGGAAATCGGCATCGCCCGCGTCGTCAATCCGGACGCGGCGCAGCATCTGGCGCACGATGCACTCGATGTGCTTGTCGTTGATGCGCACACCCTGCAGCCGGTAAACTTCCTGAATCTCGTTGACCAAATATTCCTGCAACCGCTTGTCACCGCCGATGCGCAGAATATCCTGCGGCACCACCGGTCCGTCGATCAACGGCTGTCCGGAAGTGACCCAGTCGCCTTTGTACACGTTCAAATGCTTGCCGTGCGGAATCAAATACTCGCGCTTCATTCCGGTCGGGCTCTTGACGATCACGCGCCGCTGACCCTTCTTCGAGTCACCGAATTCGACGACGCCGTCGATTTCGCTGATGATCGCCGGGTCCTTCGGCCGGCGCGCCTCGAACAGCTCGGCCACGCGCGGCAGACCGCCGGTGATGTCTTTGGTCTTGGTCATCACGCGCGGCGTCTTCGCCAACAGCTCGCCGGCCTCGATGCGCTGTCCGTCCTTGACGACGACGTGCGCGCCGGCCGGGATCGGATAGATCGCCATCACTTCGCCGTGATCATTCTCCAAAACCAACTGCGGATGGAATTCGCCGCGATGCTCGATCACGATGCGGTCCGGCAAACCGGTCGCCGGATCCACATCGGTCTGCACGGTAACGCCTTCCTTCAAATCTTCAAATCGGACGCGGCCCGTTCCTTCCGTCAAAATCGGAACCGTGTACGGATCCCAACGAACGAAAATCTCGTCCTTGGCAATCGTTCCGCCTTCGGCCTGCTTGAAGATGGCACCCGCCGGAACCGGATACCGCTCCAATTCGCGGCCCGTGTCATCATTCAGCGAAACCTGTCCGTTGCGGTTGAGCACGATGTATTCCTTGCCCTTCAGCACGGAGCGGACATTATGGAATTTCAACAAACCCTTGTTCTTCGACTTGATGAACGAAGACTCGACGACGCGGAATGCGGTACCGCCGATGTGGAAGGTACGCATCGTCAGCTGGGTTCCCGGCTCGCCGATCGACTGGGCCGCGATGATTCCCACCGCCTCGCCCATTTCAACCAGCCGTCCGGTCGCCAGGTTGCGGCCGTAGCAGCGCACGCAAACGCCGCGCTGCGATTCGCAGGTCAGCACGGAACGGATCCGGATCCGTTCAATTCCCGACTGTTCAATGCGGTCGGCGACTTCTTCGGTAATTTCATTGCCGGCCTCAACCAGCACCGAGTCGGTGATGATATCGGCGATGTTGTCGAGCGCTACGCGTCCAATCACGCGGTCTTTCAACGGAACGACCACTTCATCGCCCTCAATGATAGCGCTGATCAAAATTCCGTTGAGCGTTCCGCAGTCTTCCTCGTTAATCGAAACATCCTGCGCCACATCAACCAACCGCCGCGTCAGGTAGCCGGAGTCGGCCGTCTTGAGTGCCGTGTCGGCCAAACCCTTGCGCGCGCCGTGCGTTGAAATGAAATACTCCAGCACGGTCAGTCCTTCGCGGAAGTTCGCCGTGATCGGGCTCTCAATGATCTCGCCCGACGGCTTCGCCATCAGACCGCGCATACCGGCCAACTGCCGGATCTGCTGCTTCGAACCGCGCGCGCCGGAATCGGCCATCATGAATACCGGGTTAAACGAGTCCATCTGCTTGAAAATCAAATCCGAAACGCGGTCCGTCGCGTGCGTCCAGATGTCGATAATTTTATTGTGGCGTTCCTGGTCGGTGATCAAACCTTTCCGGTACTGATCCTCAACCTCGGTCACCTCGGCGCGAGCCAACTGAATGATTTTTTCTTTTTCCTGCGGAATCTGCAAATGGTCAATCGCGATGGACAATCCGCCGCGCGTGGCCATCTCAAATCCGAGGCGCTTCAAATCATCGAGCAGCTTGACCGTGCGCGTATGTCCGCACACTTTGTAAACACGGCTTACCAGCGCGCTCAACGAGGCCTTGTCCATTGCCTGGTTAATGAAACCGACTTCGGAAGGAATCGCTTCGTTGAACATGATCCGGCCCGGCGTCGTTTCAATCACGCCCTCTGTTTCGCGGATCTTCACGCGCTCATGCAATTCCACTTCGTCTTCGGCCAATGCCAGCAGCGCTTCATCGCGCGTGGCAAACTGCATCTGCTTCTTCTTGGTCGTCGCCTTGTCCCGCGTCAGATAATACGACCCCAGTACGATGTCCTGCGTCGGCGTCACGATCGGCTTGCCGCTGGCCGGCGAGAAAATATTGTTCGTAGCCATCATCAACAGGCGCGTTTCCATCTGCGCCTCGATCGACAACGGAATATGCACGGCCATCTGGTCTCCGTCAAAGTCGGCGTTGAACGCCGTACAGACCAACGGATGGATCTTGATCGCCTTGCCTTCAATCAGCACCGGCTCGAACGCCTGAATACCCAAACGATGCAGCGTCGGCGCGCGGTTGAGCATAACCGGATGATCCTTGATCACTTCCTCGAGAATGTCCCAGACTTCCAGCCGGGCGCGCTCTACCATCCGCTTGGCCGATTTGATCGTATGCACGAAACCGCGCTCGCGCAGTTTCTTGATGATAAACGGCTCAAACAGTTCCAACGCCATCTTCTTCGGAAGACCGCACTGGTTCAATTTCAATTCCGGACCGATCACGATAACGGAACGGCCCGAGTAATCAACGCGCTTACCCAACAGGTTCTGACGGAACCGGCCCTGCTTACCCTTGAGCATATCGGCAAGCGATTTCAGCGGGCGGTTGCCGGGACCCAGCACCGGGCGGCCATGCCGTCCGTTGTCAAACAGCGCGTCGACGGCCTCCTGCAGCATCCGCTTTTCGTTGCGGACGATGACATCGGGGGCTCTGAGTTCGATTAATTTCTTCAAACGGTTATTGCGGTTGATCACCCGGCGGTATAAATCGTTCAAGTCGCTGGTGGCGAACCGGCCGCCGTCGAGAGGAACCAACGGACGCAGGTCCGGCGGAATGACCGGAACCACCGACAGGATCATCCACTCGGGACGGTTGCCCGACTTGCGGAATGCGTCGACGATGCGCAGCATCTTGCTGAGTTTCTTCAACGCCTGCTCGCTCTTGGCCGACTTGATCTCACGCTTGAGCCGCTCAGCCATCTTGTCGAGGTCCATCTCTTTGATCAGCTTGCGAACCGCGTCAGCGCCCATCTGCGCCTCAAACGACTGGCCGAATTTCTTTCGGGCTTCCTGATACCGGTCTTCCGACAGCAGATCGCCTTTGTGCAGCGGCGAATCACCGGCATCGGTCACCACATATTCTTCGTAATAGATGATCCGCTCAAGGTCGCGCAGCGTCATGTCCAGCAGCGACGAAAGGCGGCTCGGCATCGCCTTGAAGAACCAGATGTGCGTTACCGGGGCGGCCAAATCAATGTGGCCCATCCGGTCGCGGCGGACATTCGACCGGGTGACTTCCACGCCGCAGCGGTCGCAGATGATTCCCTTGTACTTCACGCGCTTGTATTTACCGCAGCTGCACTCCCAATCTTTTGTCGGTCCGAAGATGCGCTCGCAGAACAAGCCATCCTTTTCCGGCTTGAGCGTGCGGTAGTTGATGGTCTCCGGCTTCTTCACTTCACCGCGCGACCAGCCCCGGATTACTTCCGGAGAAGCCAGGCGGATTGAAATCGCATCAAAGACAGCCGCTTCCGGTGCCGGCGTTTCCGTCGCCAGGCCCAGATCGCGGGCGGCCTTTTCTACGCGGTCAATTTTTTCCCGTTCGAGTCGATCCATCTCTTTTGCGCTGTCGGCCATGGCGTCCCCTTAGGAGTTTTTCTTTTCGGTGCGAATATCTAAGCACAAGCTGTGGAGTTCTTTCACCAGCACGTTGAACGATTCCGGCGTACCCGGCTGCAGGGACTGCTCACCCTTGACGATCGATTCGTAGATGCGCGTACGTCCGACCACATCGTCCGACTTGACCGTCAATAATTCCTGCAGCGTGTAAGCGGCGCCATACGCTTCGAGCGCCCACACTTCCATTTCGCCGAACCGCTGACCGCCGAACTGCGCTTTTCCGCCCAACGGCTGCTGGGTCACGAGCGAGTACGGTCCGATCGAACGGGCGTGAATCTTATCGTCCACGAGGTGGATCAGCTTCATGATGTAAATCTGGCCGACCGTCACCTTCTGGTCAAACTGACGCCCATCCATTCCGTCGCGCAGATGCAACTGCCCATGCTCCGGAAGTTTCGCGTCCTTCAGTAATGATTTAATTTCCGATTCGCGCGCTCCATCAAACACCGGAGAGGCGACCTGGTATCCCAGCGCCCGCGCGGCCCATCCCAAATGCGTTTCCAAAATCTGTCCGACGTTCATACGCGACGGCACGCCCAGCGGATTCAACACTACATCCACCGGCGTTCCATCCGGCAGAAACGGCATATCTTCCTGCGGCAGAATCTTCGCGATCACGCCTTTGTTGCCGTGACGGCCGGCCACTTTATCGCCCACCTGAACCTTGCGCTTCGAGGCGACATAGACGACCACCTTCTTCAAAACGCCGGGCGGCAACTCATCGCCGCGGCGAAGCTGGTCGATCTCGCGCTCTTCTTCGTAGGTCAGCTCATCGAGCTGGGCGTTGAGCAGCTCCAGCGCCGTGCGCAGCTGTTCTTCTTTTGTCTTATCGTTGAGGCGGACATCGCTTAAATCAGCGCGCTCAAGTTTCGTCAAATCCTTCTGCTTGACCGTATGGTTCTGCGCGATCAGCACGTCGCCCGTTTCGTCATCGAGCAGCGACTGCCCAAGCTTCTCGCCGACCAGCGACCTGGCCAACAGCTTCATCCGTTCTTTCTGGAGACTCTTGATCTGGCCCTGGTAGCTCTTGCGAATGTCGTCAATCTTGGTCTGCTCTTCGGCCATTTCTTCCTTCGACCGTGAGCGGCCCTTCTTGCGTGAGAATACTTTCACATCGACGATAATTCCTTCAACGCCCGGCGGAACCGTGAGGCTCGCATCGCGGACATCGCCGGCCTTCTCGCCGAAGATCGCGCGCAGCAGCCGTTCCTCGGGAGACTGTTCGGTCTCCGATTTCGGAACGACCTTACCGACTAAAATATCGCCCGGATGCACTTCGGCGCCGATGCGCACGATGCCGTGCTCGTCGAGATCCTTCAGCGCTTCTTCACCCACATTCGGGATGTCGCGCGTAATCTCTTCGTTGCCCAGCCGCGTATCGCGTGCTTCAATGTCAAATTCTTCAATGTGCAGCGAGGTGAAGACATCTTCCTTCACGAGCCGCTCGCTAATCAACACAGCGTCTTCAAAGTTGTAACCGCGCCATGGCATGAACGCCACCAGCAGGTTCTTGCCCAGCGCCAGCAAACCGTTCTCGGTCGCGGAACCGTCGGCGATGACCTGTCCGGACTTGATCTTCTGTCCCACCGTCACCAACGGACGCTGGTTGATCGAGGTGTTCGCGTTCGAGCGCTGGAACTTTCGCAGCGGATAGGTGATGCGGTCGACGATGATCTTGTCGGACTGCACTTCCTTGACGACACCGGCTTCCGTGGCAACCACCACGGCACCCGAATCGATCGCGGAACGGCCTTCCATGCCGGTACCCACCACCGGCGCTTCCGGAAACAGCAACGGAACCGCCTGGCGCTGCATGTTCGAACCCATCAACGCGCGGTTCGCGTCGTCATGCTCGAGAAACGGAATTAACGAGGCGGCCACCGACACCAACTGCTTCGGCGACACATCCTTAAAATGAATATCCGCCGGCGCAACCATCGGGAAGTTACCCTTGCTGCGGCAACGAATCAGCTTGTCCTGGAACTTGCCGTTGTCATCGACACGCGCATTCGCCTGCGCGATCACATACTTGTCTTCGATGTCGGCCGAGAGGTACTGAATCTTGTTGGTGACGCGGCCCTTCTCAACGGTCCAGTACGGCGTTTCAATAAATCCAAAGTCGTTGATCTGCCCATACGTCGAGAGCGACGCGATCAGACCGATGTTCGGACCTTCCGGCGTTTCAATCGGGCAGATACGCCCGTAATGGGAATGATGCACGTCGCGCACTTCGAATCCGGCGCGCTTACGGGACAAACCGCCAGGCCCCAACGCCGACAAACGGCGCTTGTGCGTCAACTCGGCCAGCGGGTTCGTCTGGTCGAGGAACTGCGACAACTGCGACCGTCCAAAGAAGTCGCGAATCAAACCGGAAACCAGCTTCGCGTTGACCAGCTGGTGCGGCATCGTTGTTTCCAGATCAAAAATGGCCATTCGCTCGCGCACCGATTTCTCGACGCGGGAAAGCGCGATGCGGAACTGGTTCTGCAGCAGCTCGCCGATCGTGCGGATGCGGCGCGACCCCAAGTGGTCGATGTCGTCCACATCACCCTGCCCGGCCTTCAAATTGAGGAAATAAACCAAAACCTTCAGAACTGTTTCCGGATCAAGCGTGCGATTTTCGAGATCCTGCTTCATGCTCAGCTTGCGGTTCAGAATGTAGCGGCCGACTTTGCCCAGATCGTAGCGCTTGATGTCGAAGAACAACCGCGCCAGAAGCGCCTTCGCCGAAGCCGGAGTGGCCGGGTCGCCGGGCCGCATCTTGCGAAAAATGTCGAGAAGAGAATCTTCAGCGGTTCGGAACCGGTCCTTCTCAAAGGTGTGGATAATTTCCGGAACTAATTTCTTAAGTACTTTGACTTCGCGGATCTCCGAATTCCAGATCATCGGCAGATGCTCTTTGCCGACTTTCTCGAATCGCGGCAGTAAAACGGCCTGATTCTGAGGATCAATAATATCGGCGGCCAACACGCGGCCGACTACATCCTTCAAATCGGCCTGTTCGCGCGGCGTGATCGTTTCAACACCGCAGAACGCGTTGAGCAGCTGCTCATCATTGCCGGCGCCGATCGCGCGCAAAAACGCGGTTGCTAAAACCTTGCGCTTGCGGTCAATAACGGCATGCAGTGTATCGGAGAGATCAAATTCAAATTCGAGCCAGGCGCCGCGATACGGAATGATGCGGGCCGTGTACATGCGCTTGCCGTTCGGGTGGGTGCCTTCTTCGAAGAAAACACCCGGCGAACGATGCAGCTGGCTGACAATGACGCGCTCGTCGCCATTAATCAGGAAGGTGCCGGTCGGCGTCATCAGAGGAACATCGCCCAGGTAAACATCCTGCTCGCGCATCTCTTTGGGTGTGCGCAAACGCAGGCGGACCGTCAAAGGGGCGGCGAACGTCATTCCGCGCCGCTGGGCTTCGACTAAATCGTACTTCGGCTTTCCGGTGGAGTAAGAGAGAAATTCGAGCTTGTACTTCCCGTCCGGACTTTCAATCGGGAATACTTCGCCGAAAACTTCCTGAAGTCCCTGGTTCTCACGGCGGGTTTTCGGAACATCCATCTGCAAGAAGTCAAAGAAGGGCTTGGTCTGGACCTGCAAAAGATCCGGGATATCCAAATTTTCCGGAATACGCCCGTAATGACGCTGCTTTAACATAGATGAATTCCTTCCGATTACCCAATCATGGTTGAACGGACTCTCTGATGATCCCAAAAAAGAACCGACAATCCATCCGTCAAGAATTTTCTCGACGGATGAAGAGAGGCGGTTACTTTAATTCGACTTTCGCGCCAGCCGCTTCGAGCTTCTGCTTGATGGCCTGGGCTTCTTCCTTGGAAGCGCCCGTCTTCACCGGCTTGGGAGCCGCGTCCACCAAGTCTTTGGCTTCCTTCAGACCCAGCGTCGTCACCACGCGCAATTCCTTGATGACTTGGATCTTGTTGGCGCCAGCCTCTTTGAGAATCACATCAAACGAGGTTTGTTCTTCAGCCGCAGGAGCCGCAGCACCCGCCGCCGCACCACCGACCGCAGCCGCCGGAGCCATCGCAGCCGCCGACACGCCGAACTTTTCCTCGATACCCTTGACCAGCTTGTTTAAGTCAAGGACCGTCCAACCCTCAATCGATTCCAACACATCATCTACATTCACTTTAGCCATTTGATTCTCTCCTCGTTTTCTAACGCAAAAACAAAAAGGTTATCGTTACGCCTTCGGGGCTTCTGTTTCCTTCTTGTCGGCGACTGCCTTAAACACCAGCGCCAAATTCCGAATCGGCGCAACCAATACAACTGCCAGGTTCCGCATCGGAGCCTGAGAAATACCCGCCAACTGCGCCAGCAACACCGTCCGCGACGGCAACTGCGCGATCGACTTGATGTCGGCCGACTTGACCACCTGACCGGTGACCAGGCCGCCCTGTAAAACAAACCCCTCATGATCCTTCGCGAACTGGATCAAAAGCTTGCATGCGCCCGCCACATCGCCTTCTCCCGAAACCGGCGCGATTGCGCAGGTTCCGTCTAAGAAAGGATCCAGTTCTTTCCAGCCGCGATTTTGAAACGCGACGCGGCAAAGACTGTTGCGGACCACATAAAAAGATCCCTGAAGCGGCGTCAACGCCTGCCGCAGTTTGTTGAGGTCGCGCGTGTTCACCTTGTTGAGCTGAACCACGACGACGCTCTCCGACTTCGAAATCGAATTGCCCAAATCGCGGATCCAGTTCTCGCGAACCAGACGCCCGATACGCGCTGACTTCTCCACCGATTCCGTCACAGCGACCGCGTTCATTCTGTCTCCTTCTTCCCGACCGATGCTTCCAGTCTGAAACCAGGACCCATCGTCGAGGAAACCACCGCGCTCTTTAAATACCGCCCCTTGGCGGAAGCCGGCTTCGCTTTCCAAATCGCTTCCAACAAAACTGTGATGTTCTCTTCCAGCGCTTCCGGAGTAAACGACAGCTTGCCGACACCCAGGTGGATGTCGCCCTGCTTGTCCATCTTGAATTCCACCTTGCCTTTTTTCAGATCGCTGACGGCGCGGCCCACATCGTTGGTCACGGTTCCGGACTTCGGCGACGGCATCAACCCGCGCGGACCGAGAACCTTACCGAGCTTACCGACTTCACGCATCAGATCAGGCGTTGAAACAACGGCGTCAAAATCCATCCAGCCGCCCCCAACCTTGGCAAACAGCTCTTCCGCCCCGACGAACTCGGCGCCCGCTTCTTTCGCGGCACGCTCGGCATCGCCCTTGGCAAATACCAGCACGCGGGTCTTGCGGCCGGTACCGTGCGGAAGCAGAATCGTTCCGCGCACCAGCTGATCACTCTGCTTCGGGTCGACGTCGAACGAAAACGCCAGATCGATCGTCTCATCAAATTTCGGCGCAGGCGCCTTCTTCATTAACTGGACCGCTTCCTTGACCGAATAGGTCTTGGCCGGATCAACCAGCTTGCGGGCTTCTACGATTCGCTTGCTCATCGCTCTACCTCAATTCCCATACTGCGGGCCGTTCCCTCAACCATCAGGATCGCCTGATCAATTGAGGATGTATTCAAATCTTTTAATTTAAGCTGGGCGATTTCCTTCAACTTCGCGCGGCCGATCTTGGCCACCTTGTCGCGGTTCGGAACGCCGGATGCTTTCGCCAGACCGCACGCCTGCTTCAACAACACGGACGCCGGAGGGCTCTTGATAATAAAGGTGAAACTGCGGTCTTCAAACGCGGTGATCACCACAGGCAGCGTTAATCCGCCCTGATCTTTCGTCTGGGCATTGAACTGCTTGCAGAATTCCATGATGTTCAACCCATGCGAACCGAGCGCAGGACCGACCGGAGGCGCCGGATTGGCGGCTCCCGCCGGGCAATACAATTTGATTGATGCGATGATTTTCTTTGCCATGGCCTTAGACCTTTTCTACCTGCCAATATTCCAACTCAACCGGAGTCGAACGTCCAAAAATTGTAACCATTACCTTGAGCTTGCCCTTTTCAGGGTGAATCTCTTCCACTACGCCGTTAAAGTTTGTAAACGGTCCTTCATTAATACGGACCGACTCGCCCTTCTCGAAGCTGACCTTCGGAATCGGCTTCTCCATCTTTTCCTGCGTCGACTGCAGAATTTGCGCTACCTCATCTTCGCGCAGCGGCATCGGACGAACCCCCGTGCCCACAAACCCCGAAACACCCGGCGTCGACTTGATGCGGTACCAGGTCTCGTCGCTCAAATCCATTTCGATCATCACATATCCCGGGAATACCCGGCGCTCGGTGATTTTCTTTTTGCCGCCCTTAACCTCGGAGACTTTCTCCATAGGAACCATGACCTGCGAAACCATTCCCTCAAACGCGTTCGACTCGATCGCCTTCTGAAGAGACGACTTCACCTTGTCTTCGTGCCCGGTCAGGGTGTGAACGACATACCATTGTTTTGTTGTCATTGTCATTTAAAAAACCCAGCTGATTAATCGCGCGAAGATCAGATCATAAAAACCAACTACCAACGCTAAAAGAACAATCATGACCAAAACTACGCGCGTCGATTCCCAAAGCTGACCCCAGGTAGGCCAAGAAACTTGAGAGAGTTCGCTTTTAACTTCTTTGAAGAATACAAATGCTCTTTGAACCATAAATGTAAAAAATCCCCATAAGGCTTCTCTTGGTGCAGTTGAGATGCCTTTCAGGGTTTCCTATTCAGTTGTTGTCCTAGTGAAACAGACTCTATTACTGTAAAGAACTAGCGGGGTTTTGTCAACCCCCCTTTACATCATCCAAAATTTTCAGCCCGCTTATTCCAACTCAAGCTCAGGCCAGGAGGGATTCGAACCCCCAACCATCGGATTTGGAGTCCGTCGCTCTACCAGTTAGAGCTACTGACCTATTTAGTTTCTTTGTGAAGCGTGTGCGCTTTGCAAAAACGGCAGTACTTCTTCAACTCCAACCGATCCGGATTTTCCTTCTTGTTCCTCGTCGAGTTATAGTTGCGCCGCCGGCACTTCTCACACGCCATCGTAATCATTTCACGCATGAGAGTTACGCGATGATCTCCGTCACCACGCCTGCGCCCACGGTCTTGCCGCCTTCACGGATGGCGAAACGAAGCCCCTTCTCCATAGCGATTGGAGAAATCAGCTCAATCGACACATTCGCGTTGTCGCCCGGCATAACCATTTCTTTGCCGTCAAGCAGCGTGGCGATTCCGGTCACATCGGTGGTCCGGAAATAAAACTGCGGCCGGTATCCGTTAAAGAACGGTGTGTGCCGCCCGCCTTCTTCCTTGGTCAGAGCGTAAACTTCAGCCTTGAACTTGGTATGCATCGTGATCGAACCGGGCTTGGCCAAAACCATGCCGCGCTCCAATCCCTTCTTATCCATACCGCGCAACAGCAGACCGACGTTATCGCCCGCCTGCCCTTCATCCAATGTCTTCTGGAACATCTCAACGCCCGTCACGACCGTCTTGGAGGTCTGAGGACGAAGACCGATCACCTCGACTTCGTCGTTAACCTTCACGATGCCGCGCTCGATACGGCCGGTTCCCACGGTACCGCGGCCGCTGATCGAAAAGACGTCTTCGACGGCCATCAGGAACGGCTTCTCAACTTCGCGCTTCGGCGTCGGAATAAATTCGTCTACGGCCTTGAGCAGATCCGCGATCGACTTCTCGCCTTCCGGATCTCCCGCCAACGCTTTCATGGCGCTGCCGCGGATGATCGGCGTCTTGTCGCCCGGGAACCCGTACTTCGTCAACAGGTCGCGGACTTCCATCTCAACCAGCTCGAGTAATTCTTTATCGTCAACCAAATCGCACTTGTTCAAAAAAACCACCACGGCCGGAACGTTCACCTGGCGGGCCAGCAGAATATGCTCGCGGGTCTGCGGCATCGGACCATCCGGGGCGCTCACAACCAAAATAGCGCCGTCCATCTGCGCGGCGCCGGTAATCATGTTCTTGATGTAGTCGGCATGGCCCGGGCAGTCCACGTGGGCATAGTGCCGATTGTCGGACTGATATTCAACATGAGCGATGCTGACGGTCACGATCTTGTCGTTACCGCGCACCACGCCGCCCTTGGCGATGTCGGCGTAGGCTTTCTCGGTTGCTTGTCCCTTCTTGGACTGAACCTTGGTCAGGGCTGATGTCAATGAAGTCTTGCCGTGGTCGACGTGACCGATGGTGCCAATGTTTACGTGCGGCTTTGTTCGTTCAAACTTTTCCTTGGCCATGATTGCCTCTCCTTGAAAGAGTACACTCTGTTTATCCGACGAAAAAAGAAGTTATTCCTGGAAATACTATTATCAGCTGGAGACGGGAATTGAACCCGTGACCCCGTCCTTACCAAGGACGTGCTCTACCAACTGAGCTACTCCAGCAAAGCCCAATGCAGGGTCACGCTTTGCCGATTGATCTGAAAGCTCTCTATTATAGGAAGCGTGGCGGCTTTGTCAAGAAAAAATAGAGTAAAACAGCAATAGCCAGCGGCAGAAACCCGCACAGCCAAACTGTTATAAGCGGCTCGTGCGGGTACCGCTTTCTCAGCAGATATAAAACCAGCAGAACCGGCACTACCAGCACCGCGAATGAAAGCACCGGTGATGCCGCTAAAAACAGCGACAGCAGAAACGACAAATAACAAACAATCGGAACAACTGCCAGATAGAGAACCACGATACCCATAATTCCCTCCTGCTAAAATTTTGGAGCGGGCGAGCAGAATCGAACTGCCGTGAGGAGTTTGGAAAACTCCCGTTCTACCATTGAACTACGCCCGCAGCAAATTACTAATATAGGAATGGTGGGCAGGGACGGATTCGAACCGCCGTAGGCGTGAGCCACGAGATTTACAGTCTCGCCCGTTTAGCCACTCTGGAACCTGCCCTAAGAATTTCAGAAACTGGTTCAAGTATTCTACAACCGGGAAACAACTTTTTACCAGCTAAAACCGACGCCGGCTTCCACGCGCGATTCTTCCACCTGCTTGAGCACCCGCACGAATGCGCTGCCCTTTCCGGCGAATAATTCTTTCGTGAGAATCAACTCCACGCCGAGCGGTTTCCCTGCCCGGCTTTTTAACTTTACGGCAATCTCGGTATCTTTCGCCAACCGGTAGTCGCCGCCGAATGCAATGCTCTTGCGTCGCCCGCCGGCATACTCCACTTCAAACGCTAAACCAAAATCACGCGAAACAATCCATTTGCCGAACAGCGCAATGGTCTTGAGCCGCTGCTTGCCGGCGGCTTCTACGCCGACCTGATAACGGATTGCTCCGGCGCGCGCCACAATACTTTTGGTTTGAAATGCGCCGCGGAACCGGACTGCTTTCTCGGTATCGCCGCCCAAATAATAAGTGAGGCGGTTCCCCTCGGCAATATCCCAGTAACCGTCAAAGACCAATTCCTGCCCCGTATAAGTGAAGACTATTTGGTGGGAATCGTTCACGGTCCACCCGCCCTGTAATATCAAGCGGTCGTTACGGCCATCCTGCCGTTCCACTTCGAATTGAATCCGGTTTTTATTATCGAGTTTCCAACTGCCGGATAATTTGCCGGTCCGCTTTACGGTAACATCACCGGATTGCGTCTCGGTATAGGTAAAAACCAAAGCATCCGGCTCGGCTGCGATCAGCGACCCTTTTAATTTGATTTCTTTGGCAGGACCTTCAGTGCGGTATTGCAGTTCGTTGTTGCGGCCAAACGTCCAGCGGCCTTTTACAGTTTGGGTGCGGTCGATCAGTTCATTAAGGCGGGTCGGCTTCATCGGAAAAAAGAATTAGTCGCGCTTTTTTTCAGGAGAATTAAAGCCCAGTAATCGCACAATGAGATACACCACGAGTGCCACTACAAGAAAATCGATAGTCGTATTGACAAAACTACCCCAGGCTATCTTCGCTGAACCAATTTGGAAGCTGGCCTCCTTCAATTCACCGGCAAATCCAAGGGCCATGCCCAAAATAGGATTAATAATATTGTCCACCAATGAAGAAACTACCTTGGAGACAGCCCCTCCTAAAACAAATCCAACAGCCAACCCAACAACGCCCTGTTCCCTGATAAAATTCAAAAAACCTTTCATCGCGTTGGAGTCCCCCTGTTATTAAATTTTGGGTGCGGATGAAAGCCCGTCGGAAGGATCAGCCGTGACATCGTCTCCGGAACCGGTACCCTCAATATCCGCTTCCAAACCGGCATCGGCTTCACTGGCAGCGGGGCTTTCGGTAATCCCTACTTCGGCCGCCAATTCTGAATCGACCGTTCCTTCAAGAAGCGTCGGATCAGCCAGTTCCTGTCCGGTAATATCTGTTGATTGATCCACCGTAGTCGTAGTATCCGCGTCCAAAAGCCCGCCGCCGGCATTGGGATCAATGGCTAGATCGGCATCGGCCTGCACGCCATCACTGGTTATATCCAGGTTGGCATCCACTTCAATAATACTGTCTTGAGATCCACCGGTATTTCCGGGGTCAATGATTCCAGTACCCGTTTCCACTTCAGCATGGTTGATGCCACCAGCCGGTTCACCAGCAATATTACCAATTCCGGCAGAAGCCGACGGCCTTACAACCTGCCCCGGCGCGGAGGCCGCAACATGCGTATCCATCGAGGGACTTAAACCGCTTCCAGGAGCCTTGCTATGCATAGCCCTTCCGCCATTGCCTTGCGGGGCTACAATCCGGCTGCCCTCGTCCATTCCACCGACAGCCCGGTCCACGGCAATCTCGCGCGGATCAATCGAATCCGTCTCAGAAAACGCCGGTGCCGCGCCAAAAACAAAAAGCACGGCCAACAACCAGTTAATTTGTCCTGCGCCGATGCGTCTCATAGAGAGAACACCACCTCTGCGCCGGCAATATGCCGGTCGCGTTCATAAAATCCATTGTCGTTGTCCGAATTAATGAACCGGTAAAACAGCCGCGTGGCAAACTTCGAACTCCAATGATGCGTCAGAGCGCCGTAATAATCGGACCGGATATCCCTGCGCTCATCAGGCTCCAGCACTGAAAGCGATGAAAATTCAGGATAGGTGCCGTAATCAAACCCGACTGAAAGATCCAGATCGGTGGCGCCCAAAAACTCGAGCGGAGTGTGAAGTCCCAACCGGCTGAGCGATCCCACCCGGTCAAAGTTATCGCCGCGTGTCTCGGAAAAACTTCCTTCTTGTTTCAGAAAAACATAACTGCGGGCATCCCGCCCGTAATAAAAATATTGAATAACACCTAGCCCTCCGCGGAACCCGTCGCGCGATGACTCAGACGGCCGGATACCGTCCGGCCCGTAGTTGGAATAAGAAAAACGGGTGTACAGATGCGTTCTGGTTTTCGGAAAAAAAGAACTGTCGGCGCTGAATAACACCCGGTTAATCACCGCGAACAGATCACTGCGCAAAAAATTCGCCTTAAAATCGTAGCGGGCCCCCAGCAAAAAAGAACGCTTGCCCAAAAACAAACGGCGCTTTCCATCCAGTGCAACACCGTGCGAAGAAAAATCGACGCGGCTGGCTCCGCCGTCATGCAACAGTTCCCGTCCCACATATTGCAAATCCAAACGCCTATCTTTTCGCAGCAGTACCGGATACCCCAACTTCAAGTCGATCGAATAATCGGCGCCATCCTCTTTTTCACGCGAAGATAAATTTTCATCGGACGGAATCAACAGCGGGTTGCTGTCGTAGAAAACTCCGACCTTCCCCGCCAAATACGGTTTTTTTACAACGCGTTTGCCGGACTTCCTGCCTAATTGCCTCAACCGCGTCAACTGCGCTTGTGCCCAGTGCCGGTACTCTGACGAACCGCTGTTTTCCGCCACCCAGCGCAATTCCCGGGCCGCCGCATCGCGCTGCCCCTCACGCGCATAAGCCAGACCCAGGAAAAGCCGCGTAGGCGCATGATCCGGGTGCGCAATCAAGATTTGCTTATAAACCGCGATGGCTTCTTGTCTTCGGTTCAATTTATCGAGCGTCAAACCACGGTAACGCTGCAGCAACGGGTCCTGCGGATATTGCTTCAGCAAACGATCCAACAGTTTCAACGCTTTCTCAAACTGTTTGCTTTTAAAGAGGCGCGGAAAATCACTCGAAAGGAATTGATTCTGAGAGATAACGGCGTTGGTTTCTCTGGCAAAAACGGATTGTGCCGGAAAAACAAAACAGAAAGCTAATGTAATCGAGAGACAGACAGAAAACGCGGATTTTAAGCCGTATGAACTTCGTAGTGCGGAAAACAACCAAGCCCGCATTTGCATCGTGAGTGCATTATGTCACAGTACCGTAGAACAAGATACAAGGTTTCTTGGTTCTATTGGGAAAGAGCCGCAAGCAGCTCCTTGTTCGTTGGATATTTCTCGAGCAGATCGACCAGCGCTTTGGCTGCTTCCACAGAAGGCAGCTCTGCGAACCTTCTCCTTAGCTTATGAATTCCCTCCAGCTCGGCAGGTTCCAGCAACAATTCTTCTTTGCGCGTACCGCTCTTGGCAATCTCCACCGCCGGATAAATCCGCTGGCTGGAGATTTCGCGCGAGAGAACAATTTCCATATTACCGGTCCCTTTAAATTCTTCGAAGATCAGGTCATCCATGCGGCTGCCGGTCTGCACAAGAATCGTCGCCAGAATCGTCAGCGATCCGCCGTTCTCAATCTTGCGCGCGGCGCCAAAAATAGAGCGCGGCACTTCCAGCGCGCGCGTATCCACGCCGCCCGAGAGTGTTCGTCCGCCCGAGGGCATCTGCGCATTGTGCGCCCGTCCCAACCGCGTCAGCGAATCAATCACCACCAAAACATTTTGCCCAGCGCCCGCCTCACGAATCGCCTGCTTCATTAAATCATTGGCCACCTGAACATGATGCTCGTAAGTTTCATCCGAACAAGAGGCACGCACTTCGGCCGGCACATTCCGCTTAAAATCGGTGACTTCTTCCGGCCGTTCATTCACCAACAAGCAATATTGCTTCATCGTCGGCTGGCTTTTTTCCACAGCCCGGCAGATATCCCGCAAGAAAGTTGTTTTGCCGGAACCCGGCGGCGCTACAATCAGTCCGCGCTGGCCCATGCCGATGGGACAAAGCAGATCCATTGCACGCATCGTGAACTCCGTACTGCCGTCTTCAAGACGGATTCGCGGCGACGGGTCAATCGCTGTGCCGGAATAAAACCTGCGTTCATTCTCATCTACAGCGGGCATTGTACGGCGCTGGCCCATTCCGGGCCGATCTCTAGAAACCATTATTTTGTCTTCCGTTAGGCCTTTTTCAAAATACGGCGGATTTGCGTCTTTAGAGCAGGCAAATTGTGGTCACGCATACTTTACTTCCGAAAGCACCCGATTCCTAATTCCAGCTTTTAAAGCATCTTTAATCACTAAATCTACCTTGCGATGAAAGAGTTTCTCCAGAAAGAATTTGAAGTCCATGTAGTTATCAAACGTTTTTCCGCCCCGGTTAAATTCAACCAGGATATCAATATCACTCTTGGCATTCTGGCTTGATCGGGCAAAAGAACCAAAAAGGCCTACCTTCTTGATTTCATAGGCCTTTAGCTCATCGGAATGCTGTCTTATTTTTGTTAATATTTCGGCTTTAGGAGACATTTTCTTCTTAGCTCAATTATATCTGAATAATGGCTGTCCTGCTAACATTACGAACCCCAGCAACCCGGCACCGGTATGCCCAGCGCTTCAAGTGCGGCGATAATCTTGTTTCGAACATTCGGTGTGAGCGGCTTTCCTTGGCGGGCTTTTTGAACCTGCTTGAATGTCAGCTGCTGGGTCGATGCCTTCACCAAATCGGCATTGGAAAGGCCGCCTTCAATCATCAGTTCATCCAGTGGTGAAGTTGGCATACGGCCCTGTTACAGCGCTTTCATGCCGCACGAGCGGTGTGCGGTCGAAACCGCACTTCCAATTCACTGTCCAAAGCAATTGCCACTTTCACTAAAGTTTCGAGATTGAAGTTTCGGATATGGCCAGACTCCAGCTTGGCAACAAATGGCTGACTCACATGCATCCGGCGAGCCAGCGCAGCCTGCGTCAAACCTTTGCGCTCCCGAAGACGAATCAATGCGTGCACAATGCGGAGCTCCTCGAGTTCCTCCTCATAGCTTTTCTTAAATCTTTCATCTTTGAGGTACTTCTTTACTACTTCTCGATGTGTTACCAGCCGAATCCGTTTCATCGCAATCCTCCTCCAAAAGAAATCTTTCCTTCCTTCGCACGCTGAATGATATCTCTCATTCGACCCAGCGCAATCTGCCTCTGTCGCTCAGGAAGAGCTTCCGTCTTCTTGCGAAACAGATGCAGAATGACTACATATTCTCTCAGGTAGAAAAAGTAGAGCACCCGATGCGCCTTGGGCCGAAGCTCGTACAACTTGTCTCCGACATAATCCGCAATCGGCCGGCGAAGCATTTCGCCCTCTTCTTCAAGCAGTGTAATGTACGCAAGGATCTTTTTCCGCTCATCGGAAGTCAACTCCTCTAACTCCTCAAGAACCGGATACCGACCCCTGGAATCCGCGTAATAAACAACTTCCCTGACACTCATAAGTATATAACTCCTAAGTTATATTGTCAATATCAACCAAGAATTCTTTTGAGGCACAATTCGTGATCTCATCACATTACAATATTTATGCATATTAAGCAATATTGGTGTCAAGAAAAAAGCGCCCTGCGACGCATTGCATTACTCTTCCGATACCGTTACGCCCGGATCTATTTCGAGCAGGTCGGATCACCCCCGCAACAAGAACTGCCCTCGCTCTTAATGGCACCCTTGATCTTGGCAATCAGCTCCGGGGTTATCTGCACTCCCTGATGACAGCCCTTGGCATGCTCGGCCGCCTTCTGAAGAATTTCTTCCTCGCTCTTCCCGTGCATCTCAAAATCACAATCCACACCCACATCCCTGCATTTCAGCATTTTTCCCATTTCATATTCTCCTTTTGATTTTTGTCATCCTCAAAATCTTCGGTTGAGGATCTATCCTTTGTTACCTGTCCCCCGCGAACCCGGTACCGTTACACCCTAACTTATCTCAGCGGTACCGTTACGCACATACTTTTAAAACTTCTGTAATTCTACTGATCTGGAAATTGCGATTGCTTTTGATAGCGTGCTCCCATATTCGCACAACATGCCACCCATGCCGGCGCAAATATGAGGTGGTTTTCAAATCACGTCTTCTATTCACTATAATCTTAGTCCGCCAAAAATCGTTCTTCAGAAGATGCTTCCAGCGAGGAAATTGCCAACCATGCCAAAAATCGCTATCCAAAAACACACACAACTTCTGCTTCCAAAAAACGATGTCAGGCTTTCCTTTTATGTCAGTCGCATTCGTTCTAAATCTATAGCTTGTAGATTTTCGAAGAGCAGCGATAAATTCCATCTCGAATCTTGTTTGCCTAGACCGAATTCCAGACATCCGCTTTGAACGTTTTCGCGGGGTGAGCAGATCGTTGCTTCTTTTTTTCTTGAAGTTACGATTTAAATAGTTGGTTGTCTTTTTCACGCAAGTCCGGCATCAAACACGTCAGAAGCCGAAATTGAAAATTTGTTGGATTTAAGGAGAGCGGTTTTGGCATCGGCAAGTTTTTTCCATTGCGCTAAACGATCTTTTTTCAGCGCATTAATTCTCCAATAAAACAAAAGTGTTTCATCGTCTATTCTCTTTATTTTTTTCTCAATTGATTTGGCTCTGCGATGTAAATTATGCAGTATTCGGGGCACTGCGATAGATTTCTTCTTTATTCTTATTTTCACGGACCCGCCGGCAGAAAAAAGGTCTCTCGCGTTAGGGCACACAATATTATATTTGGAAATAAGATACGCGGCGAATCGTTCGAATTTCGCCGTGCTGTTTCCAAACATTTCCGGAAACAGGATCATCGCCTCGACAATGATTTCTTCTTGTTCCGCGGTGCTCAAACCCCTGAAAGGCTTAATAATAGGACTAACTACCCTACTATCTCCGCTTTGCTCCATCCACCAGAGCTCTTCACCTTCTTTCAACAAAGACCGATAATGAGTCTTGATTTTTTGAATTGGGTTCGGATCTTTACGCAAAATATCGTACTTGATACCCATCTTATCAAATATTGATTGTCCCAAAGACAATTCCATGTTAATTCTGTATCGGGGCGAATGAGTGACGCTTACTTCAGACAAGCACTCATGATAAATTCGATAACAAACATCGGGGATTCCGCCGAATTTACCAAACATGATATAAATTTTATCTACACCAGCTACCCTTGAAGATTCGAGGATGCTGTTTCCTGTCGACGTCCAGTGATCACTCGTCGTCATTTTCACTTCAACGCCAAAGTATCCCTTGGCCACAATGTCAGGGAAAGCGTGCAGACCAACTCTTTTAATCGTTCCCTCAAAAACAGTACCCTTCGCCGCTTCACTCATCTGTTCAAAAACAAGATCTTCAAAATGAATTGGCGAGAGGTCAGTTTCTTTGGATAGCAGGGGTAGGAGCAGTGTTTTCGTTCTTTTGAGCAGATCGCAAAACTGACTTTCTGTGGCGCAAGCTTCCTCAGCGTAAACCATAGTTATTTCATATGATTATTCAAGAATTTTTCGACAGCTGCGGCGATATGCCAGGCCAAGACCGGAGGAACAGCGTTGCCAATCTGTTTATAGGCAGCAGAGGTAGACGGATAAAACACGAAATCATCCGGAAAAGATTGTATTCTGGCCGCCTCTCGAGCGGACAATCTTCTCTTGCCGTTCCAATGATACTCTATGTTTCCATGGTGCTCGGTTCGCATCGTGGGTCCAGGCTTATCTGCTGACACCATACTATTTCCCTGACCTTCGTTTTTTTTGGCCTTAGACCAATAGTGATTGGCAATCTTCCCTTCATCATGTCTTTCAAGATCTCCAATGGCTCTTTTCAGGCTTATCCAATTTCGCTTATCTAAAATCGGCTTTGGATACTCAAACGGAGGAAGCTTGTCCTTTCTCGTTCCAACAATAATGACTCTTTCCCTTACCTGAGGAACCTCGTAATCCGCGGCAGTCAACAGCTTGTAAACAACGTGATAGCCAAGTCCTTCAAAATCCTTAACGATTGTCTTTATCGCTTCCCCGTGATTCATTGTTAAAAGACCGCGAACATTCTCGGCCACAAACACGAGCGGTCGAGTTTTTTTGATAACCTCGGCCATACTACGATAAAGAACCCCTCGCTTACTACTAAATCCTTTTCGTTTTCCCGCATGGCTGAAATCTTGACAAGGAAATCCTCCCAACACAACGTCTACGGTTTCTGGCATAGCTTTATCAAATAAAGAGATTGATTGCTTTGAATCAAGGATTTTTGTTATGTCACCACAAACCGTATCGTGATCGAAATTTCTCCTAAAAGTTTCGCATGCCGATTCATCTAAATCATTAGCCCAAATTGTTTCGAAAGAACGTTTGGGGTATTTTTTCCCAAGAAAAGAAAACCCTCCCGAAAACCCAAGATCTAATCCCCCACAACCGGAAAAAAGCGATAGAATTTTAAATTTGCGCTGAGAACCTGACTGGCTAAGAAGAGTGTTCGTGTTAGAAATCTTATTTGGGGTAAGCACAATTGCGTTTAGCATTAGCACCTCTCGTTAAGGCTTCTGATAAATTATAGCAATTATTGGGAATTTTTTAAATCGAACAAGCAGCAAAAACACGATATATACATTTGTCTACTATACAAAAATTACTGCTATCACGCAAGAACTATTTATTCTGTTGAAAAAATACCGAGGACCACCCTCACCCGCCTTCATCATCGACTCATTATAACCCCAGGCCATTAATTGCAGGCATCATCAATTCGGCCTGCCAACGCATCATACCGCCCACTTCCATTACCTGTTCAATGGATCGGGGTTGATTCTGAATTACGGCCGTTAACGCGCCGCGCGAGGCCAGAAAAGAAGATTCGATTTCAAGCTGCGTGGCCAGCGTTTTGCAGGCGGCCAACAACGATTCCAGTTTTTCAGGATCGGCCCGCTCGGTGGACCACTCTGTTCTTTCTTTTGGAAGCGGCCATTGCTCTGCGGGAGTGTTCTTCGCGGACTGAATCGCATTTTCCAACCGCGCAAGTCTTTCCCCGGTGAACCTTTTTAAAAATGCGGGGCCCTGGCTTAGCGGGCTTTTTAAATTCTTCGCTTGCCATACAGCAAGTTCGATCAAATCTTCATTCTTTAAGATATAAAAAGGCGGGTAATCTTTTTCGCGGGCGGCCTCATCGCGCCATTTCCAAATCTCGCGCACAAAGATAAGTTCGTTGGAGGACAGCAGCGACGATCCCTTAACGCGCCAGGCCTCTTTCCCTTCACTTCTATCGGGAAGTCCGGAGGTTTCAACTACGCGCGCACAGCATTCCTGATGCCAGACAACCCGGTTGAGTTTTTGAAGGGTTTCTGTTTGGGCATCGGCGATGGTTTCCAGATATTTTGTGTCATCGGAGGCATAGGTCAACAGCCGCTCGGGCAATGGCCGCTGGGACCAGTCGGCTTTTTGTCCGGTTTTCGACATTGAAATTCCGACGATTTTTTCAGCCAGCGCCGCGAGGCCGATTTTTTCGTAACCCAGAACCTGGGCGGCCAGCATGGTATCAAAAATGGGAGCTTTGGGCCGGAACCCGAATGACTTCTTGAGAATGCGCAGGTCAAAGTCGGCGCCCTGAAAAATCAATTCTTTCTGGGATAGCACGTCGAAAAACTCCGAAAGCGACACACCGCTCAACGGATCGATAATATAATTCTCTCCCGAAAAACTTAACTGGATGAGGCAAACTTTCTCGAAGTAATGGTGCAGGCTATCGGCTTCGGTGTCGATGCCGACGCGGGCTGCGGGACGCAGCGCCTGGATTAAATCGGCGAGGCCTTGCGCGTTATCGACGCAGGTATACACGGAGACCATCTTCACCTGCTTGCATTACCTCGTCGTGATTCCAGTTAAATAGCGGCCGGGCAACGGGCGCCAGCCAGTTCATCCAGCGCTTGGTGGTAGATACATTCCAGTCGTACTGCACGATGGTTTCATTACCCTCGGGGGTGAGTGTCCAGATGCCGGTTCCCTCTAAATCACCGGAAGCCCTGCTTTCAATCCGGTGCAGGCGTTCTACCTGAATGAGTTTGAGATCAACGACAAGCCGGTAGCCCAATTTTGTTTTCCAGGCAAACCGCCGGACCGTGCCCAGCCCATCGGGCCCGGTTCCTGGTTGGATCAACTGCACGCTTGTGAGGCCGCTCCACCAGGATGGCCAATGGTCGACGGCCCAGAGAATATCCCATACCTGCTCTATCGGGGCTGAGAATCGCCAAACGGTTTTGAATGAGTAGATTGTCGGGCGCAAATTAATGGTGCCGGCGCGCGGCATAAACAAACGGCAAGAAGTACCCTCTCCAAAGCGCTTCGGTCGACTGGAATTGATTGGTACCACCGAAGTAATCGACTAATGTTTCACGCACTCGGGCAAGCTCTTTAAAACGGGGCTTGCTTGCGCAATGGTCCAAGGTGAGATCAACCAGTTCAAGCGCACGCTCGAATGCTTTTTGGCTGTAAGGGACATTCTGCTTGGACTGCCAATTTAAAGCGCGCTCAACTTCGCTTCCGATGTTGGCCATTTGCTCGAGGAACGATAACTGGCTCCACCGGCCTGCTGCGAGTTCTTTATGCTGCGGGTTCACGCAATAATCCTTTTGGCAACAATTTCATAAATTTTTTGGCGGGTTTTCTCGTCGTTAACGCTGCGGCTGGAATTGCCCTGCGATGGACGCATATTAATCATGGAGTCAAATTCGACAAAGTCTTTGCCCGATAGTTCCGGGTAAAGGTTGATTCCCCAAAGATTATTTTGTTTTGATTCATTCTCGAGAAGCAATGCTTCGAGATCGGAGTGCAATTCAGCGTCTACGGCAATAATCTCTTTTTCAACATCGACAACGGCCTTCACCATATTTCCAAATAAGGCGGCGGCCAGTTGTTTGAGTTCGGCGGATGTTAATGTTTTAGTGATTATTTTCATGCGGAGTTCCCTTAATTACGGAAATAATGAGCTGGCGAGAGGAATCGAACCTCCAACCGGCTGTTTACAAAACAGCAGCTCTGCCATTGAGCTACGCCAGCATCGATTCATTGATTCTAACGCGAATGAAAGGCAGCAGGAAGCGCATTAATAATGTCGCCTGCGATTAAACTGATTTGCCCTACCTGCTCGGCCGCGATATCACCGGCTAACCCATGCAGATAAACAGCGGCAACGGACGCTTCAAACGGAAGCAGTCCCTGCCCAAGTAGTGCGGCGATAATTCCGGTGAGCACATCACCGGCACCGGCGGTGGCCATGCCGGGATTGCCGGTCGTGTTGCGATAAAGATTGCCCGACGGATCGGCCACCAGCGTTTGATGGCTCTTGAGTACGATGCACTGCCCCAGCGTTTTGGCCGCACGCAGAGCGACTGCTTTGCGGTCGCGCTCGACCGCTTCGGTCGGAATTCCCAACAGGCGGGCCATCTCGCCGGGGTGCGGCGTTAAGATCAGCGGCGCGCGCGTATTTTTCAATAACCGGGAATTACCTGAAAATGCGTTGATGGCATCGGCATCAATCACGACCGGAACATCGGATTGCAAAACTACTTTCTGAATGAGCGCGTCGGTTTTGGGATGGCGGCCCATTCCGGGACCGATCGCCAAAACGGTGGCCCGCTTCATCAAGATGCCGATCAGGTTGCTGGCCGACGGAGAAACAGTGCCGCCCTGCGCAGTCTCGGCGACCGGATAGACCATCGCTTCCAATGAGCGGCTGGAGGTTTGGAAATAAACGGAGCGCGGAACGACCATCGAAACTAGTCCGGCGCCCGAACGAAGCGCGGCGGTTGAACAAAGAACCGGCGCGCCGCTGAGCCCGAGCGAGCCGCTGATGATCAGCAGGTGGCCGTAATCATTTTTATGCGTATCGGGGTTGCGCTTTAAGAGCGGCCGGATTAATTTCTGAGGATTCAGTTTTGGTTTCATACGGGTTACTCCGTCACCAGCGCCGTGGCGATCGCGTGGCGGTTGGTATGCGTTAACGACAAATGAACACGCAGATGCGCCCAGCGCTGCATGGTCCCTTTGAGCCGGACTTGCGGTTTTCCGGCGTCGTTGCGAAGAATGCTGACATCCTGCCATTCCAGTCCGAGGCCTTTGGGTGCTCCCAATGCTTTGACCAGCGCTTCTTTGGCGGCGAAGCGGGCTGCTAAATGCGGCATCGGAAACCGGTGCTGATTGGCGTACGCCAGTTCGTCCGGCGTGAAAAGACGAACCAGGAACCGGTTGCCCCACCGCGTGGCTGCCTGCTGAAAACGGGCCACATCAACCAGGTCTATTCCCATCCCGACGATACCCATTACTGCACCCGCTGTTTCATTTTGCGGACCGCTTGATACAATCCGGTTTGCAGTGATTCCGCGATGATTGAAAACCCGATGTTGAGTTCTTCCATTTTTGCAATCGCGGCCACCGGTTTTACATTTTTATAATCGAGGCCATGCCCCGCCGCGACGATTAATCCGAGGCGATGCGCCAGCGCCGAGGCCGCTTGAATTTGTTTTAAGCGGCGCGCGCGGCTCGACGCGGTTTGTGTTTCGGCATAGCAACCGGTATGCAGTTCGATCATTGGAACGCCGAGTGCGACGGAGCGGCGGACCGCTTCCGGAGTAGGATCAATGAACAAGCTGACGCGGATGCCGGCCTTGTTTAGTTTTTGAATCGCCGATTTCAAACGGCTCTGCGCGCCGGATAAATTCAGGCCGCCCTCGGTGGTTAATTCCTGGCGGCGCTCGGGAACCAGCGTGGCCTGATACGGCTTGAGGTTGCAGGCAATCCGGACAATTTCAGGGCTGGCGGCCATTTCCAAATTGAGCGGAATACGAAGCGCCTTTTTGATCGCCGTCAGGTCGGCATCCTGGATATGCCGCCGGTCTTCGCGCAGATGGCAGACGATGCTGTCGGCACCGGCTTTTTGCGCGGTCAGCGCCGCACCGACCGGGCTGGGAAAGATTCCCCGCCGGGCCTGGCGCAGCGTGGCGACATGATCAATATTTACACCGAGTTTTGGCATATATAACCTCGAGATTGCTTCGCTATGCTCGCAATGACATTAATAATGGATTTTATTTCAGTGACATCATGCACGCGCACAATGTCGGCCCCTAGAATAATCCCGGCGGCCACAGCCCCTGCCGTTCCGGCCACCCGTTGGTCAAGGTCAGGGCCGGACAACGCGGCAACGAACGATTTACGCGACGGGCCGATTAAGACCGGCAGCCCCAACGCTTTTTTAAACGCCGCCAGGCCATGCAACAACTGAAGATTCTGCCCTGCTGTTTTTGAAAAACCGATGCCGGGATCCACAATAATTTTATCGCGGGAAATACCGGCGCGAACCGCTTTTTGAACCGCTGTTTTTAATTCGGCCGCAACCTCGGGAACCAGGCGGCGGTAATTGGTTTTACTGCGCATCGTGCGCGGCGTGCCGCGCATATGCATTAAAACCACCGGCAATTTTGATTGAGCTACTACAGCCGCCATTTTCGGATCGCGCAGCGCCGTCACATCATTGACCAATGAAGCGCCTGCTGCGATTGCTTCGCGCGCCACTTCAGCCTTGGACGTATCGATGGAGATCGGAATTTCCAGACGCGGCGCCAACCGCTGAATGACCGGAATGACGCGGCGCAATTCCTGCGCGACGGAAACCGCCGCAGCGCCGGGCCGTGTTGATTCGCCGCCGATATCAATGATGTCGGCCCCCTGCTTTTGCATTTCCAGCGCGCGCGCCACGGCGCGGCTGACAGTGGAATAACGGCCGCCGTCGCTGAATGAATCGGGGGTAATATTTAAAATGCCCATCAGCAGCGGGCGCTTGTGCTTCGACAAGCTCAGCACGAACGGTTTTGGCAAGTAGGCTGTCAGCCAGCCAGGGGCTGACTTGATTGCCCCTCGGCCGGAGAAACGGGAGGAACCGGCTCGTCGGACATGACGATCCGTTTGGCTTCGTCGCCGTCGAGCACTTCTTTTTCGAGCAGCGTGTCGGCCAGCCGTTTCAGGCGGGGCTTATGCTCGGTCAATATGGAACGGGCGCGGTCGTGTGCCTCTTCGACGAGACG
>JAHFFE010000005.1 GCA_023248155.1 Candidatus Omnitrophota bacterium | reverse complement strand
GCCGCAGACAGAGCGACGGAATGGGTAGTCCATTCCTAGCGTGTCCACGGCTCCCATGCCCGAGCCGACTCTGAATAACCCGCGATTGGAGCATATCGACGAGCCGGCCTCCTTGTTGTATACTATTTGTTCCCATGGCTAAGACACTGTTCGAAAAAATTTGGCAAAACCACCTGGTCACGACGCTCTCCGACGGGACCGCGATCCTTTATATTGACCGGCACCTGATCCACGAGGTGACCAGTCCGCAGGCGTTTGACGGACTACGCGTCACCGGCCGCAAAGCGCGCCGCCCCGACCTAACTTTCGCGACGATGGACCACAACATCCCGACCGATGACCGGTTCAACATCAAAGATCCTATTTCGCGCGCACAGGTCGAAGCGCTCTCGAAGAACTGCAAAGAGTTCGGCATCAAACTGTACGATCTGCAGAGCGATCAACAAGGGATCGTCCATATCATCGGGCCGGAACTCGGCTTAACACTGCCCGGTACCACCGTGGTCTGCGGTGATTCGCATACCTCGACGCATGGCGCGTTCGGCACGCTGGCATTCGGCATCGGTACTTCCGAAGTAGAACATGTGCTGGCGACGCAGTGCCTGCCGCAAAAAAAGCCAAAAACCTTTAAAGTTGAATTTACCGGCAAGCTGCATCCGCGCATCACTTCCAAAGATATGGTCTTAAAGATGATCGGGCTGATCGGCACTGCCGGCGGAAGCGGGCATGTGCTGGAATATTGCGGCGAGGCGATCCGTTCCCTGTCGATGGAAGCGCGCATGACGATTTGCAACATGTCGATTGAAGCGGGCGCGCGCGCCGGAATGATCGCACCGGACGAAACCACTTTTAACTACATCGCGTCGGGCAACCGCCCGTTCGCGCCGAAAGGCGCCGCGTTTGACAAGGCGCTGGCGTTCTGGAAATCGCTGCCGAGCGACCCCGGCGCTGTGTATGACCGGACGCTGACGATCGATTGCGCGCAGATCGCGCCGCAGGTGACCTGGGGCACCAACCCCGGCATGGTCATTGATGTGACCGGCAAAATCCCGGCGCCCGACGCAGTTCCCGGCTGCAACAAAAAAGATGTCGAGCAGGCGCTCGATTACATGGGGTTGACGCCCGGCACGCCGTTGACGAATATTAAAATCAATACCGTCTTTATCGGAAGCTGCACCAACGGCCGCATTGAAGACCTTCGCGCCGCGGCAAAAATATTGAAGGGCCGTAAGGTCTCGCCCGGCGTAAAAACGCTGGTGGTTCCCGGATCACAGCAGGTCCGCGCGCAAGCCGAAGCCGAAGGACTGGGTAAAATTTTTGAAGAAGCCGGCGCCGAGTGGCGGCAGTCGGGATGCAGCATGTGCCTGGCGATGAACCCCGATTATCTGCAGCCGGGCGAACGGTGCGCTTCCACTTCGAACCGGAACTTTGAGGGACGCCAGGGTAAAGGCGGACGAACACACCTGGTGAGTCCTGAAATGGCGGCGGCCGCGGCCGTCTCGGGCCATTTCGTTGATATCCGGGACTGGAAATAAGATGCGCGCCTTTACGACTCATCACGGAGTGGTGGCCACGCTGGACAAGGCCAATGTTGATACCGATCAGATTATCCCGAAACAGTTTTTAAAATCGATTGCACGGACCGGGTTTGGCGTAAGCCTCTTTTTTGACTGGCGCTACCTGGCCGACGGCTCCCCCAACCCGGAATTTGAATTAAACCAGTCGCGATTTATGAATGCTTCAATTCTGGTAACGCGCAATAATTTCGGGTGCGGCTCTTCGCGCGAACATGCGGTTTGGGCCGTGGATCAATACGGTCTGCGCGTGATCATTGCTACTTCATTTGCCGATATCTTCCGCAACAACTGCATGAAAAACGGCCTGTTAACGATTGAACTGTCCGATGCGGAAGTCGATGCAATCTTTCAGAAGATGAACAAGCAGACCGTGGCGGTGGAAGCCATTGTTGATCTTGAAAAACAGATTGTCCGAATTTCATTCCCGCAGGAAGAAATGAAGATCCGGTTTGAGACTGAGCCCGGCGTGAAAGATTATCTGATTAAGGGGCTTGATTCGATCGGGTTAACACTCACCCACGAAGCGACCATAGCTCAGTTTGAATTAACTCATAATACACAATTACCGCAGTGAGCTGTCATTCCGGGATTGTACTTGCCCGGAATCTTGGGTTTTAAAAACTAGATGCCGAGCAAAAACGATCTCGGCATGACAATTAGTGGCGGAGTTACCCCAGCTCGAAAACGCGCGGGAATGTGCTGAGAATTTCACAGCCGGTTTTGGTGATCAACACATCATCTTCAATGCGGATCCCGCCGGCATCGAGGTAATAAAGCCCCGGCTCAACGGTAACAACCTGCCCTTCCTGCAAAATATCGGAAACGCCGCCCACGCGCGGAGCCTCGTGAATTTCAAGGCCCAACCCGTGGCCGGTACCGTGAAAAAATCCCTGCATCCGGCCGTCAATCAAACCGGTCTTGAAGCCGTTCTTCTCAAAATGTTTCAGGATCGCATCATGGGCCGCTTTTCCGTCGACGCCGGGCTTGAGCATACCGAACGCAATCTCCTGCCCCTCGCGCACCATCCGATACATTGTTTTGGCTTTCTCAGACGGCTTGCCTTTAACAATAGTGCGCGTGATATCGGCGTAGTAGTGGCTGCGCGTCGATACGGGAAAAACATCCAGCACAATCGGCCAATGCGCTTTCAACGGACCAAACCCGATGCAGTGCGGATCGCAGGCTTGAAGGCCGCCGGCCACAATGGTTTCCTTTGCAAGACAATCATCGCCCATCATCGACAAATGCATCGTTTTACGGACCAATTCCGAAGTCAGCGGCCGGCCGCGCAGCCAAAGTTCGTCGCCATGAATTTCCGACTGCGTGATCAGATCGATCGCTGTCTTAATCGCATCTTCGGTGGCCTTAATTGTTTCGCGAATGGCGGCCACTTCATCGGGCCGTTTTACCATCCGCTGCGGGAAGAACGGTTCTTTGCCGGCGGTTAACGAATAACCCTTCTCGCGCAGCGCATCGGCCATTGCCACCGGAAAACTGGGCGGAACTGAAATAGAAGCAACACCTCGCGTTTTGTAAAAATGATCGAGCACGCCGGCCATGCCTACAGGACCGCCGGTTTTTTTCTTCGCTTCGGATTGTAACGAGGAGTAAGAAATGATTTCGTCGGCGGACGATTGTTCTTTGGCACGATCGATCTCCAGATCGCTCATGATCAGGATTTTTCGCCCATCGATCTGGGTGAAGATAAAAGCGTCGGGCGCTAAAAAGCGGGTGGCGTAATAGAGATCGGCGCTTTGCTCGCTGGCCGCAACAATTAACAGCGCTTCAGCCGCAGGCATTTTATTCCGTTACTTTCAATGCCATCGTGAACGCGAACGATACGAGGATGACGGCGGCTCCGGCCCAGTAAGCAAACCGTCCGAAATGAGGATAGCCGTGGACAATCTCCCAGTTCAGCAAAAAACCACCCAGAACAGGCCCGGCCACACGCGCCAGACTGGCCGACGACTGCATGACGCCCAAAACCCGCCCCTGCGCCGCGGCGCCGACACTTTTGGAAGCCATTCCGTTCATCGGCGCAGCCACCAGGCCATGGCCGATTGCCGTCGCTGTCGTCGCAATCACCAGCATCGCCACACCATGGCTCAACGGCAGAATGAAAAAACCGGCCGCCAAAATAATGGTTCCCATAATGGCCAGCGTTTTATCATTAAGAACCTTCAAGAGCCATCCCAACAAACCACCCTGGATGATCGCGCCGAGAATTCCCATGCCGGCAAAGACGTAGCCAACCTGCGGAGCGCTGAATCCGAATTGACGCGCGGCGAACAACGGATAGGTTGCCATCAATAATGAGAACGCAACCGTCGTGAAAAAATAGGATCCAATCACAAGAAAAAGACTGTTCCCTTTCGCTTCGCGGAAAACTTCGCGAACGGAACCGCGGCGGGCCGTTGTCTTATGCTCGGGTTTGAGACTCTCGGGCAGAAAGAAATAAACCGCGACCGAATTCAACGCGGCCAGAGCCGCTGCGAAATAGAACGGAGCCGACATCGAGAAATGGCTCATCACACCGCCGATGGCCGGACCAAAAATAAAACCCAGCCCGAATGCCGCGCCGATCAAACCCATTCCCTTGGAACGGTCCTTCGCCTCAGTCACATCGGCGATATAGGCCTGCACCGTCGAAATATTACCGCCGGTAACACCATCCAAAATGCGGGCCAGAAAAAGAAACCACAGCGTGTGTGCCAGACCCATCATCAAAAAAGCGGCGGAAGAACCCAGGATGCTCAGCAGTAAAATCGGCCGGCGGCCGAAGCGGTCCGACAAACGGCCCAAAATCGGCGAAAAGATAAACTGCATCAGTGAGTAGCTGGCCAGCAGAAGACCGATCGTCAACGGTGTGGCGCCGAATTGCTGCGCATAAAGAGGAAGGATCGGAATCATGATTCCGAAACCAACCAAATCGATAAAAACAATTCCGAATACGGTGGCGAGTGCGCCCTTGGAAGTTCCGGCTGTTTTCATAGGCTTATCGTACCAAGTTAACGGTACTGCTTCAAACTGCGCTGATATTCAGCGCGCATTTTTGTACGGACCGCATGAATAAATAGACGCATTCCGTGCGCGTCGGCCGGCGGCTGCATCGGCGGCAGAATCCGAACCTGTAAACGGATTCCCCACCGGAAATACCAGCTGTTGCGAGGCAATAACTGGCGCGTGCCGATTAACAGCACCGGAACAACCGGTGTTTGCGATGCCAGCGCCACGCGGAATCCGCCGCTTTGAAACCGGCCCAGAACACCGGTGGTACTGCGCGTTCCTTCCGGAAAAATAAAAATAGAAATGCCGCGGCTGAGCACCTGTTTGGCGTGCGCCATTGCCGCCACGCCCGCCTTGGGGTCGCCGCGCTTAACCGGAATATATCCGGCCATCGACAGCGCCTGACCGAAAACCGGAATATGAAATAATCCGGCATCGGCCATCCATTTAAACTGACCGGGCAGAAAAAAGAGCGTTGGGATATCGACATAGCTTTGGTGGTTGCAGGCGAAAATAACCGGCTTGTTTTTTGGAAGATTCTCGGCGCCGATCACCTGAACACGGCAGCCGGGCGCCAGCGAAATCAAACAGCGTCCCCAGAAAGAAGCCAGCCGGTGCAGCCCTTTGCGATCGCGATCAATCAGCAATGCCAGCGGATAATAAAACGCCATCAGCAGTGTGAACAACAGCGTGCAGAGCGCGATGCCGATCCAGGCAAAAACCGCGACGATCTGCTGCAACACAGCGAAAATCATTTGCGGGGAAATTCCTTTTGTACCCAGGCCAGCGCTTCTTCGGCGCTGGTCAGTTCTTTTTCGAGCTGCTTCTCTTCGACCGCTTTTAATATGCGGCCCATCGCAGGTCCGGCCGGATATCCGGCATTCAACAGATCGGTGCCCGTCAATAATGGTTTGGGTTTAATTTCCTCCACGGGAATTTCGATCAGTTTTTGATTTAAAAATTCCCAGTTGGAAATATCTTTGTGCGATGCCATGCAGTCGGCACGGTGCATCGCCAGCTCATCCATAAAAGTAGGCTTGGCAAGGAACCGCTTCAGCGTGGACAATTTCATCTGCTTCACATCCTTGAAGCGCATATGCCCGCCCACCACCTCGGCGATTGCATCGGTTTGATCATTCGAGAACTTTAACCGTTTGCAGATATTTACGGCCATCTGCATACCGACGCGGTCATGCCCGTCGAACCGGATCCGTTCGGCAACCTTGAATGTGGGCGGCTTCCCAATATCGTGCAGTAATGCGCCGATGGCCACCGGCACCGCAGCGTTCGGCACTTCATCGAGTACCAGTTTCGTATGAATAAAAACATCGCCTTCCGGATGGAACTCGGGCGGCTGCTGGACCCCTTTCATCCGATCCACTTCGGGCAGAATGACCGGCAGCAACTTTGCCTCATCCAACAGCAAAAGCCCCCGCCCCGGATCGGGACCGGTAAACAGTTTAATCAATTCATCGCGGATCCGTTCGGGACTGACCTCGGTAATCTTGCCGGCCAATTCATGCATGGCGCGCATGGTTTGCGGCTCAATTGTAAAACCAAGATTGGCGGCAAAACGAGCGGCGCGCAAAATACGCAGTTTGTCTTCTGAAAACCGTTTCGTAGGATCACCAATCGCGCGAATTACTTTTTCTTTCAGGTCCTTCTCACCGCCGACATAATCGATCACTTTTCCATCGACCGGATCGTAGAACAGGCCGTTCACAGTGAAGTCGCGGCGCAGCGCATCTTCTTTCGGATTGGAGAATGTAACGCCCTGCGGGTGGCGGCCGTCTTTGTAATCGCCGTCGGTGCGAAACGTGGCCACTTCGTACTGAACTTCGCCGCGCAGAACGATCTGCACGCCGAATTGTACGCCGACCGGAATAGTTCTCGGAAACAATTTCTCGACCTGCTCGGGGCGGGCGCCCGTCGCGATATCAAAATCTTTTGGTTCCATGCCGCGTAAGAAATCGCGCACACAGCCGCCGACGAGAAACGAGTCGTGGCCGGCTGCTTTTAGTACGCGGATAATTTCTACGGCTTCGCGGTATTTTTCGGAATCAGGAAACAACATAGACATTCCTTCATTGTATTACAGGAGGGAGCAATCGCGTACCGAAAGAGACTAGAAATCAAACAGATTAGCCGGTGTGTCTTTTTGCAATCCAATCCGCTTTGCCTTCCTTCATTTCAAACCGCCATTTCCAAATGAAATAGACCGCCGGATAGACCAAAAGCTCCAGAATAAATGAGGTGGCCAGGCCGCCGACCATCGGCGCCGCGATCCGCTTCATCATGTCCGCGCCGGCTCCTTGCGCCCACATCGCCGGCAGCAATCCCATGAAAGCCGCCATAACGGTCATCATCTTGGGACGCACCCGTTTAACCGCCCCGTGGATAATGGCTTCTTCCAGATCTTTCTCGGTGCGCATCTTCCCCTTCTCGACGGCCTCGTGATACGACAGGTCGAGAAAAAGAAGCATGAAGACGCCCGTTTCCGCATCCAGCCCCATCAGCGCAATCATGCCGACCCAGACCGCAATGGAAACATTGTAGCCCAGGAAATAAAGCAGCCAGACTGCGCCCACCAACGAGAACGGAACCGCCAACAGCACGATCCCTGTCTTCACCGTCGATTTCGTGTTCAGATAGAGCAGGAAAAAAATAACGAGGAACGTCAGCGGAAGGACGACCTTCAGCCGCTCTTTCACGCGCTGCATGTTCTCGTACTGTCCGCTCCAGAGCAACGAGTAACCCTTTGGCAAGTCGAGGTGCTGCTCGACCGCTTTCTTGGCTTCCCCGACATATCGACCGATGTCCCGGCCTGTAATGTCCACGTACACGTATCCGGCCACCATCGCGTTCTCATCCCGGATCATCGATGGCCCTTCCAGCAACCGGATGTCGGCCAGCTGCGCCAAGGGGATCTGAGCGCCGGAGGGAGTCGGCACCAACACTCGCTTCAGCGCGGGGAGATTATCCCGAAACTCCCGGGCATACCGGACATTCACCGGATACCGCTCCCGCCCCTGAAGGATCGTCGTCTGATTCTCTCCGCCGATGGCGGACATGATGATCATTTGCGCCTGATCGACCGACAAACCATAGCGGGCCAGCTGCCTGCGGTTGAGCACAAAATCAATGAAGTAGCCGCCGGCGACCCGCTCGGCATAAACATTACGTGTTCCGGGCACCTCTTTAACGATTCGCTCCAGCTCTTCACCGATCCGCTGGATCTCTTTCAGATCCGGCCCCAGTACCTTGATCCCGACCGGAGTCCTGACACCGGTTGAAAGCATGTCGATCCGGTTCTTGATCGGCATCGTCCAGATGTTGGGAATGCCGGGGAACCGCAAAGTGCTGTCCATCTCGTCAATCAATTCGCTGTAGGTAATTCTCCGCTTAGGGAGAAAGCGCCCCAAAATCCCGCTCCGGGGAAGCATCCTCCACTCTTTCTCAGGCTTGAGGATCACTGTCGTTTCCACCATTGAGAAGGGCGCCGGATCGGTGGGAGTCTCCGCCCGGCCGGCTTTGCCGAAAACTCGCTCAACTTCAGGAAATTCCTTCAGCATCTTGTCCTGAAGCTGAAGGATTCTCTGGGCTTCCGTCACCGACATGCCCGGCAGCGCCGTCGGCATATAGAGGATGCTCCCCTCATTGAGCGGCGGCATAAACTCCGAGCCGAGCCGGAGATAGACCGGAATCGTCGTCAGCACGATCAGTACGGCCGCCAGGATCGTGCCGGCCCGGTGCCGCAGCACGAAGCGGGCGGCTGGCTCGTAGATCCGGAACAAGAACCGGCTGATCGGGTGCTTCTCTTCCGGATAATAGCGGCCCACCAACGCGTGATTGGCAGTCCAGCAGAGCCAGCGCGGCTTAAACTGAAAATGATCCATCCGGGTAAACAGCATCCGCATCGCCGGATCGAGCGTGATCGCCAGCAGCGCGGCAATGGCCATTGCCAGGTTCTTGCTATAGGCCAACGGCTTGAAGAGCCGGCCTTCCTGATCGATCAACGTAAAGATCGGGATGAACGCAACGGCGATCACCAGCAAGGAAAAGAAAACCGAGGGACCCACCTCTTTCAGTGCATTCAAGCGGACCTCATGATAGTCGCCTTTCCGTCCTTGCTCCTCCCACAACTGAAGTTTTTTGTAGGCGTTCTCCACTTCGACAATCGCGCCGTCCACCAAGATGCCGATGGAAATGGCAATGCCCGCCAACGACATGATGTTGGAGGTCAACCCCATTAGATACATCGGGATAAAGGCGATCAGCACCGAGACCGGGATGGTGACGATCGGCACGATGGCCGAGGGAATATGCCAGAGGAAAATGAGAATCACCAGGCTGACGATGATCATTTCTTCGACCAGCGTATGACGAAGTGTCGAGATGGAATGCTGGATCAACTCCGAGCGGTCATAGGTTTCCACAACCTGGACTCCTTCGGGCAACGTCGGCTTAAGCTCCTCCAGTTTGGCTTTGACCCGACGGATCACATTGAGGGCATTCTCGCCGTGGCGCATAATAACAACACCACCTACGACATCGCCTTTGCCATCCAAATCGACGACCCCGCGCCGGATTTCGGGGCCAATCTCGACCCTGGCGACCTGTTTGACCAGGATCGGCGTGCCAGTTTTCGCATTAGTCCCCACTGAGATTTCTTCAAGGTCTTCGATACTTTTCGCGTAGCCCCGGCCACGCACCATGTATTCCGCCCCAGAAATCTCTAACAGCCGGCCGCCGACGTCGTTGTTGCCCTGCCGGACCGCGTCAATCACCTGGGTCAGCGGGATATTGTAAGTTAAAAGCCGGTTAGGATCGACGTTGACCTGGTACTGTTTGACGAACCCGCCGACGGAGGCCACTTCCGCCACGCCGGGTACGGCCTGCAGGTGATAACGCAGATACCAGTCCTGCAAAGACCGCAAATCAGCCAGGCTGTTTTTGCCCGCTTCATCGACCAGTGCGTACTGATAGACCCAGCCCACGCTTGTTGCATCCGGACCCAACTCGGTTTGAACCCCTTGCGGCAACTTCGGCAGGATTTTGCTGAGGTACTCCAGCACCCGGCTGCGGGCCCAGTAGAGATCGGTGCCATCCTGGAAGATTACGTACACGTAGGAGTAGCCGAAATCGGAAAATCCCCGGACTGCCTTGACCTTCGGCGTGCCCAACAGCGCCGTCACGATCGGATAAGTAACCTGGTCTTCCATGATGTCGGGAGACCGGTCCCAGCGAGAATAGATGATCACCTGGGTGTCCGACAAATCCGGCAGCGCATCGAGCCGAATATTCTTGGCCGACCAACATCCACCGATCATCGATACGACAACAAGGAACAGGATGAGAAATTTGTTCTTGGCTGAGAATTCGATGATGTGCCGGATCATTTTTGTTCACTCTCCAGAAATCCCTGCGCGGCGGCCCGGAACCGGGACTCGGAATCGATCAGGAAATTAGAGGAGCGGACTACTTTTTCACCCGCCGACAACCCGCTCAGCACCTCATAATAGCCGCCGGCCTGGTGCCCAGCTTGAATCTGACGCGGTTCAAAATGACCTTCACCCTTGGCAACAAACACCAACTGCGTTTCTCCGGCTTGAAAAAGCGCCTCCTCCGGAATCGCAAGCCTTGTTCCCAACGGAACTTCAATCACGACATCCACGAACATTTCCGGTTTCAACATTTTTTCCGGGTCCTGCGTCTCGATCCGGGCTCGAAGAGTACGCGTAGCAGCATTAAAAACGGCGTCGACGCTTTTGACAACGCCGTTCAACCGCGTGCCGGGCAAGCCGACGGCGGTGATCTGCGCCGATTGACCCGGCTTGACGGCTCCTGCTTCATACTCATAAATGTCGGCATAGATCCAGGCTATCTCAGAGGAGAGTAGCAGGTTGCCGGCTTGTTCGCCGGTTTTAACAAACTCAACGGTTTGTGAATCGCTGAAACCCAACAGTTTTAGTTTCAACGCAGCGGCACGGACCAGCGCATCAGCCCGTTCCCGGATCTCCGGCAAGGGACTGTTTTTCATTTTCGCTTGCGCGGCGACCGCTTCCCTGTATTCCGACAACACGCCGTACAACTCCGGGTCATACGCCACGCGGCCCACGGTGCGAATGGTCATCGCCAGCGGCCGTTCCTCCGCCGTCGCTGTCTGCACGCCGATCAACTGTTGGCGTTCGGGAGAGAGAAAAATCTCGGCGTGACCCGGAACCGGTGTCCCACGAGACGAGGTTTGGGCTTCATCGTAGACGGGGATGTAATCCATCCCCATCTCATCCTTAGCCGGCGCGGGAGACGTCACATCCGACCGCATCGGATGCCGGTAGTAAAGCGGTTTCCCCTGCTCACCGGATGCTCCTTTGGCCAACGTTTTCCCTTTCCGCTCCCCCCGTGTCAGCCGCATGCCGCAAATAGGGCAGTCTCCCGGCTTGGAAGAAACCACCTGCGGATGCATGGAGCACTGGTACAACGCTTCTTCGTGCGCATGCCTTGAGGCCTGTTTGCCGCTTTCGCCACCGGCCCTGAGGAGAAGTGGCATGGCGATCACCGTCCCGGCAACAAGCAGCCAGACGATCCGCTTCCGAAAATGGATCATTTTTCTGTCTCCTTAAGAATCAGCTTCATCCCGCACACGGAACAGTTGACCGGCTGCGCCGCCACTACGTCCGGATGCATCGGACAGTAATAGGACGCCTGTGCCTTTGAATCGACCGGCTCGGATGTCTGCCCTTTGCAGCCCTCAGCAAACAAGACAGGGACAATCATTACACCGGAAAGCAACAACACGGAAATCACTCGATGAGAGATCAGTTTCATGATGTTCGCGCCTCCTTGGTTTGACGCTGCAATGTCATCAAATCTGTGCCCACCACACGCTCCAAACCCGCCAGATAAGACCAATACTGCGCTAATGCTTGAAAATACTCGACCTGGAATTCCAGCCAACTGCGTTGGCTATCCACCACATCCAGAAATTCAGCGGTGCCGGACTCGTAACCAACCGATGCGGCACGCAGTGCCGTTTCGGCTTGCGGGATCACGCTGGTCCGGTACAGCTCCACCAACCGCCGGGCGGTCTGCGCCTTGACCAGTACCGTCTTGAGATCCGCGCGGGTCATCGTCTCAGTGGCCTGCAGTTCCGCATCCGCCCCCTCTTTGGCCTGCCGGGCGGCTTTGACCATAGATCCCTGCTTCCAAAACCAGAGAGGCACGTTGAATTTCACCATTACGATGTTGTCGTCTTGCCCTTCACTATCGCTGAAGGTCCGACGGCTGTACTGCACCATCGTGTCCGGCAGGAATTCGGTGCGGGCAGAAGACAGCTCAGCCTGCATATGGTTGACATGATGCTGCGCCGCGAGGAGTTCGGGTCGCTTTTCCAGAGCGATTTTCTCCAGCTCCGGATAGCTCACGTCCAGGGACGGCAGCGGCGGCTCCGTGGGCTTGCCCAGCGGAGTTTCGGGCGGCTGGTTTAAAAGGGCATTGAGTTCCGCCTCAGCAACCTCTACGTCCTGGCCTAAAGTCACCAACATGTTGAGCGCCTTTGAATACTCCAGTTGAGCTTTCAGGACATCAACCTGCGAGGTTTGGTTGATCGCATATTTGTTCTCCGCCACAATCGAGAAATGCTTGGACAGCTCCACACTTTCCTCGAAGAGTTCTTTCTGGCGACGGGCCAGAAAATACCCGTAGTAGGCGGCCTTGACCTTTTGAAGAATTTCCTGACCCTTGGCCTGGTACAGCTCCATCTGCCGCTGCGCTTCATGAGCCTGGGCTTCCCCTTTAATGGATAGTTTTCCGGGAAACGGGATCGTCTGGGAAACGTCATACCAAGTTTCGTTCTTGCCCCAGAACTCAACCCCAAGCTGAGGATCCGGCCAACTTTTAATGACCGCGATCTTCGCTTTTTCTTCTTCCCACCGTTTCTGGGCGGCAACGATCTCCTGGTTTCTGGCTTTGGCCAGCTCCAGCGCCTCGTCCAGCATCAACGTTCGCTCAGAGGATTGTGCAAAGACAGCCCTCCCCGGAATCATTCCAAAAAACAGAATCACAAAAACAACACGCTTGAAAAACATGGTTCACCTCCATAAAGAAATAATCAGACTGCGGCTTTTAAAAAGCCGAAACAATCATGTGGAGTATGAATTAAAGGCGGAGACTACAGTCGAGCAGAAAACGAGGAACAGAAAGCGGTGGAGGAACTGAGAACTCTATTTGAAGTCGGGAAGCTATCTTCGGAAAAGGGACTCCGACCAAGACGGGAGCCGCTATTTCAATAGTTTGAAGCGACGGCTTTTCGGTTTGGAGCTGGGCTGTGGCAATCGGCTCTGGCCGACAAGGGATTTGATTCCAGCCGTCCAGAACGTTCGCGGGAGTGCAACAATCTTCCTTGTCAGCTCCCCGGCCCATTCGACAGTCGGAACGCATTGGGCAACTCAGCGCCGGACCCAGCACCGTGAACCCGATCGTCACCAGAAGCGTTATACCGATTAACCGTAGCCGTGGCATTTTGACCTCTTCAATAAGTATACCTGTTCTCACCACTTAGTTAAACGCAATATCAGAGGCTACCCCCCTTCTTTTTCTCCTCGTTAAGAAGTCGAGCGGAGAACGCGGGAAGTTTCGAGCAGCAGGCAGAGCGCCAGGCCGATTAACAAAACAGAAGTAAGTGAGACCGGATCGAGCATGGTGGCTGTTCCAGAATGCAGTTTTACAATCCAACCCTGCAGCAGCGTGACCAACGCCCAGATCGTCATGGTCATCATGAATACGCACGGAACCGCCGCAAAAATCCACGGCTTCCCTTTTTTACGCAGCCAGGCGGTTAATCCCAACAGCGTGAGCGCGGCCAGAAGTTGATTAGAAGTTCCAAAGACAGTCCAGAATAAACGCCACGCCGGAATTGCCTTGCCGGCGGCATCGGTCACCGTCATCGTGACGCACCAGGCAGGAATCGCCAGCGTCAGCAGCGTAGCCGCAAATGCACCGGCTTTTCCTTTCCATCCGAACAGTTCCTGAATGATGTACCGTCCCAACCGCGTCGCGACATCGAGCGTGTCAAAAATAAAAGTGGCGAACGCCAGCAGCACGAACGACATCGCCAGCGAATACGGAATACCGAACTGTTGAACAAAACTGGCCAGCCCCTGCGCGTAGATCCGATCGGGAGAAAGTTTTAGCGCCGGATCGCCCAGCGGCAGCATCATTACAGTCGCCAGCGCGATCAATGCCACAACCCCTTCGAGGATCATGGCGCCATAGCCGACCATGCGGCAGTCCGATTCTTTTTCGATCTGCTTAGAGGTGGTTCCCGAACAGACCAGCCCATGAAAACCGGAACAGGCGCCGCAAGCCACTGTAACGAATAACATCGGCAGCAGCGGCATACCCGATGAGCTGGTCCAGCCGATGAACGCCGGGTACTGCACCTTCACGCCGCCCAGCGCCAGACCGATAAATCCGGCGCCCAGCGCGGCATACAAAAAGATGCCGCCCAAGTAACCGCGCGGCTGCAATAAAATCCAGACCGGCAGAACCGACGCAATAAAACAGTAACCCAGCACGATGACATCCCAGAGTAAATCGGAACGCAGACCGAACAGCGGCCCCAGCTGTAATGGAATTTTTGGTCCGATCCAGATGGCAATACCGACCAGCAGCGTAAAGATCGGCGTGGCCCAGCCCAGCGGCATTTTAAATCGCATGATGCAGATGCCCATCACCACGCCGAGCAAAATATAAAGCGTCGACGAGGTGGCGACTCCCCCGCCAAAAACCGGTTCGGCAAATGAACTGGCGGTCAGATCGGCGAATGCCGTGATCACATAGACCAGTGACAGCCAGATAAAAGCGAGAAATAACGCGTAGGCGCGGCGGCTGATGTAATACTCAATTAAATGGGCAATCGAACCGGCGCCATGACGCACCGATCCGACCAGCGACGAGAAATCATGCGCGGCCCCGATAAAGATAGCGCCCAGCACAATCCAGAGCAGCGTCGGCAGCCAGCCAAACGCAACCCCGGCTAAAATCGGGCCGACAATCGGACCGGCCGCGGCGATCGCCGAGAAATGCTGGCCCAGCAAAAACGGCGCCTTGGCAGGAACGAAATCGATGCCGTCATTGACGGTGACGGCCGGCGTGGAAGTTTGATCGTTCAGGCCGATTAATTTGGAAAGAAACCGGCTGTAAAAGAAATAGCCGAGAGCAAAGATTACGAGGACGACAAACGAGATCAGCGTGAGGCTCATGGAAAATTATTGTAGCACAGCGGCCCGGCAAAAAACTTAGGAGAAGGTGACTTCTTCGAGGCTGGCTCGAAGGCGCTGCCAGTCGATCCGCTGAAGCAGCGGCTGCGCAACGCCGAAAGAGAGTAACAAGTCCGGCAATTCAACTGATGGCTCTAAAACAATCAATGTACGATCGCCGCTGATCAGCCGAGAGAGCTCGGCTGAAGCTGAACCCTCTCCCAGAAAAACAACAGTTTGATTCGGGTGTTGGTTTAATTCCGGCATTAATGCCTGCGGATTATTGCTGTTAACCCACCGGATTTGCCGACGGGCTGCCAGTTCATGCGCGGTAACGCTTCCCTCTCCGAATAAAATCAGATCGGCCATTTCAGAGGGCATCCGTGAAATAAGAACTTCCAAATCATGGCGCTGCGCCAGGACAGAGGCCTGGATGACCCAGACTTTTCTCTGGTCCGGAGCGATCGTAATTTGCTGAAACAAACTGCTGACTGGATCAATCGCATGATTGAGCGTCTGATAGACGCCGGTGCTTAATCCGTTCCAGGAAATAAAATGAAAGTTGGGGCTGTTTTCCAGCTGATCCAGTGAATGCCCGGCTTGTGGACTGTGCAGCAACGCGCCAATGCCAAATCTGTTTACGACCGTCGACAAATTCACATTTTGCTGGCGCGGGAAGAAGGCAACCCGCTGAACACCCTGACTCTGCCATTGCTGCTGTAGATGCTCCGGCACAATCAATTTGGCAACTTCCGGATCGGCGCTGACAACAACCGTCACATCATGCATCCGGTGCCCATTATGCAGATGCTCCAGCAGATTCAGCACACCCGCTTCTAAATTCGATGCCAGATCACCCGGCGTATCACTGGCACCGGCGTGCAAATGCCATTGAACCAGCTGCGGCTGTTGCCCCTCACCGACCATTATTCCTAACATCGCGATAAAAAGACAAAAATGATGATCGGCCGTGGCGATCGTCCTTCCGGAACCAGTTTCGGGAATAACGAGAATTTCCGTCTCATCGAGCATAACCAATTGGCCAGGATCCGATACTCCCAGATCGCTGAATGAAACACCCGCCGGTTGACGCAGTGAAATTTCATCCCGATCATGATGAATAAGCTGCGACTGCGTGAGGTAAAGACCGTTATGGACAAGATGCGTGATCGCAGGAGCACTGTCCGCTTCGACGCTCCGACGAGAAATAAGTTCCTGCTGACTGCCGCCCACCAATTTCAACGCAGTTTCATAGGCATTGAATTGCAAGGCCGCCTGATGGCGCAATGCGACATCTTCTTCCATACCGGAAAATGGCATAGATGGCACAGGCGAATCTTGCTGTAGACGATTGCGCAGAAAAACAGTTGATTCAGCAGGAGTGACGGCGCGCAGCGCAAAAACCGGAACGGATGTTTGAACCACGAAGATAAAAAAGAATACCGCAACGACCCAACCTGGAGGGAGCTTCATCGACACCGAAGAATGATCTTCGCGCGTGAGCCTCATACCTGAAAGATACTCCAGACTTGCTAATCAAGTCAATGAAGAAACGAACTTTATTTTAAAACGGGGTTAGATGCCTTTGAGCAGTTCGAGCGTACGGTCAATTTCGTCGGATTTAATGATGAGAGCGCCCTGCCCCTGGTGCGCGCCGGCTGAGCAGTATGCGTATTCGATGTTAATGTCGGCGCGGGCCAGTTTACGGGCAATATCAGCCAAAGCGCCGGGCTGGTTGTCCATCTCGAGAACCACCACATCGCTTTCCAGAATATAAAGACCCAGCTGTTCCAAAATTAAGAGCGCTTTCACGGGACGGTCGGCCAGAAGCCGGACAATCGCGTGGTCCACCGTGTCATGCACCGAAAGCGCCAAAATGTTAATTCCGGCCTCGGCCAGAGTTCCGCAAACGCGCGCCATCGCTCCGGGTCGGTTTTCCATGAAGATTGAGAGCTGTTTTTCAACACGAACCATAGCCATATTATATACAGGAAGCCCCTTTTATGCCTATTTTTTTCATAAATAGAGCAAAACGGCAGATAGTTGACAAAAAAGTCATATATGGGTATAATTCAGTAGGGAAAGTAGACAAAAGGGTCCACTATATGAAGATTACAGCACAGGAAGAATACGGGCTTCGATGCCTTCTGCAGCTGTCGCAAGCGGCAGATCCGGCTCACGGACTATCGGTGAAAGAGATTGCCGTCCGCGAAGGGATCTCCCCTGCCTATGTTGAGAAGCTGCTGCGGCTGATGTCCAAATCAGGACTGATCCATTCGGTGCGCGGCACCAAGGGCGGCTACCTGCTTAACCGCATCCCTTCTGAAATTAGCCTGGCCGATGTTGTTCGGGCGCTGGGATCGGTCCCTTCGGCCAGCGAGATTTGTGAGCGGCATCCGGGCAATCAGTCGGCCTGCGTTCATATGGATGATTGCTGCATCCGGGCGGTCTGGTCGACACTGAGCAACTCAATTAATGAATTTTTGGAGAAGGTGAAATTGTCGGATTTAGTCGGACCCGAAGCCAAAGCCGGTCAGGCGATACGGCACAAGGTAACCACTTCTTTTTCGGTATAAAACGAAAGAAAAACGATGAGCACCCCATTACTGGAAATACAAGACTTACACGCCGAGATCGACGGAAAAGAAATCCTGAAAGGGATTTCACTGACGATCAACAAGGGCCAGGTGCATGCGCTGATGGGACCCAACGGATCGGGCAAGTCGACGCTGTCGAACGCGCTGCTGGGCCATCCGAAATACAAGATTACGCAGGGCAAAATTCTTTTTAACGGGCAGGACATCACCGACTGGAAAACCGATGCGCGCGCGCGGGCCGGAATCTTTCTGGGGTTTCAGTACCCGATCGCCGTTTCCGGCGTGAGCGTGGCAAATTTCGTGCGGACCGCAATGAAGTCGTGCGCCGGCGCTAACTTTCAGGCCAAAGAATTCCGCAAAGAATTCAAAGCGGCAATGAGCGCGCTGGGCGTCGAGGAATCGTTCGCGACGCGGTATGTGAATGACGGCTTTTCCGGCGGAGAAAAGAAGCGGCTGGAAATTTTGCAGATGACGATGCTTAAACCGACGCTGGCCATTCTCGACGAGACCGATTCGGGCCTCGACATTGACGCGCTGAAAACCGTTTCCGAAGGCATCAATCGCCTGCGCGGACCGGAACTGGGCATTTTGCTGATTACGCATTACCAGCGATTATTGAATTATATTTTGCCGGATGTCGTGCATGTGTTTGTGGACGGAAAGATTGTCCGCTCCGGCGGCAAAGAATTGGCGCTGGAGCTGGAAGCCAAAGGCTACGCGCCGTACGAAAAAACAGCGGTGACCGCATGAGCGACGACAAGGCTTTAAATATCGGGCAGAATTACGAACAGCAGTACGGGTTCCACGACCCGGAGAAGTTTGTTTTTAAATCGCAGAAAGGGCTGACCCGGAAAACCGTCGAAGAAATTTCCGGTATGAAGAACGAGCCCGAGTGGATGCTGAAATACCGCCTGCGCGCGCTGGAAATCTACGAAAAGAAACCGATGCCGGTCTGGGCCGACATGAGCCTGCTGGGGCAGATCAAGTTTGATGACATCTACTATTATTTGAAGCCGACCGGCGGCGAAGGCAATACCAACAAGTGGGAAGATGTCCCTGCCGATATCAAAAACACATTCGACAAGCTGGGCATTCCCGAAGCGGAACGGAAATTTTTGGCCGGAGTCACCGCGCAGTACGAGAGCGAAGTGGTTTACCACTCGATTCATGCCGACCTGGAAAAGCAGGGCGTGATCTTTCTCGGCATGGACGACGGGCTGAAAAAATATCCGGAGCTGGTAAAGAAATATTTCGGCACTATCATTCCGGCCGCCGACAATAAATTCTCGGCGCTGAACTCGGCCGTCTGGTCGGGCGGATCGTTTATCTATGTGCCCAAGGGCGTCAAGGTGGCTATTCCACTGCAGGCTTATTTCCGGATCAATGCCAAGAACATGGGCCAGTTCGAGCGGACGCTGATTATCGCCGACGAAGGGTCGTCGGTTCATTACATCGAAGGCTGCACGGCGCCTACCTACTCGTCCGACAGTTTGCATTCGGCCGTCGTGGAGTTGGTGGCCCTGCCCCACGCGCATATCCGGTATACGACGATCCAGAACTGGTCGAAGAATGTGTACAACCTGGTGACCAAGCGGGCCGCCGCGCATGAAAACGCGATCGTGGAATGGCTCGACGGCAACCTCGGATCCAAACTGACAATGAAATATCCGGCCGTTTATCTGGTCGGGCGCAAGGCGCGCGGCGAAGTGGTCTCGGTCGCTTTTTCGGGAGCGGGACAGCATCAGGATGCCGGCGCGAAAATGGTCCATTTGGCCCCCGAAACCAGCTCGACGATTTTGTCGAAGTCGATTTCCAAAGACGGCGGACGAAGCACCTATCGCGGCCTCGTGAAAGTTTATCCGGATGCCGAGAACGTGAAATGCTCGGTACGCTGCGACGCGCTGTTGATGGACGAGATTTCCCGGTCGGACACTTACCCGACGATGGAAATCGACGCGAAGAAAGTGCAGATCGGCCATGAAGCGACCGTCAGCAAAGTCGGAGAAGAACAGCTTTTTTATCTGATGAGCCGCGGCCTGAAGGAACAGGAAGCGACCACGATGGTCGTGAACGGTTTCTTTGAAGCGTTCGCGAAAGAACTGCCGCTGGAATACGCGGTGGAGCTCAACCGCCTGGTCCAGCTGGAGATGGAGGGATCGGTCGGATAAACCGGCCGGTACAATAGAGATGTTAACTCACCCCTCCCAGAAAACGGCTCTGGATCAATTTAACGCGCTTCCCTGGCCCGAAAAAACCAGTGAAGAATGGCGGCGCAGTGATCTGGCCGGACTGATTGCGGCGGATAACGGCGATGGCGCATTCTCGGTCCGTTGGGACGCGGTTCCGCCTGAAATGATTCATGCCGGAGTTATCCTGACCGACCTGACGACGGCGCTCAAACAATTCCCCGGATTGGTTGCCGAGTATTTGTTTAAAACCGGCACGCCTCGCGGACTGACAAAGTTTGCACTGCAAAATCAGGCGCTGACGCGGCAAGGACTCTTTTGCTATATCCCGGACGGGGTTCATGTTGATCTTCCGATGCACAGCTGGATTGAGCCGGCCGGAAACGGTTCTCCGTTATTCCCCCGGGTGCTGGTCGTGGTGGGCGAAGGCGCCTCAGCGACACTGATTGATGAACGCCGTTCCCCTGCCGATTCCACGGCGATGCTCTGCAATGAATTTACCGAGGTTCTTCTCAAAGCGGACGCCAAGTTCAGCTACATCCGCCTTCAGCGCTGGAATGAATCGGCGCGTGAACTGTTCGGACATCGCGCGGTGCTGAAACGCAACGCGCATTACTCTCATATTCAAATCGGTCTGGGCGGAGAAATGTCGAAGGCGAACCTGGAAACAATTCTGTCGGAAACCGGCGCGAAAGCCGATCTGCTCGGGATTTTATTCGGTTCCGGAAAACAGCACTTTGATTTCAATACGCTGCAGGCTCATGAAGCGCCGCATACGACCAGCGACCTGCTCTACAAAAGCGTACTAAAAGATACGGCGAAATCGATTTATACCGGCTTGATCCGGATTGAAAAAGAAGCCAAGCAGACCGATGCCTACCAGGATAATCGCAGCCTGCTGCTGAGCCAGGGCGCGAAAGCCGACTCGATCCCGCGGCTGGAAATTCTGACCGATGATGTGCAGTGCAAGCATGGCGTGGCCGTCGGCCCCGTCGATGAAGATCAGGTTTTTTATTTGATGAGCCGCGGCCTGCCGCGTGCGGAAGCGGAACGGTTGATCGTGTCCGGCTTTTTTAACTCGGTGCTCTCGCGGGTACCGGTCGAAGCGCTGCGCGAAGAGCTGGCGGCCAGCGTATCCCAGAGAATCTGATAATGGCTAACTGGGTGAAATTGACGACGACGAGTGCGATTGCCGATCAGCAGGTAAAAACTTTTACGGCCAACGGCCAATCAATCGCGCTGGCATTTGTCGGCGGACAATATTTCGCCATCGAAGATTTGTGCACGCATGACGGCGGACCGCTCGGCGAAGGAGAACTCATTGAGTATTGCGTGGAATGTCCCCGGCACGGGGCACGGTTTGATATTCGGACCGGCGCGGCCGTTACTTTTCCGGCTGTCGTTCCGGTGAAGTCGTTTCCCGTCAAGGTAGATGGGAAAGATATCTTGGTTCAACTTTAAAAGGAGAAGCAACAATGATTACACTCACAGATAAAGCGGTAGAAAAAGTTCAGACACTGCAGAAGACCGAGAACAAGCCCGGTTTCGGCATGCGCGTCAAAGTAGTCGGCGGCGGATGCTCCGGCTATTCTTACAGCATGGATTTCGAAGCGGACGCCGTCGCCGGTGATTCGGTTTTCGAAACGCATGGCGTAAAGCTGTTCGTTGATCCGAAATCACTGCCGATGATCGACAATTGCCAGATCGACTGGGTCGACGGTCTCTCGGGCGCCGGATTCACGATTCAGAACCCGAACGCCAAGGGTACCTGCGGCTGCGGACATTCGTTCACGGTCTAATACGGGAACGGTATGTTTGACGCACGAAAACTAAGAGACGACTTCCCTATTCTGAGACGGCAGATCCACGGCAAACCGCTGGTCTACCTCGACAGCACGGCCACGTCGCAGAAACCACAGGTGGTCATTGACGCGCTGACCGACTATTACAGCCGGTCGAACGCGAATGTCCACCGGGGAATCCACACGCTCAGCGAGGAAGCCACCGCGCTCTATGAAGGCGCGCGCGCGGCTGTCGCCCGGTTTATCGGAGCGCCGAATCCGCATACGATCATCTTTACCCGCAACACCACCGAATCGATCAATGCGGTTCGTCACGCCTGGGGCAACCGGCATATTAAAGCCGGCGACGAAATCGTACTGACCGAAATGGAGCATCATTCCAACCTGGTTCCCTGGCAGATGCTGGCCAAGGAAAAAGGGGCTGTGCTGCGCTTCATTCCAGTCACTGAAAACGGCGAGCTGGCGCTGGACGAATTGCCGAAACTGCTGAACGAAAAAACCAAATTGATCTCGCTGACGCATATGTCGAATGTGCTGGGCACGATCAACCCGGTCAAAGCGGTAATTCAGGAAGCGCATTCGCGCGGAATTCCGGTGTTAGTCGACGGTGCGCAAAGTGTTCCGCATTTGCCGATCAATGTGATGGATCTCAACTGTGATTTCCTGGCATTCTCGGCGCACAAGATGCTGGGACCGACCGGCATCGGCATTCTGTACGCGAAAGAAGCGCTGCTCGAAGAAATGGATCCGTTCCTCGGCGGCGGTGATATGATCCGCGATGTCTGGCTGGATCATTCGATTTGGAACGACCTGCCCTGGAAATTCGAGGCCGGCACGCCGAACATCGCCGATGCGATCGCGTTTGGAAAAGCGATTGAATATCTGGAAAAGCTGGGCATGCCGGCCATTCAACAGCATGAACAAACGCTGACCCGCTACGCGTTATCAAAACTTCAGGCGATTGACGGGCTGATTATTCACGGTCCGAAAGAAGCGGAAAAACGGGGCGGCGTTGTTTCATTTGAAATCCCGGGACTGCACCCGCACGATCTGGGGCAGCTGCTCGACGAACAAGGGATCGCGATCCGCGCGGGACACCATTGCTGCAAACCGCTGCTGCGAAAAATGAGTCTGATCGCTACTGCGCGCGCCAGCTTTTACATTTATAATATTGAAGAAGAAGTGGACGCGCTGGTGGATGCGCTCCGCAAGGCCAAGGAGGTATTTTCCGTTGTCTCTCGCCGATGATTTGTACCGGGACATTATTCTCGAACATTACAAGAATCCCCGAAACCAGGGACGGATTGAAAATCCGACGCTGACTTCGCAGGGCGCGAATCCCTTTTGCGGAGACGAACTGGAACTGACGCTCACCATCGACAAAAACACGATCCGCGAAATCAAATTCCATGGCAAAGGCTGCTCCATTTCACAGGCATCGGCCTCGATGATGACCGAAGCGCTGAACGGTAAAACAGTTCCCTACGCCGAGGATCTGGCGCACCGCTTCAAAGCGGCGATGCTGGAAAACGCGCCGATGAAGATGCCGGAAGAGATGTCCGATCTGGAATCGCTCGACGGCGTCAAAAAATACCCGGTCCGAATCAAATGCGCGATCTTAAGCTGGAATACTTTATTGGAAGGGCTTTCGGCCCACTACAAAGGCCAGGGGCAAGCCAGCCATGTGGAAGGCGAAGAGGGACAACGGCCCGACTTGACTCACCTGCTGGGCGAAAAAGAAGCGGAAATGGCCAAACAGGTTCCCGCTCCTGAGAAACCCGAAAGTATTCCTTCCGGAACACCGAAGGAACAGGTCGATGCCGCGCTGAAAACAGTGATCGATCCGGAATTGAATTTAAACATCTTCGATTTGGGCCTGGTCTACGGAACCGATATTCAGGATGGACTTGTCAAAGTGACTTACACGCTGACCAGCCCCGGCTGCCCGCTCGGTCCGGTGATCAAGGGACAAATCCAGTCGGCGTTGATTAAACTGCCCTGGGTGAAAGAAGTGCATAACGAACTGGTCTGGACCCCGCCCTGGGATCCTAAAACGATGGCCTCCGACGAGGTCAAAACCGAGCTGGGAATCTGGTAATGCCGACGGCGACCTCTTCTTCGCATTCGGGCGCTTCCCGCCTGCTGGACCGGATCGGCAACACGCCGCTGATCCGGATTGAAAAATTGGGCCGCGAATTTCCAAGTGTTTCTTTTTACGCGAAAGCCGAATGGTTTAACCCGGGCGGATCGGTGAAAGACCGCGCCGCGGCGAACATTATCGCCGATGCTGAAAAGCACGGACTGCTCAAACCGGGCATGACGCTGCTCGACGCCAGTTCCGGAAACACCGGCATCGCCTACGCGATGATCGGCGCCGCCAAGGGCTATAAAGTCAAACTCTGCATTCCGTCCAATGCCAGTCCCGAAGTGCACCGGACCATTAAGGCGTTTGGAGCCGAAATCGTTTTAACCAGTCCGCTGGAAAGTTCCGATGGAGCGATTCGTGAAGCGCGCCGGTTGCACAAAGAAAACCCCTCTCTTTATTTTTATCCGGATCAGTACGGCAACGATGCCAACTGGCAGGCGCATTACGCGACGACCGGTCCTGAAATCTGGAAGCAGACCGACGGACAGGTCACCCATTTTATTTCCGGGCTGGGCACCAGCGGAACGATGATGGGCACCGGCCGGTTTCTGAAAGAAAAGAACCCGGCCGTTCAGATCGTCGCGTTTCAGCCCGATTCCCCGTTCCACGGGCTGGAAGGTCTCAAGCATATGGAGACCTCGATCGTTCCGGGCATCTATGACCCAAAATTCGCGGACATCAATTTGGAAATTCAGACCGAGGATGCCTACCGGATGGTCAAGCGGCTGGCATCGGAGGAAGGCATTTTGGTCGGCATCTCATCCGGAGCGGCAATGGCCGCCGGACTTTCGCTTGCTTCAAAAATCAACCATGGCGTCATTGTCATGATATTTCCCGACGGAGGCTCTCGTTATCTCGATGAAGAATTCTGGAAGCTCTAATCTCATTCCGGTTTATATTCCAACGGCGCTGCAGCGGTTCGTCGGACAGCAGGAAACGCTGAAGCTATCGGGCGCAACGGTCAAGGAAGTGCTTGATCAGCTGGTCGGACAATATCCCGAATTAAAACAGCACCTCTACGCGGCCGATGGGCAGCTGCGCTCTTTCGTGAACCTGTTCATCAACGATGACGACATCCGGACGCGCCAGGGCCTGCAAACGCCGGTCTCCGAAAAAGATGCGCTGACGATCGTTCCCTCAATCGCCGGCGGATCGCTGGAACCTGGGGCCGCCGATTCGGTCACACTCTCAAACGATGAAGTAAAACGGTACAGCCGCCACTTAATCATGCCGGAAGTCGGCGTACAGGGACAAAAGAAAATTAAAGCCGCCTCCGTCTTGTTGATCGGAACCGGCGGACTGGGAAGCCCGCTCGGCCTTTACCTGACTTCGGCCGGTGTCGGAAAAATCGGGCTGGTGGATTTTGATGTGGTTGATTTTACGAACCTGCAACGGCAGGTACTCTACACCACTGAAGATGTCGGCAAGCCGAAAATCGCGGCGGCCAAAGCGCGCCTGCAGGCAATCAATCCCTACATCACGATCGAAACGCATGAAGCCCGGCTTTCCTCGGAAAACGCGATGGATATTATCAAGGATTACGACATCGTGATCGACGGAACCGACAACTTTCCAACCCGTTACCTTGTTAATGACGCTTGCGTGCTGCTGGGCAAACCGAATGTGTATGGATCTATTTTCCGGTTCGAGGGGCAGGCCTCCGTATTTGATGCCAAGAAAGGCCCCTGCTACCGCTGCCTTTATCCGGAACCGCCGCCCCCGGGTTTGGTTCCCTCCTGCGCCGAAGGCGGCGTGTTGGGCATACTGCCGGGAATTGTCGGAACGATCCAGGCAACCGAAGCGATTAAAATTATTCTGGGCAACGGCGAACCGCTGATCGGACGCCTGCTGCTGTTCAACGCGATGAAGATGAAGTTCCGCGAATTGAAACTGCGCAAGAACCCGACCTGCCCGCTCTGCGGACCGAATCCGACGATCACGAAATTGATCGATTACGAACAGTTCTGCGGCATCACGCGCGGAGGCGAGGCGGCTGCCGAGCAGGAAAATCAGTCATGGGAAATCACAGCCAAAGAACTCAAGCAGCGAATGGACTCCAACAAGGCACTGAAATTGATTGATGTGCGGGAGCCGCACGAGTTTGATATCTGCAGCATTGGCGGCGCCAAATTGATGCCGCTGGGCCAGTTCGCGCAGCGAATGGGCGAATTGGATTCGGCCGATGAAATTGTGCTGCATTGCCACCACGGCATGCGCAGTATGCGGGCGCTGGAACTGCTGCGTTCGGCCGGCTTCAAGAAAATCAAATCACTGCACGGCGGAATTGATGCCTGGGCCGATGATATCGAGCCGGGCATGGCGAAATACTAATGCAGAAAGTTGCCGGGTGGGATCGAAAGAACGGAAAAATCAAACAGCAGTTTGAGTTTGGCGGTTTTCCTGCGGCCATCCGGTTCGTGAATCAAGTGGCACGGCTTGCAGAAAAGGCCGATCATCACCCCGACATCGACATCCGCTACAAGAAGGTCCGCTTGACGCTCACGACCCACTCCGCCGGCGGACTCACGCAAAAAGATTTCGCGCTAGCCCGCCAGATCAACAAGCTTATCCGCTAAACCTGCGCCTGGATATAGAGCAGCGGCGCATCCCAATCGGGAGAGGTAAATTCTGTCATCTGAACTATATAAATCGTTCCTACTTCCTTCGAAATGATCAGCGCGGCCCCTAACTGATTTGCCTGAATTGCCAATCCAGGCCTGACAAGAACAGAGCCGGGTCTAAGCCCGCTGGATGGAACGGCAGTTCTTGCCTGCGCGAGATCGAAATAAGCCGTTGAAAAAACCACATTGAAATTATTTTGTCCAGACTGCTCCAGAAGGAACATAAGCATCCCATCAACTGTCGTTTCATTAGTCCGGATAACCGGTACGCTCGCAGGAAGGCCCCCGGGCTCCTCTAAACCAGTTTGCATAATCAACGGCTCTTGAGAAGAAATCTGGCGGGTTTCGACAAGATATCCGCCTGGAACGGCCACCCATCCTTTCCGCAGAAGACCACTTCGGACTTCCGGCCACGCGACAGCGCTTTCCAAGAAAAACTCTTCCAGTCCGGCACCCGATTTCTTTGGGGATATGGCCTGAACCAGGTTGTTCAACAACGACTCTCTCGGCGGAGGAATTTTTTCGAGATCCTCTCTCAACTGTTTCAGATCTTCTTGAACAGCCGGCAATGAAAAATAATCGAAAAGATTTCTACCCTCTCGGCGCAACAAAGCCCCCGCCCCACCGCGCAGTTGGGAAACGCTGTCAACCTCCAACGGATTAATTCTCCAATCTTTTAAACCATCGAGTATTTGATTTGAAGCCTTTTTGTAATGCGGCGGCACATCAGAGTCGTATATCTGGCTATGAAGGTGCGGCATCTGCATTCCCGAATGCCCCACGGCAAGCTCCACCAAATTGGTCCAATATTCGCTCGAATTCCCTAAAGCATGCGTATGCTCATGTAGCGCTGAATTATAAACTGCCAGACGCCAAAGAGATGGCCTATCGGAAGGCAACTCAGCCTGCTGTACAAATTGGCGAAGCGTTCTTGCAATGCCGGTCTGAAGACGCTGACTTTTTGCAAAATCGGACCAATCGACGATGGCATAAGACCCGTCATCAATTCCACTTTTGACAAGCTGGGCGGTATCCCACAGTTGATCCATAAGAACAACCGATATCTCTTTCTGATCGCCCAAGGCATAATGATGGTACCCTGCCTGGGTTATTTTTTGTCCGCGCGATAATCCGCCGCGAATTCGCTGAAGGAAGTGGACCTCTTTCTCCCCGATTTTTCCTACATGAACTATCTTGAAAACCAAACTGTCCCAATAAGGATCCTCGTCCTGCGGACGGGCTATCAGATAAGGATCCAGAAAGAAATTATCGGCCCGCAACAATTCTGCCAACTCTTTCAAAACAGGCCGAATCTTTTTGGGGTCTCTTTCTGTGCGGCTCAACGCAGTCCAGTCGATCAGCGCGCTAAAATAAGAAGAGAGCCTATCTGCTCCGACCAAGCCGAGCGCGGTTTTCAATTCGGCAGTTGCCGTCTCTGTCGAAATAGCTCCCTCCTGCACCATTCGAAACAGAACAGGCAGGCGGCTTAAAACAACGGATAATTTCTGATCCGATGGGACAGTCGCCAGTTTCTTTTCGAGAGAGAGATACCGCTCTTTGTGTTCCATTAATTTATTTAAAAGCCGAAGAGTACTTCTCGGAAACGCTCTTTCATCCAGACCAATCTTTCCCTCAAAATCAATCGCATCCGGAAAAGGTTGTGCGGCAATGTCCAGATATATTTCAGAACGGGTTCTTTTAAAACGCTCCAACCGATTGGGATCTGAGGAAATCTGATCCCTATAATAGTCGGCATAATGCGGATCAATCGGCTCTTTTTGGTCCTCTTCCGAAAGTTTTATCCCTTGAGTACGCGCCAGATGCTGCAACAACCATTGATTGCGGTACTCCAGATACCGGATATAAAAAGCCATATCCTGTTGAGTCTGAGCCGCTTCCTGATCAGAGACTCCCGCAAACCAACCGAAGAATCCGGGATCCTCTGCCAATTGTTGCGCCAGCGTGTCACTCAATCGCAAGAGATCCTTCGGAGACGGTTGTATAACCGGTAAAGGGCCTATTTGTTGATGCGGTGAAATAACAAATTGTGGGTTGGGAAGAGTATCTCTCCCAACCATGTCACGAAAACTGAGGACCCCTGTCCATATAAAAACAAGTGCTACCAAACCGGTTATGCCCAATTTCCCTATCCATTCCCTACGAGTAGAGCCATTTTCCTCCAAACCAGAAGAATTGAGTAAGGCATTCTGAAGCTCAATCTTTGACTTTGATTCTTCAAGACCCGTTGGGCGCAACGCAAAAGCAGGCGCAGAAAAAACCAGGGAAAGCGCTAAAATCAACGCTATTCCCCTTAAGAGAGGATGGTTTAAAAATTGGAATTTGAGTGAACGCATCAATTTTTAAGGTTCACTGAAGTATACAGCAAAATCAGGATATATGTTTTAAAATTAACTGAATTTATCTCTTAATTACAGAGAGGCCTTGCGGTTATTGTGCAGCATCGACAAACCAATCGCCAGAATCAGGCAGGAAGCGATAAAGCCAAGCGACAGGCTGATCGGGATATTCCAATAATGATGGACGATCATTTTAATACCGACGAACACCAGAATCGCGCAGAGCGCCTGCTTTAAATAAACGAACATCGGCATAATCCCCGCCAGCACGAAATACAAAGCACGCAAGCCCAGGATCGCGAATACGTTTGAGGTATAGACCACGAACGGGTCCCTGGAAACAGCCATTACGGCCGGAACCGAATCCAGAGCAAAGACCACGTCCGTAAACTCCACCACCACCAGAACCAATAAGAGAGGCGTCGCCAAAAAACGGCCTTTTTCATGCACGAAAAAAGATTGGCCGCGATAATCGGCCGTCATCGGAATGAACTTGCGAAATAGTTTAACCAGCGCGCTTTCATCGGCCTGCATCTCGCCTTCGTTTTCCTCTTTCAGAAATTTAACGCCGGAATAAATCAATAGCAGTCCCAGCAGATACGAAATCCATTGAAACCGCTCGATCAGCGCCAGTCCGGCGAATATAAAAACAGCCCTGAGCGCCAGCGCCCCCAGAATTCCCCAGAACAAAACACGATGCTGATAGCGCGGTTCTACCGCAAAAAAAGAAAAGATCGCGATGAATACAAACAGGTTATCGACGCTGAGCGCTTTCTCAATCAGGTAGCCGGCCAGAAACTCCATCCCCTTCTGATGGCCGAACGAATGGAATACCCAGGCGTTGAATACCAACGCCGTGGAAATCCAAACGAGGCTCCAGAGTCCGGCCTCTTTCAACGATTCGGCATGGGCTTTTTTGTGAAAGAACCCGAGGTCGATGGCCAGCATGGCCATCACCAAAACGCTAAAACCGATCCATTGGATCAATGGATGCCCACCCCACATCGCAGTCATGAACATGAAATTATCCTACCCCTCATCCATTTCTGTTGGACGGCAGGCTTCACAAGCACACAAAGAACGCAAATAGTCGAACGAAAAAATACCGGTCGCATGACCGTCATCCCAGCGGATCGCCACCGCATAGCGGCCTACCGGCTGGATCTCCAGAGGAAGCGCCGGCGGCGGTTTTTCCTTCAAATCCCGGCACATCGCACAGGGACAAGCCGCGCGCAAGACGGACCAGGTATACAAACTTTCGTGCCCATCGGCCCAGTGGACGCGCAAAGCGTCGGTGCCAATCCGTTCAATCCGTTTAAGGTCGACCAATGCGGCTCCGATAAAATGGTATAATTTTTTTATGGGACTCTGGGTGCCTTTTCCACGCGGTTTTCTTTCCATTCAAGGGAAAGACCGCGTAATTTTTCTGCACCGATTGTTGACCCATGATATCAAAGGGCTCCCAGCCGGACAAGCGAAACCGGCATGCCTGCTGGATCGTCAGGGAAAAATTATTTTTTACGCGATCGTTCATGCGCGGCCCGAAGAATTGCTGCTGGAACTCACCCCCGAAAGCACTGTTCCGGCCAAACTAGCGCTGGAACAGTACCTGATTTCAGAAGCGGTGGAAATCCGCGACGCCTCCCACGATTACTGCCTGGCCGCCATTCACGGCGCCGACAGCCTGACACAAGCCAGAAAACTATGTCCATTCCTCGATTGGCCGGGCGCATCGCTGCTGCACTGCAAGAATGTTCCAGAGGGATCCGACGTTATTTTTGCGATGCGCTGGGATATTCTTGGGCTTCCGGGACTGCATCTTTATATGTCAGCCAATGGATCCGACAAATTACTCAAGAAAACAGGAGCAACTCCCGAAAAATTCTCATTATTCGACGCGCTTCGAATTGAGGCCGGAGTGCCCTGGCCCGGACGAGAAATCACCGCGCAAACAATCCTGAACGAACTAGGCTCCGAAGAAATGGTCAGTTTCACAAAAGGATGTTATGTCGGGCAGGAAATCGTCGCGCGGATTAAATACCGGGCTCACCCGCCGCGAGTACTGGCCGGGTTTACGGTGGAAGGAACCGATCTGCCGGTGGTTTCAACGCCGGTTCTATCAAATTCTCAGCAGGTCGGTGTAATTACCTCGAGCGCTTACTCACCGACGTTGCAAAAAGGGATCGCGCTGGGATTTTTACAATATGGAGCGGACATTTCGGATTGCATGGTGCAGACAGCCTCCGGCATGGCACTCGCCAAAATCACCCCGCTCCCCTTCATTCCTTCACAATCAACCTAAGCTAGAGCCGGTTATTCGAGAGCCGCAAAGGGGTGTTGCCTCTCTGCGTTCACGCTTCCGTCAGGCAAGGCGTTCGCAGGCCGCTTGCTCGCCCCTGCGAGTCTCGCTGCACTACGGTCAACCCTTCGCTCTCTCCGCCGTTGGCGGAGAACCATGCCCGCTCAGGGTTTCCAGTGCCTGCTCAGCCTTATCCTGCACGGAATCGCTCACGCAAAAATCGGTAAGAGGCAGTTCGGGAGATGGGTCGCGTGAACCCTGTTGAGGCCGTTTCAGCGGGGTTTTCGGTAAGGCCGAAACCGGAGCGAGAAATCGGTAGTCGATTTCGAGCGCGTTCACGGACCCGCTCCCGGACTGTCTCGATAAAACGGAAGCGTAAAATATTTAGCGGGAGGTGGTGACGCCGACGCGGGAACAGGTTTTTGCGACCGGGCAGCGGCTGCACCAGGGGGATACCGGCCGGCACACATCCTGCCCGAACCCAACCAGCAGCAAATTATATTCCATCCAATAACGCGCCGGCAATTTTTTGCGAAGCGCGGTCTCCGACTCATCCGGAGTTTTTGTTTTGATATACCCCCAGCGGTTTGAAATCCGGTGCACATGAATATCAACGCAAATACCGGGCTTTTGAAACCCAAGCGTCAGTACCAGGTTGGCTGTTTTCCGGCCCACACCGGGCAGCGTCAGCAGTTCTTCCATCGTCGAAGGGACCCTGCCCTGGAAACGGCCGATCAAATGGTAACAAATCTGATGAATGCGCTGCGCTTTGGTTTTATAAAAACCAACCGGATAGATTAATTTACGGAGCTTTGGCAGAGGAAGGCTGAGTAACTGCTGGGGTGTTCGTGCTCTGGCAAACAACCGTTCGGAAGCGGGCTCCGTTACTTCATCTTTGGTACGCAGAGACAACAGGCAGGAAATCAGTACCAGAAAAGGATCTGGCTTTGAACCGGTGACTCGTTCAACTGCCGGCAAAGGGCGCTGACGGGAAAAAACACGCAGCGCGCGAATTGCCGCGTGAATATCCGAATCACGCACTAACGAAGAACAAGCTCGGTATCTGTGGCGCGTACGCCATCTAAACGACGAACTTTGGAAACAATGACGGCCAATTCTTCGTATGGTTCGGCGTCCAGGAAAGCGATCATGTCGTGGCTGCCGGTTACTTGATAGACAAAGGTAACACCCGGCATATTCTTAACCAACAACTGCGTGTCGGACTCCCTTCCCGGGTGAACATCAATCATGACAAAGGCTTTAGGCATCAGAAACTCCTGTTTTATCCACAGTACCAATGCAAAGCCGTTTCGTCAAGAAGCTCCCCTTAAAACTTGCGGAAGAGGCCGGCGACCTTGCCGATGATACGAATTGACTGGTTTTTCGGATTGTAAATCATCGGTTCCATGGCCGGGTTTTCAGGCTGCAAACGAATCATTCCGTTCTTTTCGCGGTAAAATCGTTTGACGGTGGCTTCACCTTCAATGAGAACTGCGACTACCTCGCCGTTCTGCGCATCCTGCTGGGGACGAACCATGACATAGTCGCCGTCATTGATTCCGGCGTTAATCATGCTTTCACCGCGCACGCGGACCGCGAAACAACCGGGACCCGGGACCCAGCGCGGATCAACCGCCAGCCGTTCTTCAACATGCTGTTCGGCCAGCAACGGCTGTCCGGCGGCAATCTGGCCCACGACCGGAATCATATACGGAACCGGCGTAACGAACGAATCGTCTTCAACACCGCTGTTTTGTGGATTCAAAATACGGATCGAACGCGCCTGACGGCTGCGCTCAATGTAACCTTTTTCTTCCAGCCCATCCAGATGAATCGTGACGCCGCGCAATGAATTCACGCCGATCGCCTCCTTCATTTCGCGAATCGAGGGAGGAATTCCCCGTTTCGCGATCTGCTGACGGATGACTTCCAAAAGCTGCTGCTGCCGAGGGGTTAGGAGTTGTTTGTTCTTCATAGAGATTAGTCTACATAGACATTTCTCTACTGTCAAGCGGTAAAAAATCAATATTCTATTTTATGCGGTGACAATGATGTTGATGGTTTGAGAATCCGTTCGGATGCCGTCGGATACCCGGAAGACCACATTGTAAACGCCGCCCTGCCGAGCGGTCGGAGTCCAGCTAAATGTTCTCGTCTGAGGATCAAACGACGCTCCCGCAGGCAATCCTGAAGCGCTGAAGGTTAGCGCATCCCCATCCGGATCGGACCCATTCACGGTAAAAGTCAATGTCCGGGTAGCCCGAACGCCTTTCAATGCAACCCCACCTCTTCCGGGGACTCCGATACTATTGAGACCTGGCGGACGATTCACATGGTTGACCGTAATCTGAACAACTTCAGAATCAGCCAAATTTCCAGGATCCTTCGCTATAAACTTCACTACGTAAAAACCGGACTGGTTGTAGTTCGGTTTCCATGAAAATCTTCTCTGCGCTGAATTAAACTGCGCCCCATCCGGAAGATCGTCAGCACTGTAGCTGATCACTTCTCCGTCCGGATCCGTCGCCGAAATGGTGAATGAGAGTGTCATGTTTTCATTCACCGATTTGTCCGGAATGGCGGCCAGCACAGGCGGACGAGGAATATTCCGGACCAGAATCGAAACGCTCTGCGTAACGGAGGCCCGGTTGTCGTCGGCCCGAAATATGACGGGGTAAGAACCCGCCTGCGTATAATCGGGAGTCCAGGAAAATAGACCGGTTTCGGGATCCAAAGAGGCGCCCCGCGGCAGAGAATCGGCCAAGAATCGGATCTGCCCGCCATCCGGATCCGTGGCGTGAAGCGTGAAACTTAATAATTGTTCCTCATCAACGGTTTGCTGCGTTAGCGGATCGAGAACAGGCGGGTGGCTTTCCGGAAGTTTTGCCAGGCAAATCTTGCTTAAGCGAATTCCCTCCTGCCAATAAACCAGCCCATCGGAAATGCCGGGATCGTGTTCTATTTTCGAACTGGAAACGAACCGGATCTCTCGATCCGTTGACAAATCGTATAAGTAGATATCCGAAGAAATTTTCGCAGGGTCGGCCCGGGGATCGGCCCAAACCACCCAGCCGTCCCGAACAAACGGGGGTGAAAAAAAACTAAAGAAACTGCCGTTATCGACGCGCGCGAGAACCCGGGTCACGTGACTGCGCAGATCATGAACGAAAATTTGAAAATTGAATGTCAGCCCGAGAAGGGGAATGCCGGGTGGCCCGATAGACAGATTAAACGCAATCGTACTCCACGCTACAAAATTTCCATCTACGCTTAGGCCACTTACGATCGTAAGAGGCCGAGACTCCGACGCGATCGTTTGAGACTGACGCGTGGTCATATCATAGAGCAGGATGTCGGTCCGGCCGGACGTCTCATCCTGCGCCGCCGCCACAAGACGGTTGCCGGAGAGATCGAAGGCGGAAACCCCTCTTCCATCAAAATCCTCCTTCAAAAAAAGACTCGTGGAACCCTGGGCCGACACGTTCCGAACAGCCAATCCCTTCTGAACAATCTGGCCCCTTACCGTACCGTAGTCGATAGCAGCCAACCGGCCATCCCGAAAAACCGGATGATACGGAAAATCAAGGGGTGAGGAATCCGGATCAGAAGGCTGCCGCAGCCTAACAATCGTTTTTTCTCGTCCGTTATCGGAACGCAACAATGTGAGCGTTCTCTGGTAATCCTCCACATCCAGGGGAAGATGCATCCGGTCCAAAATCACTTTGCCGTTTTCATAAGCCAGTTCATCGATACGAATATCTTCCTCTTCCGGAGTCCCGGGGTACGCAAGCAGTAATCGCTCCACCTTCCGGCTTAAATCATATTCATACAAGTCATGGTAGGAATTGTTTAAACGACGGTCATCCTGATAGACCAGCTTTTGTCCGGATAATCGAGCCAAGGAAGGATTCGCTCCCTCCGGCAGAGGCAAAAACAAAACACCCAGGCGCACAGAACCCGAAACGGTCCGAAGATGTCCGTCCGCCAGCAGATCGAACAAAACCGGGTATTCCCCCGTCAGCCGAAAATCGTCCCGAACTTTTAAAACCAGGGGTTGATCAGAATTTTCTTTCTGTTCTCCAGCCGCCAAAGTACCCAGCTGCGTAAAACCGGAAACCACTGAGAGAGGCGTTCCTTCCGGCAATCGGACCGTGACACTAACGTTCGAGGCCGAGGCCCAAAAGTTCTTTACCTTGACAACCAGTCGAAGCTCTTCGCCGGCTTCAATCATTCCATCGCCGTTTCCGGCCCCTTCTGTTTGCTCGGAACCGATGACTTGAATAAACGGAAAAGGCTCCGCATCAACCGCGCGGTAAGCATTCAAGCGGCCGGTACCCAGCGGAACAGACGGAGCAACCGGATAGGCATCCGCGGTGGCCCTTAAACGGGTTCTCATCTCATCAGGCCTTGTGCCCGGACGTCTTGCTAATACCAAAGCCGCCGCGCCGGAGACATGGGGGCAAGCCATCGAGGTTCCAGCCAACCGGTAATAGCCTTCGCTGACCTGAAGTTCATGGTTTTCGGAAATCGTCACCCCTTCCGGCAGAGTAGAAAGAATGTTCCTGATGTCGGAATCATTACCGCCCAACTCCGATGCAACACCCCCGCCGGGAGCAGACAGATCGACTCGGGCTCCCCAGTTGGAAAAAGAGGCTTTCTGATCATGGGAATCGCTGGCCCCCACGGTAATGACGCCAGGCACATTGGCAGGTGTAAAACCGTTTACGCTTGCGTTATTGTTACCAGCCGCCGCAACGCAGATCACCCCATGAGCCTGCGCGTAGGAAAATACTTCGTTAAACAAGCTGGAAGTTCCCTGCCCACCCCAAGAATTGCTTAAAATGTCGGCTCCATTGTCTGTGGCATAGCGCACGCATTGGGCTAAATGATCATTGCTTCCCGAACCCTCCGCATTAAGTCCTTTGACAGCCATCAGTTGAACCCCGGGAGCGATGCCGATAATCCCGATTCCATTGCCTCCCACAGCCCCAATCGTCCCGGCGCAGTGGCTTCCATGACCGTTGTCATCCATCGGGTCATCATCATTGTTAACAAAATCGTGACCTAATCCCGGCCAGATGTTCGCCGCCAAATCAGGGTGCCTGTAATCGATACCGGTGTCGATGATCGCCACCACTACTCCATGCCCCGCTCGTTCAAAACCGGGCTGAGTCCCCTGCTGAGCAAACAAATCCCAGGCCCGGTCCGCCTCAATCTTCCTGACGCCCCAAAGTGCCTCGTAGATCACCGAACTGGAGGCCGGAATCCAGGGTGCTGTCTCCCAATCCCCGTCCCCGTCGGGATCCACATAAGTATCGTTCGGAAGAGCGTTGATTTTCATTTCGTAATTGGGTTCAGCATAGGCCACTGCAGGGTGGTCTTGAAATTTATTTACCAGCAAGGGAATGTCCGCGTCCTCAGCCGCTCTCAGCAAATGGATCCCTTCTAACGAAGGAGCCGAGCTTCCCTCGGGGGCACGTTGTTGGCGGGCTTGCAAGTGATCGATCAACTGTTCTTTGTTTTTAATCGCCTTGTCCAGATTCTCTTTCTGCTGGGCGATTCGCGTCTCGTAATCTTTCGATTCTTTCGATTCCTTGTCCGACCACCAGTACCAGCCGGAATGATCGGGGTTCTCCAACGCGGTCCGTTGCTTTTTCAGTTCAGCAAGGCTTTCTTGCGGAGAGACAACCGGTGGAAAAACGGGTTCATCACTAAGGATCCGGTATTTCTGTTTCAAGCCATCCAGTTCTGCCAGAGTGTGCCCTTCTTTGAGTTTTACAATCAGCTCCCCGGGAACAGAGTTCAAAAAAACCTCTTCTGACGGATGGCTGTGCCTTTGGAGAAATTTTTTCATCACCGCGCGCGCAGAAAGACTCAAATCATCAGCAACCGCCGGCGTTGAAAATTGCGGGGTTTGCAAAAGGCAGAACAAAGCAACTAAAAGAAAAGAAACAAAACGCTTTGGAAGTTTGTCCTTCATGAGGTCCTGGCACTGATAGAAACAGCCCCGGCCAAATCGGATTCTCCGCCGCTATTATAAGCGGTGACCTTGTAGTAGTAAGTGGTCTGAGGAGCGAGACCGGTGTTGTTGTAGGTTTGCAAGTTCATAGTGGCAACCTGTTTGATTCGAGTAAAGGTAATGTTATCGGCACTGCGGTAGATTCTGAAACCCTCTTCATTGCTTGCATTATCACGCCAGTTCAGCTTAATGGCAGAAACCGTAACGCTGCCAACTGACAGATTGCTGGGAGATGCTGGGGTGGTCTTTAATGTCGTCGCGCTCACAGGACCCACAGCCGCTGATTCCCCAATGCTATTGTAAGCAACCACCTTGTAGTAATACTGGGTGTTCTCAGTAAGACCTACATGGTTGTAACCAGTGACACCGGGACCGAGGACCGCTATCTCGCTCAGCACACCATTGGTCTCACGATACACCCGGAAGCCCGTCTCGTTGCTGGACCGGTCGCGCCACGTCAGGTCGATCTGGCTGGAGGAAATCGCCCGGGCCCGAAGAGACGTTGGCGGTGGAGGCGGTACGTCCTGGGTTGTGGCACTCACCGGGCCGGCGAACTCGGACGTTCCACCGCTGTTGTAGGACTGAACTTTATAATGATAGGTGGCGTTGAGCGCCAGATTTTGAATCGTGTAGGTGGTAACATTGGCCGCAGGGCTGGCGATTCGATCAAAGTTGACTCCCCCGTCCGTGCTCTGGAACACCCGGAAGCCTGTCTCGTTATTGGATTGGTCCGCCCAGGTAAGCCGGATCTGGTTGGCCGAAGTCGATGTGACCACCAACACGGCCTGAAGAGAAGCGGGCGGCGAAGGCGGAACGTCCACCGTCGTTGCGTTCACTGGGCCAGCCGGTGCCGATTCGCCAATGTCATTGTAAGCAGTCACCTTGTAGTCATAACGAGTGCCGACAGTAAGGCCGTTTACGGAATAGACTCTTTCATCGGCCCCAAGAGTGGCGATTTGAGAAAAAGTAATTCCATCCAAACTCTGAAAAACCTTGAAACCGGTCTCGTTATTGGATTGGTCCGCCCAGGTCAAATCAATCTGGGTCGTTGAAACCGACCGTGCACGCAAAGAAGTCGGCGGTGCAGGCGGTACGTCCCGTGTCGTGGCACTCACAGGACCGGCAAACTCGGACGCTCCCCCATTGTTATAAGACTGGACTTTGTAGCTGAAGGTTTTGTTGATCGCCAGTCTACCGGCTGTATAAGTGGTGACATTCGCCCCGAGGCTTCTGATTTGGGTAAACTCACCCCCATCCACACTCTCAAAAACTTTGAAGTTTTGCTCATTATTGGATTGATCGGTCCAAGTCAATCGGATCTCATTGCCGGTGGCCAAAACAGTGGCACTCAAAGAGGTCGGCGCTTGAGGTGGTGTGTTGAACGTCGTGGCATTCACAGGACCGACAACCGCTGACTCACCGAGGTCATTATAAGCAACCACCTTGTAGTCGTAGCGCGTGTTGGGTGTCAAATTCAGATGGCTGTAACTGGTGACATCAGCTCCCAGCGCGGCTATCAGATTAAGGCTGCCGTCGTATACTTTGAAACCAGCCTCATTATCGGATGGGTCCCGCCACGCCAAATCAATCTGGGTGGGTGAAACCGCCTGGGCCCGAAAAGAGGTTGGCGGCTCAGGCGGAGTCTCCCGGGTCGTTTCATTCGCCAAACCCGAAGGCTCTGATTCGCCCCCATTGTTATATGCAATGACTTGATAATGATAGGTGGCGTTGACCGCCAGCGCCCGGGTCGTGTAAGTAGTGACATTGGCTGAGGGGCTGGCGATTCGATTGAAGCTGACTCCCCCGTCCCTGCTTTGAAACACGCGGAAACCCTGCTCATTGTTGGATTGATCCACCCAGGTCAGCTGGATTCGGTCTGCGGAAGTTGGCGTAACCAGCAAAGTGGCATGAAGAGAACCGGGCGGCGCTGGAGGTGAATTCGGCGTCATTGCATTCACCGGCCCAACAAGCGTTGATTCACCCATGCTGTTGTAAGCCGTGATTTTGTAAAAATAGCGGGTATTGGAATTCAGGCCGCTAATAGAATGCGCCCTAACATCAGACGAATCCACGTTGGCAACTTCAACAAAGTTGGTCTCATCCACGCTCTGATAAACTTTAAAGCCGGTCTCGTTATCGGACTTATCACGCCAGGTGAGATCGATCTGAGTCGGTGAAACAGCCCGAGCTCGAAGATTTTCTGGAGCCCGAGGAGGCGCCTCCAGCGTTGTGGCGCTCGCCAATTCGGAAAACTCCGATGATCCGCCCAGGTGATACGCCTGCACTTTGTATTGATAGGTGGTGAGGGGAGTCAGGCCGCTTATATCCACATAGGAGGTGATGTTGGCCGAAAGCGTAGCAATTCGACTAAAACCGCCCGCTCCGCTCTCACTCCGAACGAGATAAAAGCCGGTCTCGTTGCTGGATTGATCGGTCCAGTTAAGATTGATCTGCGTGCCTGAGACTGCCTGAGCCGAAAGAGCTGACGGCGCGGCCGGTGGTAATTCCGGCGTCGTGATGCTCATCGGACCGGCCGGAGCGGAATCACCGGTTGTATTATAAGCGGTGATTTTATAATGATAGGGGGTCGTAGGCGCAAGACCCCGATTCAGATATGAAGTTACATCACGCCCCAACCTGGCAATTTGCGTATAGTCGGTTCCATTGAGGCTCCGGAATACTTTAAACCCTTGCTCAGTATCGGCCGTATCCGTCCATCTCAGAATAATGCTGGAAAATGATGTTGCCTCTGCCGAGAAATTCGCCGGGGCCGAAGGGACCAAAGGCCTGGGGACAATTACTCGACCGCTGTGCGCGTTGTCATGCTGAAACGCGGGCCACGGCATTTTGGAAACGTCATAGGCAGCATCCAGGCCCCACACATAAATAGACCGCCTGTTTTTTGTTTTATGATCCCGCAGAATATCCCATGCCTTATCATCGGTCGAGCTGGCCACCAGCTCCACTTTCCCGTCTCCATCCAGATCATCGATGACCGGCGGCACGATCGCCACATTCTCCGTAAAAAGATTACGGTTAAATCCTGAATCCGGATTTAAATCAATCGGTGTCCCGTCAAAATTCCAGGCAAAAACCCCTCCGCTGAAAGAAGATGCTCCAGATTGGACGACCAGAGGGCGCAAACCCCCAGCAGCAGTAATGATGTCCGCATTTCCATCGCCATTGATGTCGCCTATTACGGTGCTGACAACAGCAATAACCTCATTCTCGAACAAGACCATGTTCTGCGGCCATCCTGGAAGTATGCGGCCGAACGAATCCAAAAGATAGACGACTCGCCCAACACCGATTGAAACTTCAAGATCGCCGTTCCGATCAAAATCAGCCAAAGCCGGCTGCGTTTGAAAAGACTCGTCTCTCAACGCAGGCCAGCCGGGCATCAGACTACCATTTTTTTCAAAAACATACACACCGCCCCGGTTAGCCGCCACAACCACATTGTCAGTGCCATCGCCGTCCACGTCACCCACCGCGGGCGACCCCTGAATGACTCCATCGACTCGGGCAGGCCAGCCGGAAACCAGCGAACCGTCGGGATTAAAAACAAAAACAGCGGATTCAGAAGAACCGGCTAATCCGGTTCCAGAAACCAGGACAATTTCAAGCTCCCGATCGTCATCAAAATTTCCAACCGACTGAAAAGGTGACCGCGAAAAACTCCGCGACTGATTCGGAAACTCGATCTCCTTCTCGATAACACCCGCTTGATTGAGGATAAACAGGAACTCCTTCTCGCGGCCGCCGATCAACTCACTGTTGTGCGACCGGGCGACAATTTTATTTTTCCCGTCCTGATTGAGATCCGCCATGAGAAGCGTCGCGAGCCCAAGCCTTATCGTGGCCGGCCAACCCGTGCCAAAATTAGTTCCATCGCCGTTAAACGCATATATTTTATCGGCACTCGGGCTGGCTGGATCACGCACGCTCACAAAAATTTCGTTTTTGCCATCCCTGTTTATATCTCCAATCAAGGGAACGATACTCCCGTTCCCAAAACCGTCCAATTGCTTCGACCATTTCAGAGATCCGTCCAGACGATAGACAAACAAAGCCGTAATCGGAACCATTTCGGTTCCAGCGCGAACCGTAATGATCTCCTTGATGCCGTCCTGATCCAGGTCCGCTGTTTTCATGTCCGCGAAGTCAGCGCTTCCGGAAGAAGATTTTTGGATGTATTGCGGCCATCCCTGTTTCAATTTATCGTCCAGATAAACCATATAAATGAAATAGTCCTTCACGCCGGATTCTCTCGTCACGCTGATTTTTAATGTGTAAAAATTCCCAAACAGCAGCGACGTCGGCGGCACAACAGACGTATCCCAGGACGCGAGATCCCCCTCGACGTTTCTGCCGGCTCCCGGATGAAGCAGCGATATTCCTTCCGTTTTCCAAACCTGCGGATTCTTGCCCTCACCGTACTGGACTGTATAATCCAGAAACGAACCCAGGATAGATCCGCGAACAGTAATACTGTCGCCTTTCCTCAGAATATCGTTGTTGAGCGGAAAGAGAGCGGTAAAATTGATGGCCATGACACTCGTCCTGTATTCTATTTCGCGGCCATCCAGCGTTTGGATCACGAGAATTAAGGTGTTTTTCCCTTCTTCCAGCGTCGTTGGATCAAAATCAGCATACAAGATGCCGTCGTTATTAGCCGCCGGAGTCGCCGGATCATCCAGCACGGGTACCGTAGAACCATGGATAAACACCCACTCGCTTCGAGCGGGATTTATTCCCTTTCCATGATAAAGATCATACCGCGCGAAATTGGCCCCGCCCGCTAATCCCCGAATCACCGGACCGGTCAATAGGCCTTGCGTGACAAGAGCTCCAATCGGCAGGCCTTGGATCAATTCCACAGCTTTCCTGGCGTTGATGCGGCCTTGGCCGATATAGAGCGGATTCAGCGGCACAGAAGCACCGGTAAGGGGGTCAGGGATCTGCTGCGCATATATATCATCCGAACTTGCTTTCAGAACGCTTTCAACCTCCTGAGTTGAAAGTCCCGGCCGACCCGCGAGAAGCAGGCCCGCGAGGCCCGCGACATGAGGACACGCCATCGAAGTACCGCTGAGCAACCGGTAGCCGCTCGGATCTCGCAGCGCCGCGCCCGAAGAAGGAACCGTGGAAAGAATGGCGACACCGGGAGCCGCCACGTCGACCGAGGGGCCATAATTGGAAAAGGAAGCCCTTTGGTCATTGCGACTTGTCGCCGCAACAGAGATGACATGATTATAGGCGGCAGGATAAAAAACCCGATCGGTATTACTGTTTCCAGCCGCTGCCACGACAACGCACCCCGAAGCATCCGCGTAATCAATAGCCAGCTGAAGGGGTGGCTCGTAGGGCCCTCCTCCCCAGCTATTGGAGAGAACATCCGCGCCATGATCGACAGCCCATTCGATGGCCCGAAGGCCATCCACTGTGTCTCCCGAACCGGCGGCAGATAAAAATTTTAAGGCCATAATCTTTGAATTCCAGGATATCCCGGCGACACCGATCGCGTTATTGGTCACCGCGTTGGCAATACCGGAGCAGTGGGTGCCATGGCCATGGTCATCCATGGGATCATTGTCATTATTGAAGAAATCATATCCATGCTGTCCGGTGATTGGGTCACTCCAGATATTGGCCGCCAAGTCCGGATGGTTGTAGTCCACCCCTGTATCAATGACGGCGATGATGACATCCTCTGATCCGGTGGTGATGTCCCAGGCAAGATCGGCCTGTATTTTCTGCGGACCCCACTGGATCGAATAGAATTCGTCATTGGGAACCTGGAGGATTTTTTGTTTGTAGTTAGGTTGCGCATAGTCCACCGCGGGATTAGACTGGAATATCGCTACTAAGGAAGAAACATCCGCGTCGGAAGCGGCTTTCAGCAGATGAATCCCCTCCAACGAAGGTACTACCGATCCCTCGGGTGCCCTCTTTTTGCGATCCACTAGTTTCTGGACCAACGCTGTTTGCGCGGCGATCGCCGCGTCTAACCGAGCTTTCTCTCGAGCGTTGCGCGCTTCGTAATTTTTCGCCTCGCTCGATTCTTTGTTCGACCACCAAAACCAGGACGTATGATCCGGGTTATCCAGACCCGCCCGCTTCTGCTTAAGTTCCGCCAAGTTTTCTTCCGGAGAAGCTACCTTCGGGAAAATTGGTTCTGCGCTCAATATCCCGTTTTCCACCCGCAGGCCGTCCAACTCGGCCAGCGTGTGCCCTTCTTTCAGCTTCACTATGAATTCGCCGGGAACATACTCTGGAAGATCTTCTGATGGCTCAATCTGAGTGGGATCGGCGGATTCCGGAACCATCGCCTGCGCGAAAGTCACCGGCATTTGCAAAAAGCACAGGGAGGCTACTAAAAACAGAGACAGGGATCGATTCCATCTGGACTTCCGGAAGTTGGTTAATTTCATCTGAGCCCCCCCGTTAAAAAACAGTATGCATTTTTCAGTTTGTAAATCTATGCATCAGTCTACAAAGAAAGTGTCACCTATGGCAACTGAAGCTATTATAGCCTTTCATAGACAGGGCCGGCTTTTTCGGACTCACCCGATCCATTAACGGCAGAAACCCTGTAACCATAGCGGTGTCCGCGATCAAGGCCGGTATCGGTGTAGTGCGTGACATTGGCCGAGACGGTAGCGACCAAGATAGAATCCTGCGCCCTGTGGGATATGCTTCTGTATATCTTGAAACCCGTTTCGTTGCTCGAACGATCCGTCCAAGTCAGCCGAATCCTGGAACTTGAAATTTGCTGTGCTCCAAGATTATCCGGTTTCGCCGGAACCTGATCCGGAGCAGGGGCTGGATCTGTAACAGACATTGTCACCGCAGAAACCTGGCTTGAGAAAGCCGATTCTCCGGCGGCATTGAAAGCCGAGACCTTGTAATAATACCGGGTGCCGGAGTTCAGACCCCCATCACTGAATGACACCGCGTTGGCAGGCGCCGTAGCGACCTCGGCATAGTTCGAGTCCGTCAGACTTCGATATATCTTGAAGCCCGTCTCGTTGCTAGCGTTATCTGCCCATGCCAGGTTGATCTGAGACGCAGAAACAGCAGTCGCACCCAGGTTAGACGGTTTAGCCGGCGGCTGCGGAACCGCGTTCGTCCGGGCATCCGCCTTGCTGGATTTGGCCGATTCTCCGGCGGCATTAACAGCCGAGACCTTGTAATAATATCGGGTATCGGCGTTAAGATTCAAATCACTGAATGAAACCGCGTTGGCAGACGCCGTGGCCACCTCAACATAATTCGAGTCCGTGAGGCTTCGGTATATCTTAAAGCCCGTCTCGTTGTTAGCGTTGTCTGCCCATGCCAGGTTGATCTGAGAAACAGAAACAGCAGTCGCACCCAGGCTAGAAGGTTTAGCCGGCTTCGAGGTTGGCACGGGTGTCGGATCAGGATTAGGATCCGGAGTAACCTCAACCGAACTCACGTAACGGCCCGTGCGCATGGTGTCGTGCTGATACATAGGCCACTGCATCGTAGAGGCATCGTAAGCGGTGTTCAATCCCCAGACATTAATGGAGCGCCTCTGCTTGCTGACTGGAGCGACTTGATGTTCGGCAAATACGAAATCCTGCGTAGTACTGGCAACAATATTTATTTTTCCATCCGCATCGATATCCGAAAGAGTCAAGGGCGGCTTGCTTTCAAATTCGGTCGGGAGGAAATCCATAGACGGATCCGGATTAAGATCAATGGGTGTCCCGTCAAATTTCCAGGCAAAAATTCCTCCTGTGGTGCTCAAGGATTCCTCCGTAAAGATCTCTTTTTGCAAACCACCGGCAGAAGAGATCAGATCCGGCGTTCCATCGCCGTCCACGTCGCCAATGGCCATCTGCACATGGTGAATACTCGGAGCCGGCACGCTTCTCGGCCAGCCCGGAAGAACATTGCCTCGGTAGTCGAACAAATAATGAAAAGGCCCCACGCCGAACGCGATCTCAAGTTTTCCGTCTCCATTAAAATCCGCAAGCGCGGGAGACTGATAGCGGCTGTACGGCATCTTTGTCATCAGGTCAGACAATTGATTCATCAGCACGGGCCAGCCAGGCATGATGCCTCCGTTCTTGTCGAAAGCAAAAACAGCCAGGTCTTCATTGAGAATCTTGAAACCGCCGGTTGCCGACACTCTACGTGTTTTGAAAGCGGCCACAACCACATTATCATATCCGTCGCCATCGATATCTCCCACGGCCGGGCACCCGTAAATATCATAACCTTCGGGCATTTGATTGGCCGAAGAAGGCCAGCCCGCGCAAAGAGTGCCGTTGGGGTTAAACGCTTGGACACCGTTGGCTTGTACGGCAACAATCTCGAGTTCCGGGTCATTGTCAAAATTGCCTACCGCAGGGATCTGTGATCGGATTACTTCGCTTAAATTCGATCCCTTAGTAAATTTAAATTTCTTTTGAACGGATCCGTCTTTTTTCAAGATGACCGCTGTTTTACCTTCTCCGCTATAGGAGAATTTAGAAATCCCGATGAGGCGTTTACCGGCGTTTCCGGGCGATTTTAAATCGGCCATCATAAAAAACGAGGAACGCTCCAATGAGACCGGGAAACCCGGAAAAACACCGCCGTCGTACTTGAAACCGTAAAGCTTGTCTTCCGTAGAAGAATTCGCGAGGAATATTTCCTGTTTTCCGTCATCGTTAATATCGCCAATGACCGGAACAGTGTATTGAAGATCTTCTACGGTTATTGACCAGCGCAAAGAACCGTCGCTGTTATAAACAGAGAGGCTCCCCTGCTGTTCATCTCTGACCTTAGCAACGCAAACGATGATCTCTTTTTGCCCGTCGCCGTCAAGATCCGCTGCCGTAACATCGGTCGTATCTCCTTGCTTAAACCGTTCCTGATCCTCGGCCTTTAAATCCCACCAGGCGGGCCGAATATACTGCGGCCAACCGGGCTTCATAACCGCATCAAGATAAATAAGGTTTTTGTACGAGTAAACCCAGCCGCCCGACTTTTGAATTCCTACCCGGATCGTGTAGAAACTGCCGTTGGCATAAGAACTCGATGGAACGAGCGCGGTATTCCACAGAGCGATGTCACCTGAAAAATCCGCCCCCGGCCCGGGATGAAGACGAGTAATTCCGGCGATTCTCCATTCCAGGGGGGTCTTCCCCTCACCCCATTCAACAACATAATCCTGATAAACACCCTTAAGATCCGCCTTGATGGCGGCCGTTGTATTTCTGCTGATAAAGTCGTTGGAAAGCGGCGCTGTAATCGCATTGGGAATCGTAAACGATACTTGGGATATCACCTGCTTGCCATCCACGGAATAAACAATCAACCTCACGAGGTACGAGCCGGTCTTATCCACGGTAAGAGCGTCGCTCAGGATCCCGTCATCCGGATCGGCAGTCGCCAGATCATCCAAAACAGGTATCGACGATTCGGTCACCAGATTCCAGGAGGTTGGATCCTCAGCATGGGCATAATAAACCGCATATCGAAGGAAATTAGCCCCGCCAGCGATGCCGCGGACAAGCGGCAAAGGAGATTGCTCACCGTCGATCGATTTTAAAATGCCTACCGGCAGCTCCTGTGTGACTTGAAGAGCTGCGTATGCGTTTACCCGAGGACCTACGAATTTTAACGGGTTGGATTCCGAAACGGGTTCGCCGGTCGCCTTCAAAATACTAAGAACTTTGCCGGTTTGGGAGCCTAAATTCAGATCTTTATTCAAAAAATCAAGATGTTCAGATAAAATCAGCGCCACCACTCCGGCGACGTGCGGACAGGCCATGGACGTGCCGCGCGCCCGATAATATTTACCGCCCACCACCTGCTGCTCATGCGCGCCGGGCGGCTGATAATACATATCCGTCGGGTCACCCTTGTTATCGGAACGAAGCGACAGAATATTGCGTCCCCAAAAATTGTCTCCATCGTTCGTTCCGGCGCTGTCGCCGCCCGGAGCCGAGACATCGGCTTTAGCCCCGTAATTGGAAAAAGAACATCGAACATCATCGGGATTGGAAGCCGCCACCGTAATGACGGATGGCAAATACGCGGGGTGAAAATCCAAAGCATCTACATTATCATTACCTGCCGCCACCACAGAAACGACACCACTCTGCTGAGCCGTCCTGAAAACATCTTCAAAAACATCGCTTCTCCCGCTTCCTCCCCACGAATTGCTCAAGACATCGGCTCCGCTTTGAACGGCCTGAATGACGCTTTCAGAAAGATTGCTCGCGCTGCCAGACCCCTCTCTATTTAGACCTTTAATGGCCATGATCCGCGCCCTCGGCGCCACGCCGGTAATGCCGACACCATTATTCTGAATGGCGGCAATGGTTCCCGCGCAGTGGGTGCCATGACCATGATCATCCATGGGATCTCGGATCAAATAAGCCCTTTCCCCGCTGGCGGTAAAATTAAACCCATATGTCCCATCCGCGGGATTAATCCACATATTGTCTTTAATGTCTTCGTGATTATAATCCACGCCGGTGTCAATCACGGCGACGATGATCCCCTCTCCCTTGCTCTTGTCCCAGGCGAGATTCGCTTTGATTTTTTTGAGGCCCCAGAGATCGTCGTAGGGCTGTCCCCAGCTTCCCGAGCTGGTCCAGTACTGGTCATTGGGCTCGAAATTGACTTTCACTTCGTAGTTGGGCTCGGCATATTTCACCGCGGGATGGGCTGAATAAGTCCTGGCCATCGCCAAAATATCGGTTGTCTTTTCGGCCACTTCCAGTTTATAGATATCTTCCAGGCGATTGTTCTGGATGGCTTTATCGGAGATTTGCTGCCTCTGTTCGGCTTTTTGGATCTCGGCCTCAAGAATTTTCTTCTGCTGTTCAAGTCTAGCCAGGTAATCCTTGTATTCTTTGGAATTCTTATCGAACTGCCAGTACCAGGACTCATGAAAGCCATTCAATTCTTTGAGTTTTTTCTTCATCTTCCCGATATCCCCGGAAGAAGCCTCAAGATGTTGAAAGAGCCGGTCGCTTGAAACGATATTAAATTCGCTATTCAGATCCGCCAAATCTTCCATGGTCTTTCCTTCATTGAGCTTCACAATCAGCTCGCCGGGAACAAAAGATCCGTCTGTCATTGCTTTCGTTGGCGGAACAGCTTCATCGACCATTGCCTGCGCGAAAGTCACCGGCATTTGCAAGAAACACAGGGAAACCACCAGAAACAGAGACGGGGATCGATTCCAGCTGCACTTCCGGAAGTTGGTCAATTTCATCTGAGCCCCCCGTTAACCTTTTTGAAACAGTCGAAATTCAGCCTAAATAAAAAATCCCGGTTTCCCTGTTCATGGGAATCCCAAGATCGCTTGCCAGCCTGATTTTCTTTTGCCTGGTAGCCCGACTATCCGCCAGCCTGCTCTGGACGGACCCGCGGCTTTGCGACCTTCAGTTCCCCGAAGTGTGCCTTTTTCAGTTTGTGAATATGTGCATCCTGTTACAACGGAACTATCGCTTAAAACAGCCCAAAAATCAAGGGCGGAAGAAGATTATTCGTGTTAATTTGTTACCGTGATCGTTACGCTCTTCTCCACAGTTGCCGTACCATCTGTCAGCGTAAACTTCACCACATAACTTCCGACCTGAGTTGTTGTCGGAGTCCAGCTGAACTGACGGGTGGCCGCGTTAAACTGCGCGCCGGACGGCAGATCCTTCGCCGCATACGTCAGCGTACCGCCGTCGGGATCCGATCCTGAAATTGTAAAACTTAATGAACGGTTTTTCTTGACCGATTTATTGGAAATCGCATTCAGAACCGGCGGCCGATTTACATTATTGACAACAATCTCCACATCTTCGGTATCCGCACGATTGCCCGGATCTTTTGCTTTAAACTCCAAATGATAGGTCCCCGACTGCGAGAATGTCGGCTTCCACGAGAAAACCTTCGTTGTTACTTTGAATGACGCGCCCGAAGGCAAATTGCCGGATGGAAGTTTCTTTACGCTGAATGTTATGCTCTCGTTATCCGGCTCTGTCGCAGAAACCGTAAACGTCAACTGCTCGTTCTCGTTAATCGTTTTCTTCCCGATCAAGGCCAGCTCCGGCGGACCGTTCTTATTTTTGACGTTAACAGAAAAACTCTTGGTGTCAGACAGCTGGCCATCGCTGGCCGTCAGCTGGATCGTATACGGAGTGCCCAAACCCGGACCTCCCTGGGTATACCCCGGCGTCCACTCAAACAAACCCGTAGAGGCATTCAACACAGCGCCGGTCGGTAAATTTGCGGAGGAGTACGTCAGAGATTCTCCGTCTGGATCTGAAGCGCTCAGCGTGACAGAGATCGGGCTGCCTTCATCGACCGTCTTTGCCGGGATCGCGCTAAGCACCGGTGAACGGTTCACATTCTGTACCGTAATACTCATCGTTCCAGAAGCATTCAATGACCCATCCGAAACAGTACAAGTTATCGAATAAGGCCCTGACTGCGTATAAGTCGGAGTCCAACGAAGGGTGTGCGTAGAAGCATCCCAGACCGCGCCAACCGGCAAGGAACCCACCGAATAAGTCAACGCGTCTCCGTCCGGATCAGTCCCTGAGAATACAAATTCCAAAGGATTCCCTTCCGGCACTGTTTGAGCAGGGATCGTGTTCAACACCGGTGAACGGTTGACATTCCCTACGGTGATATCAACTGTCTGAGTATCCGATACCGCCGTCCCATCACTGGCCGTGAAACTCACTGAATAAGACCCCGACTGCGTGTAGTCGGGCATCCATTCAAACAAACCGGTAGTGGCATTCAAAACAGCGCCGGCCGGAAGATTTCCAGAGGAGTAAGTCAGCGATTCTCCGTCCAAATCCGAAGCGCTCAGCGTCACAGAGATCGGGCTTCCTTCATCCACCGTTCGCGCAGGAATCGCGTTCAACACCGGTGAACGATTCACATTCTGCACCGTGATGTTTATTGTTTGAGCACCCGTCACCACTGTTCCATCACTGGCGGTGAAGTCCACTGAATAAGACCCCGACTGCGTGTAGTCGGGCATCCATTCAAACAAACCGGTAGTGGCATTCAAAACAGCGCCGGCCGGAAGATTTCCAGAGGAGTACGTCAGCGATTCGCCATCAGCATCCAAAGCGCTCAGCGTTACCGAGAGCGGGCTCCCTTCATCAACCGTTTGCGCCGGAATCGCGTTCAACACGGGAGAACGGTTGACATTCCCTACGGTGATATCAACTGTCTGAGTATCCGATACCGCCGTCCCATCACTGGCGGTGAAACTTACCGAATACGACCCCGACTGCGTATAATCAGGCGTCCACTCAAACAAACCGGTCGTGGCATTCAAAACAGCGCCAGTCGGTAAATTTGCGGAGGAGTACGTCAGTGATTCTCCGTCCAAATCAGAAGCACTCAGCGTAATAGAGATCGGACTTCCTTCATCCACCGTTTGTGCGGGAATCGCATTCAACACTGGAGAGCGATTCACATTCTGCACGGTGATGTTCATTGTCTGAGTATCCGATACCGCTGTCCCATCACTCACCGTGAAGCTCACCGAATAAGACCCCGACTGCGTATAGTCAGGCGTCCACTCAAACAAACCCGTAGAGGCGTTCAAGACAGCGCCGGTCGGAAGATTTCCAGAGGAGTACGTCAGCGATTCTCCGTCCAAATCCGAACCGCTCAGCGTCACAGAGATCGGACTTCCTTCATCCACCGTTTGCGCCGGGATCGCGTTTAGCACTGGCAAGCGATTAACATTCTCTACGGTGATATTAACTGTTTGAGTATTCGATACATCCACCCCATCATTCACCGTAAAGTACACCGAGTAAGCTCCCTCCTGCGTATAATCAGGAGTCCATGCAAAAAGACCACTGGTCGGATTAAAGCTGGCACCGGCCGGAAGATTATCAGCGGAATAGGTTAAAGCATCGCCATCGTCATCGGTACCCGATAACGTAAACTCTAACCGATCCATCTCCCGCACCGCCTGATCCGCAACGGGGTTCAGAACCGGCACGCTGTTAACCGTTACCGCGATCAGGATGGATGCGGCACTGTTGCCGGCACTGTCTCTGGCAACCGCACCCAGCGTATGATAACCGGCATCAGAAGTTGACGTATCCCAAACCGTCGAATAAGGAGCCTCCGTGTCTTCGTCTCCCAGGTTTACTCCGTCCAGCTGAAATTGAACTCCAGAGACACCGACATTATCAGATGCCTCGGCCGAAACTTCTATCGTTCCGGCAATAATCGCATCATGGGCCGGCGCAGTCATGAAAACATTCGGAGGAGCAAGATCGTCGGGATGTTTCGACAGATCCTTGTCGGCTAGATCACGGCCAGTGCATGCATTGTCATGTTGGAACATAGGCCAGGGAGTTTTAGATGCGTTATACGCCGCGTCCAGGCTCCATACGTAAATAGAACCTCTTTTTTTGTACTCAGCAGCCGCACCGGCCATTCGCTCTTCATCGGACACCCACTTTATATCGACTCTTGAAGCGGCGATGAGATCAATTTTTCCGTCATTATCAATATCATCAAGAATTCCAGGCACCTCCGCGAATGTGCCCACAAACGCCACTAAAAAAGACTCGGTAAAAAGATTCACATTACTCGAGTAAGGATTCAAATCAATGGGTGATCCATCCAGATTCCACGCGTAAATGCCGCCGCTGGTGGAAGTATCCCCTGTTCGAACAACAGCGGATCGAAATCCTCCTGCCCGAGCCACCACATCGACCTTCCCGTCTCCGTTAACATCCCCAAGAAGATTGGAATTAAAAAAATTGGAATAATCGTTGGTTTCTCGCGGCCATCCGGGCAACCTATTCCCGCGATAGTCAAAAAGATATGTCCATTTTCCAAGGCTTATACAAATCTCAAGATATCCATTTCCATCCAAATCTCCCAAAGCGGGAGATGTATAAAAACTGCCATCTGCCAGCACAGGCCATCCAGGCAAAGTATGGCCGTCTTTATCCAGCACGAAAAGGCCCCCTGCGGAGGTATCCCACAAGAAAGTTCCGACTACAATGTTATCGTAGCCATCGCGGTCAACATCACCCACGACGGGAGGCCCCCATAAAGCCTCCCCCACCCGAACCGGCCAACCGGGCAACATGGATCCGTCCATATTAAAAACAGCGATCTTCACTCCCTGGCAATGCGTGACAATCTCCATTTGTGGATCGTCATCAAAATTACCGATAGCCAAAAACTGGGGATGGGAAAAGTTGGGCGGATCTGCAGGGTTATGATCAAAAGGCATAGGAACTGATACACCAATTTGGCCTTGCCTATTGATAATATACAGGCTGGTAACGTACTGAGCGCCTATTCCTATATCATAAGTTGGATAGGCCGTTCGGACAACGAGCTCGACATTTCCATCCCTGTCCAAATCACTCACAAGCATGGAACAGCCGCCAGAGGGCACAAAAACAGGCCATCCGTGACCAAAATCCGACCCATCTGATCGGATCGCCTGGATTTCACTGCCAAAAACATCCGAATCGCTTCGTGTGGCTAAGAAAATCTCCTGCAAACCATCACCATCCATATCTCCAACCACTGGAATAGCGAATTGGCCGTCGCTGTAATCCTTGTTGAACCGCCTTGACCACCGCAAGGAACCGTCAGTATTATAGACAAAAAGTAATGTCGGATTACCCGGCAGACCAGGCGGTTGAACTATAATAATCTCCTTCCTGCCATCATGATCCAAATCGGCAGTCACAATCGGCATGTAATCAGTTATCTCCGGAATATATTGCGGCCAACCTCTCTTGAGTTTATCGTCCAAATAAACCATACGAACAAAACTCGTCATAACGCCAAATGACCTTCTGACAGTGATCCTTAATGTGTAGAAATTTCCTGGCCCGTAAGCGACGGGGGTTAGCACAGAGGTATCCCAGGACGCAAGATTACCATCGTAATTTTCACCCAACCCCTGATGAAGCAGCGTTATTCCTGCCGTTTTCCAGACTGTCGGACTATTACCTTCACCATATTCAATGGAATAATCCAAGAATGATCCGAGGATACCTCCACGGATGGTAAATGTTTCTCCTTTTTTCAGAATGTCGTTATTCAATGGGAATGCTACCGTGATGTTCTTCGATTGAATATTGGTTCTGTACTCCACATTCAGGTTATTTTGTCCTTCCACTACCAGTCTCAGCGTGTAGTTTCCATCGCTTAACCGAGTGGTGTCAAAATCAGCATATAAGATACCGTCGTTTTTTTGAGGTGTTGAAAAATCATCCTGAACAGCACCTGTGGCATGGGCAATGAGCGTCCAGCTGCTTGAGACGGCGTCCCGTCCTGGGGCATAATAAAGAGAGTATCCAGTGAAATCGCTCCCGCCGGCTATCCCCCGTATCACTCGTTTGCCGGACAAAACTCCTTCCGTGACAAGCGCTCCCGTGGGGGGTGGTTTAGTGACTTGCAACGCTTTGCGGCAATTGATCCTGCCCTGCCCAATATAAGATGTATTTGCAGACAAAATATCATCCGCTGTCGCTTTCAACACACTCAATACATCTGCATCAGAAAATTCGGGATGGCTCCCAACAATAAGAGCAGCAAGACCGCTTACATGCGGACACGCCATCGAAGTACCGTTGAGAAGCTTATACCCTGAAGGATCCCCCAACGACACGCTCGAAGAAGGTACCGTCGATAGAATTGAAACGCCGGGAGCGGCTACATCCACCCAATATCCATAATTGGAGAAATAGGCTTTGACATCATTCTGATCGGTTGCCGAAACGGAGATGACATGCTCATAGCCGGCCGGATAAAAAATCTGATTGGTGTTATCATTTCCAGCGGCAGCCACAACTACACAGCCCAAAGAATGAGCGTACTCAATCGCAAGATTAACGGTTTCGGAATAGCCGCCGCCACCCCAACTGTTGGAAAGAACATCGGCGCCGTGATCGGCGGCCCAGCGGATGGCTGAGGCACCGTCGTCAATACTTCCAGACCCTGAAGCACTCAGAAATTTAACTGCCATAATCCTGGAGTTCCAGGAGATACCGGCAATACCAACGCTGTTGTTGGTCACCGCATTGGCAATGCCGGAGCAGTGGGTACCATGACCGTTGTCGTCCATCGGATCGTTGTCCTTATTGAAGAAATCATATCCATGCTGTCCGGTGATTGGGTCGCTCCAGATATTGGCAGACAAATCCGGATGGTTGTAGTCTACTCCCGTATCAATAACAGCAACGATTACTTGACTGGAACCTGTGGTGACATCCCAGGCAAGCGGTGCCTGGATCTTGTCAGGACCCCATTGTTCGGGATATCGAGGATCATTGGGAATCTGGTTCGTGCTTACTTTGTAGTTGGGTTCGGCATAGGCTACCGCAGGATTAGCAGAATAGATTTTAACGATGCTTGGAATATCTGCGGATTGGGCAAAGTTTAATTTGTAAATATTCTCGAGAGCTCTGGCGGCTTCCTGATAGCCAGAAGCTCTTTTAAGTCTCTGCTCAAAATGCTGGATTCTCTCTTTAAGCTCTTCTTTTTCTTTCTCAAGCCTGGCCACATACTCCTTGTATTCTTCGGAATTTTTGTCAATCTGCCAATACCAGGACTCATGAGTAGTTTCTTTTTCCTGTAATTTTTTCCTGAGATCCTTTAAGTGGTCTTCCGGAGAGGCGTTCTCGCCAAAGAGCTTGGTATTCGAGATGACTCCATACTGCTTATTGAGGTCTTCAATATCATTCGGTGTCTTACCGTCTTTTAATTTAATAATGAGCTCATCCGGCAGGAATGCGTCGTTTCCATCAGAATCCGCCGAATCTTTGGTCTCTACATCGCCCTGATCGTTAATTTTAGTAACAGCAGCTGGAGTTTTCTCTGAGAATGATCCCCTTTTGTTTTCCTCGGCGGCACCCGGAGATGCGGGCGAGAAACAGACAGAAAAGATCAAAGCAACGGAGATCAGTCTGTTCCAATTTTTTGATATGCCAAATTTCAGAATTACCATCAGGCACCCCAGGCTTTCGATCAAAAACTAAAGCAATCGCTCAATATAGTCCCCATAAAAATCGCTTCCCATTCCCCCTATTGGGAGAACCAGAAGCGGTTGAAGTGTGCTTTTTTCAGTTTGTGAATCTGCGCATCAACTTACAAAGGAAGTTTGGCTGAAAATAACCCGGAAATCAAGGGTGTGGAAAGATTATTCGTACTGCACGGGAACTGTGAATGTCTTTGGAATCTGCTCCAAATCAGAGGGAAACGCCGGGAACGGGGCGGCAGCCAAAATAGCTGTTTTAGCCAGCTCGATCAAGCTGGGGTCATCGGAAGAGAGTACCTCGGGAAACCCCTGGATGCGCCCATCCGGGAAGAGCGTCACTTTCATCTGAACCGTTCCTTTCTTCGCGCCCAGCAAAGACTGCACCCGGGACACTCGCTGAATTCCCTCTTCCAGTGTCCGTGCGTAGAGTTCTTCTGTTTCAGGGCCGGATGTGAAAAGCTGGGGGGCTTGAGCTTTATCTTGCGCCTCGGGCGTGGCGAAAAAAGTTTCTCCTCGTTGCCCGGTGACGATGCGCGGAGTCAAAAGAACGATTAGTTCAGTCCGCTTAACGGTCTTGCTATGGGAACGAAACGGGATACCCAGAACAGGGAGATCCCCCAGGAATGGGATCCGCTGTTCGTCCAGCAATTCTTCATCTTTAATCAATCCGCCCAAAATTACGGTTCCACCGTCCTGCACCAATAAAACGGTCTCGGCTTCAGCCGTTTCAACAATCGGTATCTCGTTTTTCTCTGAGGTCGTTAAGGTTCCTGTTCTCGAACTAACTTCCGGGCGAATCTTCATCAGCACAAAACCATCCCGCGTAATGGTCGGCGTCACGAATAATTTAACACCTACATCAATAAAGTTGACCGTCTCCGAGGTAACGGAAGTGCCGGTTCCGGTCTGCGAAATCTGGGTGGTTACATACGGTTCTTTGGAACCAACCAGAATTTTAGATTCCTGGTTGTTGACCACCAGCAGCCGGGGCTCGGACAAAATGCGGGTGTTTCCGAAAGTACGCAGCGCTTCGATCACCACCTTGGCAGAACCGGTTTGAGCTCCATCCAACGCGTTGAAGGTGGCAATGGCGCCCGTGGTTAAATTCAGCGCGGTAGCCCCCTGGAGCTGAAGCTGCTTGCTGATGAAAGTCTGCCAGTCGATCCCCAACTGCAATTTATCGGAGAGAGTGACTTGAACGATCTTGGCGTCGATGAGGACTTCGCTGGATCGCTCATCGAAAGCCTTCACCATCCGAACGATTTCATTGAGGCGCGCCGGGTAATCGGTGATCGCCAGCTGATTACTGCGTTCATCGGCCGACAACCGGCCAACCCCTTTGGTGAGGGACTCCTGTATCGATGGAAGAAGACCCTTCACCGGCGCATTATTAAGGGATACCACGCGCGTCTCGACGGGCTGGTCCATCTGCTGTGAAATCTTCAGCATCTGCTCGACCAGGTCCGGCGTATCCATGAGGATCAGCGTGTTGGTTGCTTCATCAGCGATCACTCGGCCGACATTCGATTTCATTTGAGCCAAGGCCCGGCTGACATCGGCCGCTTTCGCATAGCGGGGCGCGAAAGAGCGGACCGCCCGGCGATCCTGATACGGCTGACCGTGGATCAGCTCGTAGTCCCGCTGGCTCATTACCGTCAAAATATCGCCTCTCTTTTCATAGGCCAACTCGTTGGCAGCCACAACAACCTCGAGCGCCTCCCATGGATCGACATCCTTCAAGAAAAGGGTCGCGCGGCCGCTGACATTCTTGCCGGCCACCAAATTAAACCCGGATTGCTCGGCCAAAATCTTCAAGACCTCGACAATATCCAACCCCTGAAAATTCATGGTAATTTTTTTTGTTTCTTCCGAAAAAGAATCGCCGGTCAGGAGCAGAACCAGGGAAACGGCCAGCCCGATGGCAGTAAATCGGCGCGCCCTGCTTAATCTAGATTCGGATTTCATAATCCTTCCCTTCCAGTTCAAGCAAGACAGCGTTGGAATCAATTTTCTTCACGACAAAATTTCCGACGCGGTCACCCTCGGAAACCCAAACCGTTTGCTGCGTTTTCGGATCTTCTAAGGAGGCCCGCTTATTCCCGGCCATGATCACTCCGCGCAATTTCCATTGGACCTGCTCGGTAGCCACCTGCATCGGAGCCGTTTCAACCGGCGGCTTGACCGGTACAGCCGTTTTCTTGATTTCAAACAAAGCGGACGACAATACCAGTGCCGGGATTTCAGGCAGCGGCTTCTTTAAATCATCGATCGAGGGAGCCAGCGGTTCCGGTTTTCGGCGAATTGATTTCATCCAGACGAACGATTCCAAAACAGCTGCTGCCAGCAAAATAGGCAGCAGAATCCAGAATAACACGCGGACACGGCTTAAGGTGCGGCGATTATCTTCCAGCTGCTGAATCGATAACAGATCAGCCGCTGATTTATCCGGCAACGGACGGATCTCCCCTCAACATCAGACGAATTAACCCCTGAATCTGCCCCTCTTCCAACGGCGAGAACTGAACGCTTTCCAACTGAACACCGGGAATCCGTTCGGGAAGCTGTTTCAACAAAAGAGCCATGTTATCCATGGGCCCGGTTACTTTCGCGTCCAAGCGGTAGAGGGGTTCCTGTTTAGATCCGGCTTGAAGAATCGCGGGGCGAATTTCGGTGACGGCAAGACCCTGGGACTGCGCCATCTGCTGAAACCCTTCCAACCCAAACCAATAAGCGCGCTGGCCGCTTAAACCCGACGAATTACCCCACGCCTGATCATGCCATTTCTTCACTTCATCCTGAACTAACAGCCATCCTTCCTGGCGGCGCAACCGTTCCTGGCCCGCTTCTAAACTCCGCAGATCCCGATTCCAGGACTCCATAAACCGTTGTCCGGAAAAAACCAGCGCCATGCTTCCAACGAAGAAGAAAATCGCCAACCCCAGAAACGAAGCTGTTTTATTCATTGTTTTTTTCGGGGTTCCACGGCAGGTTTCAACGTGAATTCAAATTCGACGCGATCGCCGCTCGTTTGTTTTTTTGCCGAATTGAGCGCCACATCCGACCAGAACGCGCTGTCACGCAGCGAAGAGGCGTAGGCCGTAACCGCGGATAATTCCGGCCCCGTTCCGCGCAGCACCAGCGACCGGCCCGATTCCAATCCCAGAAATTGAAGCGTCATGCCCGAAGAGAGCCGGTCTGTGGCACGGCGAATCGATTCCAGCTGGAATAGATAGTCTTCCCGAGCCGCCGCCAGCGTTCGAATGGATTCCGCCATCGATTGAACCCGAGCGGCGCGCGGCTTAATGCTGTCGGTTTGCCGCTGCAGTTCTTTTAATTGCCACCAAAGCCCAGCCCGATGAACGCCGCCCCACGACAGACCGATCGTTAAACAGAGTAATCCCAGCGCGGCCGTCTTTTGGACTTCTTGGAAGAAAAGTCCGCGCGCGCGGACCAGGCGGCTCTCCAGCGGAAGCAAATCGAGACTGACGGAGCGGGTGCCGCACGCGGCTCCCAACAAATCGGAGAAAGAAATGGATTGTCCGAATTCTTGCGTAATCCCCTTCAATGATTTGCCTAAAATGGATTGTTCTTCCGAATCAACCCGATGCACGGGAATTCCCAACTCTCGCTCGAACGATTCCAGAGGCAAGGTGGACATCCACACGGCGGCGCCGCCCAGCGTAACGCACTGGACGGACGGCCCCACATTCTCCCGTTCATAAGCGCGCTGTGTTTCTTTGATCAATCGGACGAATTCTTCGGCATCATCGACCGCGTGCGTAATCTGCCGCATATAGACCAGCGAATTTCCGGAAAAAACAGTCAAATCCAAACCGTCCGACGATAGCTCGGCGGCCAGCCATCCCCCGGTGATTCGGGGCACACCCGCCGGCCAGCAGGCACGGTGCAAATATCCGACGGCCTCCCCTGAGGCGGAAATCTCCGTTAATACCAGGCCGGCCGATTGGCACAATTGAATTAACCGTTCAACCACGGGCCGATGCACCGCCGCGGCCAGCACACGCGTTGAACCATTCGATTGCTCCAGCACCTTAATTGACAGGACGCAATCTTCCACGGAAAACGGAAGCGCGCCGTCCAATTGATAACGAACCATGGCGGATAATTCGGAAGTCTGCTGGGAAGGAAGTGTGACATAGCGCGTTAATATTTCACTGGCGGGCAAAAGACCGACCAATTCCCGCGTGCGCACCGGCAATGAATCGACCATGCCTCGCAATGCTTGCGCGATGGCCGGTTCTTTTAATTCGGACAGACGAAGCGCTTTAACGCCTAACACCTTCAGCGCGTCCGCGTTTGGAAAATCAATCGAGGAGGATGAGCCTGCTAATTCAACCTGAAGCACTTTCAAACAATTGCCGTGCACGCTTACCGTGGTAACCACTTTTGCCGCGGAAACAGCGGGCTTAGTTTTCATGCCATCCTTTCACGGTTCCACCGGAATCAACGATCGCTGAAATTTTTCGAACCACCGCGCGCCGGCGGGTCACTCCCTCCGCATCAATAGCATACACCGAAGAGCGCACGCCAAGCAATGGGGGTTTCGCCGAGAATAATCCGTCCATGATTTGTTTGTCGGGCTCCGGCAGTGAAAAACCTTGGCCAAAAAAACTTTTTAACGCGGTTTCAACCCCGGCCGTGCCGGCCTCGGCAAAAACCCCGTCGTCAGCGGTTCCTGCCTGCTGATCGGGTCCCAAACGGTATTGCAGCAACGGGGTCATTAATCCGGCGGAAAATCCCAGCAGAGAAAGCGATTCGGACGATGCCGTATTCAGATTGACCGGACCTTGGCCATAGACGGTTGCCAACGCCATCAGCGGTGTTAACTGATCCGCGTCAAAACCGGGCAGTAAAGGCAGCTGCCCCGGATGCGTGATCCGTTTTCCGAGAGCGCGGTCCGTTATTACCTGGTTAACGGCCGCCTGTGAAAACCCGGGCAGCCGCGTCAGATAATCAGCGGGCGCCGCGTTGATCGGAATTTTGGCTTGTTCATCGGTAATCTGATAGCGAATGGTCCCCGAAGAAAGCTGCAGCGGCTTTTTTAACAATTGCCCCCACGATTCTTTCGGCGCGTCGTATTGAGCGTTATCCGTGACCGGATCGGCCGTCGTTAAACGGTGCGCCGCCAATTGAAACGCGGAAACCGCCAGCAAGCGGGCCTGGTTTCCCTCACGCAGACGATCGACCCACCGATACTGCAGAGAAAGGCGGGTCGCTTGAGCCACGCCGATCGAAGCCAACAGCGCGGTGGCCCACAAAGCCAGCATCAAGATGGATCCCGACTGACTAGGCCGTTTCATTCGGAATAACTCCCCATTCTCCCTGTGGAATCCATATCTCTTCGGAAAAAGAAATATCAGGCCCCGCGCTGCCCTGAGAAACAACCCATGTCAAACGGATTCCCTTCGGGATCTGTTTGTTCTGAACGGCGCTGTCCCACGCGTCCATCCATTCCAAATTCTTTTTTTCCTGCTCACCGCGGAAAGCGGCGTATTGAACGCGGGCTTCTTTAACGCCGGAAAGCAGTTGTTTCACGGCGACCGGCTGCGGTTCTCGGTCAAGCAGTTGGACGGTTCGCTCAAGAACCATCCCTCCGCCCGGCGCGGGCGCCAGCCGGTAACCGACGGCGCTTAAACGGTCCGGTGCCTGAGAAGAGGCGAAAATCCATTCGCCCGGCTTTCCTTCAAAAGGCAGCGGGTCAAACATGGCGGCATTGCGCAGATCTTTTTCGAACAACGATACGCTTTTCTTGAGCTCAAAGATTTTTTGCAGGCGGCCGTCGGTTCTTTTCCAGGCGGTTAACCCGCGGCCCAGAACCACGACCACCGCTGTTGCCATCATGGCGGTTAAACCAGCCGCGATTACCAGCTCCATCAAGGTAAACCCTTTTTTGCGACGAATCGGATTTCTCACGATGGGCTGGGTTCCGTGCTTTTTTTCTTCGGAAAACCGATGGAGGCCGTTATCGATCTCGGCGCCGCAGCTTGCATCCACTCCGTGCGGGCTATGATCTCCTCGAAGAAAAGGCCTTGCACCGCGGGATCCTCCAACGGCAGATCGGCGCGCGATAATCGCGTCTCAAATTTAAGGTCAGGAGAAACGCCCTCATCCGGAAACTGAACCTGCTCCTTAAGCGCTTCATGAATAAGCGCGTTTTCCGTGAGAGGATCCGCGATCAGCGAATCCTGCAGAAACCGCAAGGCGGTAATATGGCGGGAAAAGGCCGTCGCGACGACCGTTAAACAACTGGTAAGGACAGCAAATGCCAGAAGAACTTCAATGAGGGAGAAGCCCCTCTTCACCCGGAGGATTTGCTCCAATTGGTGATATCGTCCTGAGTCGATTCAACTCCATCCGGCCCTAAAGAAAAAAGATCATAGTCTTGAGGATTTTGAGTGCCCGGATAAGCGTAGCGGTAAGGATTATTCCACGGATCGATTGGATCTTGCTTCAGGTAAGGGCCTCTCCAGTTTTCAACCGTAGGCGGTTGAGCACGAAGCGCGGCAAGCCCTTGCTCCGAGGTGGGGTATTTTCCCGTATCTAATTCAAACAGGTCCAAAGCCAGAGCCAGGCTTCCCTTGATATCAGAATCGGCGCGCGCGCGCCGAGCCTGTTCTGTCCGGCCCGCCAAACGAGGAACCACCATCGCGACCAAAATGCCCAGGATGGTCACTACAACCAGCAATTCAACTAATGTGAACCCGGATGTTTTTTTCATTAGTCCCCTAGAGTTGGTTCATTCTACCGCGAAATTAATCTGAAATATAGGCAACAGCATTGAAAAAACAACCGCGCCCACGGCCAACCCCACCAACAGAATCATCACCGGCTCAATCAGAGAACTTAATATTTTTACGCTTCGATCCACGTCGCGGCGGTATCGTTCCGCGGCTTGGTTGAACGTGTTTGCCAGATCACCCTGCGCTTCACCCATGCCAACCATGGTCATGAAGAACGGTTCCTGGATGCCGCTCTTTTTAAGCGCCGCCGACAAACTCATCCCTTCAATGACCGACTGCTGAGATTGTTGCAGTTGCCGCTGCAACCGGTCGCTGCCCAGCGTTCCGGAAACCAGCCGAAGAGACTCCGGCAGAGGGAGCCCGTGCCCGAGCATCAACCCTAACCCGGCCGACAACCGGGCGAATTCGGATTGAACGATCAATGGCCCCACCAGCGGTAAACGGTTTAAAAACCGCATCAACCAGCGCATCCACGGAATGGTAATCCCCATGCGGCGACTGGTCCAATACAAAATCGGAAGCAGAACGCCCAGCGCTGCCGCGCACCAAAACAAAACACCGCCCGATTCAATCATCAGGCGCGTCGCCCATGGAAGCGGCTGCCCCGTTTCTACGAAAAGAACCGCCAATTTGGGGATAACCACCCAGAGTAAAATCCCGACGGTTCCAACGCCTACCAGCAAAACAAACAACGGATAAAACAACGCCCCTTGAATTTTGGCGATCAGCTCGGCTTCCAGCTCCATCTGATCGGCCAATGAATCGAGCACCTCTTCCAGAGCGCCTCCGGCTTCACCGGCCTCCACCAGACGAATGGCCATCACCGGAAAAACAGAATCCATCTTCTCCATCGCCACGGCCAAGCTCAGCCCGGAAACAATCGACTCTCCGAGCAGTTTAGCGATAGCGCCGAGCGGACGGCCCTGTTCCTGTTCCGACAACAGATGCAGCGACTGCATCAAACTCAAGCCGGCGGACAATCCCTGGCTCAGGGTACGCGCCCATAACGCCAACGACGACCGGGAAAGCGCTTTTTGTTTTAAACCAAGCAGCCGAAGCGACGTTTCGCCTTCCATTGGAGTAACTTCCAGAGGATAGAGGCCTTTTTGTTTCAAATGCGTTACCGCGGCGGAAAGATCGGGCGCTTCGACAACGCCCGAGGCTTCGGTCTTAAAATCTTGTTTGGCGCGGTAGAAAAATTGCACGGCGGGCTGTTAAGAAGCGTCCATTTCGGTAACGCGCATCACTTCTTCAATCGTGGTCAGGCCGCGCCGAACTTTTTCCATCCCATCTTCACGAAGGGTGCGCATTCCTTTTGAGCAAGCCATCTTTGTAATTTCACCGGCGGATGCCCGGCGCAGGACCAATGCCCGGATATCCTCATCGAGAACCAGAAACTCAAAAATACCGGTTCGGCCTTTATAGCCGGTCTGCCGGCACTGGGGACACCCTTTCGCGCGGCACTCGGGACAAATCAACCGAACCAACCGAACCGCGATCGCGCATTCCAACGAAGAAGCCGCCAGGTACGGCTCGATGCCCATATCAAGCAATCGGGTCATGCAGCCGGCCGCGTCGTTCGTATGCAGCGTTGAAAAAACGAGGTGCCCGGTCAGCGCGGTCCGAATGGCAGTCTCCGCGGTTTCAAAATCGCGCACCTCACCGAGCATCACCACATCCGGATCATGGCGCAGCACGGAACGCAGCGCGGCCGCGAATGTAAAATCAATTTTCGGATGGACCTGAATCTGGGTGATGCCCGGCATTAAATATTCAATCGGATCTTCAATCGTAATGACCTTGCGCTTGCGGTCGTTCATGCGCGCCAGAGCGGCATACAGCGTGGTTGTTTTTCCGGCGCCGGTGGGTCCGCTCACGAAAACAATGCCGTGCGGTTTGACCACCATTTTTTCCAACAGGGCCAGGTGGTCCGGCAGCAACCCGATCTGTTCCAGACCTAAGACCACATTCGTGGACAGCAAACGGATCATGACCGACTCGCCGAACGCAGCGGGCAAGATGGACACGCGCAAATCCAAATCACGGCCGCCCACCTTGACCTTGGTGCGGCCATCCTGCGGAAGCCGATGCTCGGCCACGTTCAGATTGCACATCACTTTAACGCGGGAAACAATGCCTGAATGAAATCGTTTCATGTCGGCGGAAACAGGAACCTCGTACAAAATACCGTCAATCCGGTAGCGGATCAGCAGCCGTTTTTCATAGGGTTCCAGGTGAACATCGGTCGCGCGATCACGCACCGCTTCCAATAAAAGCTGGTTGACGAATTTGACTGTCGACGCTTCACCGCCGATCTTGTCGAGATCTTCAGCGGCTTCTCTTAGTTCAGCGGCCTTCGCGAGTTCTCCATCGTCCACCATCGATTCGACCATATCGGCGCCAACCCCGTAATAGTGACGGATAGCCTCGGTCAACTGCTGTCCCAATACCAGTACCGGAAGAATCGTACAATGCGTCAGCATCTGAAGCTCATCGAAAACCTTGATATTGAGAGGGTCCGCTGTCGCCACCCGCAGCGACTGTCCTTCCCGGGAAACCGGCAAAATATGATAGCGAGTCGCGATGCGCGCGGGAACCAGCTTTAATAAATCGGCTGAAATTTTTTGCTGATCAACAGAAATGATTTCCATGCCCAATTGGCGGGCAAGAATAGGAAGCGATTTTTCTTCGGAAAGAATATTAAGCCGGGACAAGGCAGCGCACAGCGGCTCATTTTCTGAACGGTTCTGGGCCGCCAAAGCCTGCTCCAACTGATCAGAGGTAATAACCCCCTCTTTAATCAGAAGGTCTCCAATTCGAACGGCACTGCGCTTGACCGACATCAATCATCCCCCTTAACTAAGAGCCGGTTTCACAACCTCGCGTGAACCGCGTTTCGAGCGCCAGGCCCCGCCGTATCCAAGAAGCGATGACGACGGCGTATTCACAGCAATCCGCCGAGGAAGAGCGCCGCAGGAGACGGCGGCCTGCCGCCGAAACCCTTCGGGCTTAACATCCTGACTTCGCCATACTGCGTTGCTCGTCGTTGCCGTAGTACTTTGACTACGCCGGCCTCCTCGCGCCTTGTCTGGCTCGTCATTCTGCTTAAGCGCGGCCACGGGAGGTTGTGAAACCGGCTCTAGAAGTGTGGTTGATGCGGTACGGCTTTGTCAAGGGTGGTTAACAGAATAAGCGGTTCTTAAGAAGAGAGCGCTGATTTGAGCTGATCCGTGGAATAACCGCGAAGTTGAATGATCCGCTCAATGGCATCGCCGATAACGCGGTTCGGCGTGGAAGCGCCGGCCGTAACACCGATGGTCAGCGGCCCGGAAGTCGGCAGCCATCCGGAAGTCACAATGGAGACGGGCTTCCCTACCGGCTTATGGCGAATATCTTTATCGGACAAAATGCAGTTGGAATCATCAATATGATACGTCGGCGCGTGCTGCGTGGCGATTTCAGAAAGATGGCTGGTGTTGCTGGAGTTAAAACCGCCGATCACAATGACGATATCCAGATGGTTCTTAACCAATTCCATCATCGCGTCCTGGCGATCCTGCGTGGCGCTGCAGATGGTATCAAAAGTACGAAAATGACCGGCCAGCTGCTCAGACCCGTAACGCTCAGCCATCGCCTCTTTAAGCATCTGCGCGATCTCGAGCGAATCGCTGGAGAGCATCGTGGTCTGGTTGGCCACGCCGACGCGTAAAAGGTCTTTATCGGGATCAAACCCTTCGGAAGTTTTGGAAGCAAAGTGGGCCATGAACGCTTCCTTATCTTTGCCGGTCCGGATATACTCGCACACCAGCTTCGCTTCGTCCTTATCCCAGACAACCAGATATCTGCCCTGGGGAAACTGCGTGGCGCGTGAAACTGTGGCGCGGGTTTCTTCATGCCGGTAGTTGCCGTGCACCACCGCCGTAAATCCGTCTTTCGCGTACTGCTCGACGCGCTTCCAGACCAGCACCACCGATCCGCAGGTGGCATCCACCAAAATGGATCCTTTGGCCTTAAGCTGTTCCATCTCCTGGACTTGCGTTCCGAACGCGGCAATGATTACAACATCCTGCGCGTTCAGCTCGCCGATCTTCTTATCCTGGGGTCCCGGGCCGTTTAAAAAGCCGATGCCCATCTGGCGCAGACAATTATTCACGCGCGGATTATGGATCAGCTCGGTAGTGAGATAAATATTTTTCTCGGGGAATTGCTTGCGGGTTTCATAGGCATAGTCGACGGCCCGCTCGACGCCGTAACAGAAACCGAATTCCTTGGCAATTAAAAAGGTTAGATCACCGACCTGAAGCCGGTTGCCGCGGGTGCGGACTGTCTCTACGATCATGCTGCGATAATCCTGTTCCAGATCATCGCGCACCTGATCTTTGAGACCAAACCCCTTGCGAAACATCTGTGGATCGCTCATAAGACTATTGTAACTTAAGTCGACGCCATTCCGACGACAAAAACCGGATCCAATAGACCTGGCAGCCGATCGACATCGCCAGCAACAGCGCCCATTTCGCGTTGAACGCCATGGCGATCAGAACAATCCATGAAAAATTTTCATTGGTCATATTCACCCCGATCCAGTAACGAAACCCAGAATGATTGCCCCGCCGCAGCGAATCACCAAAAATGGCAGGGCCGAAACCGCGCGCCTTGGCCCAGCCGGTCGCGATAAAATCGAGAAATACCCCTAGAGCGCCGGCAACGCCGGCGATCCATATCCAATCAGCAGCGCCTGTGCGGCTAAGCCCCCAGGCAAACGACAGCGGCAGTCCGATCTGAATCAGGCCGTCGGATAGAAAATCAAACCAGCCGCCGAACCGTGACGAAAGGTTCTTACGGCGGGCCACTTCCCCGTCCCAGTTATCGACGATGTAAAACGCTTGAAACAACAGTGCACCGGTTAAATCGCTGCAAAGACTACCCCACGCAAAGAAAATCAGCGACGACAGACCAAGCAGCATCGCAATCAGCGTCCATTGGTTCGGCGTCAGAGGAAGAGGAACAATGACCGGAAAAAACAAGGCCGAAATCTGCCGATTCAGGCACGGAGATGCGGTCCATAACGGAAGAATTTCCTGCTGAGCGCGGAGCAGATCCTCGGGCGTATCAATTTCAGTCCAGGGAATTCCATCCACCTGCTCACAGCCGACCGCGTGCCGCTCAAACAGGTCCGGATAAGCCTGCTCATGTTCGATGGAAACAATGCCGGCGTTTATTTTCTGATCCAGCAGCGTGCCCAGCGTTTGGGCCGCGTCCGCCGACAACTTAAGGAACCCAATTGATTCACCGTACGATTCCATCGACCGCTTCAACGATTCATCCGGCCGCTTCGTAATCTGGAAAACACGGTCCGCCTTTCCAAACACCAGCTGCTCCTCGCCTGTATCGGAAGACGAACCATCTACCAAAAGCGCGTTGCCGTGAACGGAACGGATCAACCGTTCGTATGCCGAGGGAGGACACAGGACGTCGGCGTCCATAATCAGAACAGGCCGGTCGAGGAATTTTCGGGCCGCATACAAAGAAAGGATCGCCCCTTCGCGGTAACGATCATTAACCAGAAACTGAATGTGGGTGCCGTGCGCGCAAGCGCGGGCTTCTTTGATAACCTGCTCTTTTTCATAACCAACGACAATGACGATTTCTGAAACACCGGACAGACGGAGAGAATCAATTGTGCGGTGAAGCAGCGTTTGCCCGCCGACGGATGAAAGACATTTTGGCGCGGCAGTTGCCCCCATCCGTTTACCGACGCCGGCCGCCAGAATAATACTAACCAATGCAAATCTGTCCGTTATCGCATTCAACCGGATAAGTTGGAACCGAAGCGCTGGGCCGCGTTAAACAACGGCCCGTCGAAAGTTCGAACAACCAGCCGTGAATTGGGCAGCGAACCGCCAGCGTTGTTTTGGAGGATGGATCGGCCGGATTCTCCGGGACGTGTTCTACTTTTCCGCGGACCAGCGGCCCGCTGCGATGCGGACAGCGGTTACCAACGGCGTAGAGTGCGCCCTCGGCACGAATCAGCGCCACTTCCTTACCGTCCACAGTGACCAGCTTGGAAGATCCTTCGGGAAGTTCCGACTCCGAAGCAACCGGCTGTTTTGGTTCGCTCATTTAAACGCCGGCTAAAGCACCCTTCAGAAATTCCGGTTCACCGGCCACATAACCCCACCGGCGCGCCGATTCCATCGGATCTCCCTGACGCCACGCTTCATACTTCAGCAAAACATCAAGGCCGTCGCAGGTCCGCTCCAGGTTGGTCTCCATGCCCGGAAAATCGGGCCATCCTTCGGCATTTTTGAACTTCACGGTCCACTCGATCGCTTTTTCAATGGCCGGCCGGGCTTTTTCTTCGGCCCGCAGCAATCGCGAAATTAACATCGTGGAACGGGTACAGTCCATCGTGTGGTCCATGTTCTTTTCATCCCATGACCCGTCGGCATCCTGATGATTTAAAATCCAGTTCAGCCCTTTTTCGCAGGCCGGGCGGACCGGAAGCCCGTCGGGCAGCGTCAGCGACGCGATGACGGCATCCTGCACGAGGTGCGCCGTTGTTTCAACGCCGGACGGCTGAAAAACCGGATCGTACCAGCCGCCGTCTTCCGACTGATTATCGAGAATGAACCGCAGTCCTTTACGCCATGAAGCGCGGACCGCGTCTTTCATCTTGGGAGTGCCCAGCGCCAGCACGACATTGAAAAAGCTGACCGGGTGCGAGGTGGTATCGAGGTCGCCCCACTCGCTGTCTTTCCAGCGGCCGTCGGCAGACTGCTGCTGCAGGAAATAGTCGATCGACCTCCAGAGTGACTTCTCGATCTCTTCGTTCTTGAGCGATGTGTTGGCGCGGATCAACATCAGGCCGCAAAACGCCGAAACCCAGGCGGCTGATTCCGGCTCGGATGATTCACGGCCCCATCCGCCGTCGGTATGCTGCGTCTTAACCAGCGCCAGATATTCAGGAAGCGATTCACCGGCCTTGCCCATGTGCAACAGCACGCGCAGCGCATGCGCGACCAGCTCCATATCCTGCGGTCCCTCGGTCAAACTCCACTGGGCATGAACCCTCTGCAAAAACGAAAACTCCGACTGAATCAATAAGGCGGCGCGATCCAAATCCATCTGAGGTTCTCCTTGTTTAAGACGGTCCCGTAATATTGTTTAAATGTTTGGCCAGCGTATCGCCGGCAGCCTGCAATTGCTCCAAAAAATTGATTAACCGTTTCCAGCCCGATGGATGGCGCAGCGCCCACAGCGCGGCGCGCGCGGAGTCAAATTCCAGCGGCTGGGCTGCCGGATCCAGAATGACGCGCAGCCCGTTCCAGGGAATACCCTGATCGGCTGCGACTTCAGCTATCGCGGCTGTTTCCATGTCGACGATACCGGCGCCAAACTGCGTACGCAACGCGGTTTTCTCCAAAGCGGTTCGGACAGGACGGTCGACCGTCAGCAGAGTGGTTCCCGGCAGAGACCCGTTTATTTTACCGCTCCAGGCCGCTGCCTGTCTACGGGCCCCGCCCGGCCCTACAACGCTCTCGACCCAAACCGGCTGACCCGCCTTTAGTAATGGATCCAGCCCGCCGCAAAACCCGACGGAGAGTATCCGGGAAACGGCTGTTCCGCGCAAATACGATTCCAACCGGCTTTTGGCGCGCGCACGGCCCATCCCGGTTACTAATATACGAACTCCATCCGATGGACGAAACCCGCGCATTTCCTGAGAAACCGCCGCAACAATCAAAATGGGATCGGCGGTCAATCAGATACCCATGCCTGAGAATAAAAGCGAAGAGGCGGGCCGGGATATGGGGCAAGTGGACCTTGGCGGAGGCCAAATCCAAATGTTCTTCGGCAAGGCCGCAGACAGAGCGACGGAATCGGTAGTCGATTCCGAGCGTGTCCACGGTCCCCATGCCCGGCACCCCTAGTTATCATTTGGCGTAGCCGTTATCGCGAAACCAGCGCACCGCTTTTTCCAACGCCTTTTCCACCGGTGTCTGCGGCAAATCAAGATCACGCACGGCCTTGGCCTGACTAAAGAACATTTTCTTGCGCGACATCCGGGCCGCCTCGAGAGAAACCAGCGGCGTTTGTTTCGTAACGGAACTCACACCGGTACAAACCGCGGCGATACCCATGGCGCCCACCCATGGAAGCTTCACCTTTGGAACGGGCCGCCCGCTGATCTGTGACAAAATTTCTAGAATCTGGTGCAGCGTCAAATTACGATTGCCTAAAATATACCGCTCACCAACCTTGCCTTTTTCCATCGCCGACAGATGGCCCTGCGCCACATCCTCCACATCCACCAGGTTCAGGCCGGTATCCATATAGGCCGGCATCTTGCCGTTTAAAAACTGAACAATGATCTGTCCGGTCGGCGTCGGTTTCAAGTCACCCGATCCTACCGGCGTTGACGGATTAACAATCACGACCGGAAACCCGCCGGCGGCCGCAGCCTGGACTTCCACTTCGGCCATAAATTTGGACCGCTTGTAATGGCCGATCATATCGGACAGAGAAACAGGCGTTTCTTCATCGGCCGGAGTTCCATTCGAGGTAAATCCAAGCGCCCCCACCGTCGATGTGTAGACCATCCTCTGGATTTTGGTACGGCGGGCCGCCTGCAGTATGTTGCGCGTGCCGATTAAATTATTCAAATAAAGTTCGGACGGATCGGGTGACCAAAGCCGGTAATCGGCCGCGACATGATAAACCTGGCGGCAGCCCTGCATTCCCTGGACCAGCGATTCCTGGTCCTGCAAGTCGCCATAAACCGGCTCGACTGCAAGCCCCTCAAGATTTCTCAACGAACTGTTCTTGCGGCACAAGACGCGCACCTTTTCTCCGCGCCGGACCAACTGGGCCGCCAGATGCCCGCCCACGAAACCGGTGGCCCCTGTTATAAAAACCGCTTGTTTATCAGCCATCGCGTGAGAATTCCAATAAACCGAGACCCATCCAGACCATTTCACGAACACGCCGGATCAATCCCACCGTCAACCCGATCACCGAAGAAATGCCCAGCCCCGTGCAAACCAATATCATGAACCCTTCACTGGCTCCCAGCGAAGCCGGAATCATAAACGCGCCGCTGCGCAACAGAACCCAGAGCGCTTCGAGGCAAAAAGCGGCTGGAATGGAAATCGGCAAGTGCAGCAACTTAAAAATCAGAAAAACCTCGGCCGCGCCGGCGAGCCATCCCAGAAAATGAAATAGAAACGACCGGATAATACTGGCTGGCGATTGACGATAAAAACGGAGAATCGCTCCGTCCCACAACTGCATTTTTTCCTGCAATGAAGCGAACCAGCGCGGATGAATCCAGGAAAAAAACCGGCTGCCTCGCTGAAACGGCTTGAGAAATTGCGCCAAAACAAACAGCACCATCATGCCGCTAAGCGCCAGCATCACACCGAGGAGCCATCGTTTGAGCAAACCGGGAAGCGGATACAAAAACAAAGCCAAAACAATACCCGTCAGCGAGAAAAAGAGCATGCTGAAAGCCAGCGTCGTTTTGGCCACCACTACCGAGGCCATCCCTTCCGGCATCGGAATTCCGTACCGTTTCGAAAGAATCACCGCTTTGACCGGTTCCCCGCCGATGGAAGCCCCCGGCGTCACATAATTGATCGACTCACCGGCCAGCCGGACACGGAATAATTGGGACCAGGAAACTTTCCGCTGCTGATCCGGATGAAACGCGTATTTCCATCCCCAGGTATCGAGCGCGAAAATAAAGGCATAAAAGAGGAAAACCAGGAAGAACCGCCAGCGGAATTCAAGTAGCAGCGTGCCAACACCGCGTAAATCGGAAGCAGCCAGAACACAGGCAAAGAGCGCCAGGCCGATAACTAACCCGACCCAGCGCATCCATGGACGACTCCACCCCAATGAAGATGGCGGCACGTTTACGATTCGGCTAAGACCGCCTTCATCGCTTTGAGTAATTCCGCCAAATCACCCTGGAACAACTGGCCCATATGGGCGATCCGGAGAATTTTACCTTTCAGCTCGCTCTGACCCGCGTAAATCACAAACCCCTGCTTGCGCAGCGCGTTGTGAACCGCGTCGTACGATCTGCCAGCCGGCATCCACATCGCCGTCAATGAATGGCACATCTGTTTTTCATCGAGCAGGAATTTCAAACCGAGCTTCTTGAAGCCCTGGCGCAGAAAGACCGACCGCTGCTGATATTTGACGATGCGGCCCTTGATCCCTTCACGGATTAATTCCTCGAGCGCCGCGTGAAACGCCATATAAAGCGGAACGGCCGGCGTAAACAACGGCTCACCCGATTCCTGGGCGCGCAGCTGAATTCCCAGGTTCAGATAAAGCGCGCGCGGTTTCAGTTTCACAACACGCGCCGCTTCTTCCTGCGACAACAGCACGAACGAAAGGCCGGGCGCACCGTGCAGTGCTTTTCCGGCGGAACCGACGCAGAAACCGATATGCGCTTTCGTAAAATCAAGTTTCTCGGCGCCCAAACTGCTGATCGCGTCGACCAGAAACCGCTTGCGATACTTCTTGGCCAGAACGCCGATCTCTTCAACCGGGTTCAGCATGCCGGTCGATGTTTCATGATGCACGACGGCCACGGTACCGATCGACGATTCACGCTTCAAAACAGCGGCCACGCGCGAAAGATCGGGTGTTTCCGTCAGCGGAGAACGGACTTCCAGCAACGGAATCTGGTAAAGCCGCGCCAACTGGGCCAGCCGCGATCCGTAGACGCCGTTATTGACCACCAACAATTTCTTGCCGGGCTCAACACAGCTCATGATGGCCGATTCAAGCGCCGCCGTCCCTGACCCGTTAATGAGGCAGGCCGTGTAGCGGTCACCGAGGCCCAACGCGTGGACCAATTTCAGGCGTGTCGACTGCAGCAGCGATGAAAATTCTTTCTCGCGGTGGCAGATATCCGGACCTGCCAGCGCCGATTTCACATGCGGCGTCAGATTGACCGGACCCGGGCATAAAAGAATTTGCCGGCGCGGCGCGGCGCGCACAGGAGCCACGACCGGTTCCGGTACCGGAACCGGAGCAACCACCGGTTCCTTAAACTTGCCGTAAGAACTCTTCGAATAAGACGAACCCTTGGCGTAAGAACCTCTACCGGCAGAACCGCGCATCGATGGCTTGAGCTGAATCGAGATCCGCTTGAACCGTCTGCGTTTCATTCGCCGCTTGATCGCCCGCCGACTAGAATCTTTCATTCGTACCATGAATAGCCTCCATAAATCGTGCTGTGATCGCTTCCGGCTCCAACCCCACCCGTTCCATCGGGGCGCCCTCGTCCGGAACGCATTTCACCAGTAAAAAGACCGGTCCCCGCTGTTTTCGAATTTCCTGCCAGGCGCTCAGCAATGCCGCTTCCGTGTCTACCTTGCGGACAACCCGGTAGCCGGCCGCCTGGGCCAATGCCGCCAAATCAACCGACGATGAATAGGTCGGCTGACGGCCTGTCGATGCATACGCTTCGTTATCAAAGACTACATGGATCAGATTTTCAGGGGCTACCGACGCGATCGCCGGCAGTGCGCCCAAGCCCATCAGCGCCGCGCCGTCACCGTCGAAGACCACCACGGTTTCCCCCGGCTGAGCCAGCGCGATGCCCATCGCGGTCGATGACGCAATGCCCATCGATCCAATCATATAAAAATTTTCGGGACGATCACCGGCCGCATGCGTATCGCGGCAAATATATCCGGTAGTGGAAACTACCCGCTCGTGATTCGTAAGCTGGCGCGCCACTGCGAAAATCGCCTGCCGTGTAGTAAGAACCATGATTAGAGCATCCCCGGCCGCACAAAAACGGCCACAGGAAGCTGACTGCCGCTCATCCAACCGGCAGCCTGTTCGATCGCGCGCGGCAGATCGGCCGCCTCGGGAACCAGCGTCTTAACGCCAATTTCCTCGAGCAGCGCCGTGCAGTGCTTGCCCATCACCCAATGTTCCGGGGCATCCTTGCCCTCGTAACCGCGGTAACCGACAATCAGCAGCAGCGGAATTTTATAAATCATATTCAGCGAGGTCAGCGCGTTCAGGCAATAGCCGATGCCGGAATTCTGCATCAGCACACAGGCGCGGCGGCCGGCCAGATGAGCGCCGGAAGCCATTCCGATGGCCAGATCTTCACGGGCCGCCGGAACATACCCGAGCGGATCGTTCGAGAGCAGTTCAATCAGCGAGGCCAGTGTCGAATCGGCCACGCCGGAAAAGAAATTAAACCGCTGTGCCCGCAGCGCGTCAAGACAATCCTGAGACAATCCAGGATTGGCGGATGTTTTCGTCATTCCGACGAAGACTTTTTCTGCTGAAACTCCAGCGTCACATTCGGAACCGGTCCCGACGACGAAGAATGGGCCGGCGGAGGAGGAACCTCGGTGGAGCTGACCGGCGCCTTGGAACGCGTTGAGCCAAACGGCCGGATCGTATGCATGATGTTCTTCACCGATGCGGTCGCGTCCATCACGGCTGTCGCTTCATAACCGCAATGCACCATGCAGTCGGCACAGCGCGGATCGCGGCCGGTGCCGTAATTTTCCCACTTGGTATCTTCCATCAACTCTTTGAATGTTTTGACATACCCGTCGCTCATCAGATAACACGGCTTCTGCCATCCGAATACATTGCGCGTCGGGTTGCCCCAAGCCGTGCACTGGTAATCATGCTCACCCTGCAAAAACTCCAGGAAGAACGTGGAGTGATTGAAGCGCCAGCGCGGATCGGCATTGTCGAGAATCTGGCGGAACAGCGCTTTCGTCTGCTCGCGCTGCAGAAAATGCTGCTGGTCCGGCGCTTTCTCGTACGGATAGCCGGGCGAAATCATCATGCCGTCAACGCCGAGATCCATCAAATGATCGAACATCCGGCGGAATTCGCCGGGATCGGCGCCGAGGAAGATGGTGGTGTTCGTGGAAACGGTGAACCCGGCCGCCTTCGCCGCCTTGATTCCTTCGATCGCCTGATTAAAGACACCTTTACGGCAGACCGACTTGTCATGCGTCGCTTCCAGCCCGTCGAGGTGGATGCTGAACCGGAAATACGGCGACGGTTTGTATTTCTTCATTTCGCGCGCGAGCAGAACCGCGTTCGTGCAGAGATAAACAAATTTCTTGCGCTTGACGAGCCGCTCGACGATCTCCGGCATCTCCGGGTGGATCAGCGGTTCCCCTCCGGCGATTGAAACGATCGGCGCGCCGCACTCCATGGCGGCATCTTCACATTCCTGAGCCGAAAGCCGCTTCTTCAAAATATCTTCCGGGTACTGGATCTTTCCGCAGCCGGCGCACTCGAGGTTGCACCGGAACAACGGCTCCAGCATTAACACCAATGGAAATTTTTCAACGCCCTTCAGCTTCTGGCCGAAGATGTAGCTGCCCACCGATAATCCCTGTCTCCATGCGATTGCCATTAGTTTACTTGCTCCTTGAGTTCTTGTTGGGCTTCCACCAAAGCCAATAGGGGGAAGTAAGTCCGATATAGGTGATACTTAAGATAAAAAACGCGCGGAAAGCCGGTGCCGGTAAACCAGGATTCATCCCAGTTCCCATCGGCCTGCTGCGTCCGTACCAAAAAGTCCGTCCCTTTCCGGAATTCCGGAAGTTGCTGAAGCCCCAGCGACATCAGCGCCATTAATGCCCAGGCCGTCTGCGATGCCGTCGAGGGACCCTGCCCTTTTAATGACGGATCATCGTACGACCGGCAGCTTTCGCCCCAGCCGCCGTCGGCATTCTGATGTTTCAAAATCCACTGTCCCGCTTTCTGATACCTCGGCTCATTCAAATCAATGCCGATGCTTTTAAGTCCGCGCAGCGCCAGCCAGGTTCCGTAAATATAGTTCACGCCCCAGCGGCCGAACCAGGTTCCATCCGGCTCCTGACGCGCCAGCAGAAAATCAACGGCGCGCCGCACCTGCGGATGCCGCGTCGTTAACCCGGCCCCCGAAAACATTTCCAGAATCCGCCCCGTGATGTCGCAGGACGACGGATCAAGCATCGCGTTATGATCGGCAAACGGAAAATGATTCAGCGCTTCACAATTATTATTTTTATCGAATGAGGCCCACCCGCCGTCATCGTTCTGCATCGAGAGAATCCATGTGATTGAACGCTGATGCACCGGCGACGCAGCGGCCTGCGCTTTTCCATAGAGTGATTGAAAACCCAACAACACCTGCGCGCAATCATCGACGTCGGGATAAAAAGGATTGCGGTACTCAAACGCCCATCCGCCCGGCTGCGCCTTCCGGTTCTTGACGCGCCAGTCGCCGTAACTGCGAATTTCACGCTGCCGAAGCCATTCGGCGGTTTGCTCCAACGCCGTTTCATCGCGCCCGGCCGTTTTCCCGACGATATAAAGCGCCAGCGCCGTATCCCAGACCGGCGAAAAACAAGGCTGTAATTTCAAACCGTCCGAACCGTCCGGCAGCTCAAGCCGTTCCACTTCACGAATCGACTGTTCCAGCGCCGGATCGCCATCGCCATAACCAAGCGCCTTCAGCGCGAAAACAGCGTTGATCATCGCCGGATAAATCGCGCCGAGACCGTCGGTCTCCATCAACCGGTCCGTCATCCAGCGATCGGTGCGGCGAAGCGCGGCTTTGCGCAGCGGTTTAAACGGTACTGCTTCATGCAACCGCAGCATCCAATCAGAGAACAGGAAGAAAACCCGCCAAACCGCTCCGCCCTTCTGAAAATTGGTCATCTTCGCCTGTTTGCGGCGAGGATCCTGCCACAATTCATCAACCGAAAAATCAAGTTCAACCCATTTGGGCCGGGTCGAATAGAGCACCATCAGCGGAACTAAAATCGTGCGGGACCAGTAGGCCACTTCGTAAATATTGAACGCAAACCAGTTTGGTAAAAAGATGATCTCGGCGGGAAGCGCCGGCACCTGGTTCCACGGATAAAGACCTAGCAGCGCCAGATACGTTTTTTCAAAACTGTTGATCCGCTCGAGCCCGCCAAGCCGAAGCACTGCCTCTTTCGCCAGAACCAGACGCGGATCGGAATTATTAAAACCGGCCAGCCGCAGCGCCACATAGGCTTTCACGGTGGCATTCAGTTCCGCCGGCCCCTCCGCGTAGATCGGCCAGCCGCCCTCGGCATTTTGATGTTTCAGAATCGTGGCAACCAAACGCTTTTCGCGATCCGCATCGACGCGGCCCAATAAATGCCACATCTTGACAGTATCCGATTCCAGCGTCGTATCGGCTTCCAATTCACCGCACCAATGGCCGTCCGGCTTGCGCTGATCCATCAGAAAGCGGGTAACGCGCGTGATCGCGGTCTTCAGCGTAGAGGAAGAAACAGAAACACCTTCTTTTTCAAGAAGGCCGGTACTATCTAACATACGCCGTCTTCCTGTCGAGTAATTGCTCGGCGGCCTGCTCGATATGATTGGTCGTCAGCCCCGCTTCATTCAGTAAAATCTCGCGCTTGCCATGTTCAAAAAACTTGTCGGGAATTCCCATGGCGTTCATCGCGGTGCCGTTGACCTGTCCGGATAATTGAGCCATCAAGTTCGGGCCAAAACCGCCGGTAAGAACCCCTTCCTCGACAATCAGCATGGCGCGGTGCTCTTTGGCCAGCGCCGCGTAAAATTCGGTCTCGATCGGCTTCAAGAAACGGGCATTCACCACCGTCGTGGAAATTCCTTTCGCGGATAATCGCGCCGCCGCTTCCAGCGCCGGATAAACCATACTGCCGACCGCTACGATCGCCAGCTCAGAACCGCGCGCTAAAATCTCGGCCTTGCCCAGTTCAATCGGCGCGGTTTTCGCCGGCAGCGTCAGTTTCAAGTCCGGATCAAACCGCAGCATCGTTCCGCGCGGATAACGGAGCGCTATCGGGCCTGAGGTAAATTGAGCGCAGTAGTCGAGCATCGCCTCAAGTTCATCGAGATCTTTGGCCGCCATAAAAGTCATGCGCGGAAGCGGCAGCATATAAGCGATATCAAAAACGCCGTGATGCGTAATGCCGTCGTCGCCAACCAGGCCGGCGCGGTCCATCGTAAAAATGACCGGCAGATTCTGAATGCAAGCGTCATGAATCACCTGATCATATCCGCGCTGCAAAAATGTGGAGTAAATTACGGCAAACGGTTTCATGCCGCCCTTGGCCAATCCGGACGCCAGGCCAACCGCGTGCTGTTCGCACATGCCGACATCATAAAATTGTCCCGGCAGTTCTTTCGAGAAATCGACTAAGCCGGTGCCATCGGGCATCGCCGCGGTGATCGCCACGATCTTCGGATCGGACTTTCCGAGCCGGACCATTACTTTGGAGAATCGCTGTGTGAACGTTTCGGGGGCCGGTTTCTTGAAAATTTCGCCGGTCTGCGGATCAAACGGCGTAACGCCGTGGTACTTCCACTGCTGCGCCTCGGCATGCGCATAGCCCTTGCCCTTCACAGTGCGCACATGCAGCAGTTTCGGACCCGGCAGATCTTTTAAGTTGCGGAACTCTTCGATCATCTCGTCGATGTTGTGCCCGTCGATCGGTCCAAAATAACGGAACCCGAGCTCTTCAAACAAAACGCCCGGCACCAATAAATTCTTCATCGACTCTTCAAGCCGTTTCGCCATGCGGATCATCCGGAAACCAACGCGCGGCACTTTCTGAACCGCGTTCTGAACTTCGCGGCGAACGCGGTTATACATCGGGTCGGCAATCATCCGGTTGAACGCGTGTGTTAACGCGCCGACGGCCGGTGCGATCGCCATGTTGTTGTCGTTCAAAATCACCAGCATATTTGTTTTGAGATGGCCCGCGTGATTAAGACCCTCGAGCGCCATCCCTTCCGGAATTGATCCATCGCCGATAATCGCGACGATCTGCTGTTTCTGTTTCAGGTGGTCGCGCGCGCGCGCCAAACCCAGCGCCGTTGAAATAGAGGTGCCGCCATGCCCGATCGTAAACATATCGTGCTCGGGGCTTTCCTCGCAATGCGGAAAACCGGAGATGCCCTGCCACTGGCGCAGCGTTCCAAAACGGTCGCGCCGCCCCGTCAGGATTTTATGCGCGTAAGCCTGATAACCGACATCCCAGATCAATTTGTCTTCCGGCGTATTGAATGCGTAATGCATCGCCACGACCAGGTCCACCGCGCCCATCGGTCCGCCAAAATGCCCGCCGGACTTGGAGACCTTTTCAACGATCAGTTCGCGGATTTCCTGCGCCACCTGCGGCATCTGATCCTGGCGCAATTTTCGTAAATCGGCCGGTGAATTAATCTGGTCAATCAGTTTTGACATCGCTTCTCTTTTAAGAACCTCGCGTCACGAGGAATCGTGCCAACTGCCGCAGCGGTTCCGCCCGTTTTCCGAACGGCTTGAGCGCTGTGATTCCCTCGTCGGTTAATCGTTCCGCGCGCTTGCGCACCGCTTCCACACTGGAGCCGCGCACCGCGCCGTCTTTGTCTAAAATGTCATCAATCAGCTGGAACACCAGCCCGATATTCTCGCCATACCTGGCAAACCGCCGGTAAGTGGCTGCATTCGCCCCGCCCAGCAAAGCCCCGACGCGCACCGACGCCGATAACAACGCGCCGGTTTTGCGGCGGTTAATGTAATCCATCGTTTTCGGATCGACCTTTTTCGAGCCGGAAGCAAACACCACATCGGCCACCTGCCCGCCGATCATCCCTTCGGTACCGATCGCCTGCGCAATCTCCCGAATTACTTTAATCTGCGTAGCCGGCTTCGCCTTCGAATGGGTCAGCAACTCAAACGCAAATGTCATCAGAGCATCGCCGGCTAAAATACCCATCGCTTCGCCGTATTTCTTGTGGCAGGATGGCTTTCCCCGTCGGAAATCGTCATCATCCATCGCCGGTAAATCATCATGAACCAACGAATAGGCGTGGATCATCTCCAACGCGCAAGCGGCATGAATCGCCTGGGGAACGGTGCCGCCGGCCGCCTCGCAGGCAGCCAAAGCCAGAACCGGGCGGATACGCTTGCCCTCCCCTAAAACGGAGTAGCGCATCGCCTCATGAACAGGCCCTTTGACCGATTTCGGTAAAGGAAGATACCTATTCAGCGCCTTATTAACCAGATTTTGGCGCTGGTGCAAATAGCTCTTCAAATTCATAGGATAAGTAGATTATTGTACTCTGGAAGAAGGTTCCGGGCAAGGCAATTTCGCGGGGAGAATGCGCGGTTTTAGGCGGCCAACAACAACTGTTTTTCTTCGGTACTGCGGATATAAACCTCTACTCCAACCGGAACCATCAGACCACCTGCCATCCGCACGGCACCCAGTAAAGTAGCGAGTTCGCTTGGAAGTAGTGTATTGACGCTGTTCAAGCTATCTTCCGATAGCGCCAATCCGGCAATTTCGCGCGAGCGCAGCAGTTCATCCCATCCGGTCATATCCTCAGAGCCAACAACCGAATAATTCAACAGAGCGACATCGGCCGCATCAGCATTGATCGCGTCCAACTTTATCCGTGCCGCTTCGATGTTTCGTGGCAAAACTTCTACCGGAATTCCCTGCCACTGGCGTGGAATTAACGCACCTGGCTGCGCCAAAATCCGATTCGGTGTTTGAACAAAAGCAGAGTCGACATTTGCAACCAGCGTTATCTTCCGGCCTTTTTCAATATTCAACCGGCCAGCCAGTTCCGGATCATCCACCATTTGATTTGGATTTCCATTCACGAATAGTCCGGAAAAATAACGAAGAGCCGTCAAGCCAACCGGCAGACCTACCCGCTGTAAAAATTCCCGTCGAGGCTGCACCTGATTTTCCTCCTGCCCGGCGGTGTAAACAGGCAGACCGGCACGAAGAGCAATATCATAACGGATCAAACCATCTTCATCTGCCGTGGTTCTCCATAACTGGCTTGTCTCGCCAAACTCCTGTTCCAGCCGTTCAGCAGAAACACTCTGATCAATACCAATGCTGTAGCGGGGATATTTCAGATTCCGAAACCAACCGGAGGAACTAAGCGCCCGATACAAATCAGAATTGGAACTTAAAGTCCTGAATGACTGTTTGGGAGAACTTCTCCATCTAATTACGGGCCAACCGGCTTCTCCCACCTCTATGCGTAAAACTACCGGTTCCAACAACGCAAATCCGGAAAGCAATTCGGCCCATTGCCGCAACGGCTGTTGCGAATCCTTTGTTATCCAGGCCAAATTTGGCTCAACGGCAGCCAACGGCTCTACAATATTTGCAGCCACAACCGATTGCTCCTCTCGAATACCCGCTTCTACCTCGTCAGGAGTCATCTCATCAATGCGGCGTATCAAATCATCGAGCGATTGCGCTGGATTCCAACGGCCTTCTGCTTTCAACTCATCGATTCGAGTTTTTACGGCATACCGCAACAATTCGCGGCGATGAAACAAAACCGACACTTCTCCTCGATCATAAAGAAATTGTTCCCAATCCGTTACAGTATTTGAATCATTGGGAAACTCAGACGCGTTCCAGGGAAGCCAGGGCTTCGGGGCCGATGGACCGAATCGATTTCTCAGACGCTGCCACACATTTTCTCTGGCTTCAATAAAAGCGTTGTGCAGCGTTAATTCATGCCAGTCCCCAATAACAGATTCCGCGCCTATAATTTCTACCACATTAGCCGGATTGTCCGACCAAAACATGAGACTTTCCGTATCAGGGGATACCTCTCTGACCAATAATTTTCCCAACAAAGAACTCAAATCACTCAACTGAACTGGCACTCCCCGGGCAGTCAACTCCCCACCCGCACTGACAACCAACGGAACGCTGTCGGCGTACTGTGCAGCCAATCGTTGACTTAATTGATCCAAGCTCATATGTTGAGCGACTGCATCGTGATAAACCGCCCCTCCGTCCACTGGAACACCGAGGTGATTCAGAATACGGGCACGCACATGCGCCATTTCCCAAAGAGAGGCATGTTCCGGATCACGTATTCCGGTTCGGAAACCTTCCAACAAAAGCTGGCGGGTCGGCGTAGTCGCTTTGGTCTCTAATATCCGCTCAAATGCGGTCCATGCAGTTTCAATTCTGGAGAGATGGCTTGGGTGCACTCCCTCTTCTTTCAAGCGTTGCAGTGCCTGACCCCATTGCCGCGCGGAAATCAATGTCTTGCCAGCAGCATATGTAAACGCGGGATCGCCTCGACCTTGTTCTGCATTAGAACGCGCAACATTGATTTCATGGATCAAATTACCCACCTGCCCCTCCTGATCCAGCGTCAACAGCGGTACTGCCGCCGGATCGGGCGGGCGCCATAATCCAAGTGAAGCACCCGTCTTCATCGCGTCGCGACGCGCATCCAAATTAATCGGTTTGGCAACAAACCAATCCTTGACTCGTCCCCAAAATCGTCCAGCGACATCCCGCCAACCGTTCTCCTCCTGCCCGGCAGCAGGCTTGCGAATAGCAATCGCCAACGCATTCGCCATTGTCCCATCGGGTGAAACGACGTGTACCTCCGACGGTTTCTTTCCGGACACCAGGGAAGAAAGCACCTGCTGATACGAATAATCCAGAGATTGGATGGGGAATTCCAGGTTGGGTGGATTCATCAGCAATATCCATCCCCCGGGACGAACGAGCTTCCATGCCGCCTGCCAGAATTTCTGAGCGTTATGCCCATGATAGATATCGACAAACGAACCCATCCGGTAAAACAAAAGAACATCGGGAAGTGCATTCGTATTCCCCGGAGAAGCCGCTCCGGCGATTTGAATGATATCCGCGTCGGCATAGTTCGCGCCGGCTCGATCGGCGGCTGGCCGCGCATATGGCTGCGTATCCAGATTCAACGGCTTGCGCCGAGAAGAATCCCCAAAGGTGAGCGGCCGCACCCCTGATCCAACATTGACAACCAATCCGTTCGCATCCACCTTAAGAAATTCAAGAAGCGCCAGCACATTACTCTGCTGAAGTTCCGGCGTATCCTGGCCTGCGAAATCAAAACCAGTAACCTGAGAAGGCAGAACCGCAGTGGGCTCCGGATTCTCCTCCAGACCGGCAGCACGGACTTCGCTGGGCAACTTGGCGAAAAACTGCGTATTATTCAATCCCCGAAACAGCGGGCGCAGCTCATCATCCAAAACAATAGAACCCATGGCAAACGCCACAACCATTCCTTTTATCGCATTATCCAACTCAAACCCATGAAGAGACTCGATGTCAACCGCCTGATTTCTATTAATTCGATAGGCTTTATCCCCATTTACGGAAACCAGGACATGGGTCGGCGTATAGTCCAGCGTGATATCTACTGAGGGGTTCGCAACCGCATGCCCTTTTTCTTGTGCCATCTGAACGACTGATCGCGGCGGATGGCGGTTCATCATCTCTGCGGTAAGCTGTGACAATCCAAACAGAATGTCGGCCAGCAAATCCCTATTGGGAAGAGGTTCCAACCTAACTCCTGTCTCCAGGTTAATGCGGAAAAATCGGTTCTCGATTGACCGAAAATATCGGTTCTGCCCGTTTACAACTAAAATCCCTCCCTCGATTCCGTCAAAATCCGCCAGCTTAATCTCAAAAGAAGTCCGATGGGTTTCCAAAACCCGCTCTTCCTGCCCGGCGGCAACAACAACGGATGGATTCCCAACGCGGGGCAATTGGATGGCCGGCCGAGGCGGCTTTTGTTGGGAGCGCCGCGTGTTCTCCTCTTTAATCAGCGTTCGATAATCATGATTGCGGAGAGTTTTTCGGTCCACCTTCGCGAGAGAAATTAACCAGTTCAAGCGAAGAGACCCTCCCGGATGGCGCTGAAGAGCAGCGATAATGGCCTTTCGGGCGGTAAGAGTAATCGGCATAACGAAAGGACCCCGCTTCAACCGTACGGCATTTTCTTCATCGATGAGTGTCCTGTAGCCGTTATGGTCGAGCGCTGTCGTGCTTAACGTTGTAAGCTTCGCAAGTTGCTTGGCCGTCAAAAAACCGCCCGGATGTTTCCGGAGCGCTGTGATAATAACTTCTCTTCTATCCAGGAAAATAGGAGGGAGCGGCGGATTCAGCGAAACGCGCCGGGTGTTTTCCGCTCTAACGCGATCTTTGTAATTATGATTCGCCATGGTCCGCGGATGCCTATCGATCCCAGCGGCAAGCTCTTTTTCTGTCAATGGTCCGCCGGGGTGCCCGCGAAGGAAATTATCAATCAAACGGTCTGTTTGCAGCCAAGCCGAATGTCCTGGGTTTTCCTTTTCCTCCAGCCCGCTGGGACGAAATCCTTCGAATGCTTCCCGCAGATCGTAATCTTCCAGCCGTTCATCCCAATGGTCGGGCGCGATGAGATGGGCAATCTTCCTTGCCGTGAAGGCCTGCGCCAGCGTTTCTTTGGCGCTCTCATCGAAATCCACCAAAACCGCCACATCGAGTCGCCTGAAATTTATGGCGGTTGGCAACGGAAGCGGCAGTTGCTGGATATCCGCGTAAGGAAAAATTTCTTCGGCGATGCCCCGAACCCGCGCTATCTCATCCTCATCGGAGCCAATCAGCAGGATGGTTTCAATGCCCTCCTCCTGCCCGGCAGAAGAAGAAATCTTCTTTTCGGAAACAAGAGTAGCCACATCTGAAAGCGGAATAACAAACTCTTCCTGTGAAAGAAGTCCCAATGCCTGGAAGGCCTCTTCCAAGCGTTCGTAGATCTCTCCAGCCATTTCAACCAACCGTCTTTTATCAAGCTGATCCCAATTCTGTGGGGTCAATCGCTCCGAAGGATTTGAAATCCCTAACTGGTCTGCAAGAAGGCGGATCCCAAGAACAGCGTCCGAAGCGTACTGATCGTATCCGGCGTCGACATCTTCAAGATTGATAAAGATATCAATCCAGCCCTGGAGAACCGATTCTAAATCTTCCAGAGACTGGGCGGCTCGCCCAAAAGATCCTTCCACTTCATAAATTCCAAGGCCCAATTCCATGCGTGACTCTACCAAAGGACTTTGAAAAACATCGGCACTGTTAAAAATAGAACGAAGCACTCCATTTGGACGCAATAAATGTTGTGCATAAAGTTCAAAGAATTGGTCGTTCGCCGAAGAAAATTTGAAACCGGCCGCATTTTCAATGGCGGTATGAACCATCCAGTGGCGAAGCTCTTCAAAAAGCAGATTTTCCTGAAGGTGGTTTCGCATGGTAGAACGGTTGGCAACAATACGCCGATAGAGACTGCCGGTCACTTTGACAGACAGACGAAAAATATCCGGAATGTACCCTTCTTCTCGTATCTGTGCATCGGAAAGCCGATAAAAGTTGTCTGCATGCGCGCCGATAGATTCCAGAATGGCATTCTTCGCGTCCAGAGCGCTGTGGCGCACGAAGATATAGCCGGTATGTCCATGGCCAGCCAGCGTGACATTGTGAGCAACGGGCTCATCTTCCCGGACAAAATAAACGGGAATTTCGTGATCAGCATAGTTATAAATACGGGTCTCCTCAATGCGGCCCATCTTTAAATAGTCCATCACCTCCCCCATATTGCTGACGAGTGCAGCATCGCCAGGAAAAAGAAGGTGCCCCCGAGTGATAAACCAGCGGTCGTTCATCCATTTGAGAAAATCTGAAAAAAGAGATCCTTCTTCCTGCAGCGATATCCCCGATTGTTGCGGAGGAAGCTGCCGCAAATAAGAATCGACCAACTCTTTCCATTCTTTTCCAGCGGCTGAAAAATCCCGGACAGCCCGATAAAATTCCAGAGGATCTGCCGGATCTCCTCCCTCAAAAAATTGCCGCATCCCAGGAAGAACAACACTACGAACCCAAGCGATTTCTTGCCGGGTTTTCTGGACCTGTTTTTCAGCAACTTCTCTTTTTGCTTTACTAATGATTGGCCCTAGCTGGGAAACAACCCCGGGAATTCGCTTCGTTGCCCTGACCTTATCACCGGCTTTTAGCTGGGTTTCAATTAATGGTTCTAACTGCGTGGAAACATTGCCTTGGGTAGGATCGGTAATAATCCTGTCCAGGATGGAATCCTCCACCTGGAGCCCCAGCTGTTTTTGAAGGAATGCTCGGACGGGTTTTCTGACATCTTCCTCCTGCCCAGCAGCGGAATCCGAAGGAGCGCTGACTGCCGCGGCAGCATTCAGAAGGTTTTGTATTTCCTCAGAAGTAGGCCGGCTCTCTTCTCGAAGCCGGAGCAGCACTTCCAAAGACTCCGGACTGAAAACCTGCTGAAGAATAGGCCAAACATGCTGTTCGAAGAATTCATCTCGAAACTCCACAAAAAAGAGCGGCAGAACTTCCGCCGCAACAAACATCATCTTTACATTGTCCAGCGGAGGGCGCCACCTGCGGGAATCCAAAATTATTTTCCGGGCCGATACCACCCGCGGATGGTTGGTTGCCCATATTTCATTACCTATCTTTTTCCATTTCTCATAGTCCGACAATTCCAGTCGGTCGTCCAGCAAATGCAGTCTTTCCTCCCAAATAATCCTCAAAGTCCTTTCTTCCCGTGTTCCTCCCCATGAAATTTCGGGAATTATTTCAGGATCGGATGGATTTTCTAGAAGTTTGGAAGCATTCGCCACGATAACATTCCCGCGCTTGGCAATCTCCAACAACTCAACCGCTCCAGGCAACGATTGAGCAACCGCTCTCTGGATATCTGAGAACCCCGGAAAGCTGGAGCGGTCATGTTCTCTCTTGTTCATGAGCGCAGGCGATGGAATCACGTTGGCTGAAGAATCGTCTCCGAAAACAGCCAAAAACAAGGGGTCTGACAAAACATGGGTCTCAAATGCGAGATTGCCTTCCACCTTCTTAATATTCTCCTCCAGCCCTGCGGATTGATAACTCAAGCGAACGGGATGATTAAAATCGGTCATGTCATAAATGGAGTGGGCTACTCTTTCGGGATGATTTCTGGCAACCGTATCTCTCCAAAAAGGAAAACTTACCTGGGATGTAATTTCCTCTACTCGTCCGGGTTGGCGGCCCAGCCGTTCTGCCCGGCCGATCTGATTCCTGAGACTAGCCTCGTAAGAAATATCCAGAAGGATGAGGTGGTCGAACATTCCCAGCGGATACGGATCTCCTTCCGAAAGAGCGGTTCCATCATAAAGCACGATCGTGTCGGGGAATACCCAAACGGGATCTTTCGGATCGGACACCGTTCCAGAGGGACGATCGTAAATCTGTTTCAGGTAGATGGCTTGCGGACCCTGCGTGGCAGCCGCTACGCCTGCCTTACGGATTTGGTCCAGCGTTTTTTGGATATTGTCCCAGCGCAGCCAATCGCGATAATTTCTCCAGCGAACTGGCTCGGACGATTTCCAGCTTTCTCGAGTAGTCAGATCAAAAAAACCGACATTATCCTCTCCCAATCGCAAGGTATGTGCTCCGGCCGCTTGCAGTTTCTGATGGAGAGCGTCGAACAATGTGGACTTTCCGGAACCAGCCACCCCTGTTCCTCCTACCCAGAGCAGTTCTCCTGATCCCTTCTGCGCACGCTTTTCCAAAATAGTCCGACTCTCTAATTCAAGCACGCTGTCATAACTGGCTAAATCTTCCCGCCGAAAAGAACCCGGAAGCGTTCGCTCCTCCTGCCCGGCAGCGGGAAGATGTCTAAAAACCCAACGGATCGATGTCCCTACCTCGGTTCGTCTTCCTCTTGAAACATTCAACGGTGCCAAGGTTCCGGAGCTGGGGCTGTATTTTACAAAACGTGAGTTTTTCTCTTTAGCCATTCGGGTATCGATCTCAATCCATCCCGAGGTCCTATTCAATAAGTGTGGGCCATAATAGAACTCTCCCGCGAATGCCGTCCCAAATCCTCCCAATCGTCTCCTTTCAGGCAGATTGACATTCGGTTTTGTACTCACCCCCTCATGAAATATCCCGGGAAGAATTTCGGGAGGGATACCCGCACCGTTATCAGAGATTTCGATAAAAGAATATCCTTCAACCGTTGAACCTGCGCGCAGATTGATTCTGCCCAGGTAAGATTCTCCGCGTCTTTCCGATTCATCCGCTATCGCGTCTATCGCATTGTTGATGAAAATCGCTAGATAAACATGATTCCCCCCTCCCAATGCAAAAAGCCTCCAGCTGTATTCCATCTGAATGAAATTAGACCAGCCAAACGGGAGATTAAATAAGGAGAGCTGGGGATCAACCGCATGGCTTCGGATTCGCTCTAAGTCATCATGATTAACTCGAGGTGGCATATTAAATCTTGCCTCAATCCGTTCCTCCTGCCCGGCAGGAGAAAGAGTTAATTCCTTTTGAATCTGCCCACGGACTTTGGATTCTTCCTGACCGGCATTTGTAGCGCGGAGAGTCGTTGGTTCGACAGGCTCACCATGAACGGACAGAGCAGCAGGCATGGCAGATTGCGGCGGCAGAATCAGTGACGCAATTAGAGCCACGCTTATAAAAACGGCTGAATTATGGGAGAAAATTGGTCTTTTCATTGGTTTTTTATCGGAATATAAGGAAGTATAGCTGATTTTTTGTATTTATGTATATAAAATATATAAGATTGTACTCTTATTTACCATTGAAAATCTGCTGGGCGGCAAACTCACCGCTAACAACAGCAGATTCGATCGTGGCGGGAAGTCCGGTGGCAGTCCAATCACCTGCCAGAAAAAAATTGGGTAATCGGGTTTTTGAGGACGGCCGCAGCGATTCCATACCCACGCCCAGAGAAACAGTCGCTTCCCTTTCGCGCACTACTTGAGAACGGATCAAACGAACACCATCCATCAATGGAAAACAATTTTTCAAATCACGCAGCGCCAGTTCCACCAATTGTTCATTGGTCCAATCCAGCAGATGATGCGCCGCGCTGACAATCAACGAAAGATATCCTGTCTTTTTGAATAACCACTGGAACTCGGTTCCGATCATTGCCACAAACGACTCTTCGGGTAATGCTGTGCCGGGATCAACCCAGAGATTAACCGAAAGGATCGGCGAAGAACCGAATTTTAAAAGTGTGTCCGGATCGCCGGGATAAACAGAAAGTGCCGATGAATTCTCCAGCAATTTACGAAGTGCCAATGGAGGGATCGCGGCGATCACGGCATCGGTTTCAAAACGAGTTCCATCAGCCAACAATACCGCCTCTACCTTACTGTCACGAATAATAATTGATTGAACGGTCTTACCCGATATAACCTGCCCTCCCAACTGAGAAATCAATCGGACAGCCGGCGCCGCGTAAAGATCCGAAAGTCCGACACGCGCCATACCCAAACGCGACTGCGCGGCCGGCTTTGTCATCAAGACGCGCAATACCGCTTTAAGACCGACGGCCGAGGCAATCTCCGGAAGTTCATTGAGCGCGGCGATCGTCAGCGGATCCCAAAACAATTTTCGCGCGCGCGGACCCTGCCCCATTCGCGAAAGCCACTGCGCGACCGATTCATCAACAAGATTGCTGAGATCAGCATATATCTGAATCAGACGAAGCTTGTCGGTAAGAGGAATGCTGGTAAGGCCGAGCAATCCGCCGATTAAATGAAACGGCGCCGAAAGATTGGGACAATTCAAATGGTATTGTTTTCCGCCGGCCTCGGCAAATCCAACACGCAGCCGGTCATGAAAAACAACCTGATCACGCGTACCCAGGCGCTCCAGAAACGCCAGCGTCCGTTCATAGCCGGATAAAAACAAATGCTGTCCGTTATCAACAACCTCTCCGGTCGCCGGATCAACAAACGAACGGGCACGGCCGCCCAACTGTGCGCGATTATCGACTACCGTCACCGCATAACCGGCGTCGGCCAATGATACCGCGGCGCGGAACCCGGCAAACCCTCCGCCAATAATTACAACCCGGCGAGACATCGCAGAGCGATTCCGATCTGTTCCGGTTTTGGGACGGAGATTCTCGAACCGAACACCGCATAATCCGATTGCTCAATCTTGCAAAGAAGCTGCCGGTAAATTTTATTCATAATCTGGGCCGGAAGCAATTGCCTGCCCTCGCCGCTCTCATGGCAGGCATCGGCCGCCTGTTTAAAATAATCTTTCGCGCGGGCCGCCTCAAATGCCAACAATTGTTTCAACGCCGGTGTCATGCGGCTCTCCAGAATCTCCTGCTCTGAAACACCGAACCGTTTTAAATCTTCCTGCGGCAGATAAATCCGTGCGGCCGCTGCATCGGTTTTAATGTCGCGCAGAATATTGGTTAACTGCAGCGCGATTCCCAGCGCCGTGGCATACCGCTGTGAAGCCGGGTGCCGGCAGCCAAACATCTTGATCGACATCCATCCCACTGACGAAGCAACACGCTCGCAATAGCGGCGCAGTTCCTCAAACGATTCATACCGGCGATGTGTTAAATCCATCTCCATGCCGTCAATCATCGTTTCAAAATGAGCCGTCGGAATATTAAAACGATGCTGAACTTCGGCCAACGCAACAGTAATTGGGTGCGATGCAAACCCCTGCTCCATCGCTTTTAATTCGCGGCGCCATTCATCCAGCTGCCTCTGGGCTGTTTGAGCCGAAATACCTTCGGTATCGACGATATCGTCCATCGCGCGGCAAAAGGCGTAGATCGCTTCCATTCCTCGCCGGCGTGGTTTCGGCAGCAGCGTAAAACTCAGCGCGAAATGGCTGCCCGACCGGCGGGTCAGCCAGCGGCAATAATCAAACGAACTTTCAAGAAAAGAGCGCACGAATCAGCAGTCTTGTTTTATCCAGCGTGGAAATTTCAGGGCGATGGCAGAAAACATCATAATTCACGGCATCGATCCGGTCGAGAATGGTTTGCCCGCCCAGAACCGTCAGCGCGATCTCTGCGCGCAAACCGCCCTTCAAATGGCCGACCAATGGTTTCCCTTCTTGAAACAGGAGGCGTGCACGCGCGACCAGCTCCTTCATCATTGCCCGATAGCCATCGGATTGCTTCGCTGCGCTCGCAATGACATACGATTTGATTTCTTGTTCCGTTACACTGTGCTGTTTCATTAAGTCGGCGGGAAGATAGAACATGTCGCGGGCAACATCAATACGAAGATCCTGCCAATGGTTGGCCAGCTGCAGCCCGGTACAAATTTTGTCGGAGAGTGTGTGTTGAGCCGGATCGGTAATATCAAACAGATGTAAAACGATCCGCCCGACCGGATTGGCCGAATACCGGCAATAGGTCATCAGCTCATCCCAGTCGGCGTAGCGGCGCTTCGTGATATCCATCGTGAAAGCAGTCAGAAGATCGTCGAGCAGTTGAACCGGAATTTTTTTCTTTTGAACCGTGTCGGCCAGCGCGATAAAAATCGGGTGGGAAGGTAAGCCTTTTCGCCACTGCGCCAGTAATTCCAAACCGCGGCCGGCATAACGGGCCTCATCGGCGAAATCGTCCGCGGCGCGCGCGAACGCGTACACCGCCGCCACATGCGGACGGACCGATTTTGGCAGCATCCATGAAGCGACCGGAAAATTTTCGTAATGGCGGTACGTCATCCATTCGCAGTAACGGTAGGCGTTTGAGATCGTATTCATTAAAACCGCTTCTTGTATTTCACGACCACCTTTTCACCTTTATCCGGTTCCTGCCCTTTTTTGACGAATGCCGGATCCTGCTCCTCCTGCGAAGAAAGCTGACTCTCGGCTTCAAGAGAAATCTGATCCGTATCGGTAATTTGCAGATCGGCGCCCACTTTGTGGCGGGTCGCGATCGTAGAACTATCGGTCGGAGTAATGGTATCCGATTGCGATTGCTCTAATCCGTACCGGACACCCATATTGCCGGTCAATGATTTTCGCACGCCGAGTTCACGGGTCCGCCCATCGTCCGAAAGCACCAGCGACCCTTCAATGCCGAACTCCTGGGCCAGCTGGTTTCCGGCGCCGCCGAACGCGACGAAATCGATAAAATCGCCGACCATATCCAGCGACAGCTGGTTCCCGCTGCTGAGGCCGGTCGTTTCCATTCCTTTCCAGCGGCGGCCGGTGGCCACCATCAACAGCAGATGTTCCTGCGGAAACGGCGGATCCGACGATAGGCGCAGATCGGGGTAGCGCCAGGAGCCTTTCATCGTCATATTGATCGTCAGACCCTGAATCGTCGTATGGCCGGCCACATCCAGATCGGGATACTCCTGATTCGGCGTATAGATTAAACGGCTCGGGTCCAGCGTGACCGAACAATTCTTCAGTTTCAATTCACCGCTTTGCACATACAGTTCACCCCGAGAACGAAACTTCCCCGGATTCCGGAAAAATTGCATATCGACATGGCCCGGCGCGTTGCGCAGAGAAAAATCCTGATAGTTGAAATCCTCGACAAAAAAATTACCCCGCAAAACCGGAGAGCGCCATTTTCCCAGCCAATTCAAATCGGCCTGAAGAATCGTTCCACTAAACAACCGGACATCTTCTTCGCTCATAAAAAAACGCATGATTTCGGGCACATCGGCCAGCCGCGCGTACAAATTAAACGCCAGCCGGCCGTCTTCGAAACGGCCGGAGGCCAGCAGTGTTTCCGATTCCGGCAAACGAAGCCGAGCATTCCGGACAACAACGCTTAACGGATGTACCGGCTTAAAGATTGAAAATCCGGCCAACAACTGCCGAACCACCAGCTGGCTTCCAGCGGGCGCCTTCGGGATACGGCTTGTTTCCAAATCGGTTAAACGGAGCCCCGAGAGCAGAGAACCTTCCACGCGGGAAATCGCCACCGCCTGCGGCCCCAACAAAAAGCGGATCGCCGAGCGGATTAAAAAAACCGATCCGGCCGAAGTCCCCAAAAAGAAAAAAAAGATGCCGAAGAGAACCAGCAGGCCGATCAGGTTTTTTTTAAACAGTCGTTTCATTCATCCGCTCCGCACGACCCGAAAAATCCCATACCCATTTATCGTACAGCCGCCGGCCATTGCCCTGCTGAGGAATATTGCTGACCGCTTTTTCAAGAATGGCCAGGAACGCCGGCTCGAGATCTTCTCCGAACAGCGCGCGAGCCAGCTGAATAACGCGGCCGGCGTATCGTAAAATCTGCAAGGGTTCCACCCGCGAAATATCGTCGAAGAACCATGCGCAGCTGGTGTACATCAAAAGCGCGTTTCTCTGCAGTTCAACTAATTTCCGCGCGAACAGTTTCTCGTCCGCAGAAAGAGTACGAATCGCCTGCTCCTGCCAGAATTGCTCGACATGGCCGGCAGTAAGAAACAACTCGATCGACGCGTCGCGGGCGGCCCACGGATCTTTGAAATAACGGGCGGCCATCGATTCGTAGCGCGGAATCAGCGCGTCCCGCAGCATGTCCAGCGCCTGACGCAACGGCGTTCGCCAGGCCTGGTTCCAGCCGGGATGTCCACCGGTACTGCAGCCGCAGTCGCTCCACCAGCGGTCAACGCCGTGCACGCAGCTCCAGGAACTTTTCTCGACGATTTCCATTTCCTGTTTTGGCGGATGCGCGGCCAGATATTCGCCGTAATTGGTCAAGCGAACTGACCCATCATTCTGCAGGCGATCTAACGCGAAAGCCAGCGCCATTTCACCGAACCGGTGATGATGCCCGTAATTTTCTCCATCGGTGGCGATATGCGCCAAGCGCGGCCCCGAATTTCCGGACACCGCAATTTCTTTCAAGCGCTCGGCAAACTGTTCGCCATGATCCAGCAACCGCTCAAACGAAATGGCATGCGCCAAAGGTCCATGATAAAAAAAGAGCGCAATCTCCCTGCCCGACGGCAGCTTGCATCGATACGGCTGGGTCGTATCAATCGGTTCCTCAGGCTGAGCGCACCGCGCCTGATGCGGCGCCAACACCGTAAACAGAATGCCCTGCTCAGCCAAAACATCGAGCGTCTTTAAATCAACGGCTGTTTCCGGAAGCCAAAGCCCTTCCGGCCGGCGCCCGAAACGGCTTTCAAAATCGCGGATTCCCCAAACCACCTGTGTCACGCGATCCCGATCATTGCAGAGCGGTAAAATCGCATGGTTATAGGCCTGCGCCATTGCAGAACCATGTCCCGAAAAAAGCCGGCAGCTCTGCTGATCGGCGCCAAGAATTGAGCGGTATATTTTTAGCGCGTGCCGCTCCATCCAGGACAGCAGCGTCGGTCCGAAATTAAAACTGATCCGCGCGTAATTATTGGCATTCGGCGCGTAACACTCGGCCAAAATCCGCTCGTTCCAATCGTGATACGGATGCGCCGACGGCTGCCGCTCGATTTCTCCAAGCCAGGGGTTTTCACGCGGCGGCTGATAAAAATGGCCGTGAATACAAACGAAACGATCCATGCGTCAGCCTTTCAAAAAAAGAATTCCGAGCGGCGGAAGTGAGAGTTCGAGCGAATAGGGCCTGCCGTGAAACCCCTCCGGATGCGCCTCGACTCCGCCCAGGTTTCCCCAGCCGCTTCCGCCATAAACCGGCGCGTCGCTGTTGAGCAGTTCTTTCCAAAACCCGCCGCGAGGAACTCCAATCTTGTATCCGTCACGCGGCACCGGCGTAAAATTGCAGACAACCAAAATCGTCTCGCCGGGATTGCGGCCTTTGCGCAAAAATGCCATAACGCTTTGATCGCCGTCATCGGCGACGATCCATTCGAAACCGCCGCTTTCAAAATCAAGCGCGTGCAGCGCGGTTTCATTCCGGTAAAGCCGGTTTAAATCAGCCACCCATTGCTGCATGCCGGCATGCGGCGGATATTGCAGCAGATGCCAGTCCACGCTTTTCTGATAATCCCATTCGTCCCACTGCGCGATCTCATCCCCCATGAACAACAACTTTTTGCCGGGCTGCCCGAACATCGTTCCGTACAACAACCGTAAATTCGCGTATTTCTGCCAATCATCGCCCGGCATCTTGCGCAGCAGCGATCCCTTGCCATGCACAACTTCGTCATGGGAAAGCGGTAGCATGAAATTTTCGGTGAACGCGTAGAGCATCCGGAAGGTCAGCGTGTTGTGGTGGTATTTCCGGTGGACAGGATCCTGCGAGATATAGACCAGCATGTCATGCATCCAGCCCATGTCCCACTTCATGCCGAAACCGAGCCCCTGGCAGTAGGTCGGGCGCGAGACGCCGCCCCAGGCCGTCGATTCCTCGGCAATTATCTGTACATCGGGATAGGCGGCATAGATTTCTTCATTCAGCCGCTTTAGAAACGCAATCGCCTCAAGGTTTTCACGGCCCCCGAACTTGTTGGGAATCCACTCGCCTTCTTTCCGGGAATAATCGAGGTAGAGCATCGACGCGACGGCGTCGACGCGCAGCCCGTCGATGTGGTACCGGTCCAGCCATGAAAAAGCGCTGCTCATCAAAAAGCTGCGCACCTCATTGCGGCCGTAATTAAAAATGAGACTGCCCCAGTCGGGGTGATACCCCTGCTGAGGATCGGCATGCTCGAACAGATGCGTGCCGTCAAAAAAAGAAAGCCCATGCTGATCGGACGGAAAATGCGACGGCACCCAGTCCAGAAATACGCCGATGCCGTTCTGATGCAGACTGTCCACCAAAAACGCGAAATCTTCCGGTGTGCCGAACCGGCTCGTCGGCGCGAAATAGCCGGTCGTCTGGTAGCCCCAGGATCCGGAAAATGGATATTCCATCACCGGCATCAATTCCACATGCGTAAATCCAAGGCGGCGAACATGGTCGATCAGCCGAGGAGCGAGCTCCCGGTAGGTCAGTGACCGATTCCCCTGATCCGGCGCCCGCATCCAGGATTCCAGATGCAATTCATAGACGGAGATCGGACCTTCCAGCGCGTTGTGATCGCGGCGGCGGCGCATCCAATCGTCATCGTTCCAGGTATACGGCCTATCCCAAACGACCGAGGCAGTTTTTGGAAGAAGTTCGGCATAGGCGGCGAATGGATCGGCTTTATCGACGCGGTAGCCATTGTGCCGGGAAACAATATGGTATTTATAAATCGCGCCGTTTTGAATTCCGGGCATGAACAGTTCCCAGATGCCCGATACCCCGCAGGTCCGCATCGGATGCGATGACCGGTTCCAGCCGTTAAAATCTCCGGTCAAAAAAAGATGCTCGGCGTCCGGCGCCCAAACCGCGAATAAAACGCCCTCGACGCCATTGACGCGGCAGCGATGCGCGCCCAACTTCCGATAAAGCCGCAGATGCGACCCCTCGTTAAACAGATAGAGGTCTTGATCGGTCAGCGGCGGCAGCATTGTTATTCTTTCAGTAATTTCGAAATTCCGCGCAATGGAATCTCCACCCAGTCCGGCCGGTTATTCATTTCATATGCCAATTCATAAAACGCCTTGTCCAGCAGGTAGGCTTTCAAAAGGACTTCAATCTCTTTCCGTTTTTTCGGAAGAATCGGCGACCCTTCACAGGCTTTCAGGTAGGCTTTCAGATAAACAACCGACACCCAAAAAGACCAATAACGGGCCCATGTTTCCAATCGCGCAAAGTCGGCTCGCCGTACCGGACTGCCAACGCCTCCCCGGTATAACGCGGCGTAAGCGGCGTAATCAAATGAACGGATCATCCCCGCCAGATCTTTCAGCGGCGACCGCTTGATACGGCGTTCGCTCAACGGCCGGGCCGGCTCGCCTTCAAAGTCAATGAACTGAAAATCTTTTCCGGTATAGAGCACCTGTCCCAGATGAAAATCGCCATGGCACCGGATTCGCATCCCTGAAATTTTTTCCTTCAGTAACGGCGAAAAAATCCGGAAAAGCTCAGAACGCCTGCCGATCAGCCGGCGAACCACCGGTAAAAGTTCCCTGGGAAACAGGGCCCGGTTGCGCACCAGCAAAGCCCATGCCTGCGACGCATTCGATCGCATCTGCTGATGGAGTGACTTCTGGTAAAGCTCCCCAAATGGTTCCGGTGCAAATGCCGGGTTATCGGACCTTGCGCCCAACGCGAGATGCATCTGAGCAGACCTCAGCCCCAACAGAGCCGCCACATCCAAATAAGAACCGATTAAATTACGCGCCAGAGCCGGAACCGGCTGATCAACCCAATCCAGATAGAACCCTTCCGGAATCCGGGCCTGCGGCTTACGCGGAAACCGCGTTAAGACCTGATCAAAATAGAGGCCTACCGTTTCCGTCGCATGCTGCCAGCCGTCTCCTTCATTGCGAACAAACTGGTCTAAAACGCCCAACACCATCCGTGATCCGTTTCGCGCGCGATAGGTTGCTTCGCCGGCCACCCGCGGAAACGCCGAGAATGCCGGGGTTTTTTCCAGATAGCGCCGGATTTCAATATCCGGATTGCTGCCCACTTCCAGACGCCTGAAAAACTTGAACATCCAGCGATCGCCGTAACGAACGGACGAATTGCTTTGATCGGATTTCGACGGATAGGTTTCCTGGGGTTGAAAACGCCGCAGTGTAACTTCGGTGCGCAGTCGATCGGTCAACGCAGTTTCCAGCCGTCCGCCGGATCCTTTAAAACTTTTCTCGGTTTGCAGAAAACCGAACCAGGCCGAGCAGAATGATTTTTCCCCAACGGCATCCGTAAGCCAGGCATTTTCCAGCCACTCTTCCCCTTCGCTCTTTAAATGAGCGATCGCCCCTTTTTTATTTTTGGAAGCCGTCAGAATAATCTGGTAAAGTTCCGGTTCCCCGTCAAAATAAAGGATTTCAAGAAAAACCAAGTGGGCTTTGACAGCGCCCGCTTGAATCGGACAGGATTCCCTTATCGTCGCGGAACGGATCCGGCGCGTCCGGCTGCGAAACCAGCGCTGGCTCCTTAAATAGGCCGGAAGAACCGCTTCGAGCCTCCACTGCCCCTCGGGGAAAAGCAACGACTCCCATCCACCCCGAATCTTCAAAACAGGCGGCGTGTAAGCACCCTCTTTTCGCGGAGAAGAGGCCTCTCTCGACTGCAGTGAAAACCAGTAAAACGCGTGCGGATTCAGCATAATGGAATAAGGCGCTTTGCCGATCTCCGGAAACGGCGTCTCTCCAAAAAGTTCGGTCGGCACCTGACCAGCCCATCGGGACAAATCGAGCGAAACCGGCTGCGAGAAACGGGAGAGGTTGGCTACTACCAGAACCCGCTGGCCGCGGGATTGCCGCACGAACGACAAGACCTTTGGATTATCCGAGGGAAGCAGTTCCATCGCCCCCTCTCCGAAAACGGGATAACGCTTCCGGATTTCAATCAACCGCCGCATCTGCCAGAGCAGCGAATGCCTCTGCGTTTCCTGCGCTTCAACGTTACAGACCTTCGGCCCGAATAAAGCGCTGGAAACCACCGGAAGATACAATGAGGACGCCTCTGCCTCGGAAAAACCGGCATTCTTGCCGCTGTTCCACTGCATCGGCGTGCGAACCCCGTCGCGGTCCGGCAAACGCAGATTATCGCCCATCCCGATCTCATCGCCGTAATAAATGACCGGTGATCCCGGCAATGAAAAAAGGAGCCCGTTCATTAAATCAATTTTATTCCGGTCATTCTCAAGCAGAGGAGCCAGCCGCCGGCGAATTCCCAGATTGATGCGCGCCCGTTTGTCTTCGGCGTAAACGCGCCAGAGGTAATCACGATCCTCCTCCGTCACCATCTCCAAAGTCAATTCATCATGGTTGCGCAAAAAAATAGCCCACTGGCAGTTGGCCGGAATCGGCGGCGTCTGATCCAGAATGTCGACAACCGGAAAACGGTCCTCCATCCGCAGCGCCATAAAAAGCCGCGGCATTAACGGGAAATGAAACGCCATCTGACATTCATCGCCGTATCCGAAATAAGCGCGCGCATCCTCGGGCCACTGATTAGCTTCGGCCAGCAGCATCCGGTTCGGATAACGCCGGTCAACATAGGCGCGCAGTTTCTTTAAAAATTCATGCACCTGCGGAAGGTTCTCGCAGTGAGTTCCCTCCCGCTCGTAAAGGTATGGAACCGCGTCGAGCCTAAACCCGTCCACGCCCATCTCCAGCCAGAAATCAATGATCCGGAACATTTCCCTGCCCACGGCCGGATTGTCAAAATTCAAGTCGGGCTGATGGCGGTAAAACCGGTGCCAGTAATAGGCCTTGGCAATCGGATCCCAAGTCCAGTTCGACGGTTCAAAATCCTTGAAAATGATGCGGGTTTCTTTGTATTTATCGGGTGTGTCGTTCCAGACATAAAAATCGCGCTCGACCGATCCGGGCCGCGCGCGCCGTGCCCGCTGAAACCAGGGGTGCTGATCGGACGTATGGTTTAACACCAATTCGGTAATCACGCGCAGCCCGCGCCGGTGCGCCTCGGCCAAAAACCGTTTGAAATCGGCCATGGTTCCGTAACGGGGATGAATCGTGCGATAATCGGCAATATCGTAGCCGTCGTCGCGCAGCGGAGAAGGATAAAACGGCAGCAGCCAGATCGCGGTGATGCCCAATTCCTGCAGATAATCCAGCTTCGAAATCAGCCCCTTAAAATCGCCGGTACCATCGCCATTGCCGTCGCAATACGCTTTGATATGCGCCTGATAGATAACGGCGTTTTTATACCAAAGCGGATCGGAGCTCATTCCTGCGTGACCACGAACAGGTGCGCGGCGGAAACGGCCGGGTCCAGCTCCACATAATTGGACGGTCCGGTCCAGGAATAATCGGCGTTGCTCAGCCGATCGCAGAGCCGGTAGGGCCGGGACAGATCAATACCCAGCGCCGGCAGATCCAGCGTAACCGATCCGGACTGTTTTCGGTACGGATCCAAATTCACCACGACCAATACGCGGTTCTTTCCATCCGCACTCAATTTACTGTAGGCGATCAGTGCGTCATTGTTGATCGAATGAAACAGCAGCCGGTCGTTGCGCTGCAGCGCCTGGTTTTCTTTCCGGGCACGGTTAATTCCCGCGATTAATTCTCTCAGACTGTCCGCACGGTCCCAGTTCCACGCTTTAATTTCATACTTTTCAGAGTTCAAATATTCTTCACTGCCCGGTTCACGCGGTAAAGATTCCCCCAACTCAAACGCGGGACCATAAATTCCCCAGCTCGCACCGAGCGTTCCCGCCAATACGGCGCGCGCCGCAAACGCAGACCGGCCGCCTTTTTGAAGGGTGTCGGTCAAAATGTCCGGCGTGTTCGGCCAAAGATTCGGGCGGAAATAGTCGCGCACCGGGCTTTCAGTCAATTCACGAAAATAATCGGTCAATTCCCATTTGGAATTTCGCCAGGTGAAATAACTGTACGATTGTGTGAAACCAATTTTGGCCAGGCGCATCATGATCTTCGGACGCGTGAACGCCTCCGACAGAAAAATTGCATCCGGGTATTTGGCCTGAACCTGATGGATCACCCATTCCCAGAATTCAAACGGTTTGGTATGCGGGTTGTCGACCCTGAAGATGCGAACGCCCTGCCCGGCCCAAAACAGGAAAATGGATTTGAGCTCTTCCCATAGTGCTTTCCACTGTTTGGATTCAAAATCAAATGGATAGATATCTTCGTATTTTTTGGGAGGGTTTTCGGCGTATTGAATGGTGCCGTCGGGCCGGTGCTTAAACCACTCAGGATGTTCCCGTACATACGGATGATCGGGGGAACACTGAAACGCGATATCTACCGCCACTTCCATGCCGGAATCGGCGGCCTTTTTGACCAGATGCTGAAAATCGGAGAGCGTGCCCAGTTCCGGATGGACCGCTTTATGTCCCCCCTCTTTAGCGCCGATGGCCCACGGCGATCCCGGCTCTCCGGCTGTGGCTTCCAGCGTATTGTTCTTGCCTTTACGCATTGAACGGGCAATCGGATGAATCGGCGGCAGATATAAAACATCGAATCCCATCTGCGCCATATACGGAAGACGCGCCTCAAGATCTTTGAATGTTCCGTGCCGGCCCGGCTGCGCTGAACAAGAACGCGGGAATACCTCGTACCAGCTGCTGAAAACAGCCTTTTCGCGGTCAACCGATACTGGGTATTCGTCTGATTTGGTCGAGACTAACCGGGTTGAACCAACCCAAGCCTCAAAACAATACCGGTAAAGCCCCAATCGCTCCGCGCAGAAAGAACCTTGCCAGCGGTCATTGTCCAGCGGCTTTAACGGGGTTTCTTTCCATCCGGCCTCCGAATCGTGCCGGTAACGCAAAACCCCCCGCAGAGAATCATGACCATCGGCAAAAATGTCGGCTTCGATGATCACGGCGTCGCCGATGACCCGCTTAACCGGAAAACGGCCGCCGTCCAGTTCGGGCCGGATATTTTCGATAACGACACGACCCGGCCGCTGTTTTTCTGCTGGATTCATCAAACGCCTATTTGAAATAAGCCGGTTCATTGCCCGGCTTCCACTTAATGTTGCATCCGATGCTCGGCTTCTGATCCGCGCTGACTACTTTTCCGGCCAGCACCGCGTCGAGCGCCGCGCGCAGATCTTTTCCGGTCACCGGTTTCCCGTTGCCGGGACGGCTGTCGTCCAACTGCCCCCGGTAAACCAGTTTCATTGCGCCATCAAACAAAAAAAAGTCCGGCGTGCAGGCGGCCGAATAGGCTTTTGCCGCCGCCTGGGTTTCATCGTAACAAAACGGAAACGGGTAGTTTAACTGTTGCGCAATTTCCTTAAGTTTACCGGGCGCGTCGTCCGGATAATTGGCGGCATCATTCGCGCTGATCGCCGCGATACCGACCCCTTTCGGAAGATAATCGGCGCCCAGTTTGGGTAATTCCGCCTGGATATGCACAACATACGGACAGTGCCGGCAGATGAACATGATCAGCAGCGCTTTTTTGCCTGAGAAAGATTCCAGTGAAATGGTCCTGCCTGAGACGGTGTCCGGGAGAGAAAACGCGGGTGCTTTCGCCCCAAGGGAAAGGAGCATTGTAGAGGGAGTTAATGCCATAATTTTTCTCCTAATTTTCTTGAGCCGGCCTCGCAAATCCGCGTAGGCTGCGTTTCGCGCGCCAGGCCACCGTATCCAAGAAGCGATGACGACGGCGTATTCACAGTAATCCGCCGAGGAAGAGCGCCGACGGAGATGGCGGCCTGCCGCCGAAACCCTTCGGGCTTAACAGCCTGACTTCGCCATACGGCGTTGCTCGTCGTTGACGTAGTGCCTTGACTACGCCGGCCTCCTCGCGCCTTATCTGGCTTGTCATTCTGCTAAGCGCAGCCACGCGGATTTGCGAGGTCGGCTCTAATTTTAACACAATTTGGAGGGCTTAGTTGTTGATCCAGGCGACTGTAACCATTCGGCCCGTATGCTCCCGATCGCGCCGGAAGGAAGGACACAATTCCGTCTCGCAGGCGGTACACCAGGGTGCGACATCAATTTGGTCCGGCAGAACGCCGGCGCCAATTAATTGGGCAATTGCGGCCCCTTTCAAATCAAAATAAGAGCGGCCCTCTTTCTCGGAAAGATACGGAGCAAAGGAGCTTTTAAATTCAGGGCCAACCTCGTAGCAACAGCGGCCGATAGCAGGCCCAATTCCCAAAGTCAGATCGACCGCATCCATTTCACGGATCATTTTTTCGAGGATTCCAGCTTTCACGCCGCGCCACCCCGCGTGAATAACCGCCAGTTTCCTTCGGACCTTATCAAATGCAATCACCGGCAGACAATCGGCCGACCGGACCGTTAAGGCGGCTTGCGCTTCTGAAGTCCATAAACCATCACATTCCAGAACCACACGGTCGGTGTGAAAACGGTCTACCGCCTCGATCCGGTCGCCATGCACTTGTTTCATGCCGGTCACGGAAACAGGCGTTAAAAAGAAACGCTCCAAAAACCGGCGCAATTCCTGTTCCTGAAAATCTCCGGCCGGCATCATATCCTGCCGCGTCGTGGTAAATGCCGTTATTCCGGCCGGCCCGTTCCAGAAAAACCGGCGATCTTCAATCATCCAGATAGTTGCGTCTCCTATAGATCCTGAGCAAAAACGATCTCAGGATGACATCTATCTCAAAAAGAAACGGCGCCCGGATTTATTCCGAGCGCCGTCTCAAAACATTCTTATCGGCTACTTTGACGAGCAGCTTCCCCCGGATGTGCAGCAGGGACAGCTTTTAACCAGCGAAATCAGCTTAAGCAAACCTGCCAAGCCGATCAACACATAAATCGCTTTGGCCACCATCGGCATTGATCCGAAAACGCGGGCGACCAGGTCCAAATGAAACAACGCAACTAATCCCCAGTTCAGAGCACCCACCCCTACCAGAACTCCTACAATTTTGCAAATTGCACAACCTTTGGCTCCGGTCATGGTTTAGCCCTCCCTAATGTCAATTATACCATAGTGTCCCAATACCATGACTGGGACATGGGAAATTTTCACTTTCTTTCCAGTGCTTCGATTCTTTTTTCTAATCTCTCGTCTCTTGCTTTCAGCGCGTCGTTCTCCTCTTGAATAAACTCCAGGACTTTCTGAAGACCTTGATGGCCTACCAGCGCTGTGGCGGTCTTGCCTTTCGGATCTAGCTTCACCACCAAACCGACGTAACCAAGCACGCTCTTGCCTGGTTCCCACCGCACCGCTTTACCAGACGGGCCCGTCACGAGAACATCTCCCACCTGGACCGGTCCCTCCACTGCCACCGATACGCGGCCCAAAAGCGCCACCGGCGTTTTCCCGGGAGGGCGCATATCTTCCGGCGTCGGGCCAATTCTCTGCCATTCGCCATCCATAATGATGCCGGGCAGATACGGAGTAAGGCCCAGAGTCTGAGCGCCTTCTTTTGCCGCGACTATGTTCCCATCGGCGCCCAAGGCCGCGATCACTCCTTCGCCCAGGTGGCCGGAGGAAGCCGGAAAAAATTCAGCCAGGTCCGTTCCAATCTCATTGGTGCCGGTAGATAACCATTGAACGTTAGTTCCCGCAATGGCCGCGAGGGTCTTAATCTGCAGTTTTCCATTGATCCGGATCACGTCGGTGGAAAAATCTCCGTAGATCAGCGGAGTGGCGGTATTGGAGTTGTCGATGTAGAGCTTGTTGGAACCCAATTCGTTAGATCCCGCCGAAAATCCTATGCATACATTACCGCTGCCGAGAACGGAAAACCCCGAATAGTTACCCACAGCAACATTGTTGATACCGCTGACATTTTCGTGGAGAGACTCGTAGCCGACAGCAGTGTTACTATTCCCATCAACGTTAGAAATAAGCGATTCGCAGCCGACAGCGGTGTTGAGCTGACCGGTCGAACTGGCATAAAGGGCGAAATTTCCAAAAGCAATATTGCGCAAACCGGTTGTGTTGGAATAGAGGGCGTTTCCTCCAAAAGCAGAATTGTACGAACCGGTTGTATTGGCGTGAAGCGTTTGCAATCCAAAGGCCTCGTTGCTAGTGCCTGTAGTATTTCCCACAAGGGCGATAAAACCGACAGCAGTGTTGTAAAGACCTATTGTATTGGCACCAAGAGCGCCTTGCCCAATACCAACATTATCGTAGCCGGTGGTGTTGGAATCAAGGGCACCCTGTCCAATACCAATGTTGTTACTACCTGTCGTATTGGCGCTAAGAGCTAGCGACCCCACAGCCACGTTGGAACCACCGGTCGTGTTGGCTGAGAGTGCGCTGTTTCCAACGGCCGTGTTGTTGCCCGCGGTGGTATTGGCTGTCAACGCAGACGCCCCAACCGCTACATTGCCGGCACCGACTGTATTGTAACGAAGCGCCAGACTCCCGACCGCGGTGTTATTACTGGCCGTAGTGTTGGTGGTCAATGCCGCCTGCCCAACGGCAACATTAAAACTTCCCGTAGTGTTGGCAGCCAGCGTGGCAAATCCAGCGGCTGTGTTGCTCAATCCGGTGGTATTGTTTTCAAGCGCCCCGTTTCCGAGCGCCGCGTTTCGATTGCCCGTCGTGTTAAAACGAAGCGCCAAGTTTCCGAGAGCGGTGTTCGCTTGGCCGTCTGTATTCGTTGTCATCGCGTAAGGCCCTACGGCAACATTGGCCTGGCCAGTCGTATTTAAACGAAGAGCTTGAAACCCCACGGCTACATTGCTGGAGCCGGTCGTATCTGCCGTAAGGGCGCTGACTCCAACCCCGACATTCTGAAGACCGGTCGTCGTGAGGTTGCCGGCATTGACCCCTGCGAAGAAATTATTGGTTCCAAAACTGTGGATGAAACGATTCGTGCCGGACATAATGATACCAGCGGTTGCAGTGGTGGGCGGAATCCTTATATTGCCCGTGATGTGAAGCTGTTCCTGGGGATCATTGGTTCCAATTCCCAATGCGGTTTCGATCAGCATCACTCCATTGGGGGGATTTTCATTCTGATAGCTCGTTCCTAGGGTCTGACTGGTAGTATGCACTTCACCGGCGTTGGAAGTCGTTGGATAATAGGTCACAATCTCCATGGTTTCCGCGAACGCATGCCCGGCGATTAAACCGATTAAAACAAGAGCAAGAAATCCTGAAAAAAGATTGACGAAACTATTTCGTCGTGTCATTTCTCCTCCGGGTTTAAGCCTTCTTCTTTTCACAAAGCAAATCGCAGGAAACTAACGCGATAATGGCCGTAATCGCCAATAATTGCCGGACCCAATTATCGGCCGCCATCCATTCCCGCTCCTGAATAATCTCTTCGCGCAGATAAAGTCCCAGCAAAATAACCACTGCCCAGATCAGCGTCTTCCACTCTTTACTGGCAACGATTCCCTGCCAGCGCCATTCGCCAAAACGGTCGGAATACCGGCGCCAGGTCGGAATCCAGCGAGGCACCGCCGCGCAGTAACGGCTATATTCCTGGGCCCACTCTAATCTAATCCGGCCCTCTTCTTCCTGAATTTTGCGATCATAAATCCAGACAAAAACAACCAATCCAAAAAGACCCGCCCAAAGATTACCTAAAACCACGCAAACACCCGCGCCGATCAGGATGCTGCCTAGATAAAGAGGGTTGCGCACATAAGAATACGGACCGGCCGTAATCAAATGGCCGATCTTATCCTCGCCGGCGGCCGATACGGCTACCTTCCTGTGGCCGACATAACCGTTGGCCCATAACCGGATCCATTCCCCCAAAGAAACGAGCACGATGCCAATCCGCATCTGGCTCTCGGTCGTATGCGCCGTCCAGAACGCCCAGAGCAACAATGGGTAAACAAACAGGAATCGAAGCTTCCGGAAAATCTTGAGGTTGTTAATATCCATCAGGTATGCGCCTGTATATATCGGACCAGATGCATAAAATCTTCCTTTATCCACATCGCCAGAAGCACAGCAGCCATCGTTGCGAAAGTGCTGCGCTCGCTCCAAAAAGATCCTTTCCAGTCGTAAACAACCGGCTTGCGCGCGTAGGAACTGTTGAAGCATGGAATCCATGCGGGGACTTCGCGGCAATAGGCGTCATACGCCGCGCCAAAATGCTCGCGTAAAATTTTCTGCTCCCAAAGAACGACCGGAACATACTGCACGAAAAACAGAACGACGGCCGCAGGAACCAGCCAGACCAGTTCGGAAATCAACGTGGCTCCCAGCATGATCAAAAGATTGCCGACATAAAGCGGGTTGCGCAAATATCCATACGGGCCGCCCGTCACCATCCGGGCCACACCGCTGCCGCGCGTGCGGCTTTCTTTTCCGATTACGGCGACCGACCAGAGCCGGATCCCTTCTCCCAATGCCATCGCCAAAATACCCGGCAGCCAGCTGTGCAAATCGGAGGAGGGACGATATCTGCAGAAAAACAAAAGAACAAACCAGGCGATCGGCGTAAAACTCCGGTACTTGAAGAAAAAACCGCCTAATTCGACCAAAGGCGAAGAAACATTGCATTCTTTTTCCAAACTACTTCCCTTTCAAATAGCTGCCTATCGCAGAAAAACCTGGCGCGATTTCAGCAGCGCCATCACCTGAGCGCTGTTCAGCGTGGCTGCCGCGCTGGGATCGAGCGTCAGATCAATCACGCTGTTTTTTAACAACAAAAGCCCTACCTGAACAAGAAAAACATTCCTGTCGGAAACGGACGCCTTTAATTCGGCCAGCTCTTCATCGTTCAGATTACTGGCGGTAGCCACCACGACCAGGCCGGCATCCAGCAACAAGTGAGATACCTCGCCCATCCGGCGCAAATGTTCGCGGCGCTCAAGCCGCTGCATCTCCAGATCAGAATCCAGGCCGCGCAAAAGATTTCCCATCCGCAGCAGATAGGTTTTAATGCCCTGCGCAAACAGCGCTTTCTCAAGTTCCTTGGCGATATCTTTCTTACCCAGACCCACCGGGCCGGCCAGTAAAATTAACGCCGGCGTATGTCCGTATTTTTGCGTCCGCTCTTCCGGACCGATTTCACTGCGGTCCCAGTTCAAATCGCGCGCAACCGCGTTTTGACGCAAACCGGTCTGGCCGTCGTCGATCGCCTCTAAAACAATGCCGCCGCCGGCAATATCGTATTCGTCAACGATGACGAACCGGCCCGTGGCTTCCAGTTCGCCGGCCAAATCAAACGCCACCGGTGCCGCAGTCTGCAAAACGCAGCGCGCGACATCATGCCGGCCGATCTCTTTTTTGTCCGTCTGTTTTAGATTCGAAGCGTCAATCACGCGATCAATCGCTTTCAGGCGCACCGTAGTCTGGGCTGTGGCAACCTTCAATTTATACGGGCGATCCAACACCATCGGGCGCTTGCCCATCCAGAAAATTTCAACACGCAGCAACGAGCTGACCTGCGGCGGCGGCTCGCCGGCTTTGCAGACGATATCGCCGCGATTGACATAGACCTGCTCGGTCAGCGTAATACCGGTTGAACTTCCGGCCGTAACACTGGTAACAGCCGGCGCGTTAAACACCTCGATTGATTCGACGGTAGACTGTTTTCCCGATGGAAGAAAGACAATACGGTCGCCCACGGATAAACTGCCCGATTCGACCCGGCCGGCAACGATGCGGCGTGTGTCTTCACTCTCGGTGAATTTATAAACGGCCTGCACCGGCAATCGCAGCGGTTTTCGGTCGATAGGCGCCGCTTTCTCAAACAGATCCAGCATCGCCAGCACCGAAGGTCCTTGGTACCAGTTCAATCGCGCGGAGGGTTCGGTCAGGTTCTGCCCTTCGCGCGCGGCAATCGGAATAAACGCGCGCGGCTGCAAACCGATCTCAGTTAAAAATTTTCGGTATTCGGCCTCGATGCGGTCGAAAACTTCCTGCCGGTACTCGACCAGATCCATTTTGTTCACGCAGACGGCCACCTGACGGATTCCCAGCATCGACAGCAGATAGCCGTGCCGCTTGGAGTTCTCCTGAATTCCCTCCTGCGCGTCGATCACCAGCAGCGCGGCCTCGGCGCGCGCCGCGCCCGACACCATGTTCTTCAAAAACTCGATATGACCCGGCGCATCGATAATAATATATTCCCGTTTTTTGCTTTTAAAAAAGATACGCGCCGTATCGATCGTGATTCCCTGCTGACGCTCGTCCTTGAGCGCATCAAGTAAAAACGCATATTCGAACGGCTTTGCGTTGCGCGCGCATTCTTCGCGCACCTGCTCCAGCTTGCCCTGCGGCAACGAACCGGTATCGGCCAGCAAACGTCCCACCAGCGTGCTTTTGCCGTGGTCGACATGCCCGACGATAACGATGTTCATTTTTTCCTGCGCGGAAGCGGCCATTACATATACCCTTCCCGGCGCAGCGTCTCAAGACCGCCGCCATCTTCCTTATCCTGCGCGCGGCCGGACCGCTCGGCGATATTCTTGAATTTGCCGGTCTTCAATTCCTCAATGATTTCTTTGATATTCTTCGCTGTCGATTTGACCGGGAACGTGCACGGAAAGCAGCCGAGCGACCGGTACCGTTCGCCCTTGCCCTGGTCAAAATAAAGCGGCACCACCGGAATTTTTTCACGCTCGATATATTCCCAGATATCCAGCTCAGTCCAGTCGAGCAGCGGATGAATGCGGATATGCGTGCCCGGCGCAAAATCGGTCTTGAACTGGTTCCAAAGTTCCGGCGGCTGATCGCCCACATCCCAACCGCTTTCCTTGTTGCGCGGAGAGAAATACCGTTCTTTAGAACGGCTGCCTTCTTCGTCAGCGCGCGCACCCACGATCACGCCGGTATACGGCTCCGTATTGGTATCCAGAGCGTACTGTCCAGTGGCATGGTCCATCCGGTAGCGCGGCCATTTTCCTGAAAGCGTGTTAACGAGCGCGTCGGTCTTGAGCGCCTTGCAGCATTCCGTGCGCGTTAGAACGCCGGCTGGAAAAGTTTTCTTTTCATCGAGCGCCTGCTTGTTCTGGCCGTAGATCATGTTCAATTTCCACTCGCGGGCCAGCCGGTCGCGGTACTCGATCATCTCGGGAATCTTAAAACTGGTATCGATATGAACGAGAGGGAACGGCACATGCCCCAAGAATGCCTTGCGGGCCAGCCAGAGCAGAACGGTGCTGTCTTTCCCGATCGACCAAAGCATCGCCAGATTCTTGAAATTGGCGTAGGCCTCGCGGAAGATATAGACCGACTGATTTTCTATCTTTTCCAGATGCGTCATGACGAAAACCCTTTAATCGTATTTCTCAAACAAAATCTGATCTTTCGCGTAGCCGCATTGCGCGCCCGCGTCGCAGACCGCCCGGATCATCTCGCCCAAACCGCAGATGTAAATTTTTCGTCCGGCCGGATCGGCAAACAGTTTCGCGATCTTGGTCTGCACATAACCGGTCTCCCCTTTCCACGAAGGCGTGGGCCGGCTGAGGGTCGGGATATAGCTTAAATTCGGGTGCCGGGCCGCCAGCTCGGTAAACTCGGCATGGTACGGAATCGCATTCTCAAATCGCACGCCGAATACCAACGAAATTTTACCTGTGTGGCCGTTCTTCAGCAGAGAAAGAATCATACTCCGAAACGGCGCGATGCCGGTGCCGGTCGCCACAAAGACAGGCTCAAAATCGACCGTCTGCGGCAAAATAAATTTTCCGTATGGTCCATGCACCTGAAAACGATCGCCCACCTTCAAATCCCAGAACCAATTAGTAACAGCCCCGCCATCAACGCGTTTGATGACTAATGCCAGATCGGTTTTATCGTAGGGAGGCGATGCGATCGAGTAGGCGCGGCGGATAACCTTGCCCGCTTGAGGGCAAAGCACCGCCACAAACTGTCCGGGCAGAAAGGTCATTTCAACGCCCGGGGGAAAACGCAGATTAAAATGGCGGGTTTCATTTCCGAAATCGACAATCTCGGAAACGGTCACATCCAATACGCGCGGTTCGATCTTCTCAGCCATGCATTTATTTTATCACGGCGGAAGATTTTTCTTCTCCAATCAGTTCCTGCGCGCGCCGAAGCGCCTGCCGCAGAGTGGCTACGATATTTTTTTCGCCGATGGCCGAATAAAGCCCCGTTTGCTTGAGCAGTTTCAGCGGCTGGGCGTGCAGGTTCAGCAGGATCAGTTCTACGCGCCGCTTGCGGCATTCGGCATGCAGCTGCGTGAGCGCGTGCAAACCGGTCGCGTCCATCGCCGGAACATACCGCAGGCGCAGAATCTGCACTCTGCTTTTGCCTGAAACAATCCGCATCGTTTCCTGGAATTCCTGCGCGCTTCCGAAAAACAGAGGGCCGTACACTTCGTACATCTCGACGCCCTCCGGCAAAGGAGGAGCGTCTTCCGAAACCGCCTGGACTTCCTCAATATGGGAAATCGACGCCATCCGGCGCATGAACAAAAACGCCGACAGCGCCATACCCATTTCAATGGCAACCGTCAGATCAACGATCACCGTCAGCGCGAAAGTGGCCAGCAAAACGGCGACATCGCTTTTGGGGCCTTTCAGCAGTGACGCGAATGAATGCCATTCGCTCATGTAGAACGACACCATAACCAGGATGCCGGCCAGACAAGCCATCGGAATCAACCGCGCCCATGAACCCAAAAACAGCAGGATCAGCAACAATGTGATTGCGTGAATGATTCCCGCCACGGGAGTGCGCGCGCCGCTTTTGATATTGGTGGCGGTCCGGGCAATCGCTCCGGTGGCCGGAATACCGCCGAACAATCCCGACCCGATGTTGGCGATTCCCTGCCCGATCAGTTCAATGTTCGACCGGTGCCGCCCGCCGGTCATGCCATCGGCAACCACCGCCGACAACAACGATTCAATCGCCCCCAGCAGCGCCACGGTAAACGCCGGCTGAATCAACGGCACGATCGCTGCCAAAGAAACTGCCGGAAAAACCGGCCGGGGCAGTCCATGCGGCAATTCCCCGAAACGGGTCCCGATCGTCTCAACCGGAAGCTTCAGCCAACTGACCGCCGCGGAGCAAACCAGCAGTGCCACCAGTGATCCGGGTATTTTCGAGGAAAACTTTCCAACCAGGCGGGGCCAAAGCGCGATGATTAAAACCGTCGCTATGCAAATCAGCAGCGCAACCGGATTCCAGGAACCGGCATGCTGGAAATAGGCCTCCCACTTGCCAATAAATTCCGCCGGCAATGCGGCAACCTTTAATCCCAGCATATCTTTGATCTGGGATGAGAAAATAATCAGCGCGATGCCGCTGGTGAACCCGACGGTGACCGAACGCGGAATAAACTTGATGGCCGAACCCATCCGGAACAGCCCGAACAGAATTAGAAAAACGCCGGCCATCAGCGTACAGAGCGTCAGACCTTCTATGCCATATTTCTGGACGATGCCGTAAATAAGCACGACGAACGCGCCGGTCGGCCCGCCGATCTGAACGCGGCTCCCGCCCAGCGCCGAAATCAAAAAACCGGCGACGACCGCCGTGATAAGACCGGCCTGCGGCGTCACGCCGGAAGCGATGCCAAAAGCAATAGCCAGCGGCAGCGCCACTACGCCGACAATCAGTCCCGCCACCCCATCGGCGTAAAAATCCGACAGCGAGTAGCTTTGCAGCGTGGTCCACAATTTCGGAGTAAACATTCCGGACAATCTCTTTATATTCATATATGTGAATATAACCATACTATACGCATACAAAAACCTGCCGGCAAATCACCGGCAGGTTTTTGTAAATCATTCCATCCACGGGCCTATTTAGCGGCCGCTGTCTCTGCGCTTCGAGAAGCACTCCTTGCAGTAGACAGGACGATCCCCGCTGGGCTTGAAAGGAACATCGCATTCCTTTTTGCAGTCCGCGCAGGTCGCCTTGTGCATTTCCCGAAACCCGCCGCCGTAACCACCACCTCCACCACCACCTTGGCCAAAAGCCATGCGATTCCCCTCCGTTATTTGTACTTCATCTAACAGCCCGCCGCCCCCATGGACGACAACTTTATTATACCCCTGGATTCCCGAGGCGCAATAAATAAAGGAGCCTGTTACGATTTAATACAACCGTAATACCCATGTAACAGAACAAAGCGATACTGCCCCTTCATCCAAAGGAGAACTTTAAAATGGCAGGCGGTTTTTTAATCGATATGGACGGTGTTATTTACCGGGGCGGCACATTGGTTCCCGGAGCGGCTGAATTCTTAATGGAAACCGACATTCTGGGAGGCGTGCAGGCGGGATTTAAACCGGTACGCCTACCGGCCCGATATCGTGATTGAATCGATCGCGCACCTTAAGCAGGAAGAGCCGGAAGGATCGTATCGATCATCTGAATGACCGCCGGATCCATCGGATCGGTGCGGGAACCGAACCGCGCCCGCACATTTCCGTCCGGATCGATCAGAAATTTGTTAAAATTCCAGCTAATCTCTCCTTCAAACCCCCGGCTGGAAATCAAAGTTTGATAGAGCGGATGGATGCCATTTCCTCGAACAACAATCTTCGAAAAAAGCGGGAAGGTCGTTTTGTATTTCAACCGGCAGAATGATTCAATCTCCGAGTTCGCGCCGGGCTCCCCCATTAAAAAATCATTGGACGGAAATGCCAGAATCTCCAGCCCTCGGGTCTTGTACTGCTGATAAAGTGTCTGCAAGGAACCCAGCTGCGGAACAAATCCGCACCGCGATGCGATATTCACTACCAGCAGCGTCTTCCCCAGATAATCCGACAATTTTTTTTCCTTGCCGTCGATCGACACTACCGTGAACGAACCCATTGTCTCCCCTGCATCCGCCATACGAACCTCCTGGTTACGGACTACCGCTGCTCCAGATATCCGGCAACATAATCTAAAACCCCTGCTTCCAATTCCGTGAACGGGTTGCGGAACCCGGCATCACGCAGTTTCGTGATATCGGCCTGCGTGTAATACTGGTATTTTTCGCGCAACAGCTCCGGAACATCGATATAGCGGATTTTCACCGGCTTCTTCATCGCCGAGAAAACCGCCCTGACCAGGTCATTCCAGGTGCGCGCCTTGCCCGTTCCGCAGTTGAACAAACCGGATTTTTCCGGATGATCGTGAAAAAAGAGCGTGGCCGCGACCGCGTCGCGCACATAAACAAAATCACGCAGCTGCTCGCCGTCTTTGTATTTGGGATGGTGCGATTTAAACAGCTGAACCTCGCCGGTCTCCCGGATCTGATGCCAGGCTTTGTTAACCACCGAACGCATATCGCCCTTGTGCGCTTCCCGCGGGCCGTAAACATTGAAATATTTAAGGCCGGCGATTTTCGATAACAGGCCGCCCTTCAGCGCCCATTCGTCGAACATCTGCTTCGAGTAGCCGTACATATTCAGCGGTTTCAAGGCCGGCGTGACACTGTCGGCATCGGAATAGCCCTGAGCCCCATCCCCATAGGTAGCCGCACTGGACGCATAAACGAAGCGAACGCCGTTGGCTAAAGACCATTCGCATAATTCACGGGTGGTTCGGGTATTATTGTCGATCAAAAAATCGGCGTTCTTCTCGGTGGTCGAACTGCAGGCGCCCAGATGAAACAGCGTGCGCGGAATCGGAGCCGTTCGCTTGCGGACCGCCTCGCGGAATTCCTCGCGGCCCATGTAGCCGGCATAGCGCAAGCCGACCAGGTTGCGCCACCGCTCATCCGAACCGAGCGCGTCGACCAGCAGGATCCGGTCATGCCCGCGCGCGTTTAGCGCCGAAACCAGGTTGCTGCCGATAAACCCGGCCGCGCCCGTCACGATAAATTGGATGCTCATGCCCACTATGCTAGCACCGCTTCCCGTCTTTGCGCAACGCCACGCGCTGTGAGCGGTAAATGCCGGCGTGCCCCGAAAAAAGATAGCTGGCAGCGCAGGCGGCCGCCGCGTAAACGCCGATCGGCGATCCGAAAATTTCCATCGCCATGATCGTGCAAGTCAGCGGCGTGTTCGCCGCGCCCGCGAAAACACCGACGAAACCGATGCCCGCCAAAACCGGAAGCGGCAGCGTCATACAATAACTCAGCGCGTTGCCCAGCGCCGCTCCGATAAAAAAGAGCGGCGTTACCTCGCCGCCCTTAAACCCGAACCCGAGCGTCAGCACCGTAAACCCGAACTTGCCCGGAAAATCCCAAATCGGCAGCGGTCCGGAAAATGCCTGCTCAATAACCGGAATCCCAAGGCCGATGTAACGGGTTGTTCCAAGCAGAAAGACCAGCAGCGCCACAATCGCGCCGCCGACCAGAGGCCGGTACGGGCCATACGCGAAAAGCTGTCTCGAAAACGCCGTTATTTTATGCGTCGCGGCCGCAAACAGCATGCCGACAATGCCGAAAACGGCACCTGCCGCGATCGCCTGCAGCAACAGCCACGGCGTAACCGCCGGAACCAGCCCCACCGCGTACGGCGTATGATGCACGCCCCAGGCCAGCGTCACTCCGTGCGCGACGACCGAAGCAATCACGCAGGGAAAAATCGCGTCGGTCCATATCCGTCCGATCGCCAGCACCTCCAACCCGAATAAAGCACCCGCCAGCGGCGTGCCGAACACCGAACCAAAACCGGCGCTGATTCCGGCCATCAATAAAATACGGCGTTCTTCGGCCTTCAAACGCAGCGGAGGCGAAAGCTGATCGGCCAGCGCCCCGCCCATCTGCACGGCAGTTCCTTCGCGCCCGGCCGACCCGCCGAACAGATGCGTTACCAGCGTTGAGAATAAAATCAACGGCGCCATCCGGAACGGAATTACGGTCTTCGGATCGTGGATTTCATCAATCAGCAGATCGTTGCCCGATTCGACTTTTTTACCCAGCGCGTGATAAACCAGCCCTATCCCGAAACCGGCCAGCGGCAGAAGCGCGATCACCCAGAGGTGTGTTTCACGCCAGGCCGTCACGCGATCCAGCAGAATTAAAAAAAACGCCGAAGCGCTGCCGGCCAATGCCCCGACGATCGAGGCAAACAGCAGCCAGCGCGCCACCTGCCGAAGAAGCTTCATCCTTTACGCTTTCAAAACGCCTTCGACTTCAATCGTGATCTGAACTTCTTCACCGACCATCACCTTCCCGGCTTCCAAAATTTTATTCCAGTTCAGATCGAAATCTTTCCGGCTGACCTTGGTCGTCGCCGTAAATCCGGCCCGCTCGGTACCGCGCATATCTTTGGTGACCCCATGGATTTCCAAATCCAACACGACCGGCTTGGTAATGCCGTGGATCGTCAGATTGCCGGTTAATTTCGCCTTATCACCGGAAACACCCGTGACGCCGGTGCTCTCAAAAGTCAGCGTCGGATATTTCTTCGCATCGAAAAAATCGGGCGAACGCAGGTGCTCGTCGCGTTTGGCCACATTGGTATCGATGCTCTCGGCCTGAATAACGGCGCGCGCCTTCCACTGCTGCGGCTTGCCCGGCTCATAATCAAAAGTGCCTTCAAATTGATTGAACGAGCCGCGCACCGATGAAACCAGGTGGCGGATTTTAAAATCAACTGACGAATGGCTCGCGTCAATTTCATAAGTCGCCGCAAAAACAGGAACCGCGCAAAAAACCGCCAGCGCAAAAACCAGAACTCCAAACTGTTTTTTCATTGTTTTCTCCTTTTAGAACCGGTCTCACAAATAGTCGTACTGATTGAACAGAACCGCCTGCCCAAGGTATTCATCCTTCTCCCCCGTCAAATTCCAGACCGTCGCCTGCTTAATCCAGAACCGGCGGCCCGTACTCGAAATACGAATCCCTGAATAATCGGAGATAAATCCGTTCTTTCGCACTTCGTTCAGAAATTGATCGCGCGCGGCCTGCTCAACCGGTTCGGCCGTCTGCCGCGCAGGCATCCGCGTAAATTCGTCCCATGTCAGCTGCCAAAGCTCAAGCGCTTTACGGTTGCCGTAAATCAAGCGCGGCTCTTGGGCATTATCCGAAGCCGCCACGACCATCGGAGCTTCGAACAACGCCCGGGCCTGCTCATACGAATGGTCCATCGACGCAATCAGATCGCGCCCGAGCCATCGGTGATACGACCGTAAAATCAGCTCGGTCTGCTTAAACAAAAGATCAAGATCGTTTTCAGGAAACGGAATCGGCGGCATACTGTTTGAATTTCGCGTGGATCCTATCGCGAACCTCACGAAATTGATCCAATCCTCCGGCCGGGTCGGGAAACGACCAGTGCAATTTTATGCCATTGCCTGGGAAAACCGGACACGCCTCCTTTGCGTTGTCACAAACCGTAATAATGGCGTCAAACCGCTGACCGGCAAATTCCGAAACATGCTTTGACCGCTGACCGGAGATATCAATGCCGATTTCACTCATTACCTGGATCGCCGTCTCATTCACTTTTGAGGGCTTCGTTCCCGCACTGAACACTTCAAACCGGTCATCTCCATAATGCCGCAAAACGCCTTCCGCCATCTGGGAACGGCATGAGTTACCGGTGCATAAAATCAATACCCGCTTTTTCATTTTAACAGCACCCTTTCGCGCCGGACTTTTTTGACCCATCGCACCGGATCGCCTCATAAAAAAGCGCCGCCGCAATCGCGCCCACAAACGGAGCGCTCCCATAAATCCAAAACGAACTCATCTCTCCCTGAAACAAGGCCGGCGCCAAAGAGCGCGCCGGGTTCATCGACGCTCCAGTCATTGGGCTTCCGATAAAAATACAGGCGGTGACAATCGCGCCGATAGCGACACCGGCCATTGTCCCCACCGCGCGAGTGTCGGTTGCCACGGAAATAATCACGAACATCAGGAAAAATGTGAGCGACACTTCCCAGGCAAACGCCGGCGCGAAGCCGACGGATGGAATGGTCACCCCGAAAGCGACCGCTCCGGGAAACAACGCGGCCAAAAAAGCGACCGCGGCCAGCCCGCCTAAAATCTGCGCGGCGCAATAAACCAAAACCTCTCTTACCGGAAAATGCCGCGCGACCGCGAACGCCATGGTAACGGCAGGATTAAAATGCGCTCCGGAAATATGCCCCAACGCGTAGACCATCGCGGCAATCGTAAGCCCAACGATGATCGGAATGACAACAACCGGCAGGGCGGCGCGAAACCGCTACGCCACCATAACGCTTCCGCACG
>JAHFFE010000012.1 GCA_023248155.1 Candidatus Omnitrophota bacterium | reverse complement strand
AAAGGATGTGCGATGGCTTAGACAACCGGGATGTTGGCTTAGAGGCAGCCACCATTTAAAGAGTGCGTAACAGCTCACCGGTCGACGTCGTCGCGCGCCTACAATGATCGGGACTAAGTCTGCTACCGACGCCGCGGATTTTTCGTCGCAAGACGAAGAGTGGTAGGGGAGCGTGCTGCATTAGGATGAAGGCGGACCGTAAGGACCGCTGGACGAGGCAGCAGTGAGAATCCTGGTATGAGTAGCGAAAATGCTGATGAGAAATCAGCACGCCGAAAGTCTAAGGTTTCCTGGGGAAGGTTCGTCCGCCCAGGGTTAGGCGATCCTAAGCTGAGGCCGAAAGGCGTAGGCGATGGACAGCCGGTTAATATTCCGGCCCCTCCTGGTGATGCGCTTGAGCCAAATCGGTGACGCAGGAGGCTAGGTCTTCCCGGGTGCTGGATGTCCCGGGCCAACCGCGTAGCGCCGCTCAAAAGGCGGACGTAAAACGGGACGGGGAGTCGCGGGGATACCCAAGGCGAAGAGACTGACGCCACGCTGCCAAGAAATAGCCGGTTTGGCGAGGTGTTACCGGGAGTCCGTACCGCAATCCGACACAGGTAGACAAGCAGAATATGCTTAGGCGCGCGAGATAACCCTTGCCAAGGAACTCGGCAAAATGACCCCGTAACTTCGGAAGAAGGGGTGGTCTGGCGGGTGCAAGCCTGCTGGACCCACAGTAAAGAGAGCTAAGTGACTGTTTAGTAAAAACCCAGGTCTCTGCAAAGTCGTAAGACGACGTATAGGGACTGATACCTGCCCGGTGCTGGAAGGTTAAGGGGAAGCGTCAATCCGCCGCAAGGTGGATGAAGCGTAGAACTGAAGCCCCAGTAAACGGCGGCCGTAACTATAACGGTCCTAAGGTAGCGAAATTCCTTGTCGGGTAAGTTCCGACCCGCACGAATGGTGTAACAACTTAGCTGCTGTCTCGGCGAGGGGCTCGGCGAAACTGTAGTGGCGGTGAAGATGCCGTCTACCCGCAAGTAGACGAAAAGACCCCAGAACCTTGACTGTACCCTGGTCTGGAATGTTAGTCCGATCTGCGTAGGATAGGTGGGAGGCTTTGAAGCGGGGCTCTCGGGTTCCGCGGAGCCAACGGTGAAATACCACCCTGATTGTACGAACGTTCTAACCGGTCCCGTGCAGGGATTGGGACAAGGCCAGGCGGGCAGTTTGACTGGGGCGGTTTCCTCCTAAAGGATAACGGAGGAGCACCAAGGTCCCCTCAGCGCGGTTGGCAATCGCGTGTCGAGTGTAAGGGCACAAGGGGGCTTGACTGCGAGTCCGACAGGACAAGCAGGGACGAAAGTCGGTCCTAATGATCCGGCGGTGGCTAGTGGGAGCGCCGTCGCTCATCGAATAATAGGTACTCTGGGGATAACAGGCTTATCGGTTCCGAGAGTTCACATCGACGAACCGGTTTGGCACCTCGATGTCGGCTCATCGCATCCTGGGGGTGGAGAAGCTCCCAAGGGTCCGGCTGTTCGCCGGTTAAAGCGGTACGCGAGCTGGGTTTAGAACGTCGTGAGACAGTTCGGTCTCTATCTCTTGTGGGCGTTTGGAATTTTGAGGGGAGTTGTCCGTAGTACGAGAGGACCCGGACAAACGGACCTCTGGTGCCCCAATTGTGCCGCCAGGCGCAAAAGTTGGGTAGCCATGTTCGGTCGGGATAAGCGCTGAACGCATATAAGCGCCAAGCCCACCCCAAGATGAGAATTCCCTTCCGCTTAAAGCGGACTAAAGGCTCCTGGTAGACCACCAGGTTGATAGGCTGGGTGTGTAAGAGGGGTGACCCTTTCAGCTAACCAGTACTAATCGGCCGTGAGGCTTGATCACCATTATCTCCTCGGCATGCGGTGCTGATTCTTATCCCAATATGCAATTGTTGATCTTTGAGAAGTAAAAAACTTCCGGGTATCAATACCGCGAGGGCCACACCCGTTCCCATATCGAATACGGTCGTTAAGCCTCGCTGGGCCGATGATACTTAGCTGGTAACGGCTCGGGAAAGTAGGTCGGTGCCCGGTTTAATTTCAAACGCCCGCTGGTGAATTCCAGCGGGCGTTTTCTTTTAATCCTCGACGGAAATTTGATATAATAAACTTATGTCTGGACATTCGAAGTGGGCTACAATCAAACACAAGAAGGGCGCGGCAGACGCTAAGCGCGGCCAGCTTTTTACGAAGCTGACGAAAGAAATTACGGCGGCGGCGCGCGCCGGCGGCGGCGAACCGGATTCGAATCCGCGATTGCGGTTGGCTCTGGCCAAGGCCCGCGAAGGCAATATGCCGAAAGATAATATTGATCGCGCCGTTAAAAAAGGAACCGGAGAATTGCCGGGTATTTCGTATGAAGAAGTGATGTACGAAGGCTATGCCCCGGGCGGCGTTGCGGTTCTGGTGGAAGCGTTGACCGACAACAAGAACCGGACCACGGCCGAGGTGCGCAATATTTTCGTAAAGCATGGCGGCAATCTTGCCGGCGCTGGATCGACGGCCTGGATCTTCCACAAAAAAGGGGACATTCTGATCGACAAGGCGAAGGTCGCCGAGGATAAATTGATGGAAGTGGCACTGGGTGCTGGCGCTGAAGATTTAAAAACTGACGGGGCTGTCTATGAAATCATCACGGCTGTGAAAGATTTTGACACGGTCAAGAACGCGCTGACGGCCGCCGGCATAGAATTACAATCCTCTGATTTAACGATGGTGCCGGGCACGGCGGTTCCGGTGAAGGATCAGGAAACGGCGCGTAAAGTGCTTGGATTTATTGACGCGCTGGAAGAGCACGATGATGTGAACAACGCTTACGGCAATTTTGACATCCCCGATAGTATTCTCTCCGAACTCGCCAAGTAACAGAACCGGTCCCGTAAATTCCCGTGGCCGCGCTTAAGCGGAATGACAAGCCAGACAAGGCGCGAGGAGGCCGGCGTAGTCAAGGCACTACGTCAACGACGAGCAACGCCGTATGGCGAAGTCAGGCTGTTAAGCCCGAAGGGTTTCGGCGGCAGGCCGCCGTCTCCTGCGGCGCTCTTCCTCGGTGGATTGCTGTGAATACACCGTCGTCATCGCTTCTTGGATACGGCAGGCCTAGCGCTCGAAACGCGGCTCACGCGAATTTACGGGACCGGTTCTAAGTAGAAAATAAATTTAGCTGTTCTATTGACACTCGCAGGGCCATCAGCCATACTTCGTCTGGATCCTCGATAAGGACAAACCTATCGTGAGGTAGGGACGTAAAGCCACGGGTCTCACGTTGTTTGAGATCGCCGGGTTGCCGGGGCGTAGTTGAAAACCCTGGGAGAAGACGATGTGGCGTGAGATGACGGCTTTATGGTCGATGGGAACATTGCTGGTAGCGCCGTTGGCGCAGGCGCCCGTCCATGCCAACATGCCTGCGCCGGCAATCGTTGTTGTTCCTATCTCTGAAATTCAGCGGGCCGTCACGCCGGATATGAAAGATCAATTTAACGAGTGTTTGTTGCAAGTCGCCCGGCAGATTAAAGTGGAATTTGCCGATCAGATTGTTGCGCACCACCCCATTTCAGGTTCGCCGATTCGCGTGAGCGATTCCCGAGTGACGATTGAAAAAATCGCCGCAAAACTGAAGCAAAAAACCACATCGGTTGTCGAGCAGGGCGGCAATTTTGAAATTGATCAGTCTTGGAACGCGAAACAGAACCAGTGGCTGATCAGTGGTTTCTTGATTTTGCAAAAAGACGCGGTCACCGGTTTGATGAACCGTCAGTATGCGAAAAATTTATTGGAATTGAAGAACCTCCTCTGCAGTTGACACTTCCGGCCCTACGGGTCTATCCTGAATGTCTCCATGAAAATCCTTGGAATCGACCCGGGTCTGGACCGGACCGGTTACGGCATTATTGAAATTTCTGCGGCGGCCGAGCCGAAGTTAATCGAGGCCGGACTGATTCGTTCCAAGCCAAAAACAGAATTGGCGCTGCGGCTGGCGACGATCGCCCGCGAGATGGAAAAATTAATGGAGCATCACCGGCCCGATTCCGTGGCCGTTGAAGACCTCTACAGCTATTATAAAACCCCGAAACCGGCCGTTCTGATGGGACATGTGCGCGGCGTTATTCTGGCCGCCGCGGCCCAGCGGAATTTGCCGGTGGCCAGTTACCTGCCGACGCGCATTAAAATGGCCGTTGTAGGGAAAGGCCATGCGGGCAAGGCGCAGGTCGCGTATGTCGTGCAGGTCCGTTTGAAATTAACCGCTAAAAAAGTTCCCCCTGATGTGACCGATGCGCTGGCAGTGGCGCTTTGTCATGCGTCGCATGCAGCCGCGCGGCGCATTCGACCGACGATATCGCGCTGATTGACACTCCGCCCGGCCAGGGCTATGCTAGTGCTCGAGGGCTCCTTTCAAAATGATTTCCCGTTTATCCGGAATATTGGTCGATCGCAGAGAAAATGTCGTTTTGCTGGAAAGCAATGGCGTAACGTATGAACTACTAGTTCCGGCGGCGATTTTGCACCAGCTCGATGGACAACTTCAGCCCGATCAGGTTGTCCGATTCGTCACCTACCACTACCATCATGTCGAGCCGTCCCGGTCGGTTCCGATTTTGATCGGATTCATGAATGAAATCGAGCGGGAATTTTTCGAGAGATTTATCACGGTGTCGGGCATCGGGCCGCGTGCCGCGGTGCGCGCGCTTAAACAGCCGATCCCCGTGATCGCGCGCGCGATCGACGACGGCAACCTGGAGCTGCTGCGTTCACTGCCGGGTATCGGGCCCCAGCGCGCCAAAGAGATCGTCGCGAAATTGCAGGGGAAGGTCGGCAAATTCGCGCTAATTCCGGATGCGCCGGCCACGTCGTCCAACGGGTCTGCCTATGTGGAGACCAGCGGCGCGGCTGAAGCGCTCGAAATTCTTTTGCAGCTGCAGTATAAAAAACCAGAAGCCCAGCTGATGATTAAGAATGCGCTGACGCGCGATGCCGATCTTTCAACGGCCGAAGAGATTCTGAATGCCGTCTATAAACAGAAAAGCTTGGGCCGATGACTGAAGATACCTCACGCGAAGTGTTGTTCGCGCAGAACGAGACCGAAGAAGACAATGTTTTAAATCTTTCACTGCGTCCGCAGAAGCTCGACGAATTTATCGGTCAGCCGGATCTGGTGGAAAATTTAAAAATTGCAATCGAAGCGGCCAAGCGGCGCGGCGAACCGCTGGAACATCTGCTGTTAAGCGGACCCCAGGGCCTTGGAAAAACGACGCTGGCTTATATTATGTCGCAGGAGATGGGCACGAAAGTGACGGCTACCTCCGGGCCGGCAATCGAGCGGGCCGGCGACTTAATCGGCATTTTGACCAATCTCTCCGACGGAGACATTCTGTTTATCGACGAAATCCACCGGCTTTCCAAAGTGGTGGAAGAGTTTATTTATCCGGCGATGGAGCAGTTCCAAATCGATTTCGTGATCGACAAGGGACCGTACGCCAAAACAATCAAATTTAATCTAAAGCGATTTACGCTGGTCGGCGCGACGACGCGATCGGGGTTGTTGACATCGCCTCTGCGCGCGCGGTTTGGCCTGAATTTCCATCTGAATTTTTATGAGGCGGCCGACTTGGTTACTATTTTGCACCGATCGGCTGGATTGCTGGGTGTTGAAATTGACGAAGCCGGAGCGCTGGAAATCGCGAAACGAGCGCGCGGAACGCCGCGTATCGCCAACCGGCTGCTGCGGCGCGTACGGGATTACGCGCAGGTGAAAGCCAATGGAAAAATCACAAAAGAAGTGGCTGAAGCGGCGCTGAACGCACAGCGGATCGACACGCTGGGACTCGATGAAATCGACCGCCGCGTGCTGACGATTATTTTGAAGCAATACAGCGGCGGGCCCGTTGGTCTGGAAGCGCTGGCGGCCACGATGAATGAAGAACAGGACACGCTGGTCGATGTGGTTGAACCGTATCTGCTCAAAGCCGGTCTGCTGCGCCGCACCGCGCGTGGACGGGAAGCGACGGCGCTCGCCGCCGAACATCTAGGGTTGGCCCCGAAGCGGTTAATCTAATGCGTTGGGGAAAATGGATTGTTTTCTTGGCATTGCTTTTTTTACCCACGACTGTTTTTGCGCAGGAGCAGTTGGTACGCGTCCGCATTCTACAAAATGTGCCCTCGGTCCGTTTGACATTCTCTGAGCCGTTCCATCTCGAAGATCCAAAAACTGGAAAAATCCTGCGTGAATGGAAAAGTTTGCCCTGGGTAGAGGTAGTTGCCGGTGAGGAAGGAATCCGAATTGGCCAGCTGAAGACCAATCTTTCCGCCATTATTCTACAAACCGACACAGACTCTTACTTCCGTGTGAATTCCCAGCCTTACCGCGGAGCGTTGATCTTAATGAAAACGGCACCGGACCGCATGATGGTGATTAACCGGCTTCCGCTAGAGCGCTATTTAGTCGGCGCGCTGACCAGTGAAACCAGTTCCACCTGGCCGATTGAAGTATTGAAAGCGCATGCGGTGGTTTCGCGCACGATGGTGGCACACCGGATCTGGCTCAGAAAAGACCAGCCGTTTGATGTGACGGCTGATACGTCGACCCATTTGTACTACGGTGTTTTGGCGGAGCGGCCGAATACCCAGCTGGCTGTACGGCAGACGCTGGGGCAGGTGCTTACCTGGGAAGACGAACTTTTCTCGACGACATTTCACGCCAATTGCGGCGGGCATACTGAAGATGCCTTTGAACTGTGGGAGATGAAGAAAAAACTACCTCCGCTGGAAGGGGTTGAAGATCCGTATTGCCGCGGATTTAAACATTACACCTGGGAAACTTCAATGACTCCCGCCGAATTAATGGCCGCTCTGAAAGAAGACGGAGCCCGGTTGGGCGCTGTGAAAGCGATTCAGATTCTGGAGAAGAATCGTTCGGGGCGCGTTCGATCGCTTCGAATTGAGGGAACCCAGAGCAATGTAGTAATGACTGGTGAAAAATTCCGCGACTTATTGGGATTCAATCATCTGCGCAGTTTGAATTTTACGGCCGTACTTTTGGCGGATAAATGGGTTTTTAAGGGATTTGGCTGGGGGCATGGTGTCGGATTTTGCCAGTGGGGCGGTTACGGAATGGCAATGAAGGGAATGAAGATGGACCCGATCCTGCAGCATTATTTTCCCGGTGCGAAGAAGCGATCGCTCAAAGGATTGCCGGGATTTGAAACGGCTTATTAGTAGAAATATAAATTTATAAAAAAATAGAGCGATTTTTTGACACAAACGATAGTTTTAGCGGGTATACTTTCTAGTATGAAGGTCAATCAGGGGTCAATTCCTACCCGGAAGCGGGCGGGATTTTTATTTCAGTCCTTTTTATGCGCTTTGCTGATTACTAGCATGGCGCTTCCTCCCTCTTCTGCGTACGCATTGCGGCCCGCTCAGGCCGGTAATAACAGCGGCATGGAAGAAAATCTCGCCAATGCTTTGGGGCGTACATCTGGATTGGAAGAGTCGTGGAACGAGGATGCTTGGAACCATCTGTATTCCCTAGCCGAGAGGAACGAGCAGACCCAGAGGTTGATGGGTGAACTATTGGACGTTTGGTCCGATTCTGAAGCTTCCCGCCTGATTCCTGATCTCTGGGGAAAGATGAACACTGCCATCGGGAGGGCCGATCCTGACCTGAGAGGTGCGGTCAATGCCTTTGCTCGCAGAGAGGTCGCTCTCGTGCCTCTCCCCCAGAACATTTCTTTGCTGTACAACCGGGAACGGAATGAAGCAATTTTTGTGATTGGGGATGATGCGCGCCGGTCCCAGCTGTTGGCGGCTTTTTTGAATCAGCCCGGGGGTAATAGTCCCTGGGACATGCTGAGTACTTTGCATGGTGTGGTTGCTTTTACCTCGGAAGGCCGTCTGCTGGCCGGCTTGGATCCTTTGGCGGAAAAGCAGGTTGACTTGATTCATTTTGATCCTCCCGAGCAGGGTAAGGGGAAAGAGCTCCTTTTCAGGATTAACGAGGCTCGATTTGTTCCGGTGGCTCGTGCGATCTGGGTCGTGCCTTCAGACGGGGACCAGACCATTTCCGGGGAAAGGATTCGAAAAGAACTCGGTCTGCCTAATGAGATGGTTGCCGACATTGCAGATCCCCTGGTGCATCTTGTTGAGCAGCTGCCTCGGAGAGTTTTTCAGGTGCCGCTCAATACGCAGACCCCATGGTACCAAAGAGAAATCACGACGCCCCTCACCAATGCCGATTTTTTCCAGGCTGGGCAGGAAGAAGCGGTTTCGCTCCAGAACTGGGTGGAGCGGGCGAAGGATATCGGCACGGGAGAGCTTGGAAACGAATCGTATTTACGGCTGGGAGTTTTGAAGAGAGTGATCTCGTTGCCCGATGCGGATCATTGGTGGAATGAAGTTTCTAGAATTGACGCCGAGAGTCGCCGCTCCGATGGACTACTGCCGCTTGGGTTGCCGATGTTGCTGGGAATGGGCCGTTCTAACGAAGCTGGCACCAGAGATATCGGTGTTTATATCACACTTGTGAAGGAAGGCCAAAAACTGCTTGTTTATCAAGACCCGGTTGCCAAAGGAGAGCAATCCAGACTGATTGGACAGATTTCCCCGGGCCAAACGATAACGGTGGGAAGAAATTCAGAAAGAGGGGCTGGAAAAATTGTCGAACAACCCAGAGCGGGTAAAGATGGGCGTATTAGCTCTGGAGAACATCTGAAGATTGAATGGGGCGATAACGGTATTTTGCTGGAAGATATTTCGGGCAATGGCACCTGGCTGAACGTGAATCTGGCGGACAAATTATTCAATATTCCGCTCACCGAAACGGTTAATTTTTCCGATTGGGCTCAATCAGCAGAAGTGCGGAGATTGCAGTCTCCTGCTGGAATCGTTGAAGTACTTCAGATTAGCGAAGGAAATAAAAATTCGAGAGATTCAGCATCTGCCGTTTATTTTCCGGCTCATTCCTTCTTTTGGGACATCGTCGAAAAAACGACAGGGAAAGGCTTAAGGATCATTCCTGGCACGGATGATTCAGAGAATGGCCCGACTTTGGTTCTGCGAAGAGAGAAAGGCAGAATTCAGGTTTATCAGGAAGGAGAGAAAGATCCCATTGGAAGCGTGGGGCCGGGAGAAGAACTCATCATCGGACGAGATTCCGATCCGGGCCAGGGACAGATCCAGGGACCCACAAATGGGACGGTTTACTCCGGGAACCATTTCCTGCTTCGGTGGGAACCGGCGACGGCGGATCGGGAGGAAGCCATTGTCATTGAAGACAATCAGAGGTCTAGTTTTGGCACGTATCTGTTTAAGGAGGACATCGACAAAATCCTGGCTGTCGTGGATGCTCCTGTTCAGCTGGAAGAGGTAGTCAGAGCGACGGAAGAAGTATTCGCGGTTTTGATTGGAAGCCTTGAGTATCGGTTGCTGAAAATGCCGCGAAGCGTGATTGCGCTGCCTGAGGGGGATGATTGGTGGGAGAGAGCGGTGGCTCAAAGCAAGCCCAAGACCGACGCTATTGCTGCTGGATTCCAGCTGCGGCTGGGGCTAAGCCGCCCTAAGGAGGGGGGCAGTCGGGATTTCGGTGCTTCCATTACGCTTCAAAAAAGGGACCAACAGCTTTGGATTTTCCAAAACTCGAGAAAAGAGGGAGGGAACCCTCTGTTGATGGGGGTCATTGTTCCAGGTGAAAGAATAATCGTGGGGAGATCGACGGAATTGGGACCGGAGAACCTAGGTACAAAGAAAGCCATTATTGCTGAAGAAACCCGGCTGAGCTCCGTTGAGCATCTGAAGATTGAATGGAAACCCGGTGTCGGTATTTTGGTCAGAGATATTTCAACTAGAGACAATACCTATCTGCCTGCTGATGCGATGAGCCGGTTACTTAATGTTTCATTGGCTGGGAAAACCGTGACGATCGACAAGGGGCTACAGTCTTTCCAGGAGGATGCTGAAGCTGTTATGACGCTGCCGGAGAGATTGGCGGAATGGGTCAATTCGCTAGGGATACAAATTAACCGCGATGACGCTAGGGAGCTTTATGACGGCGATACAATTGTAATTAATGAGGGTAACCATCAAGGAGAACGGTATTATCTGGCACTTCTGCCGGTCGAAACAGCGCCAGTTGAAAAACTGCCAGAACCGCCAGTAAAGGAAGAAATTATTTCTTTCAATGCGGCCACAGTGATTAAAGGCAAGCACCGGGGAGAACCGTCATCGGCTGGAACATTGTCAAAACCGACACTGTATGTGGAGGCGGGGATTATTTCCTCAGATATTTTTGCGGCGCTTGGAAGCAGATACCGTGTTAAAGAAGTGCAGCCCTCGGATGCACCAGAGATTGTCGCGGCGGCCAAACTGCTTCAAACGGACGACGATACCTTTAAACCGCTAAGGCCGGTTTTAATTACAAATGCCAGTTCCAGAGAAGGTCAGTTGATACGCGAGTATATCGGAGAACAGGCGAATAGCTGGGGTCTGCCTTTGGCGATGGTCTCCGTGCCAAGAGAGCTGCTCGGACAATTGACGGCAAACAACATAGTAGGATATCTTCTTAATTTAATCGACAAGGCTTTGTCCGGCCGGACCGATGACACGATTCTCGGGTTTGAGCAAAGAAGCCGGGAAACCTGGCTGTTGGTTCAGCGCGCGTAAAAGTCCCGCCGGTTGTTCCCTCTGTTATAATTGAAAAGTGATCGACTACTCTCTTCCGGACGAATTAATCGCCCAGCATCCCTGTGAACCGCGTGACGCGGCCCGTTTGCTTTTATTGGAACGCAAGACGGGAAAAGTCTCTCATCAGATTTTTAGCGATCTCCCTGAATTTTTAAAGCCCGGTGACTGTTTGGTTTTAAATGATACGCGCGTGATTCCAGCCCGGCTTTTTGGCAAGAAGGCGGTCACCGGCGGGCAGGTGGAATTGTTGTTGATCGCGCCCAGCGAAATTTCGGAACGGGCTATTGTTTACCGCTGCATCGGCCAGCCGGCCCGTAACCTAAAGGTCGGAACCCGTCTGACATTTGACGAGGGCGTTTTACAGGCCGAGGTGCTTGAATGGAACGAGGGAGAACGGCTGATCCGGTTTGAAGGCCGCGACGCCCAAAGAACAATTCGCCGGATTGGACAGATGCCGCTTCCGCCTTACATTGACCGCCCGACGGCCGCCGAAGACAGCGAGCAGTATCAAACCGTCTATTCGCGTGAAGAAGGGGCAGTGGCTGCGCCGACGGCCGGCCTTCATTTTACGCCGGAACTTCTGGAACGGATTAGATCGATCGGCGTGCGCGTCGTGTTTGTGACGCTGCATGTGGGATGGGGAACTTTCAAGCCGGTTGGTGAGAAAGAGATGACCGCCGGAAAATTGCATCCCGAACAGTTTTCGATTCCGCAAGAAACGGCTGATGCTATTGAGCAAACCAAAAAAACAGGCGGCCGCGTAATTGCCGTCGGCACCACCGTGGTTCGGGCATTAGAAACCCGCGAATCGCAAAAAGGTTCGACCGATTTATTTATCCGGCCCGGTTTTCCGTTCAAGGTTGTCGACGCGATGATTACCAATTTCCATTTGCCGGGCACCAGTCTTCTTTTGCTGGTATCGGCATTCGCCGGAGAAGAAAATATTCGGAAAGCGTACACAGAAGCAATCGCGCAGCGGTACCGGTTTTATTCGTACGGCGACGCGATGTTGATCGTCTAAACGAAAGAGGAGTCAACGATGCTGGAACAATTTCAGGGGAATCAACCGGTGCTGGATCCATCAGCCTGGGCGCACGCGTCGGCCGTGTTGATCGGCCGCGTGAAATTAGCGGCCAACGCGTCGGTTTGGCCGGGCTGTGTGCTGCGCGGCGACATTGAGGCGATTGAGATCGGCGAAGAAACCAGTTTTCAGGATTTATCGGTGGCGCATACCAGCAAGGGATGTCCGGTGCGGATCGGCAAGCGCGTGGTGATCGGCCACCGCGCGACGGTGCATGGCGCTGTGATCGGCGACGGCGCGATGGTTGGCATGGGTGCTGTAATGCTGGATGGTTCGGAGCTGGGCGCCGGCGCCATTCTAGCGGCCGGCGCCGTATTAAAGGAGGGGATGAAAGTTCCACCCGGCATGGTGGCGGTGGGTGTTCCGGCGAAAGTGGTCCGCGAAATCAAAGACGAAGAGAAAAAAGAACTGGAACGAATCGCCCGCGAATATGTTGAGCGGATGCGGGCTTATAAGGCGCATAGTGTTTAAAATCATCACTCAAGATTTGACAACGAAAGCGAGAACTGGGCAACTAACCACTTCGCATGGCATCGTTGATACACCGTCATTCATGCCGGTTGGAACGCTGGGTACCGTTAAAGGGCTGACCGTTCAGGATTTAAAAGCCACCGGCGCGCAGATCATTTTAGGAAATGTTTACCATCTCTCGATTCGTCCCGGCCCGGCTATTCTGGAAGCGCTCGGCGGGCTGCACCGGTTTACCGGATGGGACGGGCCGATTTTGACCGATTCCGGCGGGTATCAGGTGTTTAGCCTGGCCTCCAAATGCAAAATCAGCGAGGAAGAGGCTGTTTTCTCATCGCATCTCGACGGAGCGACGCACCGGTTTACGCCGGAGAGCGTGATTGAATTTGAATTAAAGAACGCCGTTGACCTGATTATTCCGCTTGATCAATGCGTGCCGTATCCGTGTGAAAAATCAGTGGCGCTGGAAGCGCTGGAACGGACCGGGCGCTGGGCCGAACGAAGTAAAAAAGCATTTGCTGCGTTGCCGCGTCATCCTGAAACACCAAAACCGCTTTTATTTGGAATCGTGCAGGGGTCGATGTTTTTGGATTTGCGGTTACGCGCGGCCGAACAGATCACGGCGCTCAATCTGGATGCGTACTGCCTGGGCGGATTCAGCGTCGGGGAACCGCGCGAACTTTTACGGGAATTGCTGCCGCCGTCGGCCGCCGCGCTGCCGTTGGATAAGCCGCGCTACCTGATGGGACTGGGTGAACCGCTCGATATTGTCGAAGCGGTCATGGAGGGCATCGATCTGTTCGACTGCGTAGTTCCCACGCGGCATGGGCGCAATGGACTGGCCTACACCTCACAAGGCCGTCTGCATATGCGCAACGCCCGCCACGCAGCCGATCCGAAACCGCTGGATTCGGAATGCGGCTGTTCGGTCTGTTCCACATACAGCCGCGGCTATCTGCGCCACCTGCTGCAGGCCAATGAAATGCTCGGTCCGCGGCTTCTTTCCTACCATAACCTTTGGTACTATGGTAATTTAATGAAAACGATCCGCCAGGCGATCGGGCAGGGAACGCTGCCTGCGTTGCGCGCAAAGTTAGCGGTCATTCGTCAAAACGAGGAAACAGACAAGGAAATCCAATGACACCCAATCCGATGTTGCAGTTTGTTCCGATCGTCTTAATTTTCGGCGTGATGTATTTTATGTTGATTCGTCCGCAGCAGAAGCAGCAGCAGGATTTAGCCCGCATGCAGGCCAACTTGAAGAAGAACGACGAAGTGGTGACTATGGGCGGCATGTTTGGCGTGGTGGTCAACCTCAAAGACAGCGTAGTGACGCTGCGCGTGGATGACAATGTGCGGATCGATGTGGAGCGAAACTGCATCGGCCGGGTTGTGAAGGAAGGATAATTATGTTCCGTCGATTAACCCCCTGGATTTTAGCGACGATCGCCCTGATCGGGCTGGCCGCCTATCATACGTTTCCGCTGAAAGAAAAAATTTCTCTGGGACTTGATCTGCAGGGCGGAACGCATATGATTTTGAAAGTCGACACATCAAAATTGTCCGCTCAGGCCAAGGTTGACGCCGCCGACCGCGCGCTGGAAGTAATCCGCAACCGCGTCGACCAGTTTGGCGTTAAAGAACCGCAGATCAACCGCCAGGGTGAAGATGAAATCGTGGTTCAGCTGCCGGGCATTACCGACCGCGAACGGGCGCTTGCCATTGTGCAGCAGGTCGCGCATTTGGAATTTAGGATCGTCAGCAATGACCCCGACCGGCTGAAAAAAGCGATGGCCGGAGAAATAGTCGAAGGATATGAACTGTTTAAAGACGAACAGGGTGAACCGTATCTGCTCGAGTCAAAAGCCGATTTAACCGGCGCGGGTCTGGCCAACGCCTATGTCGATTACGGCCAATTCGGGCAGCCGCATGTCAGTTTTACGCTGACGCCGGATGGTTCCCGCATTTTTTCCAAGCTGACCGGAGATAATATCGGCCGCCGGCTGGCGATTCTTTTGGACGGAAAGGTGAAGTCGGCGCCGACTATCCAAAGCCAGATCTCAGACCAGGGGCAGATTACCGGACGGTATACGCCGCAGGAAGCGGCCGATCTATCGCTGATTCTGCGCTCAGGCGCCCTGCCGGCCCCTGTTATTCTGGAAGAAGAACGAACGGTGGGTCCATTGCTGGGCAACGATTCGATCCGCGCCGGACTCAAGGCGACGGCGATTGGTGTCGGACTGGTCTTTTTATTTATGGCCGGCTATTACTGGCTGGCCGGCATCATTGCCTGTGTCGCGCTGACCGTTAACTTTTTACTGATCATCGGCGGGTTGGGCATGTTCCATGCGACGCTGACGCTGCCCGGCATCGCCGGCATCGTGCTGACGCTCGGTATGGCCGTCGACGCGAATGTGCTGATTTACGAGCGGATGCGCGAAGAATTAAAATTGGGCCGTTCGATGCGGCAGGTGATCACGAACGGATACGAGCGCGCGTTCTCCGCCATTTTTGATTCCAACTTCACCACGATCATCGCCGCGGCGTTGCTGTTCCAGTTTGGGACCGGATCGATCCGCGGATTTGCCATCACCACCGTGATCGGTCTGGTGGCCAGCATGTATACGGCCATCGTCATTACGCGGATCATTTTTGAATTTTTGCACCGTTCCGGGTGGCTCACGACGATCCGGATGATGCATCTGATCGGGCAGACCAAGGTTGATTTTCTAAAGCCGCGCAAGATTTGCTATACGATCTCGTTGATCGCCGTGGTCGGCGGCTTGGGTTATTTTCTGAGCTTGGGCAACCGCGCGTACGGCATTGATTTCTCCGGCGGCCAGCTGCAGCAGTACCATTTTCAGAAACCGGTTTCGGCGGAAACGGTGCGCGTTGTGATGCGCGAGATCAACCTGGCGGACGCCTCGATTCAACAGTTCGGAAACAGCAATGATGTCGTGATTCGTACCAGCGCCGATACGCTCAAGCCGGTTCAGCAGAAATTGAAAGAAGCGTTTCCGAATAATCTGCCTGAGTTAAGCCGCGTCGAGCAGGTGGGCCCTTCGGTTGGGAAAGACCTGCGCGAGCGGGCGCTTCTGGCGGTCTTCTGGTCGCTGGTAGCCATCAGTCTTTATGTAGGGTTCCGGTTTAAGTCGTGGAGTTACGGCGTGGCCGGCATCGTCGCCCTGTTACACGATGTGTTGATTGCCGTCGCCGCGCTGGCGATTACCGGCCGGCCGATTTCGTTGACGCTGATCGCGGCGTTTTTGACGATCGCCGGTTATTCGATTAACGACACGATTGTGATTTATGACCGGATCCGCGAATTGCGGCGCAGTAACCGAAAATTAAGTTTCAGCGAATTAATTAACCTGGCGCTTAATCAAACGCTGTCGCGCACGATCCTGACCTCCGGCGTTACGCTGTTGACGGTCGTCTCGTTGTTTATGTTCGGCGGGGATATCCTGAATGATTTCGCGTTCGCGCTGATGGTTGGATTTATTTCGGGCGTTTACTCGACCGTCTATATCGCGAATCCGCTGCTGCTGCTCTGGGATAAGAAGCGCTAAGTCCGAATCAGTTTGGGGTGAACCAGCGGCCTGCTTTAATTTTTCCATTGATCCGTGCGTGGGGAACCACGCCGAACGTGCGGCTGTCTTCGCTTTCCATCCGGTTGTCGCCCATCACGAAGTAGGTATTTTCAGGAACCGTGATCGGCCCGTAATTCGGTCCTGAATCCCCGGCCGCGTACGGCTCATCCAGCGGTATGCCGTTGATCGTAATCCGCCCGTTTAAAATCGCCAGCGTCTCGTTCGGCAGGCCGATGATCCGTTTGACATACCGGTAAGGCCCCGGATGGAAGCGCGGAGGGAAAAAGACAATGATGTCGCCGCGGCGGGGGGCTTGCACGCGGTAAATGTATTTGTTGACCAGGAAACAGCTGCCGTCCTTGAGCGTCGGCAGCATACTGATGTCGTTGACCTGGGCGGCATCGGCGATGAAATGCGTAACGGCGAAATAAGCCGGAATCAGCAGAATCAAAACAGCCGCCCAAACTTTATTGCCGTGCCGGCGTTCGGCCGGCACATAGGTCCAATTCCAGAACTGCCGTTTGTAGTTTGCCATCGTCTTCAATTCTAGCAGAAACCCCGGTTGTGAAGGAGTTGTTTTGTTTGATAGGATAAGAAGAGAAGAGGATTATCCCCCATGAAAAAGAAACTGATGACAGCTGTTTTGATTCTGGTGGTTCTGGCAATTGCCGGGTTTTTTGTTCTGGCTGCCAACGCCGACCGGTTTCGTCCGGTCATCGCCCAAAACGCCGAAAAAACTCTGGGCCGGCCCGTGGCGATTGAAAAGATCACGGTGGGATGGCGCGGCGGCATCGCGTTTGATTTGCACGGCGTTTCTGTTGCGCCCGCTGTGCGCGTCGAAAAGATCAGCGTGGGCGTGAAACTGCTGCCGCTGTTAACCGGCGATTTACAGGCCGGTTTCGTAGACCTGGAGGCTCTTTCCGCCCATCTGATCCGCCGCGCCAACGGCACGATCGATCTGGAAGGGATCACGCCGCTGCCGCAAGCCGAAGGCCCCCCGGTTGCGTTTCTTGTTCAGAGATTTCAGATTCACAACGCCACCGTCCGTTTTACCGACGAATCGCTGCAGCCGCCGTTTGAAACAACCGTCAAACGGCTCGATCTGACCGTGCGCAACCTGTCGCTGACTCGTCCGATGGAATTTTGGATGAGCGCCGCGCTTTTTTCCGATGATCAGAATTTCAAACTGCACGGGCAGTTTTCTCCCCTTGAAGGAATTCTTGATCTGAAAGAAGCCCGGTGGGAGCGGGGCGGCGGATTTATTGCGGCGTCCGGAACCGTCCGGCAACTGCTGTCGAAATCACCCGAGTCCGATTTGAAGTTGGACATTCAGAAACTGGAACTGGCCTCCGTATTCCCGGATAAGGATCCATCACAACCGGCACTGCGCGGTGAACTGAATACGAATCTACAGCTGAAATTTCGCGGAACCGAATGGCCGGAAATTTCAAAGTCACTGTCGGGGCAGGGCCGGCTTCAGTTGAAGGACGGCCGGATTTCCCAGTGGAATGCGCTGAATGAACTGTTCGGCCGGATCAATCTGATTCCCGGGCTGACCGACCGGCTGCTGGCGGCGCTTCCAGCCAACTATCAGCAAAAACTGCAGGCCAAAGACACGGTAATCCGCAGTCTCGATTTGCAGGCGGTTATTCAGGACGGCACGGTTTCTTTTCAGGGATTGAAATTCAGCGGCGACGGTTTTTCTGTTTCCGCGACGGGTCGCGTTGGGCTCGACGGATCGTTTTCAGTGCCGGCGCAGATCCGATTGGACCGCGATTTTTCAGCCTCGGTTGTGAAGTCGGTGGAAGAGTTGAAATATCTGGCTGACTCCGATCAACAATTGGTTTTTCCGGTCACGCTGCAGGGCCGCTGGCCCGGCCTCTCTGTCCTGCCGGACCTTTCGGCGCTGACGAGCAAGATCACTCCGGCCGCCGCGCAGGAAATCGTAGGCGATCTTCTGCAGAAATTCATCGACAAGAATTTAAAGAAAGAAGGAGGATCATAATCCGATGAATCGTCCGACCGTTGCGATTATCGGAGCGTCCGCCGATCCCTCAAAATATGGAAATATTTCTATCCGCAGCCATTTGTCCGAAGGATGGGATGTTTATCCGGTGAATCCGAAAGAGACGATGATTGACGGGTTGAAAGTATACCGTTCCGTATCGGAGATTCCGGTTCCGCTCACGCGCGTCAGCATTTATCTGCCTCCGCCTATCGGCATGAAAGTGATTGAAGAAGTGGCCAAGAAAGGGGCGCAGGAAGTTTATTTAAACCCCGGTTCCGACAGCGACGAGTTGGTTGAAAAAGCCCGCGCGCTGGGGTTGAATGTCGTGATCGCCTGCAGCATCACGCAGTCCCGCCCTCCGAAAAGTTAGGATGCCGACTGTTCTCAATCCGGTCCGTTCCGCGTCCGGCATCGCCGCAGTCACCGTGCTGACCGAACCGTTTCCATGCCCGGGCCGCTGTGTTTATTGCCCGACCGATATTCGCGCTCCCAAAAGCTATCTGGTTTCCGAGCCGCCGGTCCAGCGCGCGCTGCAAAACGGATACGATCCGCTGGGACAGGTTCAGGAACGGCTGACGGCACTCTCCGGCACCGGTCATCCCACCGACAAAATCGAATTGATCATCAAAGGGGGAACCTGGTCGTCGTACCCGCAGGACTATCAGGCCTGGTTTATCCGGCGCTGTTTTGACGCCGCCAATGGTGTTGATTCCGAAACTTTAATACAAGCACAGATGCTTAACGAAACGGCCGGCAGCCGGATTATCGGCCTGACCATCGAGACGCGGCCGGATTGGGTGACCCCCGAGGAAATCGCGCGGCTGCGCGCGTATGGCGTGACGCGCGTCGAGCTGGGCGTGCAAATACTGGAAGAATCGGTGCTGGAATTAACGCAGCGCGATCATGGCGTCGCCGAAGTCAGAACCGCGACGCGGCTTTTGCGCGATGCCGGAATGAAAATTGTTTATCACTGGATGCCGAATCTGCCGGGCGCCACACCCGAATCGGACGCGCAGGCATTTGAGCGGTTGTTTTCCGATTCTAATTTCCGTCCTGACCAACTGAAAATTTATCCATGCATCGTGCTTGAGAATGCCGCGTTGCACCGCTGGTGGCAAGAGGGCCGTTATCAGGCCTATGATGATGAAACGCTGACTCGGTTATTGATCCGGATGAAGAAACAGGTGCCGTCGTATGTCCGGATTGAACGGATTGTGCGCGACATTCCAGCCCCATCGGTGAAGGCAGGAACACGCCGCAATAATTTGCGTCAGGATTTGCAGCAGCGGATGAAAAAAGAAGGAACCCCCTGCGTTTGTATCCGGTGCAGGGAAGTACGGTTTTCTCCCGATGGTGATTTTCAACTGATGCGGCAGGAGTATGATGCCGCCGGCGGACAGGAAATCTTTTTAAGTTTTGAAGAAACAGGCACGAACCGATTGGCGGCGCTGCTACGGCTGCGAAAAAATTCCTACGGAACGGCGATCGTACGCGAACTGCATACCTACGGCGCGCAGATGCCTGTTGGAGAAAGTTCGGAAACAGCGGTACAGCATCGCGGGCTAGGCCGCCGTCTAATGGCCGAGGCAGAGCGGATTGTTTTTGAAGAATGGCGGTTGAACCGTTTGGCGGTTATTTCCGGCGTAGGCGTGCGCGGTTATTACCGGAAATTAGGCTATGAACTTGATGGAACTTATATGGTTAAGGAGCCTAGAGAATGAAAAAAATTTCCGGATGGAGTTTTTTTGATCTTTGGCGGCTGGATGGGGTAGTTGATCGAGGCCCCTACGCAGCCATTGGTTTACTGGGTTTTGTTGTCAAGTACAACCTTGACCGATTGATTGCGTCGGCCATTTTCCATCAGCCGTGGGATTTGTTCAAGTACATCATTCCACAAAAACCTCTGTTTTTAATCAGCGGGGACTGGCATGATCCATCTGAGAATGAGATTTTTCTGTTCGGCACCATTTTGGTCGTGGCATTGCCGTTTATCTGGATTGGAGTTGCCCTTACTTTGCGGCGCTTGCGGGCTATTGGTTTGCCGACATGGCTGGTGACCCTCTTTTTCTTTCCGGTGATCAACCTCATTTTTTTCTTGCTGTTGGCCATCCTGCCATCTCGTCCAACGGAAGATTCTCAATTTTTCGAAAGAAAGGAGAAGGGAGTTCTGAACTGGATCATTCCGGATCATCCGCTGGGCAGTGCATGGGTGGCCCTGGTATTCACGCTTCTATTTGGGTTAATCGCTGCCATCCTGAGTACAAAAATATTTGCGTCGTATGGATGGGGTTTGTTTGTCGCACTGCCGTTTTGTTTGGGGTTGGTATCGGTTTTGCTTTACAGCCATCGATCTCCACGAAGTTTCCGAAGTTGTCTGTTGGTTGCTGTTTTAAGTATTGCATTGCTGGGTGTTGGATTTCTGGGATTGGCGGTTGAGGGAGTTATCTGTCTTCTTATGGCCGCGCCGATAGCGCTTGTTTTGGCCATTATGGGCGGGTCCGTCGGATATTTTATTCAGCGCTGTTCCTGGAACAGAGATCAAACTCTTAAAGTCTGCCTGCTGCTTATGCTGAGTGTTCCATTATTGATGGGAGCTGAATTGGTCAGCGTGCCTCGGGAACCTTTGTTCAGTGTTTGCACATCGGTGGAGATTAATGCTCCTCCTGAAAGAGTATGGCAAAGCGTAGTTACTTTCTCAGAGTTGCCTGAGCCGACTGAGCTTTTGTTCCGGCTGGGAATTGCTTATCCGGTGAAGGCGACTATTCAGGGGACGGGTGTAGGCGCCGTGAGACATTGTGAATTCTCCACAGGTCCCTTTGTGGAACCAATCGAGGTTTGGGATGAGCCGCGTCTTCTGAAATTTTCAGTGACCCAGAATCCGGCACCCATGCAGGAATGGACTCCTTACCGTGCGATTAATCCGCCTCATCTGCATGGTTTTCTTGTTTCGGAGGGTGGACAGTTTTTATTAAAACCATTGCCGAATGGCAAGACCCAATTGGAAGGAACCACATGGTATCGGCATCATATGTGGCCTGCTGGCTATTGGCAGATATGGTCCGATCAAATTATTCATCAAATTCATTTACGGGTTCTAAAACATATTCAGTATTTGGCTGAGAATGGCTAGCGCGTTAGTGCTCGGGGCGACGGGGCATATCGGCGCGCATATCACGCGCGCGCTGATCGACGAGGGGCATTCGGTCCGGGCCGCCTACCGCACACCTGTCTATCGCAGCGTGCTGAAAGGGTTGCCGGTCGAACAGGTTTTCGTCGACCTGGACAAAATTGAAACTTTAAAACCGGCGTTGGAAGGGGTTGATTGGGTTTTTTATGCCGCCGGTTATTATCCGGGCCGCAGTGAAAATAAAGAGGCGGCCATCGCGCGCGGAATTGCCGCGGCCCGTTTGACTCTCGACACGATTGGCCGCGCCAATCCAAAACGGATTATTTTTACCAGCAGCGCGGCGACGCTCAAACATGTCGAAAGCCGGCCTTCCGATGAAAATGATCCGGAACCGTGGCCATTAATCGAGTGGCGGCATTCATATTCGGCTGTCAAGATCGCGATGGAGCAGGAAGCGCTTCGCGCCGCCAAAGAGGGTTTACCGGTAGTGATTACCAACCCGACGGTCTGCGTCGGCGAATATGATTCGCGCGGTTTTTCGGGGCGGGCTGTTTTGTTTTACGCGCGCAAACAGATGCCGATCTACACGCGGTCGATGATGAACGCCGTTTATACCGGCGACGTGGGCATCGGGCATCTGCGCGCGGCCGAACGGGGACGGATCGGAGAACGGTATTTATTGGCGAATAAAAATCTGACGCTTAAACAGTTCGCCGATTGCGTCGCCAAAGAGGCCGGCGTGACTCCTCCGTTTTTTCCGTTTCCGCACGCGGCCGCTTTTTCGGCCGGACTGGCAGTTGAGATTTTTTCAAAAATAACCGGCCGCGATCCACTGTTCACGCGGCAGGATGTGAAACGGCTTCGGCAGGGGCATGCGTTCGACGGATCCAAAGCGGTGCGCGAGTTGGGAATGCCGCAGACGCCGGTGGAAGAAGCCATCCGTCGTGCCGTCGCCTGGTTTCGGAATCAAGGGATGATAAGGAGATAACTCAAATGGCCCATTGGATTTTTACGCTGATCATGTACGCCATCGGAGCCGCGGTGCTGGGTATCGCGGTTTTTCCTGCGCTTTGTCTGGTGGTTTTTGTTTGGCAGCAGACGGCGGCATGGGAAATAATTCCGCGATTGTTTGCACTGTCGGTTTCCGGTGCAACCGGATACTTCTTGTTCGGGTTCTGTCTTATTTTTACGGTGGCGTTATTGCGTCTGATTTTGCGGCTCGATTTGAAAGAAGGGGATTATCCGCTGGTTTCTGCGGCGATGGCGCGCTGGATGGTTGTCAACGCGCTGATGCTGGTGGTGGTGACCAGTTTTGGCGATTTTATTCTGGCGACGCCGGCCGCCCCGTTGTTTTTCAGGTTGATGGGCGCGCGCGTTGGAAAAGGGGTTCAGATTAATTCCGGCCATTGCGCCGATTTCTGCCTGCTGGAGTTGGGCGACAATTCAGTGATCGGCGGCCATGCAACGGTGATTGCACATTCGGTCGAGCGCGGAAAATTAATCCTTAAAAAAGTAAAAATCGGAAAAAATGTGGTGGTCGGTCTTAACGCGATCGTGCTGCCCGGCGCTGAGATTGGAGAGGGCGCAATTATCGCTGCGGGCGCCGTGGTTCCGAAGAACACAAAAATCCCACCCGGAACGACTTATCTTGGAGTATAATCTACAGCTTCACCTCTTAAAACTATGAACCAGGAATTTCTTCGAAATATTGCTATTATCGCGCACGTTGACCACGGTAAGACGACGTTGGTCGACGCGATGCTCAAACATACCAACGCGGTCAAAGGGGCCGCCGAGGGTGTGTTGATCATGGATTCCATGGATCTTGAGCGCGAGCGCGGCATTACGATCCGCGCCAAGAATGCCAGCCTTCATTACGGCGATTATAAAATCAATATTGTCGATACGCCGGGCCACGCCGATTTCGGCGGAGAAGTGGAGCGCACGCTGCGGATGGTTGACGGCGCGCTGCTGCTGATTGACGCGCGCGACGGCCCGATGCCGCAAACGAAATTTGTTCTGCGCAAGGCGATCGGGCTGGGTCTTCCGGTAATCGTCGTGATCAACAAGATTGACCGGCCCGAAGCGCGGGTTGATGAAGTGCTCAACCGCACGTTTGATCTGTTCGTGGAACTCAACGCCTCTTCCGCCCAGTTGGATTTTCCCATTGTGTACGCCTCGGCGCTGCAGGGTGTTGCCACGCTCGACATGAATAAGCCTGGTACCGATGTAGCCCCGTTGTTTGAAACCATCCTCAAAAGCGTTCCAGCGCCGATGGTTTATCCGGATGATCCTCTGCAGATTTTAGTGCTGGCGCTCGCCCACGATTCTTTTAAGGGAAAGATGGGCATCGGCAAGATTCAGGCCGGCTCGATTAAAAAGAACCAGCAATTGATGCGCGTTTCCGCCAGCGGCAAGCAGGTAAAAGCCAACGCGTTGGCGATTTTGGCTTATCAGGGACTCGAGCGCGTTGAAATCAACGAAGCGCTCTCGGGTGATATTGTGGCTGTCGCCGGTTTTGATGAAATCGGCATCGGCGATACGATCACCGACCCCGAGCGCCCGCGCCCGCTGCCGCCCGTTGAAATTGAAGAACCGACGCTGCGGATGACATTCGCCGTCAACAAAAGCCCGTTTGCCGGCAAAGAAGGCAAATATGTTACCTCGCGCACGATTCGCGACCGATTGATGAAAGAAATTGAAACCAACGTGGCGCTGCGCGTCGCCGAGACCGACAACCCGGATACCTTTTTGGTTTCCGGCCGCGGCGAACTGCACTTGGGAATCTTAATCGAGACGATGCGGCGCGAAGGCTACGAAATGGAAGTTTCCCAGCCGGAAGTCGTCTACAAAGAGGTCAAGGGCCACAAAATGGAGCCGTATGAGTTTCTGACCATCGATCTGCCGGGCGAATACCAGGGCGCCGCCATTGAAGAACTCGGCCGCCGAAAAGGGGAAATGAAAGAGATGGCGCAGGGGCCTACCGGCGAGCTGCATCTGGAATATTTAATTACCACGCGCGGTATTCTTGGTCTAAAAAGCGCGTTGTTGAAGAAAACGCGCGGCACCGCTTCGGTGCATCACTTATTTGATTCGTACAAAGCGATTACCGTTGATCTTCCGCCGTCGGCGCCGCACGGCTCATTGGTGGCCACCGACGATGGTCCCGCCAGTGCCTACGCGATTACGAGCATTCAGGAGCGCGGCGAGCTGTTTGTCGGGCCCGGCGCTGCTGTTTACGCGGGAATGGTAGTGGGGCAGGCCAACCGTGACCAGGACCTGGGTGTGAACATTTGCAAAACCAAGAAACTGACCAACGTTCGTTCTAATGCCGAGACCACCATTACGCTGGCTCCACCGCGCGAGATGACGCTGGAGCTTTGCCTTGAATATATCGGCGCCGATGAGCTTTTGGAAGTGACCCCAAAGAATCTCCGGATGCGCAAATTAATCGCTGACCAGAAAATGCGTTTGCGCGCCCAAAAAGAAAATAGTTAGCGGTATTATTGAGTTAGTTATTAATATTTGATTTTTAGCCTCTCCGTCAGTATACTTCTATGTATGCACCCCAACAAAAGACAGTTTTATTTTGCCCGCTTTTTTAGGGCAATTACGGCTCTTTTGCTAACGCTGACGCAAGTTGTTCCTCCGTCGGCAGCGGCCGGTTATTTGCCCGCAAACCATACGCTGCGTGTTGCCCAGCCCGAAACGGCTCAGCAACTAGGCGGCCTGGAAGAAAAAATAAAAAACCCGGCTAAGAAAATACCTCTGGATCATGCAGCGCTTATCGCGAAGTGGCATACAACCTCTTTGTCAGTGATTAACCGGTTGATTGAGTTGGGCGGCCCCAATCAGCTGGCAGGTTCGGACCGGATTATGCGGATTTTTATTACCCCTATATATAAAGATGTATTTAAGGGGAAAGTCACTCTGCTTAAAATACAGAAATGGGTTAATGGCCATCCGAGCCGGGGCATCAGCGTGCGGGCGGCGCTTCCTGAAAGCTTCATGATCTATCCGTCAGAACATGAACCGAGCGAAGTACACTCCAACAATAAATCGGTAATCGTAATGACCGATTCTCTCAATGGTTTTCTAAAAGAAATTAAAGATTACAACCCGTTCGAACCGCCTGAAGAAATTATAGAAGATGGCTGGGTTCCCCCATGGGAACAGGTGCCTGGAGCTGGTGCGGAGGAGAAACCGGCGGAAAGAGAATTTAATTGGGCGATTATTTCAGAACAGAGAGAGCTGGTCCGTCCGTTGTTGGAATCAAAAAATCATCCAATTTGGGCAACCTTGAACGCGGTCGAGCGTCCGCAAATAGAGAAATTTCTTCAAGCTGTTTCCTCGTCTGATAATGAAACTGAAATCGCGCAAGCCTACTTATTGCTGGTCGCTAAAACAGGGACATTGGCTGGGCAAGCGGCATATATGACGAATCGCCTTCAATCCTCGACTGTTCGGCCCGGAAAGCACGGGCTGGCGCAATTTAGCTTGGACAGAAAAAATGAAAGCCAGCCGCTCAACAATTTTCCCCTCACTTTACAGATGAAAAAAGCGCAGGGCAAAGACGATGAAATGAGAGTCGCGGAACCGCTGAGGATTTTAGCCGTTCTTCAGGCGCGGAAAGAGCGCTATCTCTCCGGACAATTCTCCCTGGACGAATTGCCCTGGTTCGCGCGGCTTCTGGTCCTTATGGCGCTGAAACCGAAAGAATCCATTTTTTACCCCATTGTGGATAACGATCAGTTGGCCGCGTTCGCCCCGATAGCCGTCGACGGCGATACCGGTACGATTAATCCGGGAAAACGGGACGATATTCTCCAGCTCGCTTTCCGGAAAGCAGGAGAAGCTTTGGAACTTGAATGGGTGAAGGAAAGAGCGCGGCTTTATTACCAGGGGCTTGGCTTCCCGGAAATAAATGCGGATCAGTGGCTGGATAAACACCGGATTCCGGATGAAGTGACGGCAAAAGCTTTTGACGCGATTGAAGCGGCGATTCGGCAAATGCCCTCCGAGATGAGGCCGACGCTCCCCGCCAAACAGCCGGTGCAACAGAGCGGTCAAACAATAAAAGAAGGGGATAGCGCTAAACCTAAACCGAAAAGAACCCGCCCGCAAGCCGTTCGAGAATTGGAAGCGGCTTCCGGCGCGTTATCAAGAGCGCTGGCTGCCGCGTTAGGCGATGCGGCATGGTTTCCAATAAATCAACCCGGCCGATCTCGCGTCACGGTTTTTCGCGGAGACAACAAGCAGCAACGGCATGGCGCCAATACGCTTAAACAGTTGGACGAATGGATGAGACCCAATGCCGGCAATTCTCATGTTTTGGTGGTTCAGGAAGCAGATAGAGCAAAAGGAACATTGTCTTTAAAAGCCCACACCGTGACAAGTACGACCAGTACCGGAAACATGGTCGAGTTGGAACAGTGGACCCGGGAACTTCAAGCGATTACCCAGGATGCCGATTTTATAAAGGGATTGGCTTCCAAGCTGCCCGCCGCCGGGCAGGAGGAGGATATCTCTACGTACTTTAAGCAAGCCGGATATGGAACCCGAGTGGTCAAAGCGATTCCATTGCCGCCGGTTTCCGACATCGAGGGTCTTCGATCAATCCTGGAGCGCTCATCAGCCAATTCCGCAGAAAGGGATTACGCGATTCTTGCCCTCAGCCTTTATTTTTACAACGAAGGGAAGAAAGATCTAACGCTGGCAGAGGAACTGCCCGCGCTTTTTAAGGGAGACCCGCAACTTTTGACCCGTTATACCGACTTGGTTGAGGAAGCGGTGATTCTTGTGGATCTATATAAGAAAAGAAGGGTTTTTTCTCTGGGATACCAAGGTTCGTATGTTCATACTCAAATCGCGCAGACGCGTGCCAACATAGAAGCCCTTGACGACATTCTGCAGCAGTTAGAGCCGATTGTCACCGAGCGCGCTTTTGTCGAAGCCACCGAGACATATTTTAATCTGGATGGGAGATCGTTGGGCCAGCTTTTTCCAGAGACGATTCTGGAAATCCGGAGAAAGATTTCCGAGCAGCGCCGCCTGCTGAATTTGTATTCCTCTGCCGGTTTAGAGGAATCGGAGCCGAACGATGAGCAAATCAGGCAGATGGTGGTGGAAATTAAATCAGGCAGTAATCGTCGAGCGGCGGTCCTTGCTGATATAAACAAACAGGTTTTCCCGGAAATCATCCGGGATTTTCCGAAATTTGCCGAGCCTGCCCAGGGTTCTCCATGGTTTGAGATCGTTCGGGAGATGGATGGTCGACTGATTTTGTGGGAGCAATATCTGAATCAGGTTTTGCAGTCGCAACGTTTATTGCTGCGTCTGTTTCAAGAAGCTAGAAATCAAGAGTTGAGTGTGTCGGATCAGCCTGAATTTGTGGAGATGCATGCTTTCTTGAGAGATTTGAGCCCGCAGGTAGGGCAGGAAATGCCCCGTTTTTTTGCGGCCATCAACGGTTTTCTGAAAAAGGTTTATTTTGACGAGGTAATTTTAAAGGGAATTGCGCGATTCCTTGAACGAGAAGAGGCAAGTGGCGAGGTAATTGCCGATAATGAAATCGCAGCTTTGGTGGGAGATGCTTATGCCAGAACAGACAAGTTAACCATGGTCAAGGCCATGTTGGCCCGGCGAGGAACGCTGATTCTCAAAGCCAGGCAGATTGAAGAAAACGGAAATTTATTTGAGACATTTATTCCCAGTCGGCCGCCGTTTAAAAATGCGAAGGTTGTTCCGACAGAAGCCGGTGCAGAGGAGATTCAGGAATTCGGCTCTTTCGAGGAATTTAGAAAGAGGTATCCCAACGCAAATCCTTTGAATGAACCTCAGTTGAGTAATCCCGAAAGATTTCACATGAAAGTATTCGTCATCGCCTCTAAAACGATTGAACAACGAGAAATCATTGTCTATCTGGATGCTCCTTCTCCTGATCAATCCTATTGGAAAGCGCAAGCGGAGTTGGCATTGAATGGGGAAGAAAACCGGGTTCCCAATCTGTTGTTTAAAATTATCGATTATCCGGCAGGAGGAGAATTGCCTTCTGGTGGTAAACCGGCCGTAGTGATTCGGCAAAGCGACATACAATCTTCTCGTGAGTTACCGGTACCTGTTATTACGCTACAAACTTTAAAGCATACGGAGATATTAAAACCACAATGGCTTTACTCGGTGGCTGTTAACGAAGCCCTTCGGGGGATTGTGATCAGTCTTGTTCTAGATGAATGGACTTTTGAAGATGAGCAGGGTGCTACCGTTCACGCGTTGTTTGTGTAAGGAGTTAGGATTGATTTTGAATCGGGAAAATGATAATTTAATTGATTGAGCAAGGACCCAGGCAGTCTTTGGGCGCCTTGCTTTTATTGTCTATGGCAAAACCTATGAAACAACCTACTTTATGGCAGCCGGAGTTTGAAAAAGACTCCTGCGGTGTCGGTTTTATCGCCGATGTCAGCGGAACGCAAAGCCATCGCATCCTGCGGATGGCGATTCAGGCTGTTTGCTGCGTCACGCACCGCGGGGCGGTCTCGTCCGACGCGAAAACCGGTGACGGCGCCGGCATTTTAACGCAGATTCCGCGCAAGTTGTTTGCGCGCGAGTTGGCGAAAATGGGCCATGCCAATGCCGCTATTCAGGATCTGGGTGTGGGCGTCTTTTTTCTGCCGTCCGACCCGAGCCAGCGCACTTCCGCGAAGGGAATTGCCGACCGGATCGTTCGCGAACAGAAACTGGCGCATTACGGCTGGCGCGAAGTGCCGGTCAACCCCGATGTGCTGGGCGAGCAGGCGCTTACTACGATGCCGACGATTCAGCATCTGCTGGTCGGCCGTCCGGCGAATATTCCCGCTGCCGACTATGAACGGCACCTCTATTACACGCGCCGTCTGATTGAGAGGGCTTTTCTGCAGGCGCGCCTCGACAACAGCTACATCCCCTCTTTCTCATCGAGAACGATCGTTTATAAAGGATTACTGGTCGCTCCGCAGTTGAACCGTTTTTACGAAGACCTGACCGATCCGTCGTATGAAACGGCGATCGGCATGTTCCATCAGCGCTATTCCACCAACACATTTCCAAACTGGGTTTTGGCGCAGCCGTTCCGTTATCTGGGCCACAACGGCGAGATCAACACGCTGTTGGGCAACCGCAACTGGATGCGCGCGCGCGAACCGGAACTGAAGAGCGCGATTTGGGGCGAAAAATTGAAGGAACTGGTTCCGGTGATTCAGGCGGGTGGTTCCGATTCGGCAATGCTCGATAATGTGTTCGAGCTGTTGGTTGCTTCCGGCGTTGACCTGCTGCACGCGATGACGATTCTGGTGCCCGAAGCGTGGCAGAACATGCCGGGCATGGACCAGAAACAAAAAGCCTTTTTTGAATATCTGGCCTGTTTGTCGGAACCGTGGGACGGTCCGGCGGCGCTGGCGTTTACCGACGGTATCGTTGCGGCGGCCACGTTGGACCGCAATGGCTTGCGCCCGTCGCGTTATAAAGTGACGCGCGATGGCCTGGTCGTGGTCGGTTCCGAAGTCGGCATTGTTGATCTCGATGAATCGCAGGTGATTGAATCGGGCCGGCTGGGGCCGGGCCAGATGATCGCCGTCGATACGGTACGCAAAAAACTGCTGCGCGACGCCGATATTAAACAAGAACTGGCCGAAAGAAAACCATACGCGGCCTGGCTGCATTCACATATGCAGCGGCCCGACTTGTTGCACCTCAACGACGGGAAACCGGTCGTGACCTACGCGCCGGACAACGGCAGCCACGACGCGCTGGTCCGCGTGATGAAGGCCTGCGGCTTCAACAATGAAGATTTGCAATTTACCTTGAAGGCGATGGCTGAGACCGGCAAGGAGCCGGTCGGCTCGATGGGCGACGACGCCCCGCTGGCGATCCTTTCATCCAAGCCGCGGCCGCTGTCGGTTTATTTCCGCCAGATGTTCGCGCAGGTGACCAATCCGCCGATCGATCCGCTGCGCGAAAAACTGGTGATGTCGCTGAATACGGCGCTGGGCGCGCGCGGTTCACTGCTGGAAGAAACGCCCGAGCATGCGCGGTGGATCAAATTCGGATCGCCGGTATTATCGGAGCAGGAATTGAAGTGGGTCGAAGCGCTGAAAGATCCGGCCTTTAAATCGATCCGGATTCCGATCACGTTCCCGGTGGCCGACGGTGAAAAGGGACTTGAGAAGGCCGTTGCGCGGCTGTGTGAAAAAGCGCTGTCCGCCGTTGACGCGGGGCATACCATTTTAATTTTGACCGATCGCGCGATTGATGAGAAACAGACGATGATTCCGGTGCAGATGGCGGTGGGCGCCGTGCACCACGCGCTGATCCGGCACGGCAAGCGGATGCGCGCGTCGCTGGTCTGCGAAACAGCGCAGGTCTGGGACATGCATCATTTCGCGGTGGCGATCGGCTATGGCGCGGCGGCCATTCATCCGTACGGTGCTTATCAGACGATTGCCTGGGCGCATGCGACGGGCACCGTCAAAAATATTAC
>JAHFFE010000011.1 GCA_023248155.1 Candidatus Omnitrophota bacterium | reverse complement strand
CGGCTGATCGAGAACCCATTTTGAGTTATATCCAGAAAAGTTTACTTGAACAACCTTCGAAGGCGGTAAGAGTAGGTGGTTATGTGGATCAGTTCACCCAGTTATTGGGAGTACTCTTCCAAACTCTCGGGGATGTTAGTGGCGATTTGGACTCACTATCGTTTTCTGTGGAAGCTTTTCCGGATGAGCAGTTTGCCGCCCTGGTTTTATTTAAAAACCAGAATGGCTTTTTGTACAGGGTTAATATCAGCAATAACGAGGCGAAGATCACCTGGCTTGAAAACAGTGCTCTGACTGATACCGTCGTGAGGTTTGATTCCAGCCAGCCCAGGCTCACTGCAACACAGATAGCAAAATGGATCGGCCGGGCTCAACTGAACGATCTGGATTGGCGGGCGATTCCGGCGGATTTTGGAACTCAGGGGGATGTGTTGCGGAGGATTAAGGAGCAACTTTCCGGCACTAGTCTCTTTGGCGGATTGGAGGAAGATTGGCATCAGACTCTCCAGCGGAGAAATGGCGATCTGCGTATTCCATCGGCGCGCTTGGATAGAGCCGTAAAAATTGATAACTCAACGGATTTGGGCAGACTTCTCAAAAAAGGCGGATCATTGCTTTTCTTGCCGGACCCCGATGCGTTGGAACAAGAGATCGATCAAGTGGAAAAGAATCGTGTTTTTACATACGCGGTTACAAACCCGCAGTTTAGATCAAAATCGGGGCCGAACCTCTTTAATTTTGATCAGTTGTGGTCATTGTCTGGCTATGTTTATATTCCACCCGGGGCCGGGCTGGAGGAGACCTATCTGGCGGTGGATGGTACGGCGAGTGATCTCAAAAAATTTATGGAGGCGCTTCGTCGCGCGCGGCCCGGTGCGAAAATTCTTTCCGCAACAAATCTTGAGGATGCCATCGGAATTCTTGGTACCCACAAGGATGAAATGAGCGGTGTGGTGTCGGAATACGATTTCGGACCTCGTCTGACCGGCATTGGTTTTTTGCGTCTGGCGCGTGAAGCTGGCTACCAAGGTCCTTTTTCCATTCAATCCGACGATGTTATGGATCGTGAGACGCGCCAAATGTTCGATCGGTTGAAAAGTGAATTAAAACTGACGGCTTACGCTCCTAAAACTAACTGGCATAGTCTTGATCGTGCCAGTGATGGACAATTTTTATTTGATCAGTTAACAGGTCTTTTGAGCGCAATGGATGCTGCCCGCACCGCGGCTGGGCAGGAGGAGCATGCCAGCCTGAAGCCATTGAGCGGAGTTATGTCAGGTCATGATGCATTTCAGAGATTGGCAGATGCATTGCTGACTGATCGGATTGTATCAGTTTCTTTTGCAAACGGTAAGCCTGTTGTAAGAGAACAGTTGGAAAGAGATCTGGCCGACATTGAAGCAGATCTTTTAAAAACGGGAGACGATTCATTGACTCAGCTTTGGGCATCCGCTGGTGTTTCAGACTTGGATCAACCGGTTCGTTTAGAGCGGGTGGGGAATAAGGTTATTATTTTCCCTGGAGATGGTCTGAAGAAAGTCTTTTACGAAGGAAATTCCTGGGAAGAGTTGGTCGAGACAATCCGAAACACAGAAACGACCCATGCGGTGGCCTCGGTGGTTGTAGACGATAGTTCGTCGGAAAGAGGGAGTTCGTCTGTTCAGTTCTGGCTTCCGGATGTCCATGCCGACCCAATGGAATTTATTACAGCGCATTGGAGTAATTCAATCGGGAGATTTCAATTCCGTTTGTTGGTTAGCGATCGGTCGTTTGATCCGGACGCTCCAATTGATGATGAGTCTCGATCAGCCGGAAAACCAATGATTCATCTCAGGCTTGAAATCACTTCGCCGAAGCCGCCACTATCCGAATCCGTCACTGCTGGGCAGGAAGAAAATACAGAGAAAAATCTCCAATGGGATCAGGTGGTCGAGCGGATGCGGCAGAATAAGGTCTGGTCTGTCTCTATTTATGAGCAGAAGGGACATCTCGAAGTACCCTATAACTCTTTGGTGGAAGGGCACACGGTTGCTCCGTCTATTGTTGAAGGATTCGCGAATTTCTTTTCCACGCGGTGGGCCTCTCCTTTGCGGAATAATGATAAGGCTTTTGATTTTACGCTGCTGCAAGCACCAGACCCTCAACTCATTGTGCCGGCTAACGCAACAGTTCCCGCGGGTAGGGCACATGCCAAGGTGGTGGTGCATCTGACTGCTGCCGTGCCGGGGGAGAAGGTTCGGGTGATGGATTTGAAGGAGTTGCTTGCCACCCAGGATGTTGGCGCCAGCGAGTTGGCTCAGCAGGTAGCCACTCGTGGGAATAAGGGCGTGGCGCTTTTGCCGAGGGAAGCGCTGGATCGTCAAGGCGTTGTGACTCCGAGCCGGACGATAGCCGTTTATACTCATACTAATGTAACCTCGGGTGTGATGGTTGTTTTGCCCATTGATTGGACAACACGGAGCGCAGTTCTTTACCCTCTGGACCAGGGTAGTTTCTCCATTGCTAACAGGCAGTTGGAGCTGGCGGCTCAACAGGAACAAGCGGGAAACGCCACCGTGGTTATCGGGCTGGATCGAGAAACCTATATCGATCAGGCCGGCTACTTAAAATTGAATCGTGTTCAGGGATTAAAACTGCTTTTAGATCCGAAGACGCAGGGGCAGTTGGCATCTCAGCTGCCGCAGCTTCAGGCGTTCTTTAGTCATTTGGAAGAATTGGCCGGCCAGATTATTGACCTGACTTCCGGCTCTATTCGCGTGGTGACGATTGAAGGGCACGAGTACTACGCGCTCGATATTGCCGCGTAAAATCAAGTTTTCGTGCTATACTTGTTGTAGGTCGTTAAAACGACCTATTTAGGGAGGAGCGCGCAATGACAAAAATTCTACCTGCTTCCGAAGTGAAGGCAAAATTTTATAAACTCATTGACGGAGTGGCCATTGGAGACGAAGTGATTGTCACCAAGAACGGCAAGCCGACGATTGCTATTCTGAGCGCTCAAGAGCTGAGCTCTCTGAGAGAAACGCTGGAAGTGCTCAGCGATTCCAGTTTGATGCGCCAGATCCGTTCCAGTCAGAGCGAAATTCTTCGAGGCGCTCGCCGCTACTCGTTTGAACAGATTTTTGGGGAGCCGATGATCGCCCGGGACCGTGCTCGCCGTCGAACCCGTTAATGTACCGAATTGAATTTACAGAAGCTGCCCGGCAAGGCATTATCCACTTGCCGCCCGAAATCAAGCAGAGTGTCAAGGAAGGCTTGCGCTTTCTGCATCAGGATCCTCACGCGGGAGAACCGCTAAAACGGGAGTTGGAAGGAAAGAGGAAATTCCGGATCGGCCGCTACCGGATTATTTATCAGCTTGAGCCGGTTCGCAAAGTAATTCTGATCCTGGCGATGGGCCACCGTCGAAATATTTATTTGCAAAAAAAATAGATGCTGAGCAGAGACTATCTCAGCATGACAAAGATGATAGCTAGAGGGATCTCCTCAGTTCGGCTTCGGCGTCGACCTGGTCGCGGTTGATGCGGTGGATTAATTTAACGGCTTTTTCCTGAAGCGCCGGCCCGGCTGCGGGTGTGAGTGAAAGCGCCCGGCATAACTGCAGTGTCATTCGCAGGTAACGGATGATTTCTCCCTCGTCAGCGTCGGTCCCGTCGATTAATTTGTCGAGAGTTGCCCCTCCGATCCAGCGCTCCATTAAACCCCATAAATGAAATTCCGGCGCTTTGGTATGCGGGAATATCTGCAGGCGCCGTTCTTCCCGATGGATTTTGTTGACCGCTTCGTAGGCCGATACCGCCAGTTCATTCAAGTGCCGGCTGAGTTTGGCCGGGCCGGTGGTGTGGCGCGGTTCGTAGATGAGCGCCATCAGCAAAATGCCCAAATCGGTCAGGTTAAGTTTGTCGAGCAGGCCGATCTCGAAAAATTCCGACAGCATCAGTTCATGGCCGTAGAGCGAAACGGCGAATTTTCCTTTGGGCGAGAGCCGTTCGTCGGAACCTTTCGGGTTTAAGTAGTTGAGGGTCTGCAGCAGGCTCAGTTTTTTCTCGATCTGATGGTAGGCCTCTTTTTGATGGAGTACCGACGACTGATACGCGTGCAATGTTTTTCGGTAGAACGGAAGCAGGTCCTGCTCGTAATTTTTGTACAGGTTCAGCAGTGTCGAGTAGGTCAGCGAGAAGCGGCTGGAGACTTCTTCCGGTTTTCCATGCAGAAGGTTGTTGAGTTCCGAAAGCGGAACTTCCCACGGATTGATCCGCAGATAAACAAACCCTGTTTCATCCATGCCGCGTCGTCCGGCGCGGCCGGCCATTTGCGAAAGGTCGCGCACGCGCATGATTTTGCGCGGGCCGTTGGACCGCTTGAGCAGTGTATCGAGCACGACCGAACGGGCCGGCATGTTGACGCCCAGCGCGAAAGTTTCGGTGGTGACGATTACTTTCAGCAGGCGGCTTGAGAAAAGTACCTCGACCACTTCCTTGAGCGTCGGCAGAAGACCGGCATGGTGAAACGCGATACCCTGCACGATCAGTTCGCGCATCATCTGCGACGACCGTTCGTGTGAAATTTCGTAACGGCGGCAGAGTTCGTCGAACCGGTCGGCCAGTTGTTGTTTGACTTCAGGCTCAATCAATTGAAGGCCGGCGAATTCCCAGGCCAGTTCTTCGACGCGCTTGCGGCTGAATGTGAAATAGATGCAGGGCAGGTTGTTTTGTTCCTGGATTTTATGGATGAGTGTATCGGAACGGTTGGACGGGCCGCGATGTTCCACCGGCGGAGGCGTGCCGGCCGACCGTTTTTTGAAATACCGTTTGCCGCCGCGGTGGCGTCCCATCCGGAACGCCGACTGATTGGTCTGGATTTGGTTGCGGCCCCCGTAGATTTCCGTTTTGATCCGTGTCAGGTCCGGGTAAACATGGTTCTGGCACTGATAGGAAAATTTCAGCGGGATCGGCCGGTGTTCTTCGGTAATAATGCGGACCGGCCGTTCGTGCGTGGTTTCGATCCATTTCGCGATCTGAACCGCGTTTGGAACCGTGGCGCTGAGTGCCAGAATTTCGGTGTCACGCGGTGTGAGCATCAGCGCTTCTTCCCAGACGGTGCCGCGTTCTTTGTCGTCGAGGTAATGGACCTCGTCGAAGATGACCCATTTGCAGCGGTTGAACCGGCCCAGTTTTTCGAGAAGGCTGTTGCGGTAAATTTCGGTGGTCATGATCAGCAGCGGCGCGTCAGGGTTGAGCGTGACATCGCCGGTGAGAATGCCGACTGTTTTCTCGCCGTATTTTGCGTGGAAGTCGCGGAATTTTTGGTTGCTCAGCGCTTTGATGGGGGCGGTGTAGATCGCCATGCCGCCGGAGGCCAGTGCCGTTTCAATGGCCACTTCGGCGATGACCGTTTTACCGGAACCGGTGGGCGCTGCAACGAAAACGGAGACGCCGTCCAGGATCGATTGGATCGCTTTTTCCTGGAACGGGTCGTAGGGGAACGAGTGCATGAAGGTATTATGGAGCCGCCTCGCATCGGAAGAAAGCATTTTCTTTTCGCTTCCGTCAGGCAAGCTGTGATTCGATTCGGCCTCCGCCAAGGTCCACTTGCCCCATATCCCGAACCGCCTCTTGAATACGCAGGCGCTTCGGGTGACGCGGGCGGGAGAGGCCTTCGCCGCCACGCGCGCAGCGAAGCGAGCACGGACGGCGGAGAGTGTCCCCAAGCGGCAGGACCCGAAGCAGCCAGTTGCACATCCTAAATGCAATGGATGGGGCGGGGTGATACAATGAGCGAAGATGCGGAGGAATGGGATATGAAAAAGCGAATAGCGGCGGTGGTCTTGGCATTGGCGATTGGATTGACGGCGGCTCCGGCGTTTGCCGAGCAGGATACTGGGCGGCTGGTTTTGCAGAAATTGTTCCGCGGCATGGCGAACGCGGCGACCGGCTGGATGGAAATTCCGAAGCAGATGTCGAAGGTCTGGAGCGAGCAGGGACCGTTAAAAGGTTCCACGATCGGATTCGGAAAAGGAATCGGATACGCGGTGGCCCGTTCGGTGGTGGGCGGCTATGAGATTCTTACATTTCCGTTTCCCGCGCCGGCGGAGTACAAGCCGATTATGCAGCCGGAGTTTGTGTTGTCTGATTTGCCCGGAGGATCCCAGGCCGATTAATCCTTTGAAAACAGGAAAAAGAGAGCCGTTTCTTGCCGCGTTTTCCGCGGCGGGAAACGGCCTTTTTCTTAAGGGAGCCAAATAATGAATCAGCGGATGTTTGGGAAAACCGGGTGGAAAGTTTCTGAGGTTGGGTTCGGGTGCTGGGGCATGGGCGGCGGCTGGGGCATTCGCCGCGACGACGACGCGCGCAAGGCGATCCGGGCCGCGTTTGACGCCGGCTATAATTTTTTCGACACGGCGTATGTCTACGGGCAGGGCGTCAGCGAACAGATCCTTGGATCGGTCGTGAAAGAGTTTCCGAGAGAGTCCTGTTTTATCGCGACGAAAATTCCGTCCCAAACGATGGAATGGCCGGTTCGGCCGAACAGCCTTCTCGATGCCTGTTTCCCCGACAAGTGGATCACCCACTGCACTGAAACTTCGTTGAAGCGATTGGGAATGGAGCGCGTTGATCTGCAGCAGTTTCATGTCTGGACCGACGCCTGGGTCAATCGCGATGAATGGAAGCAGTCGGTGGAGAAATTAAAAAAGCAGGGCAAAATCCGCGCGTTCGGCGTTTCGGTGAATGACCATCAGCCGGAGTCGGTGATCAAGCTGGTGCAGACCGGTCTGATCGATTCCATTCAGGTGATTTACAATATTTTCGACCAGGTGCCGGCGGATGAGCTGCTGCGGCTCTGCCAGAAGCATGGCGTGGCCGTGATTGTGCGGGTTCCGTTCGACGAAGGGTCGTTGACCGGCATGCTGACGCCGCAGACGATATTCGAACCGGACGACTGGCGTTCCGGTTATTTTAAAGGCAACCGGCTGACGGAAACCTGTGTGCGCGTTGAAAAATTGAAAGGGTTTCTTTCGCTGGAAACGCCGACACTAGCGAAGCTGGCGCTGAAATTTTGCTTAAGCCATCCGGCTGTTTCGACGGTGATTGTCGGGATGCGTTCAGAAAAACATGTGCGTGAAAATGCCTTGTCCGGCGGTGTTTTGCCGGCCTCTGTTTTGGGGCCGCTTAAAACGCACGCGTGGAATCGCAACTTCTACCAGGGGGCGTGGGATTAACCCGGCCGGCTCCCGGAAAATTTATGACGCGCTGCATGGGCTAAACGCCCCGCGCCTGGAGGAACTGGCGCAGCAGGTATTCGCCGACTCCAAACAAAAAAAATTATTAATGCATGCCGACGGCCGCGGCTATCAGACGATCCCGCTCGCCGTTACGCCCTGGGTGATTAGTCCGGAGGCCGACCGTTATTTAAAAACCGTATTTCGCTCGATCCGCCGTTTACTCAACCGCACGCTGATCCATTATTTTGAAGATCCTCGTTTGCAGGCGGTCCTGCCGCTGAAAGAGCAGGAGATTGCCTGGATCAAAAAATTTTGTCCGCAGGGAATTCCGCCGGCGCAGACGCTGATTGAACGGATCGATACGAACCTCGGTCCCCAGTCCGAATCGGAACTGCTGGAATTCCAGATCATGGAATTGAATTCGGTCGGCGTGGGCTGCATTTATTTAATGCCGACCGGCTGTGAAATTATCGAGCAGCGGATTCTGCCTGTTTTGAAGGAATTGTTCCCCGACATTCAGTTGGCGCCTTCAAAAGATTACCGGCAATTGGTGGTGAAAACATTGCTGGACCACGGCAAAGCGCTCGGCCAGGCCGAGAGCGCGATCGGGTTCGTCGAGAAACGCGATACGGGTCCCGGCGACAGCAACGAGTTTGAGGAAATGGTTGCTTACTGCAAACAGCTGGGCATTCCGGCTGTGACGGGGGATCCGCGCGAGGTTCAAATACAAAATGGCGGTCTGGTTTTGCGCGGCCAGAAAACCAATTTATTTTACCGTGATTTTCAGCTCGAAGAAATTGCCGCGATCAAAGCGCACGGCACCGATCTTTCGGGGATTGAGCGGGCGTTTGAAAGGAATCAGGTGGTTTCGACGCTGTTGGGCGAGTTCGACCACAAAAGTTTATGTGAACTGCTTTCAAGTCCGGAATTTTCTGCGGCATTCACGCCCGGGGAACAACAGATGCTGAAGAAACATATTCCGTGGACGCGGCTGGTGTCGGAACGGAAAACGGCTGACTCCGATGGAAAAGAAATTGACCTGCCCATTTATTTAAAAACGCACGCAAAGGATCTGGTGCTGAAGCCGAACCGCGGCTATGGCGGAGACGGCGTGGCCGTGGGCGAGAAAATGGAGCCGGCCGAATGGGAACAGGCACTCCAGAAAGCGCTGGCGAAGCCGAACAGCTGGGTGGTTCAGAAAAAAGTGAAATTACGCAAAGCGCCGATGATTCTGGTGAATGAACAGGGTAGAATGGTAACGCAAGAGTTGTACGCGACACTGGGCGTGACGGCCACCGCGCACGGCGTCGGGTTCGTGGGCCGTTGTTCGGACCAGCCGGTGGTCAATATCAGTCAGGGCGGAGGATTGGTACCCGTTTTTATTAGAATCGGATAAATCATGATTGGGAAATACAAAGTGATTGTGGTGCTGCCGGCGTACAACGCCGAGCGGACATTGGAACGGACCGTCAACGGGATCGCGCGCGATGTGGTTGACGAAGTTCTTCTGGTGGATGATGGAAGCCATGATTTAACGGTGGAAATAGCCGCCCGCCTTGAAATTCCGATCTACCGGCACACCGTCAACAAAGGCTACGGCGCCAACCAAAAAACCTGCTATCAGGCTGCCGTTGATCACGGCGCCGACATCGTCGTGATGCTGCATCCGGATTATCAATATCCGCCCGAGCTGGTTCCCGCGCTGGCCGGAATGGTTGCCTCAGAGATGTTTGATGTTGCGCTGGGGTCGCGCATTTTATGCGGCCAGGCGATGAAAGGCGGCATGCCGTTCTATAAATATTTTTTCAACCGGCTCTGGACGCTCGGCCAAAATTGGGCGCTGAACCGCCGTTTATCGGAATATCACACCGGTTATCGCGCTTTCTCTCGCAAGTTTCTTTTGGGGATTCCGCTGTTGGAAAATTCGGACGATTTTCTGTTTGATAACCAGATGCTGGTGCAGGCGGTTTATTTCGGATATGCGATCGGTGAAGTGTCGGCGCCGTCCCGGTTTTTTCCGGAGGCGTCCTCGATTAATCCCTGGCGGGGCACTGTGTACGGAATGGGTGTTCTGGGTGTTTCGGCCCAATACCTGCTGCAGAAGCTGGGGGTGAAACGCTATCCGATCTTTAATCCGAACGGCCGCCGTTTAAAATGAGCCGTTCTCCCTGGCTGTTGGCATTGGTGGTTGCGGCTGTGGCGGCGTTGATTGGAATTTCGGAGATCGACAAGGTTTCTTTGCAGCCGAAGGCTGATGAAGGATTTTATCACTATTACACCGTCGCGATCGCGCACAAAGGGCCTTCTGTTTTTCCAGCGCTTCTGAAGGAATATCTCGACAACGCGCCGGTCCGTCAACATTTTCCGACACCAATGCGCGTGGCCGCGTTAACCGTGGATGCGATTGTTTTTCGCTGTGTCGGCAGCGCCTTTTGCGCGCTGCAGTTGATTTCGCTCGGTTCTTTTCTGGCGGTAGTAGTTTTAGTTTTCTTTTGCGTTCGATTCTGGTTTGGAAATAATATCGCTTTTTTTACCGGTCTCTTATTGGCGGTTTCTCCGCTTTGGCAGGCGATGGCGCGCCGCGCGCTTTCCGATTCGTGGGTTGGTTTTTGGATGACGGCCGCGCTCTGGGCGTTGATCGCGCTGCTGGTTCGCAAAAACCGTTCGTTGCTTCATTGGGCCGGGCTCGGTTTATTATTCGCGATCGCGATTTTATCGCGCGAGAGCGCCGTGCTGCTGCTGCCGCTGGGGTGGGCCTGCCTGATTTTTTCCCCTGAACGGGATCGAAAAATATTTTCCGGAATGGCGGTTGCCACGGCCGTTGCATTGGCGGTTACATTCGGCATCTGGAGGATTCTGTTTCACGATCTGACGGCCGTAGTTCACGCGCTGAATCTGACCGTTCAATCGGTTGCGACCAATTCGTATGCCCAGCAGTACGGACAGGGGCCCTGGTTCCGCCCATTGCTTGACGCGCTGCTGCTCTCTCCCGGACCGGTGTTGTTGGCGCTCACTGGATTTGGTTTTTATTTTCATGATACGGCCGGAACCGATGCCGGCCGCGTGATCCGGCTCTGGGTTATCGTCTGGATCGGTACGCTGGTTCTTTCCTGTTTTGGCACACGCAATATTCGGTACCTGTTATTTCTGGAGATCCCTTACCGGCTGGGCGCAGTATTGTTTCTGTCCGGATTGAGAACGCGGTGGAGGCGGTGGGGTGCGTGGGCCGCCGGTGTTTGCTTTGCGGTGCTGGTGCTTGGGGATCTTTGGCTTTTTTACCGGTTTTTTGTCGTCAACGGTTTATACGATCCTGTCACGGCATTTTTGATTTATCAGTACCGAATGCTGCCTCCGTGAGCGATTGTCCCTACGCGTTTAAAAAAAGCCGCTGGAGCAGCCACGGCACGATACTGCGCAAACTGGCAACGGCTTCGCGGCAAAGTTCCATTTTGGATGTCGGGACTGCCACCGGTTATCTGGGTGAGCAGCTGCATAAAAAAGGATTTGTTCGCGTCGACGGCGTGGAATCGGTTCCGGCCTGGGCCGATCAGGCCTCTGCCCATTATGAAAAGATTTACCGCACCGATCTGGAAGCGGCTGTCTGGCCGTGGGAATCACAGAAATACGACTTCATTATTTGCGCCGATATTCTCGAACATTTGAAGGATCCCTGGGCCGTTCTGAAACGAATGCGCGGCTGTTTGGCGCCCGGCGGCACACTGATTATTTCGCTGCCGAATGTGGCGCACTGGTCGATGCGGCTGTTGCTGCTGTGCGGCCGGTTCCGTTATTCGGAGTCGGGGATTTTGGATAAGGACCACCTTCGTTTTTTTACCTATGCTTCGGCGCGCGCGCTGATCAGTCAGGCCGGCCTGAAGCCGATCGCGCGGTCGGCGGTTCCTTTGCCGGTCGATCGCTGGAGCCGGAGTTCATGGGTGGGGTTTTTACTGAGGGGAGTTGAGATCGTCGACAAGGTGGCGGCATCGGCACTCCCGTCGGTGGCGGCATTTCAATGGGTTTTTTTCGCGCAGTCGTCGGCTGAATAGAATGAAATGGATATGGCGGGTTTTGACAGTTTTTCTGGTTGCGCTGGTTGTTGCGGTTTTGTCCTGCATTTATTGGCTGCAGACGCCGGCCGCCGAGAAAGTCATCTCAAAAAAGTTAACGGCGCAGATGCAGTTATCGGTTCCGAAAACGGAACTGCGCGTGGAAGGGATTTCTCTGCAGTTTCCGCTGGAGATAAAAATCCAGCGCGTGATTTGGAGAACGGCCGATGCCGAGCCGATCGCGATGATCAGCCCATGCGCGGTTCGTATTCGCCCGCGCGGTTTGTCGGCCAATCGGCTTGCGTGGGAAATAGAAGGGCCGGTTACGCGCCTGCGGATTGCTTCGCTCGATAGAGCGGTTGGCAATGGAGAATGGCGCGCGTCGGGTGAGGCGGCCGGATCGTTGCAAGCATCAGGAACCGGTAGTCAGCTGGAACAGATCCGTTTTCATGTGGAGATTGTCCGCCCGGGTGGGGGGTTAAGCAGTGAATTTTTACTGCGGTTGTTGGGAATGATGCCCGATGATTCGTCGAAGGCGGTTTTGTTTAAGACACTGGCCCGCCGGCCGATAGTTCATTTTTCAACCGGCCGGATCAGTTTGATTACCGAAAACGAAAATTATCTTCTAAAATTATGGATGGACGGAGATCATTTACTCGATATTACGATACGGGTTCCCAAAGAGAGTCTGTCGTTGATCGGTTATCTACTACAATAAGAGAAGGAGACGAAGTGATGGGAACGAAGAAAATTTTAAGCTGGGTGATGCTGGGACTGTTGGGCGCTGTCGGCTGCCGCGCGACGCTGGCCGGAGATCCGGACCGGCCGATCAAGATTGAAGCGCATGTGACGATCGATGTGCGGCAGATCAAGGAAGAAGCCCATTCGATCGAAGACTTGGTCAGCGGCGGCAGTACTGCTCCCGCAAAACCGGCCGCGCAAAAACCGATGGCCCGGCTGGAGAACTGGCTGGTGCCGCAGGCGTTCGCGGCGGAGTTAAGCCCGGAAGCGATGGCGGCCATCAATGCGCGCCGCGACCGTTTCGCGCAGTTGAAAGCGGCGAAGGCGCAGGGTTCTATCGGCGAAGATAATCAGGGACATGTGCAGGCGCTGGGCGGCGGGTCAGCCGCGCAGCAGATCGCTGCCGATGAAAACCGCGACCGCGAAACGATCTATCAGGCGCAGGTTATGCAGAAGGGACTTCCGTCTGCGGCGATTAGTACGATTCGCGCCACCTTTGCGCAGGAACAGCGCGAGCGGGCCGAACCGGGCGAGAAGGTTCAACTTCCGTCGGGAGAATGGGTGACCAAATAAAATGTCTAGACCCGGGCACCAAGTTCAACTAACGCCGAAGGGCGAACGCTGGCGCCGGGCCGGGCATCCGTGGGTTTACCGCGATGATCTGGCTTCGGTCGATCCGGCCTGCGCGGGGCAGGTAGTGCAGGTGCTCTCGGCGCAAAAACAGCCGCTCGGCCAGGCGTTCTGCAATCCGAAATCAAAAATCGTTTTGCGATGGCTGACCGATGATCCGTCGGTTCAGGTCGACCGTGATTTCTGGCAGCGGCGCCTGAAGGCCGCGTTCGATTACCGGAAGCGCGTGGTGGGCGATTCGACGGCCTATCGCTTGATTCATGCGGAGGCCGACGGGTTTCCCGGACTGGTCGTCGACAAGTATGATTCGGTGCTGTCGGTACAGAGCCAGTCGCTGGTGATGGAGCCGTTGCTGCCGCTGATTAACGAACTGCTGACGGAATTGCTGAAACCGGCGGCGATTATTTACCGCAACGACGCGGCGGCGCGAAAACTGGAAGGGTTGCCGCTCGAGAAAAAAGTGGCGCAGGGAACGCTGCCCGAGGTTGTGGAAATTAAGGAAGGAACCCGGCGCTATACGGTTCGTCCGATGGAAGGGCATAAAACCGGCGCTTATCTGGACCAGCGTGAGAACCGGATCTGGGCGCGCCAGTTCGCGCGCGGCCGGGTGCTCGACGCGTTCGCCTATCAGGGCGGATTCTCGCTGCAGGTTTCAGAGTCCGCCAAGGAAGTATTGGCGCTGGAAGATTCGGTGCAGAGCGTTGAATGGTTGAAGGAAAATCTTGCGCTCAATAAAATCAAGAATGTGCAGGTGGAGCGCGCCAATGCGTTCGACCGTCTGCGCGAACTGGAGAAGGAAGGCAAGCCGTTTGATCTGATTATTCTCGATCCGCCGGCATTTGCCAAAAGCCGCGGTGAAATGGAAGGGGCATGGCGCGGTTACCGCGACATCAACCTGCGCGCGATGCGGCTGCTTTCGCCGGGCGGCACGCTGATCACCTGTTCCTGTTCGCATCAGGTCAGCGATGAAATTTTCGGAGAAATCCTGCGCGAGGCCGCGGCCGATTCGAAGCGGCGCGTCCGGTTCGTGGAGCAGCGCACGCAGTCGGCCGACCATCCGGTTCTGCTGACGCATCCGGAAAGCAAATATCTGAAATGCATCGCGCTGGAAATTGACCCTTAAAATTTAACCTATGCTTCGAGTCAGCTCGGGCATTCAACTTGATTAGAGCGCCGCAAACTCTGCGTTCGCGCTTCCGTCAGGCAAGGCGTTCGCAGGCCGCTTGCTCGCCCCTGCGAGTCTCGCTGCACTACGGTCAACCCTTCGCTCTCTCCGCCGTTGGCGGAGAACCATGCCCGCTCAGGGTTTCCAGTGCCTGCTCAGCCTTATCCTGCACGGAATCGCTCACGCAAGAATTGGTAAGAGGCGGGACGGGATATGGGGCAAGTGGACCTTGGCGAAGGCCGAATCGAATTATTTTTCGGCAAGGCCGGAGACAGAGCGACGGAATCGGTAGTCGATTCCGAGCGTGTCCACGGCTCCCATGCCCGGACTGACTCTGCTTTTGATGTCCGATGCAAAGAGAAGGTGGTAAGATAAAAATATGGCGAAAAGTTCCCTCTATACGAAAGCGCACGCATCCTCCGGCCTAAAAACCAAGCTGCCTCCTCTGGAATGTTTCCCGAGCCAGTACGCGAACGGCTACGAAGTGACCATTGAGATTCCGGAATTCACGTCGGTCTGTCCTCGCACCGCACTGCCCGATTTCGGCGTGGTAACAATCCGCTACTCGCCGCGAAAATGGTGCGTGGAGCTCAAAGCACTCAAGTATTACATCAACGGTTACCGCAACATCGGAATTTTCCAGGAAAACGCGGTTAACCGGATTCTCAACGATTTTGTCGCGGCGGTTAAACCGGCCTCGGCCGTCGTGCACGGCGAATTCAACGCGCGCGGCGGGCTCAAAACAATTGTCGAGGCCCGGTATCCCCGGCGCCGATGAATCGTCTGCGCCGTCTCTCTCTCTCCGTTTTTCTTCTGATTTTCTTTTGTAGTTCCCTCTGCGGCTGCGGAGGTGCGCCGGCGAAGCGCCTTCCGATCCTCGACACGGTTGTATCCGGTACGATGGAAACGCGCGCCGGTTTGCCGGTGCTTTATCTGCACGGTTCCTATTACGCGATGGGCTATCAGCACGGATCGCTGATGCGTTCGCGCATCCGCGCGTCAGTGGCCGAGGCCCTGAAGTTTGCCGACCGGCAGGGAAAACTTCCTTTGATCGGGACATGGATGGCCCGCAACAAACTCGATGCCGCCTGGAATGCAATGCGCCCGCATATTCCGGATTCTTATCTGGAAGAGATGGAGGGCCTGGCCGACGGCGCGGCGGTCCCGTTGAAGTTAATCCAACGGATGCATGTCATCGCTGATCTGGCGCCGGTGCGCGGTTCTTTTTTTGCGGTGAACCGTTCCATGACGCTGGACGGAAAACTGATCCAGGCGCACAATCTTGAAAGCGGCATTCAATCGGACGGCATCAAGAACGCCGCGATTTTCGTTTGTCATCCAAAGGGCCGCACTCCATTTGTGGGCTTCGGATGGCTGGGTTTCGCCGGCGTTGTCTCGGGCGTGAATTCCAAGGGAATTTCGGCGTCGGTGATTGGCGCGGAAAGTTTGGAAGAGTCGCTGTCGGGGGTCCCGGTCCCGTTTTTGGTACGGCGTGTTTTGGAAGAATCGGCCGATCTGGAAACGGCTGTAGCATTCGTGCGCCAGGGGCCGCGTACGATCGGGTATCACTATCTGTTTTCTGATTTGAAAACCGGCCAGGCCGTCGCGTTGGAAACGACGAATCAGCAATGTGCCATTTTTTATCTGGATAAGCCGCGGGCGGCGCAGAGCTATGGACTCGCGGTTTCTGACGCGTTGTTCCGATCGGAATTCGCGCTGGATCCATCGGTCAGGGCAAAGCAGACGGACTGCGATGGTGATCCGGAAAAACCGGGATTGGAATCGCCTTTGCGTTCGTATGGGTACGCGATCCGCTATGCCGGCCTGGCCAGTTTACTGAAGAGATTTTCGGGCCAATTAACGCCGGAGAGCGCGATGGCGGTGGCCGGCGCCGTAACCGCGCCGTCGAACAGTCAAAGCGTTATTATAAATTATCCGCGGGCGTGGATCGCGCTGCGCGGCAGGAAAAAATCGTCTTACCGGCCGCTGGATCTGGAGGTTTTGTTTAAAAATGACAGCGCCTATTCCCTATAAAGGCAATTATTTCGCCGGCCGCTGGGTCCGCCCGAAACGAGGAACGGAACTGATCAGCGAAGACCCGGGAGATTTGTTTCATCCGGTTGGCCGAGCGATTATTTCGCTGGATCCGCTTGCGGCGGCTGTGGATGCCGCTGAAAAAGCATTTGTGCCGTGGGCCGCGCTGCCGATGGAAAAACGGATCGCCAAAATCCGTTTGTTTCAGAAGGAATTGAAGCGCCGCTCCGCCGTGCTAACGCCACTCATCGCGCGGGAAGCAGGCAAGCCGCTTGCGGAAGCCGTGCGCGAGGTGGAGCGGCTGATCGCGAAGGCCGACGAAGTTTTATCCGAGGGGCTGAAACTGGTGCGCGGCTATTCGGTCGCTCCATCGAAAGGTCTCCGCGGTGAATGCATTTGGCGGCCGCTCGGCGTAATGGCCGTCATCGGCCCGTTTAATTTTCCGGCGCATACCTCGGCCAGCCATCTGATTCCGGCGCTGGTGATGGGCAACACCGTGATTTTCAAACCGTCGGAATATACGCCGTTCGTCGGCCAGCTCATGACCGAGGCGGCGCACGCGGCCGGATTCCCGAAAGGCGTTTTCAATTTAATGCAGGGCGGGTCGGAACTGGGCGCGGCATTGGTCGCGCATCCAAAAATCACCGGTGTTTTATTTACCGGATCGACGGCGGCAGGACAGGCAATTCGCGAATCGGCGGTAGCGGCGCCGCAAAAAATTCTGGCGCTGGAAATGGGCGGCAAGAACGCGGCGTGGGTGCTGGATAACGCTGATCTCGATCTGGCCGCGCGCGAAATCGCCACGGCCGCTTATTCGATGTCAGGCCAGCGCTGCAACGCGACGAGCCGCGTGCTGGTGCACCGCAAAGTGGTCAAACCGTTTTTGGAAAAATTTCTCGCCTGCGTCGACCGCGTTTCGATCGGCTATTCTCTGGAGCCTGTTGTGATGGGACCGCTCATCAGCCACGATGCGGTGGCCAAATACCAGAACTACATGAAGCTGGCGCGCGAAGAAGGGTTTGAAACGCTGCGCGCCGGCAAAGCGCCCGGCAGTTGGGGCAACCGGCGCGGTTATTATGTGACGCCGTCGGTGCATTGGTGCGAGCAGCCGGCCAAGAATAAATCGGCGCGGTACCGCCGCGAGGAAATTTTCGGGCCCGACGTCGCTGTTTATGCGGTCCGCGGCGACGAGGAAGCGATGGCGATCAACAATGAAGTGCCATACGGATTGATCACGGCTGTTTTTACCGGTTCACGCGAACGGTTCCGCCGGCTGCTGCCGCGGATTGATACCGGCATGATCAATTGGAACAAGGGAACGATTTTTTCGTCGGGGTTATTGCCGTTCGGCGGAACCAAGGCGAGTGGGTCGTACCGTCCGGCGGGGTTGTTTTCACCTTATTACTGCGCCACTCCAACGGCGGTTTTGGAAGACAGCCGTATTTTAAAAGAACGGAACCTGCCTTTTTAAAATAGCCCTTTTCTTTCATCTTGGAAATATTTATGATAATAAGGAACAGACAAAAGGAGAAATGATGAACCCAAAAAGAATCTGGATGCAAAGCGTTGTTCTTGTTGGGGCAGCTGTCCTCTTTTTTTCGAACCTCGCATTGGCTGAAGATACCCCGCGCCATTCCTGGGAGTTTGGTCCTGAGTTATACAGTTATACCTACAAAGAATATTCCATCGGCGTTAAGAATCAAGGCATTATGTATGGTTTGAAAGGATCCTATACCTACCATCCGGACCGATTCATGCTTAAGCTGGATACCCGGGGAGCTTTTGGAAGAGTGGATTATTCTTCGTCAAGCACCGGATCCAGCGATAACATCGATGATTATGTTATTGAGGGAAGACTTCTTGCCGGTTATGACTTTTTCCGCAGCGAGGATGCCTCGGTTGTCTATGCCGCTTACGCCGGCCTTGGCTACCGATACCTCAACGACGGGGGCGGTGGGACGATCACAACGACGGGCGCCCTCGGATACGATCGGGAATCCAACTATTGGTATCTGCCGGCCGGTCTCCAGGCCACGACGCCGCTGTCTGAGTATTGGAGGTTGATATCGACATTCGAGTTTGATCTTTTGCTGAGAGGCAAGCAGGAAAGCCACCTCAGCACCGCCTCGCCGCTTTATTCCGATATTACCAACAACCAGGATACGGGGTACGGTCTGCGCGGGTCTTTCCAGTTTCAGAAAACGGGTGAAAAAGTCGATCTGTCGTTTGAACCATTCGTACGCTATTGGGATATTGAAAACTCGGAAGTATCCACCATCCGGTATTCAGGGGTGGCGATCGGTTATGGACTTGAACCTGAAAATACCACCGTCGAAGCCGGCGTCGCTCTCTCTGCTTCGTTTTAAAAAGGTCGCCCGTCTCAGTATTTTTATTCTGCTGGTTCCGTTGTTTTTCATCGGGAATCTTTGTTTTGCGGAAACGGCGGATGACATCCTGACCCGGGGAATTGCCCATGGGAAAAGCTCCCGCGACGATCAAGCCATCCTCGAATTTTCAAAAGTCATCGAGAAAGATCCTCTAAACGCCCGCGCCTACCTGCTTCGGGGGTCCGCCTATCAAAACATGGGAAGCCTTAATGAAGCGCTGTCGGATTATAATTGTTCCATCGAGATTGATTCCCGGAACCCCAAAGCGTTTACGCTGCGGGGCTATGTTTATGAAACCAGGGGAAAACTCGAACAAGCGGTTGCCGATTATTCCGAAGCGATCGCCCAGAATCCCGCTGACGCCGTGGCCTATCTTCATCGGGGGATCGTTTTTGATGATACCGGACGTTCCTGGGAGGCGATCGCCGATTTTAATAAAGCGATTGCGTTGAATCCGGTTTTTCCGCAGGGCTATTACAACCGGGCCATTACTTACCAGAAAATAGGTGATTTCGACCAGGCCATCGCGGACTATACGAAAGTGTTGCTGATCAATCCGAACTATTCCAGCGCCTACTATGGCAGGGGGCTGGCTTACAAAAACCGTGGGAATTTTGAAAAAGCAATCGCCGATCACAACAAAGCGATCGAGCTGGATCCTTTAATGGCCGAAGCCTACAATAGCCGCGGCGATCTTTATCTCTTATATAAGGCCGATCCGCGTCAAGCGCTCGCGAATTATAATCGTGCCATCGAAATCGACCCCAATTATTCCGATGCGTATCAGAACCGCGCTATTCTTTACAAGATGATGGGGGAGCCCGCAATAAGTCATGACGGATCGTAATTCATTTCAAACCGTTCAGCAATTGGCCAGCGTGATTGATCTGCTGCAGGGGTCTGAGCTGGAAGAGTTCCATCTGGAACCGGCCGCGCCGCAAGAGGCGTTGGTCCGTTTAATGACCAGCCGGCCGCCGCAGAAAAAAGGTTCTGACTGGATCCCGTGCCGGCTAAAAATCGGGGCTGTACGCCAGGTGATCGTCCGCGAAATGCCGGACTCGCGTCCGGAAGCGAAAGGGCTGCTGCACTGGGAAGAAAATCCCGATGGAGACGGCGGCGTGATTCATCTGGTTTCGGCGCAGGGGCTTCGCGTGGAAATTTGGGTGGAGCGAATTGACGGTGTTCTGGAAGATTTAAATTAGAGAGGATAACGATGAAACTACGGCGATTTTTAATTGGGTTGCTGGCAGTGGCGGCGATGACTTCCGTTTCTTTTGTTCAGGCGGAAGAGACAATGCCTGGTTCTTCCGATCTGTCGGCCACGATCGTTTCGGCCGGTAATTTTAAAACCCTTTCCAGCGCGCTTGAGAAAGCCGGATTAACGGAAACGCTGAAGGGTGCGGGACCGTTCACGATTTTTGCTCCGACCGACGACGCGTTTGCCGCGCTGCCGGAAGGAGAGCTGGAAAAACTGCTGGCCGATCCGGTTCGTTTAAAAGCGCTGCTGCTCTATCATGTCGTTTCCGGGAAAGTTTCGGCGGCCGAACTTTCGGCGATGACGTCAATCAAGACGATGCAGGGACAGGAACTGGAAGTGACCGTGGATGGTTCCGATGTTTTAGTGGATGACGCGCTGGTGATCGGGACCGATCTGCAGGCGTCCAACGGCGTTATTCATTCAATCGATACAGTGCTTTTGCCGCTCGAGGAAGAACCGGTCGTTTCATAATCTCAGGATGGATCAGCGCGGCGGCTAGACCGATGCCGCTGAGCAGGCGAGGTCCGGCGTGATGGAACAGTTCTCCGTCCACGATGTAAACCCGTTTGTTTTTTACGGCCGATAAATTTTTCCATCCGGGGCGGCGCCTCAGCCGGCCAATTTCAGCGAATGTTTGTTTCATCGAGTAACTGCACGGAAAAATCAGGATCACTTCGGGGTCTGCTTTTCGTACCATCTCCCACTTCAACCAAACCGATTTTTGTCCGGTTTGAGCAAACAACGGTTTTCCTCCGGCCAGCGTGATCATTTCCGGAACCCAGTGTCCGGCGGCCATCAGCGGCTCCAGCCATTCACAGCACCAGACGCGCGGCTTGCGCCTTTTTTTGGTTTTCCGTCGTATCTCCCGGATCGTTTGGCGGAATTGGCCGATCAGCCGCTTGGCCTCTTTTTGTTTTTTGAATTGAATGCCCATCCGATGGATTTCGGTGAGCAGTTCGGAAATCCGGTTGGCCTGAAGCGTGAATATTTTGGGCGCCGGTGAAATTCCGGCGAGTGCCTCGTCAATTTCCGGATGGGAAGCCGCGCAGACCGCGCACAAATTCTGCGTGATCAGCCAATCGGGGCGCAGTTTTTTTAGCAGTACTTTATCGATTGAAAACTGGTGGCGGTTTTGCCTGCGGAATTTCAGCACCGCATTATGAATCGCGCGGCTATCCTGTTTTGTGACCGGTGCAATCTCGCTGCGCACGATAACCGGTTTTTTTAGCGCGGTGCGCGGGTAGACGCAATGTTCGCTGCGGGCCGCCACGCAGCGGCCGAGCCCCAGCGCGTAGAGCAGTTCGGTGGCCGTCGGAAGCAGAGATACGATCCTCATGGGGTTTATTGTAGCAGATCGTGTATAATGAGTTTTTTATGGTGCGCAATAAGATCGAATCGGTGCGGCGCAGGATCGTTCAGGCCGCGGAATCGGCGGGCAGGGATCCCGCGGGCGTCCGTTTGATTGCCGTCACGAAAACCGTCCCGGTAGACCGTATTAAGGAAGCGATCGCCTGCGGAATTACCGAGATCGGCGAGAACCGCGTGCAGGAAGCGCAGGCGAAACGACTGGAAATCGGTCCGGCTGTGCGCTGGCATTTAATCGGCCATCTGCAGAAAAACAAAACAAAATTTGCCATTGAACTGTTTGATCAAATCCAGTCGCTTGATTCCGTTGAATTGCTGGAACTGCTGGAGCGGGCGGCGCAGAGGCCGCTGGATACCTTGATCCAGGTGAATATTTCAGGCGAAAAAACCAAGCAGGGTGTTGCGCAGGATCAGGTGGAACTGCTGGCGGACCGGCTGACGCAATGCAAACATTTGCGCTGGACCGGGTTAATGACGATAGCGCCTTATTCCAATGATCCGGAAGCCGCACGGCCGGTTTTTCGCGCGCTGCGCCAACTGCGCGATTCGCTGCAGCAAAAATACAGCCGGCCGTTGGGACTGTCGATGGGAATGAGCGGTGATTTTGAAACGGCTGTGCAGGAAGGGGCCACGGCGGTGCGCGTGGGCAGCGCCATTTTTGGAGAACGAGCATGAACAAAACAATCGGAGTGATCGGTGGCGGAAATATGGGCACCGCGCTGCTGAGCGGGCTGATCCGCCGCCGCACGGTGGCCGCCTCGCGCGTGATGGTATCCGACGCCGACACCAAAAAACTTAGAGCGGTCAACCGCACGCTGCGCGTTAAAACCACAACCTGTAATTGCGAAGCGGCTGGACAATCCGTTGTTCTGCTGGCCGTCAAGCCGCAGCAGATGGAACCGGTATTAAAAGAAATCCGTTCCTCGTTGGCGCATAAACCGCTGTTGATTTCAATCGCGGCTGGAATTTCAACTGGTTGGATTGAAAAAAAGATCGGCGCTAAAATTCCGGTTATTCGCGTGATGCCGAATACGCCGGCGCTGGTCGGCAAAGGGATCTCGGCTATTGCGCGCGGACGGTATGCCTCGGCCGCGCATGAAAAACTGGCGCTCGAAATTTTCCGATCGGTCGGCGAGACTGTGGTAGTTTCCGAAAAATCGATTGACGCGGTGACGGCTGTCAGCGGATCGGGTCCGGCCTATTTCTTTTTTTTGATGGAGCAGATGATTGCCTCCGGAAAACGGCTGGGGTTGCGGCCTGAACTGGTCCGCGCGCTGGTATTGGCTACGGCCGAGGGTGCCGCGCAGCTGGCGCTGCAGAGCAACGATGATCCGGCTGTTCTGCGGCAGAAAGTCACTTCAAAAGGCGGCACCACCGAAGCGGCGCTGAAAGTGCTTGAAAAGAAAAAAGCAGGGCAGGCCGTTCAACAGGCGATATTGGCTGCTGCTCGTCGCGCGAAACAGTTAGGAAAATGAAAAACCGCGGGTGACGGAAGGGGAAGGAGTTCTATGTTTGTGATGTCGAATTTTTTGGAAGCGGTCGCCGGTGTTCTCAATACCATCCTGAGCATTTACAGCTGGGCTATCATCATCCGCGTATTGATTACCTGGGTCAGTCCGGATCCGTTCAACCCCATCGTGCAATTTTTAAGCCGCGTCTGCGATCCGTTTCTTGATATTTTCCGGCGCGCGATTCCGCCGCTGGGACCATTTGATCTTTCTCCGATGATTGCGATCCTGGTTCTGCAAGCAGCTCAGCATTTTCTGGTAAAGACGCTGATTGATGTCAGCATCCGGATGCGGTGATTACTGAAACAGTGGCGGCCATCCGTGCCGCTGTTGCCGAACGCCCTGAGGTCGGAATTATTCTGGGTACCGGCCTGGGCGGACTAGGCGCGCGGATTGAAAAACCGCACGCGCTGCCGTACGAAACGCTGCCGCATTTTCCGCATTCGACGGTGGAAAGCCATAAAGGCCAGCTGGTTTTCGGCCATTTGCACGGCAAATCGGTTGTCGTCATGGAAGGCCGGTTCCACTGCTACGAAGGGTATTCGGCGCAGCAGGTGGTTTATCCGGTCCGCGTGATAAAGGCGCTGGGCGCCGGCACGCTGATTATTTCCAATGCGGCCGGCGGCATGAATGCCGAATACCGTGCCGGTGATTTGATGGCGGTGGCCGATCATATCAATTTAATGGGTGTTAACCCGCTGGTGGGTGCTAACGATGAGCGGATCGGGCCGCGGTTTCCGGATATGTCGGCGCCGTACGATGAGCGGCTGATTGCGCTGGCAGAAACGATCGCGCGCGAAAAGAATTTTAAACTGCACCGCGGCGTTTATGCCGGCGTGCTGGGCCCGAACCTGGAAACGCGCGCCGAATACCGGTTTTTGCGCGGCATCGGCGCCGACGCGGTCGGCATGTCGACGGTGCCCGAGGTGATTGCCGCCGTGCATGCGGGCCTGCGCGTGTTCGCGGTCAGCTGTATTACCGATCTCTGTATTCCGGAAACTTTGAAGCCGGCCTCTCTGGAAGAAATTTTGAAAGTCGCCGCCGCGGCCGAGCCGAAATTGACGGCGTTGATTGAAACTGTTGTGGAGCGGATGAATTAACCGATGGATTACAAAGCAACATTGAATCTGCCGAAGACGGACTTTCCGATGAAGGCGAACCTGGCGCAGGCCGAGCCGAAAGTTCTGGCGCGCTGGGACGAGGAGCGGCTCTATGAAAAATTGCAGACGGCGCGCAAAGAGGCGCCGCCGTTTATTCTGCACGACGGGCCGCCCTATGCCAACGGCGATATTCATATCGGGCATGCGCTCAACAAAATCCTGAAAGATTTTATTTTGCGCTACCAGTCGATGCGCGGCCGGCGCGCGCCCTATGTTCCGGGCTGGGACTGCCACGGCCTGCCGATCGAATTCGCGCTGATGAAAGATTTAAAAACCACCAAGCATAAAGTCGATGTGGTTGATTTCCGCAAAAAAGCGCGCGCCTACGCACAGCGGTTCGTCGATACTCAGCGCCAGCAGTTCAAGCGGCTGGGTATTCTCGGTGACTGGGACCATCCGTATCTGACATTGCATCCGGAATATGTGGCCGCCGAGCTGCGAGCGCTGGCAAAGATTGTCTCGAAAGGGTTTGTTTATCGCGCGCGCAAGCCGGTGAACTGGTGCTGGTCGTGTGAGACGGCGCTGGCCGAAGCCGAGGTGGAATACGACAATCTTTCTTCGCCTTCTCTCTACGCCAAGTTCCCGGTTTTGCAGGATGGACCGGACAAAACCTATTTGGTGATTTGGACCACGACGCCCTGGACGCTGATGGGCAATGTGGCTGTGGCGGTTCATTCCGATTTTACTTATGCAAAACGGCGCGTCAGCCCGAACGAAATCTGGATTACGCTGGCAGATCTTCCCAAAGCGGCATTGCGCGACGTGAAGTCGGCGTCCGAAGCGGAAGTCATTGAAACATTTCCCGGAAAAAAATTAGAAGGTCTGCGGTACCGGCACCCGTTTGAATTTCGAGAGGGAAAAGTGGTTCTGGCCGATTATGTTTCAGCCGAGGATGGCACCGGTCTCGTGCATACGGCACCCGGTTTCGGCGCGGAAGATTTTCTGACAGGAAAAAAGTATGGGTTGGAGATGCTGACCCCGGTGAATTCCCGCGGACAGTACGAGGGCCTTCCGGCCGAGGTTGAGGCGCTCAACGGAACGCGCGTGCTCGACGCCAATCCCAAAGTATTGGAGCTGCTCAAAGAAAAGGGGCTGTTGGTTCACGCGGGTCAATTTGATCATCCGTATCCCCATTGCTGGCGCTGCCGCCACCCGATTATTTTCAGAGCGACCGATCAATGGTTTTTTAATGTAGAGCATCAAGGATTTCGCGGTCAGTTGCTGAAGGCCGCGGAAGAAGAGGTGAGGTGGATCCCTTCGGTCGGCAAGGAGCGAATGGTCGGCATGTTAAAGACCCGGCCCGACTGGTGTCTTTCGCGCCAACGATTGTGGGGCGTTCCGATTCCGGCCGTCAACTGCGCGGCCTGCGGCGAGGGAATTCTGGACGCGCGTGTCATTGAAAATTTTGCCAAAGCGGTGGAAAAAGATCCGGAAGGCAGCGATCAATGGTTTACCGAACCGGTCACAAAATGGCTTCCATCGGATTTTGCCTGCGCCTGCGGCAGTAAAGAGTTCAATCCTGGCACCGATATTCTCGATGTCTGGTTTGATTCGGGTGTGAGCCATCAGGGTGTTTTAACGACGCGTCCGGAATTGAAGCATCCTGCCGATCTTTATTTGGAAGGGTCCGATCAGCACCGCGGCTGGTTTCAAGTATCGCTTATCACCGGCACGGCACTGGCCGGCCATGCTCCGTATCGCTCCGTGTTAACGCATGGGTTCGTTGTCGACGGGGACGGCCGAAAAATGTCGAAATCACTGGGCAATGTGATTGCGCCGAAACAGGTGATCGAGTCGCTCGGCGCCGATGTTCTGCGGCTGTGGGTGGCGGCATCCGATTATTCAGAGGATATCCGTCTTTCGAAAACGATTCTTGACCAGTCGGCCGAACATTACCGCAAAATCCGCAACACGGTCCGTTTCTGCATGGCCAATGTTTCCGATTTGGACGCGGCGTACCATAACAAACCGCTGACCGATTTAACCGGTCTCGACCGCTGGATGGCCGTTGAACTGGGCCGGTTATCCGGCGAGATCACGGCCGCGTATGACGCGTACGCGTTCAATAAAGCGGTTAAGCTGTCGCACGAATTTTGCACGACGCGGCTGTCCAATTTTTATCTCGATGTTGTGAAAGATATTTTGTACACGGCGCATCCGAAAGATCCGCGCCGCGTGGCGATCCAGCGCGTGCTGCTGGCGATCGCGCGCGTCTTGACGCTGGCGCTGGCGCCGATTCTGCCGGTAACCTGCGAAGAGGCCTGGGCCGCGCTGCCGTTTGGCGGCAGTGTCCATCTGCAGAATTGGCCCGATGCCGCGCTGTTTCCGGATGATGAACCGCTGCGTGCCGAGTGGCAGCGGTTATTGGAGTTTCGTGATCAGGCGATGAAGGCGCTTGAAAAAGCGCGCGCGGCCGAATTAATCGGCGACGCGCTCGAGGCCGATCTGGAGATTCGCGTCGGCGCGGAAGCCGACTGGGCATTTCTGGAGCCGCGCCGCGAAGCGTTCGCCAGCGCCTGCATTGTTTCAGGGCTTAAATTAACGCGCGTGACCGGATCCTCCGGCGTTGAAATGGAAGTGCGCAAAGCGGACGGTTCTAAATGTTCGCGCTGCTGGATGCGCCTTGCCACGGTCGGCAGCGATGCCGAACACCCGGCGTTGTGTCATCGCTGCGTGGACGTTGTCCGAAAATTATGATACAGTAGCCGATCTGAAGGAGCACGCGCATGACAAAAGTCGAATCGGAAAAATACAAAAAACTGCTGCTCAAGAAAAAAGAAGCGGTTAACGACGCGATCCGCCGCGTCGAGAAAGATACGCTCAACCGCTCTCAGCGCGACGCTTCCGGTGATTTATCCGCTTACGGCCTGCATATGGCCGATACCGCTACCGACAGTTATGACCGCGAATTTTCACTGGGGCTGGCTTCCAACGCGCAGGAGATCCTGTACGATATTGAGGAAGCGCTCAAGCGGATCAAAGATAAAACGTTCGGCAGCTGCTTGTCGTGCGAGAAGCCGATTCCCAAAAAGCGTCTCCAGGCGCTTCCGCAAGCCGGCCTCTGCATTGCCTGCCAGGGGAAGCAGGAAACCCAGAAGCGCCGCCGCAGTGGTCCAGGTTCCTTTTCTCCCGAATAATTTCTTTTTCCGGGTCGCGCTGGCGGTGGTCGCGGCCGACCAGTTCACCAAATATCTGGTCATCCTCTTTTTGTCGAATGTCGCCACGGTCCCCATTTTTGCTCCGTTCTTTCATCTCACGCTGGTTTATAATACCGGTGTGGCGTTCGGTTTATTCGAGGGCCGCGGCGTCTGGGTTACCGCCGGCACGCTGGTTCTGCTCGCGTTTTTATTCCGCGGTTTCCTGCGCGATTCGCGCGAGCCGTCGGCGCCCCGGTGGCCGATGGTCTGCATGGGTCTGATCTTGGGCGGAGCCGTCGGTAATTTAATCGACCGGATTCGCCTGGGCGCCGTGATTGATTTTCTGGATTTCCGCGTTTGGCCGGTTTTTAATCTGGCCGATTCCTGCATTACGATAGGGGCTGCGGCGATGGCGTTTTATTTGCTGCGAAAAAAGGAATAAGATGCGTCTGACTTTTTTTTACGCGATGGTTTTGGCAGGGTTTGCCGCGGCTGTTCTCATTTCGGTTCCGCGCGTGCGGCGGCTTGGTTTTTCGAACCGGCAGATTCTGAAGTTTGCCGTCATTGGACTGGCGGTTGATCTGATCGGAGCGCGTCTGGCCTGGTTTATTCAGCAGCGGCCGAACCTTTCAGGCCATTGGCTTGATTTACTCAAGCTTTCAAGCGGGGGGGCTTCAGCACTGACCGTTCTGGCGCCCGGTGTTCTGGTGATCAGCTGGCTTTTAAAGCGGCAGGGCCGGCCCGTGCTTCCGGTGGTCGCGGCTATTTTGCCCGCGTTGGTTCTGGCGATGGCGATCGTCCGGGTCGGTTGTTTCGTCAACGGCTGCTGTTACGGATTATTCACGACAGTGCCATGGGCGATTTGTTCTCCGGGTGAGGCGCGCGGCCGGCATCCGACGCAATTGTATGAATTGCTGTTTTTATTGGGTTTGTTCTTTCTATTATTGCGGATGGAAAAATCATCAGCCGGTCCGGCCCGCCGTGTTTGGACAGCGGCTGCCGGTTATGCGGCGTTTAGGTTCCTGAATGATTTTTTCCGTATCGATCATCTGTTTCCGTTCGCGTGGGGCTTGACGGTCAATCAATGGATTGCATTAACCGTATTGATGATTTGCGGCGCGATTGCGCTTAAAAAGAGGGTAATAGGATGCACCCGATCCTGTTCCGGTTAGGCCCGCTGACTTTTTACAGCTACGGCTTCATGATCGCCGCCGGGTTCTGGGCGGCCAGTTTCGTGCTGTCGCGCCGCGCCGTGCAGCTGGGATGGGACCCCGGCCGCATCCAGAATGTAGCACTCGTTGCTCTGCTGGCAGGGCTTGTCGGCGCCCGGATTTTTTATGTCCTGGCGGAATGGGAAAGTTTTCAATTTAATTGGCTGGAAATTTTTCGGCTGGATCATGGCGGGCTGGTTTATTTCGGCGGTCTCGTGGGCGGGTTGGCCGGTGGTTTGGTAGCGGCGCGCGCCTACCGCTTCCCATTGTTAAAAGCGGCCGATTGTTTCATGCCGCCGCTGGTGCTGGCGCACGCGTTCGGACGCGTCGGCTGTTTCTTGAACGGCTGCTGCTACGGCCGCTACACGACGCTGCCGGTGGGCGTGAAATTTCCGAATCTGGGCGAATGGCCGCGCCATCCGACACAGTTGTACGAAGCGGTTTTTCTGCTGGCACTGTTCTTTTTTCTGCGCCGGCTCGATCAGCGCGACCCAAAACCGGGCACCGTGGTATTGGCGTACGGTCTGTTGTACGGCATCTGGCGGTTTCTGATCGAATTTCTGCGCGGCGATAATTTGCCGGTCGCGATGAACCTGACATTGTTTCAGTGGATCAGCGTCGGGTTGATGGCCGTCTGCGTTCCGCTGCTTCTGCTGCGTCTCTTAAAAAAATGAATCGTCCTGAGATTTTCGAGCATCGGGTGCCGTCGGGAACGGCGCCGGACCGCCTCGACCGGTATCTGGTCGCGCTGATTCCGCAAATGTCCCGCTCAAAAATCCAGAAAATAATCATGGATGGGAAGGTCTGTCTGCGCGGCCGCCCGATGCGGAAGCCGTCCATGTTTATCTCGTCCGGCGATGAGTGGACGGTTGAAATGCCGCCGCCCGAGGAATCGACGCTGAAGGCCGAAAAAATTCCGCTGGCGATTTTGCATGAAGATGCCTGGATTATCGTGATCGACAAGCCGGCCGGTCTGGTGGTCCATCCGGGCGCCGGGCATGCCACCGGCACTTTGGCCAACGCGCTGCTGGGGCACACCACCGCATTATCCAAGCGCGGAGGACCGCTCAAACTGGGCCTGGTCCACCGGCTCGACAAAGATACTTCCGGAGTGATGGTGGTTGCCAAGAACGACGAGACCCACGCGAAATTAAGCGAGCAGTTTGCCGGCCGTTCGGTCAACCGCGTTTATCTGGCGCTGGTCAAGGGACGCGTCGTGCGCGACAACGGAACGATCGACGCGCCGATCGGGCGCGATCCGGCCAACCGCAAACAGATGGCGGTCCGCTACACCGAACAAAGCCGCGAAGCGATCACGAAATACAAAGTATTGGAACGGATGAAAGGCGCGACCTACCTCGAGCTTCGGCCGCAGACCGGCCGCACGCACCAGCTGCGCGTTCATCTGGCGCAGATCGGCCATCCTATACTAGGGGATTCCTGGTACGGCGTTACGGCCGGACTCAAACGCCAGGCGCTGCATGCGCACCGGCTCGGGTTCGAGCATCCCGGGGTTAAGCAGTATACCGAATTCGTCTCGCCGTTTCCGAAAGACCTTCAGCAGGAACTGGCCCGCCTCAGAGGAATCGCGTAGAGTCCTTCCCTCAGGCAAACCGTATATCGATTCGGCTCGGGCTTCGAGAGCCGCAAAGTGATCTTGCCTCTCTGCGTTCACGCTTCCGTCAGGCAAGGCGTTCGCAGGCCGCTTGCTCGCCCCTGCGAGTCTCGCTGCACTACGGTCAACCCTTCGCTCTCTCCGCCGTTGGCGGAGAACCATGCCCGCTCAGGGTTTCCAGTGCCTGCTCAGCCTTATCCTGCCCGGAATCGCTCACGCAGAATCGGTAAGAGGCGGATCGGGATATGGGGCAAGTGGACCTTGGCGGAGGCCGAATCGAATTGTCTTTCGGCAAGGCCGCAGACAGAGCGACGGAATTGGTAGTCAATTCCGAGCGTGTCCACGGTCCCCATGCCCGGGCCGACTTGATAAATTAGAAAGGCAGGACCCGAAGCGATGGAGATTGGTAAGTAACCCGAACTGAGTCGAAACACATTGATGTACATTTTCTTGAACAATGCTGGCTTTTTTGTTATTCTAATCCACAAGAAATCTTAGAGGGAAAACTATGACAAAACCGCGTATCAGCACAATTCTGTTGGTGATTGCTTTTCTGACGGCCGGAGTGGCCGCCGCGAATTTTTATGTGGCAGAAACCAAAGAAAAAGCGGACCATCTTCAAACCAAGAGCGAATTGAAAAAGGTTACCCAGCTCAAGGAAACGCTTGAATTGGAAAAAGAAGAGCTGACCAAAACAAAGACGGCGCTGGAAGGGCAAGTCGCCGCGCTGACAAAAGATGCCAAGTCTCGGGCCGATGAATTGGCCGCCGAGAAGCGGGCCCGCGAGGCAATGACGAACCAGCTGACGCAGAAAGAAAGCGAACTGAAGCGGTTTCGGGAGCAGGCTGATCAGGAGCGCAAGGAAAAGCAGGGGATTTCGGAAGAGTTGACCCGGACCAAGCAAAGCGTCCAGTCGGTCAACAACGAGCTGAAGACGCTGCGGGAAGCGAAGGAAGCGCTCGAGAAGCGCGTCAAGGAAATGCTGGCGGCGCGCGCCAAAGAAGCCGAACAGATCGTAGTCAAGCCGGCGGCAGGTTCTTCTCCGGTCTTGTCCTCGGGCTCAACAATGGCGGTGGCTCCTCTGCAGGGCAAGGTGCTGGTGGTCAACAAGGAATTTAATTTCGTCGTCATCAACCTGGGCAGCCGTGATGGCATCAAGAAGGGCAGCCGGTTCGCCATTACGCGCGACGGTAAGCCGGTAGTCACCGCTGAAGTCGAGAAGCTCTACGATAATATGTCGGCGGCCACGCTGTTGTCCGAAGAGAAGAAGAGCGAAGTCAAGGAAGGGGATCTGGCCCGCCAGATTTCGTAATTTACAAAGCGGATTTTCAGCCCTCATCCGATTTCAGTTTACGTGAATAATTGGATGAGGGTTGTTCATTTTAGGGGTGGTTGAATGGCGTCACAAATAGTTAATCCGGCTTCACAATTAACAGGCCGCGTCGCGATTCCGGGCGATAAGTCGGTTTCGCATCGCGCGTTCCTGATCGGCGGGCTGTGTGACGGACAGAATCGCGTGACGCATCTTTTGAATTCCGATGATGTCGGCCGGTCCCGCAAAGCGATGGAAGCGCTCGGCGTCTCGGTCCGCGATTCGTCCGATAACGCCGTCATCGTCAAAGGAAATGGGCTGGCCGGGTTAAGAAAACCGGACGCTCCGTTGGATATGGGTAATTCCGGAACGACGACCCGCCTGTTGATGGGAATTTTGGCCGGCTGTCCGTTTAAAACGGAACTGTTCGGCGATGAGTCATTGTCCAAGAGGCCGATGAAACGGGTTGCTGCGCCGTTATCGAAAATGGGCGCGATTTTTGAAGGCGTGAAAGGAACTGATTTTTTACCGCTCTCGGTTCGCGGTGGAAAACTCAAAGGGATCCGCTATGAATTGCCGGTCGCCAGCGCGCAGGTAAAATCGGCGCTGTTGCTGGCTGGATTGCAGGCCGACGGCCCGACTACCGTTGTTGAACCAATTGCAACGCGCGATCATACCGAACGGA
>JAHFFE010000037.1 GCA_023248155.1 Candidatus Omnitrophota bacterium | reverse complement strand
GCACGCGGTGGTCGCGGTGACGGACGGACTTTTAGATTTGTTGGGGCCGGAAGAAATGGAAGGAGTGCTTGGGCACGAATTGGCCCACGTATCCAATCGCGATACGCTGATTTCTACGGTGGCGGCTTCGCTGGCGGGAGCCATCAGCATGCTGGCCTCTTTTGCGCGGTACGCACTTTTCTGGGGCTCCTTCAACAGCCGTGACGATGAGCGCGACGCGCATCCGCTCGGTGTTTTAATCGCCGCGATTTTACTGCCGGCGGCCGCGCTCTTGATTCAGCTCGCGGTGTCGCGCGGCCGCGAGTACGCCGCGGATGACCAGGGCGCTGATTGGTGCGGCAATCCGCTCTATCTTGCGAGCGCGCTCAAAAAACTGGACGCGGTTGGGCGGCGCATGCCGGCCCGCGCTGTGCCGGAAGCGACCGCGCATCTTTTTATTGTGAATCCGCTGAAAGAAGGATTCCTGACCGGTTTGTTCAGCACGCATCCTCCGATTGAAGCGCGTATCGCCCGTTTGAACGAAAGGGCGCACCGGCAGGGCCTTTAAAAAAGCAACGCCGCCAAAAACAAATCAGACAGAATCTTATTTGCCGCTTCGCGAGTATTGAAGAGAAAATTTTAGTCCACGGGGTGTATTGACGATTATTTCCCACAGCGGTAAAATACCCGCATCTCTAGCACACAACATTTTGGAGGAAGTGAATCATGGCTTACGTAATTACTGAGAAGTGTTTAGGCGAACGCTACGGATCTTGCGTCGCGGTGTGCCCGGTCGATTGCATTTATCCGGGTGAATACCAGGGCAAAGAGTTCATGGTGATCGATCCGACCGTCTGCATTACCTGCGGCGCCTGCCTGCCGGAATGCCCGATTGCGGCCATCGTGGAATCAGAAGATTATGATCCCGCGTATGCCAAGATCAATGCGGATCTTTCGCCGTCCTACAAAGACAATCCCAAGGTTCCGGAACGTCCCAAGGACGATCCGCCGCGCCGTCCGGAGAACAAGCTCGTTCAGTAATCGTTCAGCCGTATTTTGAAGAAGAAACCCAATCCTGCTCTTGCGGGGTTGGGTTTCTTTATTTAAAAATCCATACGGGTTAGCCGATACTGAGAGTGGCTGTTATAATTTAAAAAGAGATGCACGCATGAATTCACCTTTCGATAAACCCAGAGTTTATAAAGATCCCGTCGAGGCAGTCGTCTGTGCCTATGTCTACGAATTTATCCAGAATAACCGCGCGGCCCGCGTGGTGTCAGACGGCCTGCGTGTGCTCGGCGTCGGCCTGCGGCCGGTGATTGATCACATCACGTTCCGGACGCTGAACGTGGATGAACGCGCGCAGGAATTTTTACAGCTTGGTTTTGAGCAGGATGCCAAACTCGGCATCATCGAACATGAAAACTGGTGGGCGAAGGTGTACCGTAAAAGCGGGTTCCCGGCCATTTTTATCGATCAGGCCTTTGACGGCTCGCGCGGCCGCGAGAGCCTGATCCCCAATTGGGTCAAAAAATTCGGCGATAAAATTTTGCATCACGTTGCGATTCAGGTGGATGATATTGATCAAGCTATTTATTTTATGGAAAAGCAGGGGATTCCGTTTGCCGGCAAGGTGGTGGGCGCGCGAGGAACCGATTTGCGGCAGATTTTTACGAATCCGGAAGTCCGCGACAGCGCCGCTTTTACCGTACTCGAACTGGCTGAACGCCATCATGGCTACAGCGGTTTCTTGCCGCCGCAAGCCGACGGCTTGATGGAATCCACCCGGCTTTAACTCCTGACGGCTTGAAACACTGCCGCATTCCTTATGAAACGTACCCAGGCACCTGCGGAAATCGAGCCCTTTCTTTCGGATGCGTCCAATTTTCACGGCCGCGCCGAAGGCGTAGCCTTTCCTGAAACGGAAAAAGAAGTTACGGAGTTTTTGCGTGAGTGCCATGAGCGCAAAATGCCGCTGACCGTTTCCGGTTACGGCACGGGCTTGACCGGCGCGCGCGTACCGCTTAGCGGCTGGGTGATGGCGATGCATGCCATGCCGGCGCTGGATATTCGCCCCGCCGCCGGGCCCGGCGCGCCGTCCCGTGCGGTGATTGGCCCGGGCGTTCAGCTCAAGGATTTGCAGGCTGCCGCGAC
>JAHFFE010000004.1 GCA_023248155.1 Candidatus Omnitrophota bacterium | reverse complement strand
GCCAGATTAAAGTTGATCAAGCCCGCAAGATTCGGCAGATCCGCGGCAGGAACTTTCGCGATCGCGCTAAACAATGCCGGGATTTCTGCAATATCCACACCCGCCAGATTAAAGTTGATCAAGCCCGCAAGATTCGGCAGATCCGCGGCAGGAACTTTCGCGATCGCGCTAAATAATGCCGGGATTTCTGCAATATCCACTCCCGCCAGATTAAAGTTGATCAAGCCCGCAAGATTCGGCAGATCCGCGGCAGGAACTTTCGCGATCGCGCTAAACAATGCCGGGATTTCTGCAATATCCACACCCGCCAGATTAAAGTTGATCAGGCCCGCAAGATTCGGCAGATCAGGAATCGCCGCCAGTTTCGTGAAGATTGTCTCGATCATCAGTGTATCCAACCCAGCCAGCGACATGTTCACGCTTGAAAGATTCGGAATCTTGGCCAGCTTCGCGAATAATTGCCCGATCTGCGGCGCGCTCAGGCCCGCCAGGTTCGGCAGTTCAACGGTCGTGACGTTGGTCAGTTTCGGAAGGTTCGCGAGCACGGCGTCAAAGACCTGCGCGTCAAGACCCGCAAGGCTTGGCAGTTTCACATTTCCAATGTTTGGAATTTTTGCGATGGTTTCAAAAAGCGCAGGAATCTGCGCTGGAGCCAATCCGGCGAGATTTCCAAGATCCACGGTCACATCCGAAAAATCCAAATTCTCGATCTTGATGCCCGCAATATCCAGCGCACCGAGCGCATTGATGAAGGCCACGTCCACCACGCTGCCCGCCGCAAGGCCGGTCAGGTTCAGGGTCTTAGGGACATTGGTGAATTTCGCACCTTGAGCGCTCAGGGCCGCAAGGCCGTGCACCATGCTGACATCGACCGTATTGCTGACGCCCAGCGCTGCCAGATCAAAACTTAGATTCTCGGGAATATTCACCAGCTGTACATTCAAGCCACCGGTGATCAATGCGCCCAGACCGGAAAGAACGACGGCGGATTGGGCAGCGGTCAGCCCCTTAAGATCCACAGTGACAATTATTCCGGCTTGCGCCGTTGGAACATTGATGCTTCCAAGAAGCGTGAACCCGATAATCTGATTAATTTGATTTCGAAGACTGCTTAAAGCCGCCATGATGGCGCTTTGATTTCCGGCAGAGGCTGGGAGATTCTGCTGAACTTTCAGAATGCTTCCAGCTACTGCAACGCCGTTCCCCTGCAGATCCGCAAGACTTAGACGGCCTGTTTTAACCAATTCGACAAGGTCCACATTTTGTCCCACTGCAAGATGCAGAACACCGGAAATTTGCGCAGCGATTTGCGCGCCGGTTTGGTCAATGCCTGAGGCAGCTAAGACAAGGCCCGTGATGGCCTTTTCAAATGCAACCCGCTGCGAGGGAGTCTTTGCAAATTGAGGCGCGGCAATCGCGCAGGACGAACAAGCTAACTTTGGAATCAGCGTATAAATCGCCGCCGAAGCATTTGTATTACCTAAATCAACAAATTTCTGGGCGGAAACAATCAGGCCGTACTGAATGTCGCCTTTAATTCCAGCAGGCGCATTCGCAGTAAACCATTCTGCCAAGGCGGGCAGGTCGCCCAAATCACCCGGCGATTTCGCGGCAGCGGAGATCACATCTTTATAGAACTGGATTCCCGCTTGTTCCACAAAATCGAATCCTTTGCCCAAACTTGCCGGAATTTGGATTTTCATTCCTGCGGACTGCAGTGCCGCAAATCCGAGCCACGTCGAGACGCCGAAGCTAGAGATATCCTCCGGCAAACTGACATTATTCAGGCCGGTGGGTACGTGCGTAAACTCAACTGTCGCCCCTGCGGCGCGCAAAGCACCGATGCCGGCCGCCAGCGCCGGCACCTGTGAAGCGCTTAAACCCTGCAAATCAATATCCACAACCGCGCCCTGAACGGCATTGATTTTGAAGCCGGCAGTCCGCAGCAGGTTAAAGCCTAGCACTGCAGGCACATCCAGCTTTGCCGGCACGTTTAAGCTCGCGTTTTGCGGAATATTGACGAGTTTCACATTGGCGCCTCCGGCAACAAAAGCCCCAATCCCTGCGGCCAACTCAGGGACCAGAACAATATCGAATGCGTCCAAATCTACTTGGATGTTCATGCCCGTTGGAATTTCAAACTTCATGCCCGATGCGCTTAAGACACTCAACCCGATCAATCCGCTCGCTCCGAAAGATCCCGGGTTCACCAGTTTCACAGGCACATCCGTGGGCAGATTGGCCAGCGTCACCTGGGCACCCGCCGCACGCAGCGCGCCAATACCCGCGGCCACATCGGGAAGATCCCCCGTTTTCAAGCCGCTTAAATCAATGTCAATCGTGTTGGGCACGCCGACAACCTGGACGCCCGGCCCGGCGGCGACCAGCCCAAAACCACGCAGCGTATTCAGATCCATGCCGCGGCTGACGCCGGTCAAATCGATCTTCACCGGGACGCCCACAGGCTTGTTGACCGTGATTAGGCCGCCCGCGGCCTGCAGGGCCCCCAGCTTTTGCAGTTTGACGTCGCTGTAAAGCGCGTCTGTAAGCGTGAGATGCACCGAAACACCGCCGCGCGCGAAATCTGCCAGGTCAAAACCCGCCGGGATCTCGGTCAAGTCCAGGCGAACAGGAATACCCGTCTTGACAACATCCACAAGATCGAACGATAAATCCGCGGGAAGCGAAGTCAGCCGGATGCTCACATTGCCATTGCGAGCCGCAAACGATTTCAGGTCAGCCATTTGATTGACATCAGCCGGCAATTCTGTCAGAGCAAGTTTTACGACAGCGCCGCGCTGAATAAGCAAGTCGAGATCGGCCAAGTTGACCGATGGGGGCATCTTCGTCAAAGTCAGATTAACGTTAATATTTTTTGTTCCCGAAAGATCTGCCAGCGCAACAAAAGAGCTTGCGTCAATCTGAATCAGATTCAAATTGATTGTTCCGGCATCACGAGCGGCAAAGTCACGCAAATCAGCAAGCGACACACCATTCAAAGAGCCGAGATTCACAATCAGTTTTCCACCGGCCGCTTTAAACGCCTTCGCTGTCTGATCACTCCATTGGCTTTTGTCAGGAATTTTTGTCAGGTTGACGCGGACATCCAAGCCGGCCTCAGACAGTTCGACAAGGTTTAACCCGGGTGGAATAGTCGTCAGCGTCAAATGCACACTGCCCGAAGCACCGCTGAGTTGATATGGCACTCCAAGCCCCTGAAGCGTTTCCAGCGCAGCCAGATGCGCGTCGTTGAGACCCGCCAGGCTTGGCGGAATGTTAATATCCAGACGCGTGTCTGCGGGCAGACGGACTAAAGACACGTTCACTCCTGTGGCTTGCAGGCTTTGGATGACATTCAAATCATCCAGGTCCAAGCTTGAGGCGTTCACTCGAATCGCAGTCACAGTTCCTATTTTGTCATCGACGCCGTGGACAGAAACAACCTTCACGCCTTGCTTCTGAAGAATGGTCAGGGCCGGCAGCTGGGCAGTAGTTAAAGTTACATTTTCAGGTATCGCGATCCGGAGAATTTTTCCGGCGAGATCGGTTTCTACAAAAACGCCCGCCGGCAGAATCACTTTGCGGGTTCCAATGTCAATATTGACGGGCGTTTCCACTTTGCGGAATGTTTTAATGGCGCCGGCATCCGTCACCCAGACCGTATCGACGGTTGCAAAGTCCGGCAGATTGACGCTGGCCAATACGGGCACGGGTTTTTTAGTCACCGCATCAATTTTAACCACCATAACCCGGCCGTCCGGAAGCTCAAACTGGGTTTGTTGTGGAATGTCGCTTGGGATAATCCGGGTATTGGGAGGCAATGTGAATCTTGTACCCGCCACTGTGATCGAGACAGAAGATTCCGCGGGTAAATTAATGGCACTCACGGTATTTTTAATAAATTCAATTTCAGTCCCCTCCGGCAGATTCGGAATGGCAACCCCGCCAAAATCAAAAGACGACTGCGTTCCAGGCCCTAACCGTAGAACCGTTGCCCCGGTTGCGCGCACCACAATCGCCGCATCCGCCGTCGGAATTAACTTGAATCCCGGGATTCTAAAATCATCGTCGGCAAATGCGCCGGCCGGAATGCTCACCGTGCCATCCGCATGAACAAAAATCTTAGTCCCGCCCTTAATCGCAATAGCGCCCACATTCGGCACGTCAATCACGGTGTCCGTATCGGGCAAGACCAGCGTTTGGTGAGGCAAAGTTGTCCCATCGATGCCGGGAGCCGACGGGATTTTCCCAGCCGCTAGAGCCGCCAAATGCTTCTCCAGGCTGGTCCTGCGAGTATCCGCAGTCGCGCCAAAATCAACGCGATTAAAGTTCGCGAAGCCGCTGGTCCCCGGCTGGGTCTGCGGGGTCACGATCTGGCGGAAGAAATCTGCCGCCGGCAGTTTTGTGCCGGAACGCTGAAATTGAAAATCCGTCAAAATATCCGCCGAAAAGACAAACTGGTTAGCCGCCACATCAAACTGCGCGCTTACAAATCCATTCACCGAACCCGCCGGCACGGCATTGCGAATCATGGCGGCGGTTTCATAATCGAGTTGATTGGCAGCGGCAACGGCACCAGGATCAGCCACATTAAACACGAGCACCTGGCCGCCCACCTCCACATGAATTTCATGGGCATTCGGCACATAAAACCGCGTGGCTGACGCGGCGCGCCCCGCCTCATCCGCTTTGGTCTCGGCCGCTTGACGGGCTGCAGCAATCGTGGCGGCGGTAGCGCCCGGCGCTTTTTGGGCTGCCGTGACCTCCGTTACAATGGTCTTTTGGTAAGCCTCGCTATATTTGGCGCTGGAGGCATCAATCAACTTTTTGCCTACCTCGGTGCGGGCCAACCCTTCGGTTGCCTTCACTTCGACACGCACCGCCGCAGTCACCGCGCGATTGGCCGAAGTGAAATCCGGCAAAAGATCGCGCGCGCTTTTAAATCCCGAAGTTTCAGCCGTCGTGCGGCCTTTAACGTTATCGCCGACTTCAATTTGACGCGTGGAAAGATCATGCAGAGAATTACGGAAGGCCTGAACCGTATCGCGTACCGTAAACACATCGGCATCGGCCAGGAAACGGGCGCCGCGTCCGGCCCCTTCGACCGCGCCCGTCACCTCGTCAAACTTAAGCTCAAGCGATTTAGCGTCCACATTCAAAACATCGCGCGTCAACCGGCCGGCCAGCTCTTTAGCGCCCGCATTTTCCAGGGCCTTGATCAAGTCGACCCCCGTGCCCTTAAAATCTCCCGTCCCACGCAGCAGATCCACCGTCAACTGGTGAAACTGCTTGGCGGTGTCGTTGAACTTTAGGTCCGATTTGACTGTCCCCTTGAAGGCTGTCGTAAGGTCATCGCCTTTTGCCTCCACCTGCTTCCGCAAAGCCGCAAAAGAGGCCAGAGCCGCCGTCACATCGCCCTTCGCCGCGCCCTTTACACCGCCCAAGCCGCCGCCCTGGGAGGTTTGATTCAACGCCGTCTCAATTTCACCCAACAAACGGCCGGGTGCATCGCGCAAGGCGGTCAAGCCATCGCTAAGAATGCCTTCGCGGATATTTGCGCGCAGCGTTTCATGGGTGAACCGTACCAAGCCGATGACGTTGTCGCCCCCGCCCAGTTTGCTGAACTCGGCCCGCAGCGCATTGGGGTTGGCATCAATCACGGAAATCGTGTCTGAGAGCGTCGCGCGGTCGAGCGTCAAATTGCCTAACCCGCGGTCACGGCCCAAGGCCTGCTCAAGCGAGTCAAAAGTCGTATTGCGATCCACCAGTAAGATGCGGTGGACATTGGCTTGCCACTTGCCGGCTGAATTCTGCACGTCAAAGCGCTGGTCGGTACCGCGCGTCGCGGGCATGCTCTGAATCTCAACCACACGGTCAAAGCCTAGCGCTTCTAAAGGGCCTTTGCCGGCCTCATAGCCGCCCAGCAATCGATTGAACTGTATTTCCTGGCCCTTAATGTCCACTACAAGATCAAGCTCGCCGGTTATTTTATTCTTGACTGACTTCACTTCCGTGGACTTGCTGAAATCCTTGGCTTTAAACGCAGCAAAGTCGGTAAATACGGCCACGCTTCCTTTTTCCGGCAGCATGACGACAAACAGCGTTTTATCGGTCGCCGTGCGGCCCAGATCACTCAATCTGCGGGCGGTTGCATCCCAAACCGCGTTATAGCCCTCGCCGGTGATATCCTGAATCAAAATATTTTTATTCCGGCTGATGGTGGTCGCTGTAATCCGGTTCAGCGCGCCATCAATCGTCCCATGGAAATTATGGTTTAACGCGTTGCTGCGCAGCCGGAAGCCGGTTTGACCCGGCGTTTGCTTGAGCGTATAGAACCGGCCATTCTCAATCCCATCGAATTTGCCGATAAAATCAACCCCAAGATTCAGTGCCAAACGCTCGCGCGCCACCGTGGCATTGCCCGAAAAGCCGCGGATCATCAGATTGCCGCCGGCAAGCTTGCGCAGTTCGCGGAAAGCATCCGCCACACTGACGGTGACCGCGCTTTCCTGGACTTCAACTTTACTCTCGCGCAGATTCACCAGTTTCGCGACATCGCCGACATTGCGGTAGACGGCTGAGCCTATGCCGTCATGGCTGATGCCCTCACGCAAACGGCCCACGATATCGTAAGCCGCAGCGCGGCGCGCGCCCGCAAAAACCTGATCGACCGAGGTTTCACCGTTTTCAGCGACCGGATGAAACTTATTTGTACCTTTTTGACCGAAGGCCACCTGACGCGCGCTAAATTTCAAACCTTGCGCAACGCCTTCCAGCGTTTTCGCAAACTGCTGGCCGCGATTCGAACTTCTCTCAAAGCCCAGTGTTCCCAAAACATCATCCACAGCGGTCGTTTTGAAATTAATGCCGTTAATATCCCGGCCGTCTGCTCCAAAAATACTACTCTCACCCGTCTTAGTCAGTTTGAGTTTATTATTTTCAAATTTGGCATAGCCTTTGTCGACCAAGACCTTGACGACCGTGTCTACGTCACGCACGCTGGTTTTGTCGACGTCAATCGCCCGTTTGGTCACGCCGCCTTCAACGCCAAAGGCCGCCGTTGTTGTTGAGGGAACGTCCACCAATTGGTCAACTTCGTCGATTAAAAGCTGCGAACGCGCAATGCGATCTTGCAGCCGCAAGCCGGCATCATAACGGCCGACGGCTTCGACGTTGTTCATGCGCGCCGAATCGCGGGTCGACCGGACTTCCAACAGACCGCTTTTCGTATCATTGAAATCAGCGACCAAAACATCCGCTTTGAGCACTTGCTCCCGATAGGCCGTTTCGCCCGCTTTATAAAATTTCTTCGAGTCAAAAACCACAATACTCATCCCTGCTTCCAGCAGTGACTTGAGACCTTCCAGATTTTCGATTTCCCCCTGGAGCTTGAGACGCGCGGCCCCTTCTGTTTTAGTAAGCCGCCCGTTTAATCGTGAAATGTCGCCCTCCAACAGATCAATTTTTTTCGTATTGCTCGCTTGCGAGCTGGCAGCCGCAAAACCGGCCTGCTTAAGGAACTCGGAGGGGAAAAACTGGACGGTGTGCACGCCAAGGCGATTCATAATCTTGGTAAGACCGGGTGTCAGCACGCTGGTTTTACCGCCGGCAGTTCCGAGCTGAAGGACCCCGGATTCGCTTTTGATCAGACTGGTCAAGCTTTCAAATTGGATTCCCGTTTTTTTCTGGAGCTGTACTTTGCCGTCCGCGATCGCCTTCGCTTTTGCACCTGTACTCAATTTATTAAAATCCGCTTCAGAAATCTTACTCTCCGCCCAATTAAAAATATTACCGCCCTTGACCAGACCGTCCTTGCCCAAGGCACCGATCTCTTGAAGCGCTAAGCGCTGCGCCGCACGCGTCTCGCCGGAAAATGCTCTTAAGATCACCAAGGCATCGACACGCAGTGACCTAGCCTCAGCCGCCGAGACCGTCCTGCCTTTGCTTTCCTGGACATTCACCAGAAGCTTTGTCAGAGCGTCTAGGGCCGTTCGCCGCTGTTTATTTTGCTCAGTGCCGGCCGAGAGAGCGCCCGCGCGGTAGTAGGCTTGCGCAAATGAGAAAACTTTTGCCCTGTTACTTTGGCCCGTCGGCGCAAGCGAGTCGTAGACTCTGACCGCCGTGCGCAGGGTTTCCATACCGCGAACACCGGTTCCGAACGTGGAAAAGTCATTCCGCGCCTCGGCGATCAGCCGGCCTGAAAGCGCATCCAGGTCGTTCAAGTCATCCGGCAGAACGACCATGCCGCCGATCCTAAGCAGGTTATGATTGTCCGCAGCCAAGGCCTTACCCAGAATAAAACCGGCTTCGGTTAAAGCTTTCTTTAGATCTTTGCCGAACGCACCCCTTTGAGCACAGCTGCTTCCGCAGCCTGAGTTCAATAACTTCTCAAGTGCCAGAGCTTCCGTTTTGGAGAATTTGGTGCCACCCGGGCGCATGGAATCCTTGAGCGCAACAATCGCAATTTTCTCAACATATTTTGCATGCTGGGTATGTTGAACGGCGGTAGCATTTTTAGGCAGCATTTTGCTGGGTTTGGTTTCGCTGAAGGTTACAAGGATTACTTCGCGCACCCCTGGATTATTCTTGAAAGCATCCGCGATGTGACCCGCTGAGTTTTCCGTCAGTTCTTTGGGCAGCGTTTTGACTTTGAGCGTACTCTCGGTCTGATGTGACACCTCGCGAGTATTTTCAAACTTATCGCCCACAATCGTCTCGAAGGGAGTGGCCTTTTCATAGGCGGCTTTTACGGCCTCCGCGGCTTCATGCGCACTTATTTTGGTGAGCTCGCGGCTTCCCACAAGCCAGCGGGCCCGCTGGGCGATCCCGGCCGGTGTGTCGCCTGCCGCATCGACTTCCTCGGGGATTTTTATCAATTCGGCTTTGCGGGCAGCGGAATCGAGCGTATCCAGATATTTTTGGTAGCGCTCTGCCGCAACATTTTCAGCATGAAGTACCATTTCTCGCGCCCGGACATTGGCTTTATTTTTGGCAAAATCAGCATCCAGCTGTTTATAGACTGCATCATGGGCAGCATCGTTATCGCCATACTTCGCAAGTTCCGCCTTAAACCCGGCCGCCATCGACGAATTAAGATGACTCTGGAACACCGCCAAAATAAACTCAGTCGCTTCAGCCTCAAACTTACCGTCCAGAGCTTTGTTGACCGCGGCCATCGCATCGGTCGCTTTTGTCTCTGAAATCGTTTTCCAATCGGAAACTCTGACCCTAGAGCCTTCAAGCGCTGTGCCTCTTACTCCCTCCTGGAAGATGTCCTCAAATTTCGCCCCTTCTTTGATGGCTTCAGGTTTGAGCCCAGAAACCCAGCCGGATTTGAGAGTGTCGGTCCGTTCCACCGCAAAAAAATCCGCGCCAAAATCACGCGCCACAAGATCAGCGGATTTGACACTCATCGTTCTGTCCCTATCCGCTACTTTTTCTCTCAATACGGGCAGGCGGCCACTCGCGTAAAGATTCTTAGCTTCATTTTCGGCTTGAATTCTCTCCGTCATGGCAGCGGCAAATTTTTCAGAGTTTCCTCCAACCTTCGCTGCAAGATGAATGCGGGCGGCCGTGCGAGCATCGACAGTGACGGCGCCTTCACTTTTAGTATAAAAGTCTAAATTATCCGAAAAGCTAAATTTCTCCAGGGCCATGAGTACATCCCACTCGGAGGTCCCGGGATCGGCTATCGACGTCAACGCTTCGAACTTATTGTAGTTGCCGCTGGAGATCTGCGTTTGGACGAAACTTTCGATGAGCACTTCGGCGGCATTGCGGCCCTTGACTTCAGCCCAGTACTCAGCGGGGTTTTTACCCTCGCGCAGCGCTAGTCCGATTGCCCTATTCTGAGTGATCTTGCCCTTGGGCAAGGAGCCATGCTGATGCAGGTAGTCCAGACGGGCGCGTTTCTGGAAAGCTTCGCGGCCATGCACATCGCGCGGCAGGAGGAAGAAGAATAGATTTTGCGTCACGTGTTCTTTGGCAAAGGCATTCAGTTGCGGAAGAATATTGCCCTTCGCGTCTCGTTGCAGCAGGCCCGTTACACCAAAAAGTAAAGCCACTTGCAGTACAAGCGGCTCCCCAATGGTTTGGCCGAGAAACGGTACAATATGCTCGACAAAAAATGCACTGCCCAAAAAGGTGATCGGATTCAGCAAAAGCCCGCTGAAGTGCGAAATGAACGGGAGTTGAAGGAGCCCGAAAACACCCTGAGTTGAGAACAGTTTGCCTAAAATTTCACCAACCCGTTTGGCTGCCGACTTCACAGCATCAGGAATAATTTTCCCAATCGTTTTACTAACCGCGTTCGACAGCAATTTCCCGACCGCAGACTTCCCAAAGGCGGTTCCAAGCCGCATCAATCCGCCCAGTCCGATCTTTGAGATAAGCGCCATGAACCAGGCTTCCACGCGCTGGCCGCCTAAACGCGCAAGGCCCTGGAACGGGTTATGCAGACCCGCCAGAAACCGACCGAATCCGCCGGTCACCGACGGCCCAAAAATAGTGAACAAATTGCCGATTAGAAAGCCATTCAGCATGGATTGCCCAATAGCGCCATGCGCATCCACGAAACCCTGAAAGAGAGCTCCCAAGCCACTGAAGCCGCCCTCAAATAATGCGAACGGAGACCACAACAGCGTCCCCAGGAATTGATAAAGCGCCGATCCGACGGCGAGAAAACCCGATCCGAGTGATGTAAAAAATGTCCAGACACTGCCAGCTTTCCAGGCGTCTCCGATCGCCGTCAAAACCACGCCAAACGCAGCCCAACCGATGCCTTGACCAACCGCTGAAATCAGATAATTGACCAGGATCGTGGGCAAGCGTATGAAGGCAATGGAAGCTGCCTTTAGAATAAAAGCTCCAGCCGCCCGCGACAGTTGCGACTGGGCCACTTTGAATACCCCGCGAAATGCCCAGCCACCAAGAGCAGAAGGAATCCATTGCGCGGCAAAACGGATAAGCAGTCCGGCACCCCCCTGGATAATGAGGAAATCGAGTGTTCTGGCAAATAGATTACCTTCCGCCTTACTCCAGGCAGCCTTCACAATCGTCCAGGTCACACGCTCACCCATTTGCTGAAGGTTTTGCCAGGGCGTTATGGCGGTGGGGCCAAAGAGGGCACTCATCACAATGAAGAAAAGGAAGCCATTCATGCCGCCCTTGGCCGCTTCCCACAACAGATCACCCAAAGTTCGCTGAGCGGCCGGCGTATTCCACATGAAGAAAAAGAGCTGCGCGGCTGCTCCGGCAAACACGGATATGGCCGCCTCAATGAGAAACGCTTTGCCAAATTCTGAAAGAGCCCAGAATTTCGCGCCTGTCCACAAATCAACAGCAAAGGAACTGCTGCCGATACCTGCTGAGAGCATCAGCGTCATGGCGAAATTGATGAGGTACTGACTCTTTTCATTCTGGCGCAGGTGACTGCGGTATTCTTCGACGCTGCGCCAATTGCTTTCGCCTAGACTGGCGCCCATCCATAAACCCGCCACGGCGGCAACGAACGCCGTTCCGGCAAAGAGCACTGCACCCGCCGCGAAAATACCCCAGAGAATGCCGCCGGCTGCGATAAAGGCTCCGGCTAGAGGCACAAGGAAAAAAGCCGCCAGCGCAAGAAGCCCAAGTCCAAGCGTCCAGGCCAGGATCGTGCCCGCCGTTCCCATCGTACTGCTGAACCACTGGCCGACTTGACTTGTTTCGTAGACAATGGAGGTGGCCATATTGACCAAAGCCGTCTTGATATCGCTGAACGCCGCGACAAACTGCCGGCCGCCGATGGAATTCCAGAGGACAGTGCCGAGATCGTCGCCGAGCAGGTCGCGAATCATGCTGGGCTCTCTCTTTTCGTATTGGGCCTTATCCAACGCGGCAAAATCCAAGTGAACTTTTAACTTCTCCGTCCGGGTTCCGTGGTTGTCCACAATAAAGTCAACGACACCCCGGAAAATACTGCCGAGGTTCCAGCCATATTTGTCTACGGTGGTGTCATAACTCGCGTCGACAACATGGCCATTCTGCATGACCACCTCTAAATTCTCGGGTATCGGGTTCAGGATGGCTATGAGGTCTCGATCGGACATGCCGGGATGCTGGAGGCGGTCATACAGCGTCGGCTCAATGATGTCCCGGCTGATTTCGAGGCCCTGGTCTCTAGCCGCCACAAGCACCGATTTTGTCAAGGGACCGGAAATTTCACCTTCCAAACCATCCGCCTCGTCGAGGATGGTTATGCTGAGGGTGCCGTCCAGGAGCCCATCAATTAACCATTTGTCACCGAGGCCCTTGCCGGTGAGCGGCTTACCCTCCAGATCCGTGTATGTCTCCGTGACTTCATCATAGATGAATCCTAGTGTCGTTTTGACACCATCAATTTTGAGCGTTGTTTTGATTTTACTGCCGGTCTTGGACACCGTCTTGACGGCGCCCCGAGCCTTCATTTTGACCAAAACGGCTTCATTGGTCCGGGCCAAGAGACTCCCGCCCACGTCTTTAATCACAGTCACGATACGCTCAACGTTGACGGCCTCGCCGATCGTGTTGATGTCGGTGAGCGTGGTTTCGATGGTTTCGGTATCCACGTATTCACCTTTGAGATTGCGCTGTTTTTCGCGGATAAAGTTGCGAGTGGCCTCAGCAACCATACCGTTTTCCCGCAAAGTACGAATCGTTTCTTTCTCAAGTTTTTTCTTGTCGTTATCCGTATAAATCTGCTCCAGCGTATTCAGCCCGTTGTCATATTCTTTGTAATGCAATTTGCCGCTGGCATCGGTGACTTCAATGGCCACATGCGCGTTGTAGAGCAAACTGCGCAATTCGGCTTCCTGATCGGTGAGAGCCGTAAGACCCTGGACCGTTGCAATTTCGCCGCGGTTGATAATGCCTTGGCGTTCGAGTTCGCGCAGGCGGGCTTTGCGCGCTTCGTTGATGCCGGCCGCGACTTCAAAGGAGTGCAGGCCACCCTTGATAATCGAACTATCCTGGCCAATGACCAGGAATTCCCTGATCCGCTCATCGAGCGCGTTAATCTCGGAAAGCAGGGTTTCTTCAAAATGCGCGCGGCTGGCATAGGCGAGGGCGTTGGAGGCCGCGCCGCCGTCTTTGTTTTTGGAGAGCAGGCCGGTTTCCGCCAGGGCATGGTCAGCTTCCACGGCCAGGTAGTCGTAATTCGAGGTCGTGAATTTGGCCGGATCAAAATCGCTGAAGTGCAGAATCATGTTGTAAGAGAAGTCGGCGAAGTTCTGGCGGCCGCTCAGGTAGAACTCGTCGAGCAGTTTGCCGGCACCCGGCTGGCCCGGTGTAGGGCCATAGTCGTAGAAGTCTTGAATGCGGTTGAGCGTTTTTTCATAGAGATCGTGGATCGTGTTGGAAATGTGCGTCGCGTCTTCGCGCAAAAGATCGACATTGCCGCCGCCGGCCGTGTAATCCGTCAGAATGTTGGCGCGGGCTTTCGTGATTAATTGTGCCAGGGCGTCTTCTTTCGCGTTATTGGTTTTTGCAAGGCCTCCGCCGCCACCGCCATAGAGGAACTTTGAGAGAACTTTATTGTCCGATACATCGGCGGTCGCAGAATATTGATAATCGCCATCCATAAGAGCATGGTTAATATCGAACAAACCATGTTTGACCCCATTCGAGAGTCCCGTTGAACCCCCGACTAAGTCTAGAAAATCGGTATTCGCATTCATCGCAAAGAAAGCGGGCGCATTCCATTTTCCCGACGCCTCATCAAACGTGCTAAAAATAAGTCCCAACCCCTGGAATATATTGTTTAAATCTCCGGTAATCGGAGCTGAATCGTTGCAAGCCAGATTCACAGCGTCTTCACAAAGCTGGCTGCCCAGGGCCAGCAAACCATATTCTCCGCTGCTAAAACCCGTGTAATGGTATTTATTGATCAGCGTACCGTCTTTGCGGATTTCCGTGGGCGCCGGCGCCGAAGGCGTCCCGAGCGCATAATGCAGATCGCCCATCACGGCGTTACGCCACGCATTAGCCGGGACTTTTCCGGCGAGAATATATTTGCGCCGGATTTCTTCCATCTTTTTCGCATAGGTTCCATTGACAGGCGTCACAGCACCGTTGGGCGCAATCACATGATTGAAACGCGGTTCACCGAAAACGGTCTGGCTTTTGAGCGTGGCGATGATTTTTTCCAGGGGCTGGGTCTTGGAAGCTGACTTCGCATCCGTAAACTGCAGAAACTCAGAGTCGGTCAGGAAGCCTTCTTCAAACCATTCACTTAAAACTTCCAGCGGTGTCAGGCGCTTACCGGACGCCGGGTCGCCGCCCTGGCGCAGATAATTCATCTTCTTGTCAAACTCGAGTTCCGTATCAAAATATTTGATCGGCCCCATGCTTTCGCCAAAAACCGACGACATCATGGCAAAGAGCGTCATTTCCTGCTCGGTCGTCCCCTGCTCAAAGACATGATTGGTCAGCGAATCAAGCACAAGCATGCCGATTTCGGTAAAAATTTCGTCCTGATCGGCCTGGGTGCCTGTGTACGTAATCCCTAGCGGCACGGCAAACACATCCCGCAGCCAGTTATCCCGGGCCCCTAAAAAGTCGTGGCCAAAATAGCCGCCATAAATGGCCTTATTCCAATCCCGGGGCAGGCCAAAGTATTTTGAAAACTGATTATTAGTGAGTTGGTTGAGCATGCCGGTCATGGCGCGAACTTTTTTAACGTAAAACTCATTCAAGCTATCTTGCGCGCCAATCTTGAGAATCGCCGAACGGTTGTAGTTATAAATCTCACGCTGCATTTCAGAAGCCAAATCCTGAATCACACTGAAGGCTGTTTCAAAAATATTGCGGCCCAGTTCGCGCGCCACCGGTTCAGCCTTGGCAAGCTGGCGGATACTTGAAATTTTCTTATCCAGCCCCTTGACGGCCTCATACACGTCCTGCACTTCAGTTCTGTATTTTTCCAGAGCGCCGTCTCCGTCGGTTTCAGCCGCGCTGCCGAAAAGGAATTGCTCGTAAACACCCCACGCTTCATCATGGATGTCGTTAAACTCCTTTTTGATCGACGTGATACCTGCAAATGTCGCCGTCGGCGGGTTCGTTCCAAGATGCATTTTGAGGATATCGCTAAACGTGTTTTGCATGGCAATGACCGAAGGATCAAGACCCGGCGTCGCCGTGACAGTGCCGGATAAATCCGCCACACTAAGTTCGTAATACGACATGCTGCCGCGGTAGGCGTCGACGGCCTCGTCAAACCATTTGTCATACTCCTGCATCATGCGGCGCATTTCTTCGCCGATCACCATCTCGGACTCATCGCCCTTGAGTATTTGTTCTTTGGTAAAGGGCAAGAACTTATCATCCTTGACGCCAAAGCCGCGCGTCTCATCCCACCCCAGCGTCGCCGGATCATCCGTTAACGCCAGCACGGTTGTATCAAGGACGTATTGACGGTTGTTCGTCGTTGTGGTCATCACATCGGGTAAATCCAATCCGGTGATGGGATCTTTTTTGAGATAATACAAATAGCCATTCGCATCCTTTTTAGCCGGGCTGACGGCAATTTGATAGATCTTGTCCTTCGATAAGTACATGCTCAAATTGTGCAGGATGCCGAAATTGCCTTGCTGAAGGATCTCGACCGGCTCGCCCGAGGGCAGAGCAAACGGACTGCCCCAGATTTCTGACGTATCGCCGCGCAGGAAACGCACCAGATAATCGCGGTAAGCATTCTTGTAATCATGAATGGCACGTACGGCCTGTTGGAATCGCTCTTCGCCGGCCGCGCCTTCCTCGGCGCGCAACATGGCCGCCGCATTCAGCCATTCCGCGGCTTTTTGCTCCAATTCAGTGAATTTATCCGCCAGCAGCATGCCGCCGGTGCCGATCTTGGTGGCATAGGTCTCGAGATAAATCTTGTGTTCGTATTCCTCGAAAACGTTTTTGGATTCAGTCACATTCGTCAGAATGGCCTTTTGCGCATAGTCGCTGGTAACATCACCAAGCCGGGTATCTGCCGCCGCGTTATTTGTGGGCGTGCCTGCCGCGGCTTCTTCCACGACATGCTGTTTGACCACCGCCTCAAGCGGCGCCACTTCCGTGCGGATAAATTCCTTGAAATCGCGGATGTATTCGCCGTCTTCATCGAATTTCAACTCCGGCCGCAGAAAGACAGGCCCTGAAGGCGGCGTCCCTAACACCGGATTTCCCTGGGCATCGCGCGTAATATAGCTGGCCGGGTCCAGGTCGGAGAGCTTCTGGTCTTTTTCTTTTGCCAGTTTGTAAAAATCATTGCGCGCCATCGCCGACAGCATCACATGCCGCGCGGCGGAGGCGTAAGCCATGGCTTTGGACACAACTTGATTGGAACTGAGCATTTCCACCGCCGTTTTGCGCAACTGTTCAATCGCGCGTGCGCGGCCCGGATCCACTTTGCGGATTTCGTCCAAACCTTTGTCAAGATCCATGGTCTCAAGATCAAAGCGCAGCTCTTCCGCAGCCTGGTTCAGGCCAAATGACTGACGCAGCTGGTTATAACCGGCCAAAAAGACGCGCGTCACATCCAAATAGCGGTTCATCTGCTGACTGACAAAATCAAGCATATGATCGACCTGCGCCACGGGCACGGTGCGCGCATGGGCAAAATCATAGATATCGCCAAGGCCTGCCGGATCGAATGGGTTGGCGCTTGAGACCAGCACGCTATTGTCATAGACACGTTTGAACTCGGTTTCGTGGAAAAGGGCCAGGGAGTTATCCAACTCGCGCAATTTTGAAAAGATGTCTTCAAAATCCAGCAGGCCAGAATCGAGATCGTTAATCGCCGACTTCGGGTCTTTAAGGATTTTTTCGGCGTAGGCCAGGACGTCTTTAGTCAGGCTGTCCATGTTGGAAAGCCGGATCGTCATATCGCCTGTCATATTGCCGCTATATTCCAAACGCCCCTTATCCCAAACCGGTGTAAAGTATTTGGCGAAAAGCTGATTGAGCGGCGTTTCGGCGCCAGGCTCAATCCCCACAAGGTCCTTCATCGGAATGGGCGGTTCGGCGGCGCTGAGCTGCTCGAGGCCGGCTACGGTCTGTTCCGACAAGAGCTGGATCGAATCAAGCGTATTGTGGAAAAGTTTTTCAAGGCCGAAGTCATAGTTATCCAGCGTGCCTGCGGCATATTGGCTCGCAGGCAGGGCCTTGTCGGCTTTGGTGGGAAGGATGTAAAGTTCGCCAGCCGGAGCGGCTTCTTGAAATGCGCTGGGAGCTTCGGTCCAGCCTTCCGTGAACTTTTTACGGTCCCAGTAATCTTCCCAGTCGTCAGCCGGTGCCGTGGCCGTGGGAAGCGGCAATTCGTAACCGCCGCTAGCCACCGGCTTCCAACCCAAAAATTCGCGCAAGTCTTTCAGTTCTTTTTCGCGTTTATCATAAGCCAGGACATCCAGATCACCCTCAAGCGCGCCGCGGTCGCCGCCGGCCAGCGAGACATGCCGCTGCTGGCTCTGCAGCGAAAGTTCGGTGGCCGTGCGCTTCGCTTCTTCCTGGCGCTCCGTGATAAAAGCACGGTATTCCATTTTAACTTCATCCAAAAGCGGCCGTACATCGACGCGGGTATCCGTGCCGCCAATCGCGGCGGTCGTGACGATGTTGTGCGTCAGAAGCCCCATGACATCGCCAAGGCTGGTCGTCGATTGATTGGTATAAAGCACTTCCTTATAAAAATCCTTAAAGGCTTCCTGTTTCTCGTTTTGGTAATTCAGCGTCGCCGCAATGATTTTCTCAACCGCCTTAAAGAGCCAGGAATCGTAAACGTAATCAATGCTGTACGTGGGGTCTTCGGCCAGTTTCTTGATTTTGTCTTTCATTTCCAAGCCGCTAAAGTCACTGCCCACGGGATTTCCGTTTTGCAGCACAAGGTAATTGACCAGGCTTTCAAGATATCCGAGCGCTTCGCTGTCGGCCTTGGCCCCGTGCGACTCGCTGTAGAACTTCCGCAGGAGCTCAGGCAATTCAAAGAACATCTCGCGCGCTTTTTCGCGGCCAACGTGCAGATTCTTGGGCTGCGTCCCGGTCGTCGGAGCAAGTTCCCAAAGATACTCTTCAAGGAAGTCGCGCGCACTGACGGCAGCAATTTGTCCGGACTGGATGCGGGTTGCTACGTAATTCTCAATCGTATGCGTCAGCCCGACGTCGTTGCGGATGAGTTCGTCAATCGTCTGATCCGGGGTCTGGCCCGTTTCTTTGGCTTCCTGATTGGCGCGGTAATCGTCGGCTTCCACCGGCGGATCAAACTGCGTGGCGAATTCCGTCAAGCTGGTGGAATAGGCCTTCAGAAGTTTCAGCGTGTAGCGGTGTTCACCGTCTTCGATCATTGGGTTGACGATGCCCCGGTTGGTCTGGTCAGAGGAGTCGAAACGCGGCGTGATGAGATCGCCCTCCGGCGCGATCAGCGCGCCATCCATCGAAGCGGCGCCCAGGCCCCCACCACCCCAAATATTGGTCGCCATGACAGCCGCTGAATACACAATCGTGTTCACGATATTGTCAGCCAAACTCTTGGAATAGCCCTGCTGACGCGCATTTTGCGCGCCGCCGGACAGATTATCCGTCCGCACACTGCCCGCATTCGTAAGGTTTTTCAGGAAACCAGCCAGACCGGCGGACGACAATCCTTTGGACAATGCCAGTTTTTTATAGGCCGCTGCGACTTCGTCGATAGCCGCGGCCGGCGGCATTTGGTCGGTGAAGAGAAATTCGTAAACCTGATAGTAGCCGCCGCGGTCTTCCATGTTTTCATAAAACTGCAAGCCGGTGGTTGTCCCTAAGCCATCCGCGCCTTTCAGCAGGGCGTTGACGGCAAAACGTATCGCTTGGTTTTTTGCATCCAGCGACCGGGTGAGCGTTTCGGTCAGAAGGTTGACTTCGCGGTTAATAATTTCGGTGGTGACTTCCAGCGGCGGCGCATTGTCTTTTTGGTCGAGCGTATCAAAAGCGCGGTCGGACAAACCGCCGTCGACTCTAGCCACGTCGGCTTTTTCGATCACTTTCAGATTGGCGTTGATTGAGAGTGGCAGGCGGTCCACCTGCAGTGTCACCGGGTTCCAGATATATTCGTAAGACGGTATGTCAAAATTGAGCGCGCCGATAGTCTGTTCACCCGTAAAGTACAGGTTTAGAGTCGGCTGATAGTCTTTTGCCGCCGGATTGACGCCGATCAGGCGCTGGAAGATTTCACCGGTCAGGCGGTTACGCTCCGTTCCCGCGTGCCTATTGGAACCGGTCGTGTCCCAATCGAATCCAGATTGGAACTTCCCAGCAGCGATGGCCGCATTCGTATTGGGCTGATCTTCGCCGGCCGCACCAAGCCCCGCATACAAATCGAGGCTGCCGCGATAAAGCATTTGCAGGTTGGAGCCTCCTGCCAGCATGCTGGAAATGCGGCTGGTCTGTTCAGTGTAGTATTTTTCATAGAGAGAAACCGGCGCTCGCACATACTGATAGAACGGAAGTGTGCGGTTTGCTTCTAAGGCGTTCACTCCCCACGGGGCAATATCCCACCCTGTCGGCGGGGCATAAACCGGCGTACCATCCGCAAGAGGAGCAAGAGTTATCGGCGCAGCCCCTATGAGGTTGTATGCCGTGGGTCCTTGTTGGACAAGCCGGTTATACGCCTGGCCGCCGGACGAATAAGCAGAGTTAGGCATGTTCACCATAACCGGTCCCGTTTTTGGATTGATAATTTGTTTGAGTTCCCAAACGGCCCCGCGCCAGCCTGAAGAGCCGCCTTCGCCGGGATCCTGCCGGCCATTATGGTTCGCATCATCGTGCCAATTGCGTTTATAGAGCATGGAAACTTCGGGCTGGAAGCTTGCGGCCATGTTACTGCGGCGCATGCGTTTCACATAGAGTGTGTCCGGATCGAGATACGTAGATTCAAAATCAAAACTGCCTAGATCCAGCGACTGCTGGTTGGCCTTGTTGTTGAGTCCCTGGCCAGATAAGGCACCCGTGTCTGAGTCAAAAGCCAGCCGGATTGCATGATTGCGCCGGAACGTGACATCACACGGCCCTGCCGGTGACGACGCGCAGGCCAGCATGTCCTCCTGCTCCTGCTGCTCGCTGTTGCGCACGATTTCAAAGACGCCGTCAATACGCATCCGCACATGCGTGTATTTTTGATAGGTGTTCTGCAGAGTGGTATCCAATTCCGCCTGTGGGTCACGGATCTTGGTGTCGTTGCCTACTAACCGGCCATCTTCATAGTACATACGCTGAGTCACATCGCGATGCGTGGCTCCGTACTCGGTCTTGTACTGCGGCATTTGGCGTTCGGAGAAAAGTTCGATCATCTTCATGGGTTCGCCGTTCACCCCGCGCCGGATGCGGCCCGTGGCCGGATCGCGGTCATAATCGAACCAGTGTATGGCTGGGCTGATGGTTTCGGCCCGCTCCGCGGCAGTGAGGAGTGTGCTGTCCAGGTCGGGATCACTAAACCACCATAGTGCTGGGTTCGTCAGAATATCGGGCCGCGCCAGATAACGCAGATCGGTCCGGCCCTGCATGTTCTGATCGATCGTGACCACATCCAGCGTCATGGTCGTTTCGTTCCAAACCCGGATGTCCTGGTAAATGCCGGTCTTGAGCACCGGGCTGCCTTTTTCCATGTGGGCCGAGAAATCGATGAAGGCCAGACGCTCCCCTTCCGCACCTAAAATAGTAATATTGTTATTGGCGTCCAGGACATAGGTTTCGAGCGGCTGGCCCGTGCGCACGTCGGTCAAGACCGCACCGCTGAGCGGGTCGCGGCGGTAGAAGTAACGCGTTACATTGCCAAAAGCATCGACGGCCTTGAGACGCCGGCCTTCAGAGTCGGTATAGCTGGTCGTGCCTTCGGAAGTGGCCGTGAAATTGGTATTATTGCGCGTGCGTAGAAGTTGATTGGTCACGTTCTCCGATTCAAAAATGCGCGGCACGATTTCATTGCGGCGTAAAATCAGCGTGCCACGCGTGCCGTCTTGGCGCAAATCGAGCGTATAGTTGCGCACATCGATGCGGCCGTTTTGGTTGATATCTTCCGCCAGGTTCAGCACGCCAATGGGCGCGAAGATGTCTTCTCCAAGATCCAGGATGCCGTTGTTGTTGATATCTTCACTTGGGTCGAGCAGGTCGTTACCGTTCGGGAATAAAAGCGCCGGCCGGTCTTCGTCGTAGGTAAAAGTGCCGAGATTGACAACACTACCCATGAATTCGCCGGTGCGCAAATCGGTCACATCGCAGCCGCCGGCCACGTTGATATGGCATTTAAAACGCGACTGCACTCCGTTTTCCCACAGATAACTGAACTCGAAGTCCTGGCCCCAGGTGAAGTAGAAACTCTGCTCTTCCTGCAGGCTTTCAAGGCGGCTGCCGGCCTGGGCCACGGAGATGACCTCATCCCCCTCCAGCACCAGTGTTCCGTGATTGCCGTTATGAATGATGCGCACGCGATAGCGCTTTTGATCGAGGGCCGCATTGCCGTTGGTATCTTCCGACGGATCAAGGACGCCGTTGAACGGCAGCGTATCTTCGCCGGGATCCAGCACGTTGTTGCCGTTGGCATCTTCGCTGCCATCCAGCAGGCCGTCGCCGTCCCGGTCTTCGGTATAGGCGATAAAGAAGCCTCCGTCACTGATCACGCCGATCATGGCGCCCGTCACAGGATCGGAAACGTCACAGCCGCCAGCGGCATTGATATGGCATTTAAAGGCGGTATCTTTATTGTTTTTACCGCGCACCGTGAAAACGAAATCCTGGCCCCAGGTGAAATTGGCGGTTTCGGAATACAGGGCTTCGGTAAAGCGGTGTTCAACACCATCATTTTCAATCGTCCGGGCGATCTTGCTCTGGCCGCGGACCTTGGCATATTCGGTGCGTATCGTCTCAGCCGGTCCGGTGTTCTGACGCAGAAAACGCGTACCCACCGTGTAATCCAGGCTGTTATCCGGGTGATAAAAATAGCTGGTCAGCGAGGCCAGAGAGAAATTCCGCAGAATATCCAGCCCGACCAGCGATGAATTAAACGGACTTGTGCCGGCTTGAACCAGATCGGCCAGGTTCTGGATCTGTTGGGTCTCGCGCGGCTCAAACTGCCAGACCTGCGTCACACGCTCGGATTGGCGCGCTCCGTCAAACAGGGTCCGCGATGCCAATGTAAAAGCACCATTGGTAAGAATGCCGCTCAAATCGCCTTTTTCAGTCGTGATGAGATTGACGACAGAATCGTAAAGCGGCAGAGCCGATGGATCGAGCGGCCGGATCAGCACCTGCTCGCGTACGGCCCCGGTTTCATCCGTGGCAAAGAGCGTGACGGAATCAACGCGCATTTCTTCAGGGCACGTCGCCAGGCCGCAGGCTGGATTATGGCGCCGCAGCGTGACACGCGCAAAGGGCGTTTCGATCTGGTCTTGGCCGCGCTGAAGGGTAATTGACTTCTGTACGGTCCCATCTTCAAAATATTGGACTTCGCCCAAAACGTCCAGATCGCGCGAATCCCCGCCCAGTTCATCCGCGTCATAATCTGGATAGAGCGCGCCGGCATTGGCCGGATTCAGGAATGCGGCAAACGGGTCTTTGCGGCCGCTCACCTGCAGATCATTGTCCGATGCCAAGGCTTGATAGTAATAGCGTTGTTCAATCTCCAGAAATGCATTTTCCATGGCTGCGGCCGGGGCCGAATCCAGACCCGGAATGCCGATGGGCGTCGAGGCCGAAAGATCAAGCGTAGCATCCAGCAGGCGGTAGCGGCGGTTCATCTGCACGCGCTCAAAATTTTGCTGGCCTGAATAACGCGTATCGGTCAGGCGCGTCAACCCCGTAATCCCTGTAGGTGTGCTGACTTCTTCATAGGTCAGCGATTGGCCTTGTGTGCGCGCCTGGCGGTCTTTGTCGTAATATGAGTATTGCAGCTGCGCGAAATTGCGCGCATCCGCCGGCGTCACTCCAGACCAATTGTACGGCGCGGGCGTCACCGGATTGAGATAGCGGTCAATGCGCACGTCTTGACCAATCGGCTTGCGCGGATCAGGCGGCACGGCCGGGTCTTGATAGTAAATGCGGCCAGTGATATTGAGGCTGGTGCCATCCAGAGAATCCACATGGTGCTGGGTCTTGGCTTCGGGATGATACCAATAGAACGAAGCGTCTTGGGCCTTGCCGTCGTGATAGCGTACGATTCTGGAAATCTGCGGGCCGGAGGTTGTATTAAAAAATCCGGTCTGGCTCAAAAGTTCATTGGCCCAGCCGGTTTCGCGCGTGCCGGTCAATTGATAAGTTTCCGTCATCGAAAGACTGCCGAATTGCCGTGCGCCGAACTGCGTGGTTTGCTGCAGCAGGTAGTTGGAAAAATTCATATTGTCGATCATGCGCGACATCAATGCATTGGCGGAAAGACGCAGGCTGGCGAAAAGAGACGCATCAAACTGGATATCACCTGTCAACCAGCCTTGATAATTCGCCAAAACACGGCTCAAATTCTGGAATGGCGTTTGAGCCGCCGTCTGCATCTGGCTGACCCGCGACGCCAAGGCCAGATCCGCATCATTGGCCAGCGAGGCTGAAGTCAACTGATTGCGCAGTTCGTTAATCGCTCCGGTTAGTTTCCGCAATTTATCCATTTCGTTGTAAGCGTTATAGAGCGTTTGGCTTAGAGAGTTAAAGCCGCGGTAAAAATCCACCAGGTCATTCAGGCGGGTCAGGCGCTCAGTCACAAACTTGGCTTTGACACGCAGCAATTCCTTGACGCGTTCATCAGCGGCACCCGGAATCGCCGTATTGGTCAATTGATCAAGTTCCGCCGCACGGCGGTCGCGCGCCAAAGAGGCCATGCGCACCGCGGCCGGCAAAATATGCTGGATGTCCGCAAGAATCGCCGTCACCTGCATAAACGGCGTATCGGATTTAAGCAGGGCAAGCTGGGCCTGCATATTTTCAAAATCGCCTTCGGTCAGCGCTTCCGCATCGAGGCGCACGTCAAAACCCGTCTCAAGCTGGGCTGGTGAAATGTTGTAGAGCGTGATCGCGGCAGCCGCATTTTCAGTCTTGGTCACCAGGGTTTGCGTCGCCGCATAGTGGAATTCCTCACGCGCCCGTTTGGCCAGGGCTTGCAGCACCTTCGTGGAATCTCCAATAATCTTCTTGTTATCTTCAAGCGGTTCCTTGGCCAAACGGTCGTACTGTGTCGAGAGTTTGACCCGGCTGATGGCGTTCTCATTGGCAGTTTTAATCTGCATCATGGGCGTAATGACTCCCGCTGTGGTCACACTGGTGAAGTCATAGGGAGTCGCAGCGCTGTGTACGGGCTCTCCTTCCACGGTGCGGAGGATGCGCGCCAGAACGACCTGAAGCAGACCGGGTTCGCAGTTATTTGGGCTCGTGCACGCACTGGTGTAAGGATTCAAGTAAACCTTTATTTCCCCGGAAATCGCCTCAAGCCGCGTTTTGAAACCGGTCTGGATTTTATCCATTTCATTCTTGATGGCCGGCGAGGCGCTCTGGGACAGAGACGCCAGGCTCTTTGAAAGAGCCATAGTCCGTTCAGACTCCTGTTTGAGCCGGCTGAGCGCTTCCAACCCTTCGGTGTAATTGACATAGCTTTGGGCCAAATCCTGGACATGCGCGACGGCACCCATGGGCTGGACAACAACATTGAAACTTTGCTGCAAGGCGTTATAGCGTTTTTCAAGACCGGTACGCTCCTGCGTTGCCGCCAGCGTTTCTTTTTGCGCTTGTAAAAGCTCGTCGCGCAGAACAGCACGCCGTGTTTTGGCATAGACAGGCTTGTAAATAATCTGCGTTACGCCGCCCACCGTGATGGTCTCAGGCGTCACGCCCACCTGCTCCAATTCAGCTTTAGGATTGGCGCGCAGAAGGTCATCCACGCCGGCTGCGGCGGCTGAGACGCGGTTTGCGAACGTATCATAAACCGCCGCCTGCTCATCCGCAGCCGTCCAATCGATCAGTGACTTGTCGTAGAGCTCCTGCGCGCGGTTCTTTTCATCGAGCGCCTGCGTCAGCTTCGCTTGCAATTCAGATTCACCGCTGTCGCGGATATAGATAAAAAGTTCATCCCGCAAACGCTGAATTTTGGCCTGTAAATCGCTCATGGTCAGCCGGATATTTTCAAGCGCAGAGCCTTTGGACACCAGATTGATCCACTTGGCCTGCAGGGCATTGCGGTTGATGTCATTGGCCGTGGTTTCGTAAACCGCCCGGGCGGTCTGATAGTCGCCCAGAGCCGTATCGTAATCGATGCTAGCCGTTTGCAAAATCGCACGCGTCGTGACTTCCAGCGCCAGCGCCGCCGTCAGATCGGTCTCAAGCTGGCCGCGTTTAGCCGCAATGGCGGTCAGCAGGGCGGTATATTCATTGACTTTAATTTCGGCGCGGTCGTACTGCAGGCCGAATTTTTCCATTTGGAATTTAATTTCGGCCGGTTTTTTAGCCAGGTCTTTAAGCTGATTGCGCAAACGCACCTCAGCTTCTTTTTCAAGGCGCCGGCGCTGTTTTTCTTCTTCCAAGGCCTGGAAATATTTTTCTTGAATATCAAGGATGTGCAGAAAATTAGGATCAAAGCGCTGGGCAATCGCATCCAGCAAGGCAAAAGACAGACTAATCGAGCCTTCGGAAGCGATCATCTGATCGAGGAAAATGCCAGCACCGGCGGTTTCGCGCGCAGCATAACGGATCAAATCTGCGAACATGCGCATCGCCAATGAATCTTTGACCACCTGCTTGTTGAGCGCAAGTTCGAGTAGTTTATTGGCGGCCGCGGCCATGGCTTTGGAACGGTCAAACAAGTATTCGATGTTCATCTGCGGCGTCGACAAGCGGTTGAAGAATTTGCGCAAAGCTTCGGGATTGATGCCGCCGATATTGCGGAACGCGAATGCCTGCTGCAGGCCCTCGCCTGCAGCCGCATAAAGGTTGCGGGCCAGGCCGGCCTGGCTGATCAGCTTCTGGACTTCTTGTTCGGTTTTAATTAAATGGCTCTCGCCTTTAGCCGCATCACGTCCCAGGCGCGTATTGAATTTGCGCATTTGGCCTGCATCCAGCAGTAATTTCTGTTTGTCGCTGTCCGCTATCAGGAAGGCGGATAAAACATCCGATTCAGCAACCCACTCATCGCGCGTATCCTGATCCGCGGCATGCGCGGTCTGGGCCGCAGTCAAAGCCGCCTGCTGGGGCATGACATAGGCCGTCTTGACTGCGTCGATACGGACTCTGTTTTCCTTGATCAAGGCTTCCACAAAGGCTCGTTTATAGAAATGCATGTCGGCGGCCGGTATGACACCGCCCACCGGCGACGGCTTACCGCCGATGCGTTTGTAGGTTTCTTCCAATTCGCTGATTTTGAGATTGATTCCCGAAATCTGAGAGTCCGTTTCTGACATCTGAGAGCGCAAAGCCGCCAAATCATCCGTTAGCCGGTCCACTTCTGCTGCAGCGGCAGCGCGCGCGGAAAGCAAGCTGGTGATTTCAAGCTGCGCTTGGGCATATTCATTCGTGGTACGGTCGGGAGCCGTATCCAGATAGCTGCGCAGATAGAGCACGGCAAAATTGGCAAGTTCCAGTTTGCCGCGCGCCGGCAGGATCGCCGTCCAATCGTAAGTGAGCCCATTCAGAGCCAGGTCGGCGCTGCTGACCGTTGCGCTGACAGCCGGCGACGTAATCATAATCACGCTCATAAAATAGTTTTTCAACGCTTCAAAATTACCCTTGAGCTGGTTCCAGAGCGGCCGGTTTGTCGAGGCCAAGCCGTCCAAAACACTTTTAAGAACCGAAAGTTTAGGGGCGCCCGTAAACGCGCTGAGCGTATCCGGACAGTTCACCCCGCCGCAGAACGCCGTCATCAGCGCCAGCCGCGCCGCCACGTAATCGCTTTGATCTTTTTCAAAATCAAACCCAAGATTCTTAGCCGTGGTTTCCCAGTTGTTTTGCAGAACGCCGGCCGGTGCCGTTCCGACCCCATAGGCCGGGTTATACAGATTAGTTTTCTCTTTGAGTTTTTCTCTCTGCTGAATCAATTCAAGGTTCAGCACTTTCATTTCGTCGGTCATGGTGTCGCGCACCACCGTAAGTTTATCCAGCGCGGCTTCCAGACGCCGCTGGTCGGTCTCAACGCCGGCCAAGAGGGTCTCTTCGATTTCGGATCGGACCATGGATTTGCGTTCGTTTTGTTTAGCAATGGCGGCAAAACCTTCAGTCCCACCGGCGCTGTTTCGGGCCGCTATCACATCCGGATGACTCCCCACATATTGCGACTCTAACGCTGCAATGCGCGCCGTGTCTTCAGCCTGATTGCGGTGCTCCCACTCCGTCCAGGTCGCCGCCGCATCCCAGGCCGTGGACCATCCGGCAGAGCCATTCGGCGCGGCCATATTCCATTCCCGGTAAAGTTCAACTCCGGTCGACGCGCCGGGGTCCCGGTTGGCCAAAACCGGCACCTGATAATTCCAGCCGTTATAAAGTGTTTTAAGTTCGTTCTGTAAATTTTGCTGTCTTTGACGCAAATCCGTAAGCGCTTGAAAAATAACGCCTGCGGCGTCAAGCGATGGAGTTCCCAGCGCCACTCCGGTGTCCGGTTTGATCAACCGCATTAATTTTTGGACCCGCGGATCAAGTTCGGCTTCATAGTACGTCTTGGCATTGGCACTCTCATAGAAATAGGGCGAGACCACTTCCCAAGGCTGCACCGGGCCCACAAAGGCAAGCGGATCTGCTGGATTAAAATAGAAATTAATCGCCTGGGCCGGAGTGGTCGAAGTCTTTTGATTCGAACCCTTCAGAACATCCTGAATCTCCTGTTCCACCGTCAACTTGGCTTTGATGATTTCTTCAAGCTGCGCATTGACGCCTTTCAGGGCTTCTTCGACAAACGACTTGCGCAGTTCAAAATCGCGCATGGCCGCTTCTTCTTTGTAAAAATTGTACCAGGCAGTTTTGCGGGCACCCTCCACATACCCGACAGCATTCTTTTCAAACGGAATGTACATCACATTTCCATGGATATCCGTCATAATCTTGCCTTTGGAATCCCGGCGCACGCAATCGATGTCAATTTCATCATCCGTAGAGCCCGCCGGACATAGCGCGACAATGCTATCGTCCCAACCGGCACTGTCCATGCCATAGGCAAAACTCGCGGCCATGGACTCAGCTTGCCGCCGCGCGAGACTATCCGGAAGATTAACCAAAACATCGAATAGTTGATCGCGCGTACTGAGCACTGTCGGAGCATCGCTCAACCCGCCCAATTGGGTCAGCGCCGTATTGTAATTGTTCGTCGCCTGGGTCTTGAGGGTTGCGACGCTTGTAAGCTGCGTGGTGACGTCGTCCAAACGGCGGTAAATACTCTGCGCAAGACTGTTGCAGCGGCCAATCCACTCGGCGTCAGAGCACAGAACGGCTGTTAATGTTCGAGGATCTTGATAGGCTGCCGTTGGCGGCGCAGGCGACTGATCAAAGACGCCGAAGCGCTGGATGTAGAGTTCATTGAGCTGCTCCCGGGCTGATTTCCAGAGCTGATAGGCCCGGTCTTTGTCGGCCTGCGAGAGATCACTATTGGCATTGGCCGTGTTATAAGCCGCAAGCAGTGCCTGCACTTTGGCAAGATTCCCGGCGATTTCCGCATCGCGGATGGCGGCCTCTTCCTCGAGCATCATCTTTTCACGGGTCAATGCAATCTCCCGGTTCTGGAGGCTGAAATAATCCTGGCGTTTGCTGTCGCCGATATCAAAAACGCCGCGGATCATGTCCGGATCAGGCGCGGTCAGTTCAATATAACCGCCTTTAGCTTTACTGCCGTTCAAATTGACTTTGTAAGACTTGCCGCCGTATTGCACACTACCGCCATCCAGCATGAGCTGGCCGCCGGCATTGCAAAGATTTTCAAAACAGAAAACCTTGAGCTGTTCATCGTACCGGACTGCTACATTCACCGGCGGATTGGAGCCTGGAATGCGGATGACCGTCCCCACCCCCGTAGGCGGAAAAACCGTTGTTTCCGAATACGCCAGAATGGATCGCAAACTGTTATTGGCGCCCATCCAGTAGAGCGCCTCGTCATACTCCACTTGCGCGGCGGCTTCATAAATGTCAGCCGTCTGTTCAGCCTTATCCAGCGCAGGCTGCAGCCGGGTTTGCATCAAGGTTTGTTTTTCGGAAGCATCGGCCAATTTTTCAAAATCAGCGGTGATGCCCTGCACGGCATCGCGCACGCGGTCGATCTGATCGACAGCGCCCTGAATCGCGGTTTCAATTTGATTGCGGCCGAAAGATGCCGCGCTCTCCGCCTGACGCGCCCCGTACTTCAGCGTAAACTGTTCTTCATCGCGATTGGAAATCATGTACTGGGCCTGTTCAAAGCCATTGCGGTATTTGTCTTGCAGGGCTTCATTGCTGTATTGGCTGACTCGCATCGTCTCAAGCGCCTGGCGGCCTTTCAAAAATTCCTCTTCCAGGTCACGGTAGGCATCGCGCGCGGTCTCCATATCTTCCTGCGCGCGCAGAGTCACGCGCTTATTAAACTCTTCGGCCTTGGCCAGGTAAACATTGACGTAGTCATTAAAAGCGCTATGAGCCGTATCCGCAGACGTACGCGCCGTAATGGCCTGCTGCTCCAGTGCCTGCACGTCCTCGGACTGCACATCGGGATTCGATTGAGCCAGGCGTAACTGCCTTTCCAGATCCAGCGCCGTCGTTTCTTTGCTCTTCCAATCCGCGCGCAGGGCTTCTTTGACCGGATCTGCGAACTGACGGGCCGCAATCATGGCTGCATCTTCCTGCGCGGCACGGTATTGCTTGAGCATGTCCTCGTATTTATCTTTGGCGGCTTTGAACTTGGCATCTTGATCTTCAAGCTGGACACGGGTTTTAGATTCAATCGCAACAGCTTTTAGAAACTCATCCTGCTTGGCAGCATAGCTAGTCTGCGCGTCCATCAATCGTGAGGGCACCGTATTGCCGCCGACTACCGGGGCCGTCAAATCCAAGCTTCCGATGATCGCTACCAAAGCAGCATTTTCCTGGTCGCTAAAAGCCGTATCCTCGGCGTTTAGGTCGCTGCCGCCGTAGAGACCGCGGTATTTTTCAAGAAGCCCGCTGATCTCGTCCGCAAGCTGGGTGCGGCGCTCGGCCAATTCCATTTTCACCGGGCTATGCGCGGGATTGTTTTCATCCAGCCGGTAGATCGTCGGATCATTTTCGTCAAAGATCATGACCCGGTCTTTTTCGATCACCGAGGGAGCCGTGGGATTGTCGATAAGGTTCTGAATCTGCTGGACCAGCCCGTCAGCGTGGCGGAATTGGACATCGTAAAATTTTGTAGCCGAAGGCAAGGGTTGGCTCGTGACCGGATGCGTATCCATTTTTTTGATGTCCACATAGACCGAATACGCACGCTTGATGTCTTTGGCCCTATCCGCACCGGCCACAGCAGAGGGATCGGGGATGTAAATGTTAAACGTGACCGGCTTGCCGGGCTCGACGCCGAGCGGGTCAAAAAAGCGAAGCGTACCATCCGGGAGGTCGGTACCGCGGAACGGATCGTCTTTCGGAAGAAAGTAATAATCGTATAGCTTATTGTCCGCCGAATGCCAGCTGATATGCTTGATAAAAAATCGATCAACCAAATCCACTTTATTTTGCCCCGTAGCGGCTTCATCGGCGCTGGTACCCGCCATGGTTTCTGTGCGATAGCCCGTCCATTCCAAATCAATGACGACTTTGTCCCTATCCGTTATTTCTCCGGGCAAATTTATGTATTCGTTGCTGTCTAAGGTGCCGTTATGCGTTTTGTCCGCGGAGTTGTTGAAATCGCCCGTAAATTCCTTAGGCAGGCTGATGATCATTTTGCCGCCCTTTTCCGGACCATCCGAGGGATCGCCTGTCAAAAATTCCGAATTTGCCGGCGGGTTCTGATAAACCGCCAACGGCGCCATGCTGGAGGGAAATTGACCGAGACTGGTCCGGTTATTAAAGACCCGGAACATATTTTCCAAAAGCGCCAGCGCGCTGGCGCCGTGGCCGGTTTTGTCTTGGCGCCCATCGGAAGCCAGACGCAGGCTGCCGGCCACGAGCAGATCCAGGTATTCTTTGTAGATGCTTCTCAAATCAGCAATCCCTCCGTAGACCACGCGTTCCAGCACCGCTTGCGTGCCCCTATTCGCCGTGACATCCACCCCCTCGATTAAGCTATTGTTGGAACGCGTTCCGTTTTGGGTAATGCCGCCCTCAAGCCGGACTTGCTCGCGCACACTTTCGTCAAACATGAGCATGTCTAACTCTCCATAAGGAATCAAATTAAGATCCAATTTTTTAAGATTGACATCGGATACGCTGGGCGGCAAGGCCGTGCCAGCCACTGGATTGAGCGGCCCCATACCCACCACTTCATCCAACAGATCCACCAGCCCCGGTCTATAGTGGTAATCAATCGTATTGACGCCCGTGCGCGCAAAGAAGCCCGCGTTGTTAAAATCATGGGCAGCATCGTCAGCCGTTGTGTAATTGCCGTACATATAACGCTGCTGCGAATCCGGAATCATTTGCGGGATGAGATACGCCTCTAAGCCGCCCCCGGGAAATGGATTGGGAGTAAACACCGATGTGTCCCAGGTGCTCTTGGGCCAGATCTTCATGGCCGCGCGGATGGTTTCCTGGGCAATCCAGCCCTGAAACTCCTGACCCGTGTTCGTGCCCGTCAACGTATTCAAATTGCGCGCGTCGATGAAAGACTGAAACTCCACATCCGTTGAAACATAGTCCTGTGTCGGCAGCAGGGCCGGTCCCAGAGGTGGCACCAGGTAATTGGGGTCATACGTCGACGACTGCATATCGTCATTGCCGATGTAGTAGCGCAAAAGCTGTTCCACGGCCTTGGCTTCATTGAGCAGGTTTTGCATGGCTTGATAACGCTCGTCTGCGCGTTTGAACTCATCTATTTTGGTCTTGATTAGGCGCAAGAGCGAAGCTTGCTCCTGCTCGAGCAATTCTTTTTCTTGTTTGGCCAGCAGATAATCGCGCTTGGTCTGCTGCAGATATTCGTACGTGCCAAAACGGATAAGCCCTGTCGTCGGCAGCCCGGTTACAGGGTCGATCAGAAGGGCCTGTTCTTCGGTTTGTTGAATTCCGCCCCAAGCTGCGGGCAAACCTGTTTGCCGTTCATACTCTTTCCACATTTTAAAGGCTGCTTCGTAGCGGTCCGCCGCCTGTTGGTACTCTGTTTCAGCCTGGGTCATGGATGCACGCAAGGAACTGACATGCTGGGAATTCGCAATCAATTCGGCAATATCGGTCTCGCGATCCATTTCATTGCCGCCGGAATTAGCCATGTTGGCCAGGATGCCGCCCATAACCACCGCTGCATCGCTATTCAAATTTTTCAAGGTCACGGCACCGAACGTCATCATACCGGCCTTGTGGCCGGACTGGCTTTCGACGAAGTAGGTGCGATTTAAAACCCGCGCATTGAACGTCTGGCAAACCGGCGGAACGGTCGGTCCCTGGCAAAGCTGGACTTGGGTGGTTGAAAGTGCCGTATAGGTCACGGGATTCGCGGCCGTTCCCACGAGGATGTTGCTGCTCGCATCACTCACAAACCCGGTAGTTTCTCCCCGGCTCGTGAATGTTTCGCCATTTTCCAGTTCATATGTCACTTCAACGTGCTTGAGAACGTTATAATTGACCGTGTCGCCTTCAAACGTGACCGTTCCTGGCACCGCCAACCGATAATCCGCGGCCATGGCAGACGTCACTTTGCGATGCAGGAATGTTGGATCCCAGGCATCCTGCACGCCCTTGTACGTAAAGTCTTCAATGCCGGTGCCATCGCGCGTTACCGCGGCTGCAAAATTAACCGCTGCGGTATTGACCGCGTTATGCTGAATCACCACCGTTTCTGTATGCTGGGGATCCGCAAGTGTTGGCATAAGCAGAACATACTGCGTATCCGTGCTGTTAAGCGCCACTTCACTCCGCAACGTCCCGTCGGAGAAGCTAAACAAGCGCCCCTGAATTTCCACCAAGTTCGTCACCATCGCTGAAGTTCCCGGCTGAACCGACCTTAGGGTCGTCGCCGCCACATTCATCCACGGCAGGTAAGAACTAAGCGTTACTTTATCCGGAGCAACCCCAATCCCAAATTTGTACTGCGAAATCGGTGTCCCCAAGCCGGGAGGCGTGGCGGTTGTCGACGCCGTGTCTCTGGCCTTGATGTCCACAAGCTGGCCGTCCTGCCAGACCATCAGTTCCGGATCGGTCTCGAGCCCCAGATAGCCGTCGCCATTGACATCGGCGAAGATTTCGCCCACATGAACCGGCAGGTAGAGATAGAGTTTGCCGCTGCCGCCGGGTGCGCTCAAGGTACCGACATCGTAGATCGCCTGGAACTGGTGGAAATTGCTATTGTCGATTTCGTTCGTATTCGCATAACCTGGCACCACTTTGACGTCGAAAGTTCCCAGCCCTGGAACAGAGACGCGCCGCGGGTCTAATGTGAGCGGATCACGCTCCACCGTAACCTCTAAATCGTTGAGGTCAGGGTCAAACAACGCGGTCGTTTTAAAATTGCCGTTGTCCAACAAACTGATATCCAAATCTTCGCGCACCGCATAGCCGGTGGGAACCGGGAAAAATTGATGCAGAGCGCTCGTAAGCGCGGGCTGGATAACCATTGAATTAATCCCGTTGATTGTCACCGGTACGGACGCAAGCTGCAGGCTTGTGACCAGATTGGGCGTAGTGTTAGGCGGATTCTCAATAAGCTTTGTATTTTTGAAAATCTCACGCGGCGTATCCAGGATAAATTTTTGTGTCTCAAAAAACTCGACGCCGCCCGTGCGCCGGAAAGCATCCCCGCGTAGTCCGCCGATGCCGTCGGGCGTGGCCGGATTGGCCGCCGTACCCGTGGCGCCGAACATGGCCTTGAGCAGACGGTCATGCGCGTCCTTGGCTCCTAAAATGGTTTTGATGTCGCCTTTAAATTCACCACGGAAAGCCTCGGGCATAATCACAAGCTGTTTCCAGGAAATGGCCGTGCCCTCGGTCACTAAAATTTGAAGCGTCAGTTTGCCATCTCCGCCGGGTGTATAGCGGTTGTCGCTGATCAACGTCACCTGAGCGGCCGATTGACGATAAATCTTGCCGTCAACGACCACGACAAATTGATTATTTTCATCCTTGGCCACATCCGCTGACTTACCGGTCCATTGCGGCTCTGCGACCGGCGGCGTGGTCGTGGATGAACCCTCAAGAATCACACCCGGCACATATTTGTTGATAGCGTCAGTGCGCGGCGTACCGACCGTCCCCCACTTCGTGCCGACAATTTTTTCCGCTGGGTTAGAGGGATCGGGAATCAGCTTTCTCTCAGGCTGCTGCAGAATCGTCACCATCTCACCCGGTTTGTCGTCCGACGGCTCACGCAAGAATGTGACGACACGGTAGAGGAATTCCTCGTCTTCATGAATCGGTTCCGGACCCACACCGTTCCACGGTCTATAGCGGGTCGGATGCTTGACATAGCGCATAATCACATACGCCTGGCCAGGTACAAAATTTGAAGCCGGAGCCGAGAAATTAATTGAACCGGCTTGAAGGTCGTACCACTTGGGCGTGACGGCCGGCGGCGTTGCGGGTGCCGGGAACCATTCATAGACAGTATTGTTCTGAATCGGGAATCCGGCTGGAATGACGTCATTTTTAAAATTAAATTTAAAATTTTCAACATTCGTCATCGCGCTGCCGGATTCCGTCTGCGGCGCGTTGCTCAAACCCCGGTTATTGCGCAGGCGCGTCACCAGATCAAGACGGTGTTCCACATCGACGACTGAGCCCAATGGTGTCTCAACGCCCGTGCCGTTGGAGAGAGACAACAGGTTTGCACTGCCGATGATTTTTTCAAGCAGGCTGACGATGCGCAGCTTGTCGGCCGTCAGAAGCGACGGATAGTTTTCTTTCAGGAACGGGTCGGAGTTATCGACGTACTCGCGCAATTGGTCCAGGTTCCCCAGAATGCCGCGCGCTTCTGACATGGACAGATTCATCGCTTCCTGGCGTTTGCCTTCCGCCTGCTGGAAGAGGTCAAAGTAAGCCGCCTTGGCGCCGTCGTCGGTTTCATTTTCAAAAAGCGCCATCAACTGTTTCTCGGCTTCGATGGCTGCGCGCGCTAGTTCCTGATGCTGGACCGAACGGCTGTAGGCGCTCATCACGCCAAAGAGGTCGCTGAGTACGCGCTGAATGGCCATGGCGTCAAGCGCGGTCGGTTCCACGTCTTTCAAAATTCGCTGCAATTCGATATTTTCCGGCTGAGACTCGGCCATGGCCTTGATGTCTTGATAGTCATCGATCAGGCCCTTCTTGCCGTCGCCCAGCCCGCCCGTATATTCGTTGATCTGACGCAGCAGGATTTGGGCGTTATCCGCCAAATCCACATGGGAGAAGTTGGCGTTGTCGGGATCGGTCACGATCTCACCGAAATTTTCCAAGAGTGACAAGTCAAAGACAAGTTGGTTGACAATTTGTGCATGCGCCTTGAGTTCCTCGGACAGATCTTTGGCTTTTTTCTGAATTTCGTTTTCAGCCTGCACTTTGGCGCGCATGTTTTCAAACGAGACGCGCATGGCGGCAAAGGCATTTTCAAAGGCACGCTTGAGATCGCGGGTTTCCTGCAGGGATTGATAGGCCATGTCATGGACCGTCTGGAACCAGTAGAGTACCGAGTCGCCATTGACCCGGTCTTTGGCTTCCTGGACTTTGAGCGCAGCCTCATACTGTTTGCGCCGGGCTTCTTCCAGCGCTTTGAGTTCGCGGCGTTTATCTAGGTCGGCCAGGCGCGTGGACAGGCGGCCGGCAGCCTGCATGATGCCAAGCAAGGCCGTATCCTGGTCAGAAACCGACGGGGCCGTATAGCCCGCGGCGGCGGCGCCGGCGCCAAGCTGCAATTCGCGCGAGGCGCGCAGGCGCTCTTCGGCCAGTGACCATTGCAGATGCATGGCCTTCAAGGCAATCTCCCCTTCCACGCGCGCGCGATCCAGGTCCGTGACGGGCGCATCCGCAGCAGGCACTGCTAACAAGGCCGCCTCAAGCGCATCAACCTCGGCTTTAGCGGCCTGAACGACCGTAAGATTCGCGCTGAGTTCGCCTTCCTTCATGGTCTGATAACCGGCAATTTTGTTCATGCCCAGCATTTTGGCCGTGATGCGCTGAAGCAGGAAGCCGATCTCTTCTGCACCGGCTGTGACTTCATTGCGGAATGCCGCTGTTTCCGTCAGCGGTCTTTCGGCCACCCAGGCTGGCATGCGCGTGACGGCGCGGCGCGCTTCTTCGGCATCCAGCAGAAGGTCCGTCAAATCATCTGCCGCCGCATTCAGAATGACTAGATTCATGGCCGCACCCGTAGAGGCCGTCTGGAAGGCGCTTTCCAACAGGCCTAGGCGAGTTGTAAAATCAGCTTTCCAATTGGCAATCGTGGCGGCCGTATTGGCAGCCAATGTGGCTGCCGTGAGCGCAGGCGGCATACTTGTCAGCGCCGCTTGAATCAAAATCTGTTCGCGGCGTGCCAGTTCGGCATCAAGTGCATTAAACATGCTGTTAAAGGCCGCCCGCAGGGACGCGGTGTTATAGATGCTGGCCAGACGGTTCTGGCTGGCGCCCGTGGCTGTGGCGAATAGGCGCTCATAGTTGAGCAGGGCGGCTTCAAGATTGGCGCGGTCGCTCAAAAGCCCCGAGCGCAGATTGCCCAAAGCCGCATCCGAAAGCGCAGTCAAATTCAGGCCGCCGATCCGCACTGAAGCGCTGGCCGCAGCGGCCGCAGCGGCGCTCATCGCTGCGCGCGCACCATCCGCATGCACTTCATAGTTGAGCGCATCCGCCAGCTGAGTCAAAATCTCATCGACCCGCAGGCCAAAAGTCGAAGCGGCATTCAGATAAACCTGAAAATCTTCCCGGGCATCGTCAGGCAGATAGGTTTTAATCCGGTTCAACTCATCGCGCAGGGCCTCAAAGTCAGCGCGTTTGGTGCGAGCTTGCCCCATGCGCAGAGTCAACTCCGCTTCGGAAAGCACGGGCACGCCGTTGACATCGAGAAGGCCCGCAAGCAGCGGCTCAAGCTGGCTTTGAATAACAGCCTGCATCGAAGCGCGCAGAGCGTCGGCGCGAGCAACAAGCTGAACTGTCACGATGTCGCGTTGTTCCTTAACTTTCTCACCGGCCACGGCTTCTGCGTCGGTCTCCTCACGCAGGGCGCGCACCAGATCATGGTTGGCGTAGTAATTCTCATAGCTGCCGCTCATCGGCGTCAGGCCGCCGGCTGCCGTCAGGTCCGTCCAACGGTTGTTTTTGTCCGTCAAGCGATCGGCCTTAATCCCGTTCAACCGGTCGCGTTCGACCAGATAGGCGTCATTTTCAAGCGCGGCAAGCCGTGTGTTCAAATTGAGAAGGAGGTTGTTCATGTCGTTCAGCGCATTGATTTCATCCGCGCGCAAGGGCGCCAAAATGATCTGCCCCGAAGCCGCGACCGCCGCATAATACGCATCCGTGCGGCGGAAAAGTTCGCGCGCTTCATCGCGCATTTTTTCGATTTGTCCGGCAGCGGCCGCAACCCGTGCCAGCACGGCATTGATCGCGCGCGCATCCTGGATCGTGGGATTGGGCGGCAGGCCGGTGTCAATCGTCTGCGCCTGGTTCTTGAGCGTCACGACCCGGTTGCGCTGGCCCGTGACCGGACCGTCACGCAGGGCAAAATGCGCCAAGCGGACATTTTGCATCGCGATCGCAGTGTCGTAGGCGCCCGCATCCGCATTGATCGTCGACAGCATGGCGGTGACGGAGGCCACGAAAGAAGCGTCCGTCGACCAATTCAGGGCGCGTTCCAAAAGATCTTTCATGCCTTGGATTTTGTTGCGCATTTCGATATAGCCGTCCGCGCCTTCGACCAGCGGTTTGAGCGTGGCGTTATCCGTGGCCGCTCCGGCCGCGGTATCAAGCACCAGTTTACGGTTGTCAAAATTCGTATCCGCTGCGGTAATCGTGCTATTGAGATTGCCAGCAATCGCGGATAAATTCGTTGTTCCGGCCGTAATCTCATCCGCGATCCGCGCCGCTTCCGCAGTTTGCAGCGCCGTGTTCAAATTGCTGAATGCGGCTTGCCAATCCGCGGCCAAAGCCGTGCGGTCGTAGATGGAATCCAGACGCGCGCGCGCCGCACCATTCATGCGCTCATAGATTTGCATGTAGCGCGCCAGCGCCAGTTCAGAAGCAAGTCTCTCGGCCAAAAGTCCGCTGTAGCGCGCATTCAACACACTCTCGCTTAGCCCAGCAAGTCCGGATGACGAAAGCTGGCCCCTTCCCAACGCCGCGCGCGCGGCGTTAAAGGCCGCGGCCAATTCCGCGGCAAATTGCGCCTGGGCGTGGGCTGTCTCAAGATCAGCCTTGACAGCATTACGCGGCGCCGCTTGGGCGGCAACCAGTGCGGCCTTGGCATTGACCTCGGTCAGGGCCGGCGCCAAAGCCATGGCTTGCAGGCGGACGATTTCATTCTGCAATTGATCAAACTCGGCTTCATAATTCGCGAACTCATCCAAACGGCGCTCGATCTCGGCCGCATCTAAAAGAACGCTGCCGGATGTGCCGAAAATCCCCAGCCCAAGCGGTGTGATTTGATTTTGCATCAGTGCGTCAACGCTCCGGCGGATAGCTGCCGCGCGATCCTCTTCCTCATCCGCCACACGTTCCTCTTCGGCGGTGACGGCGTTGGCGGCACTTTCGTAGGCGGCCGCCGCATCTTCATAGGCACGGCGCACGGCCATATAAACGGGATTGCCGCTCATGAAGAGGCTGTATTGTTCTTCGGCGATTTCCACATATTGATCTTTTTCGGTTTCAAGCCGCAGCCAAAGACCGGTCAAACCTTCATCCAGCCGGTAAGTGATCGGTCCCACGTTGACCCGGTGTTCTCCCGTCGGAATATCGTAATACGAAACAAAGGGATTCATGGCGGCCAGCGTGGTGACCGGCTGGTTGTAACCGATGATCGACCCATCCGGCAGAGTCACATCGACCACGTCATAAAGTTTATAGAACGTAAACGCCTGGTTCATGATTTCGGGCGTCACGGTGTGGTCGCCGGCACGCATGCCAAAGATTTCATTGCCAATACGCAGATGGAATGGAAATTTGAAGGTTGTTGTCCCGACTCTGAATTCAGGCATGGGTGCGGCAAAAGACACGGCCACCTGATTATAAGTCCCCGGCGCGGCGGCGCGGTCAAGCTCACCGGAAATACGCACGGAGTGTTCTTCATTGGGCATGGTGATGTCACGCAGCACCAGCGCAGCCGCTTCGTATTCAGCCGCCGCCGCTTCAGCCGTTGGGGCCATGCGCACGCGTTCTTCAAAAGCCGAGAATTCACGGCGCAGATTTTCAAGCCGGTCCACGGGTTTCATATTGCCGTAGAAGCCTTCGAGTTTATTCAACACGGCTTCGAGGCCGACATCGGGCGCGGTCAGTTCACTCATTAAGCCCAGCGTGCCGGTATACTCCTGCTCTTCCGTATCCACACGGGTTTTAAGAACATTCAAATCGTCATAATCCACATCGCCATCCGTATCCAGGTCCTTCAGGTCCACACCGAGAGCGCGAGCAGCGGCCGCATTAAATTCGGTTTGACGGGAGGCATAGGCCTGATGCGCGCTTCGCACAAGCGCGGCCCGGATCTTGAGTTCCTGGTAATACACTTTAGCGCCTTCGATCAGCATGCGCGCCTCGGTAAAGAAATGCGGCACGCCTGAGAGCACGTCGCCCAGCTTCAGCTGCCAATACGGATAGTTTTGATGCATCAGACGCGTCATGGTATCCATCTTGGCCCGTAACTGCTCGATGAACGTAACCTGGCTGGCATCAAGCATTAGGTCAAGACCACCCGTGCCGGTTCCAGGCAGCGGTTCGCCCCAATGCTCGAAAATAATTTTGAGCCGGTCGACGTTCGCGCGGAATTCCCGGGCGCTGGAATGATCAAAGTCAATCAATTGCAGCGGGTTGGTATCATCATTCCAGGCGCCCATCGTCAAAGGCATCGGGTCCGCCGGCGGCTGAAGACCGGTTTCCCACCCATTGTCACGCGCAAAGCTAAGGCCGTTATACAAGTCCATCAAATCATTGCCGGTTGTTTCCGCCAGACGGTACTGGAAGGCCTGGACTTCCTGAAGCGCGCGGATCAGCGGTTTGTCCTCCGGTTTATTGGGGTCAAGTTTTTGCCCCGCGGCATAGGCGGCATCTCCAAGATAGCGGACAAACGAACTTGTAACGGCCGCGTAACTCTTGTAACGCAACGCCTCGGCTTGAGCGCGAATTTTTTCGTACGAGCGCCGCAGGGATTCCAAATCGTTCTTGGCCGACTTGTAGAGATAGTCCAGCAGGATTTTCTCGCGCCGCACGCGGCCGGAGTCCTGCGCCGATGCGCTCAAGGTGTTTTTTGCCGCTGTGTATGCGCTTTCCCTGGCACTGACATTGGCCAGCGCCGCGGCGAAGGCAGGATCCGCCGATGAAAGCGTGCCGGCATTGACTTGAGCGACAAGCCCGGCCAATGCGGCACGCGCTTGGGCCAACGCCGCTTCCGCACTGACGAGCGCTTCGCGATCCAAACGCACGACGTCTTCTTTTTGAGCGGCAAACTTGGTCCAATCCTGCAGGGCCGTGTAAAGATCAGCCAAAGTTTCAAGCGTTCCATCCGCAGTCTGTGCCACTTGACGGCTGGCGGGCGTATTGATGAGGGTCAAAAGATCGCGGCCCAAGAGCGCCTGATCCAGTAAGTCGCGGGCGCGGCTGGCCAAGAGCGCCACGGCGCTTTCATCATCGGAAGCCAGTGCTGAGCGCTCAATTCCCTGCATCTGGCCGGCATAAAAGCCCTGATTCTCAGGAAACTCCACATCCGTCAGGGCATCCAATGTCTCATTGCTCGTGGAATCGAGTACATCAAAGATCGAATTGACATAGATGGTCTGGTTCGGATCGGCCACGTGCACGACTTTGGGCTGGGTTTCACCGAAGTAGCGGTACAGCGTCACGGTGTCCGGCGTGCCGTATTTGAAGGTGTAGCCTGAATTCACATAATTGCTCACGGCCAGGACATCGCTCGAATCCACCAGCCCGGCTGGGTCTTGATCCACGTTGACGTAAGCCGACAAGTACGAACGGAACAAGGAGACGTCGTCGCTGTCAAGCTGGCTGTCCGCATCCACATCGCCCAGCCCGGCTAAGGTTCCATTCAGGAAATCCAGCGTCGGAATCAGCGGCAGGAGCTGCTGCCAGATGGCCTTATCGAGCAGGTCGACCACGCCGTCGAGATTGATGTCATCCACCGTGGCCATGGCCAGATTGAGCGCTGTCACGTCAGCGGCAGTCACGCTGCCGTCGCGGTTGACATCCGCGCGGTCCAACAGCAGCGGGCTCATCTGGTTATAACGGGCCACGGCACGCGCGCGCACGGTCAACTCGGCCAGGATGCGCGCCGCTTCCAGCAGCAGTTCGTTGGCTTCCGTGGCACGGTCCAGAATGGCTTGACTGCTGAGAAAGGCATCGTAGACGTCGTTGATGTCTTCACGCAGCAAGCGCATCTGGTCTTCCATCTCATCCGCCTGCGAGAAAATCGACGCCACTTCCGCGCTGCTGCGGCTGGCCAGCGCGCGCAGGTTCAGGGATTGCATGAGCGCAAGATCCTGGCGCATGGCGGACGCCAGCGAGGCCGCATTGGCTTCGGCGGCCGTCAATTCATTCAGATAAATCGCGGTCTGCGCGGCTTTGTTCGCCGCCTGGGCCGCGATGGTCTGTACTTCGGCAAGATCCGCGGCAATCGCCGAGTTCGAAGGATACTGCATAGCCGTAGACTGGGCAATAATGAGCAAATTCTGGATGTCCTTGTTGCGCGCGGTGATCTGATCCATAAAAGCTTTGCCTTGCGACACACGCGAAGCGCGGCGCACGGTCAGGTCCAGCCGGTCGATTTCCTCAAAGAAGGCCAGCGACTGCTGGCGCAGGCGCTCTTCCAGATTTTCGGCACTCTTGAGATAAGCGCCCTTGGCGCTTAATTCTTCAAAAATGGCCAGCACGGAAACCAAATCCCCTGCCGCGGCCAAGGCGGCCTGAGCCAGCGTCGCATCCACGGAACCGGAAGCCATGGCGGCAAACAAATTGCCAAGCTGGACGGACAATGCCGCAATATCGGCAGGGCTTGATCCCAGCGCCGCATCCGAACCGCGGATGAGCTGCAGGCTCGCGCTGTCAAGCGTGCGGCGGTCCGGTTGATCGGCGCTCATCACGAAGCCGTCCCAATGTTTCACAAATTCCGCCACGCTCAGCGCAAAAGAATCGCCCGTATATTCACGCACGGTCACGTTTTCAGCGTCGGCCTTTTCAAGCACGGCAAAATGATCGCCGTCCAGGTGAATAATGGCCGGCAATTTAAGCGCCGGCAATTCCTCGGCCGTCATGCGCCGGCCGTAAAGTTCGAGCCCCGCGTGCGCCGCCGTATTTTGAAGCGCAAAAGCCGAGAGGACCAGTTCGCCGCGCGTATCGGCACGCAGCACGCCGGAGAGAATGTCGGAGAGAATCGTCTGGCGCGCGAGTTCTTCGTAGTCGAGAGTCTTGAGTCGTGAGTCTTGAGAGAGCATGAAGCTGAGAGCCGTGAAGGCGCTGATGCCGAAGTGCAGGCTTTGTTCCGACAGGTATTTAAGAATAGCTGTGGCAGAATCTTTATTCAGTGAGGCCGCCATGGAAGCGGGAATACCAAAGCCGGCAGCGAATATGATCTGTTCGCTGCGTTTTAAGCCCGTATAATTTTCAAGCACCGCACCCACCGACAGAATGACGCGTTCCATCAAGGCACGGGTCTGGCGGTACTCTTCAGAACCGAGCAGGCGCACTTTCAAATCGGCGGTCGTCAGTTTGCCGGCCAGCACGTCGGCCAAATCCACGGCCAGTTCTTCGCCCTTGGGATCACGGCCTAGCACATCGCGATAAGCTTCATAAACAGCCTTGCCTTCGGGGCTGTGGAGCGCATATTGAATCACGCCCGCGCCGCTGACTCCAAAAGCCTGGACGATCGAAGCGCCCGAACGGCCCTTTTCAATCGCACCCGCCAGTGCGGCCGCTTGCTGAGCCGCATTCGTCATCTGGTCAATTTTGGCCGGTACCGTCAGATTGAGCGAAGTCATGAAGGCTTTCACGGTATCGGCTAACTGCGCCGCCGCAAGCGAAACTTCCTTGATTTCTGCGGCACTGACCGCCTCCGAGGATCCCGATCTTTCGACGAGCGTCTGGGCCTGGGCGGCGGCGAGAGCGGCCTGCTGCTTCAAATCGTCCGTTGACTGCGGAATCATGGCCGCGGCCGCAATCATGGACAAGGCGGTCGCCGCCATTTGCGCCGCCTGAGACGTCAAGCCTTGCGGCATGGCGGATCCGGCGGACGCCGCGGCGGCAAGGCCTGCGGCAAGAGCTGAGGAATTCAAGGCGCTGGTATCGCCCAGCCGGGTAATATCCGCCTCGGCCGTCAGACTTACGGCAAGACGGCTCGCTGCTTGGAGCGCCAGCGCGCCCTGAGAAGCTGCGCCTTGCTCCAAGGGCTGGGGCGCAGCCGTGCTTGGAAGTATCAGCAGCGCCGTCGTCAAACTCTGCGTCAACGCCTGTGTCGAAATCGATACCGGCGTAGATTGAACCAGCGAACTGCTGAGCATCCGCGCCGCGGCCGCCGCATTCATAGCTGCCGATACCCGCGGAGGCATCCCAATTCCAGCCGCAAGGAACATTCCCTGCAGATCCGAAAGATCATTCTGCATCAGGGTGAGCGCCTCAGCCACCGCCCAATCCACGGTCGTGGCCGGCGCCAGGTGCTGCGCGTAAAAAACGAGGTTCTGAGCTTTCTGCCGCGCCGCAGTTCGAATCTCCTCTGGAATGTTAAAATCGGTCGTAATCGCATTCGCAAAAAGATTAAAAGCAGCCGTCGCAGCTACCACCGCATCCATGACCTGCGCATCGGAAGCAGCCTGTCCGGCTGTAAGTGATACGCCTAATCCATGGATCGAGCCGGCGACTTCCTGCGGTGCGGATGAGCTCCAGGATGAAGCGGTTGAAAGTTGAGCCGTCAGCGCCGCCGTCTGCTCGCGCGTTCTTGCAGTAAGCAGGTAGCTTTGACTATTGCGGAGAAAGGTCACCGCAAGGCCCGAGGCCATAGAGACGGCCTCCGGCAGATTCAACGTTCCGGCGGCCGCTCCGCCGGCCAGTTCTGCCGCAACGGCAATTGCCGTCACAAAGTTCTGCATGGCCGCCGGCATAGCTAACTCATTTTCCGCAAACATCTGGACAAGATTTGCGGAAATGGCCTGAGCATCACGTGCCGCCTGGGCACCCTGAGCCGGCGATGAAATTCCCGCAACCTGCGCGGCCAAATCCCGGGCGCTGGCCGCTGCATTAAGCGCAGCACTGCGAATCGCACCGGTGACTCCCGATGTTACAATCGCATGGGACAGTGCCGCCAGCGACAGGGCCGCAGACGACGCAGCCGCCTGAGGCGCATAACCCGGAATACCGCGATCCTGCGACATCAGCGACGTCAGCATGAGCGCCAGGCCCGAAGCTTTTTCCGCCGCGCGGACGGCCTCCGCGCTGACGTCGCTTCCGGCCGCGAGTCCGTCGGCAATGAGCGCTGTTGTCGCCGCCGCATCGGCCCGCGACACGAGAGGCAGCGGTTCAAGGTATGCCCGGTAAGCCGTAAACGCATTGATATTCGAGGCTAGCACAGACGCCGTGGTTTCGGAATACGCCGGCTGTGCCGTGTGAGCGGAATATGCCGCAGCCAGCACCGCTAACGCGGCCGCGGTTGTCACGCTGCCGCTCGCCGTACCGCTTTCGGTTTGAATTTGGTTCACAATGCGCGTGGCCATCGCCGCTGAACCCTGGGCGGATGCGGCCGCCGCGGACAGACTGACGCTGGTGCCTCCGAGCATTTCCGCTTCCGCTGCCGCCTTGGCCGCCGCTTCGCGGATTATGGCTTTCAGAGCTGCGGAAGCTGCGGGCTCTTCCACGCTGGCGGCCAACAGGCCCAGCACCAGGGCTGCTAAAATAGCCGCATCGCTTCCCGGAACCGCGGAAATGCCCGTGCCGAATTGCGCTAAAATATCCGCCGCTGCCTGGGCTGCGGCCGGCTTGTCGATGATGGCGTTAATCGCCGCGGCCGTCTTCTGGACTCCGCCGGCAATGTCGGCATAGGGCACTTCAATCAGCGCCGTCAAACGTTCGAGGCGTAGTTTGCCGCTGTCGAACATTTTGCGCACTGCCTCCATGGACTGCAGGACGGCGGCTGAATTCTGGTGCGTGAGCGTTTTATTCGAAAGCACATCCACGACCTTTTCCGCTTCCTCCTCCGTGATTCCGAGCAGTTTGGCCATTTTCTCAAGCGGAATATCTTTTAAAGCCGCCGCGCCCGAAGGTTCGCCGGCCGCCTCTTCGCGGCCCAGAATTTCAGCGCGCAATTTTGCCGCCTGACTCGCCAGGGAGGTGATTTCTCCGGCGAGGAGCGCGCCCCGGTCCGCCTTGGCCGCCAATTCCATGCGCGCCGCGTCAATCAGCGCCCATTCATCGGCCAGCCGGTTTAAAAGCTCTTTAGCCGCCGTCACGCGTTTTTTGAACGCCGGCAGCACCTTGTCGAGATTTTTGAAGTCGCCGGTCAGGGCTTTTGCAAGCAGCGTGAGCATAGACTTATAAATTTTCTGCGCCTGTTTGCGCCGGTTGCGGGCATCCTCGGCAAGCGTCATCAGCAGTTCCAGATCATTGGACGCCTGAGCCTTGCGGCGCATCTCGACGGCGGTATAGACCTGAGCGCGGATATCGGCCACGGACTGCTCCCCGCCCAATTCCAGCATGCGGAAAAACTCCAGGCGCTTGAGCGCCTCCAGATAAATGTCATAGGCCCGGGTCTTAACTTCAGAGCTGAAGGATTGCACGGCAAAATACGCCGCTTCGCCGATGTGGTAATTGTCTTTCCCAAGAGACATCCCCGAGCCATTTAAAATTTCCAACGCGTCCAGCTGTTCCTTGAGCATCGGCACCAGCATTTCAAGTTTTTCCGGCGAAGTTTCCTTATCCACTGCTTTGGCGAGAACATCGACTGCATCCACCCGCACCGCCCAGTTTGTGCCGTCGATTTCAACGCTCTTGTTCCTGAACGTATTCGTGCCTTCCCGTGCAATCACGCTCCCCGCCCAGTTGAGCATGCTGAGATGATAAGAGAACTCATCGGCATAGCCGTCCAGGGCCGAAGTGCCCAGCGTATCGCGAATATTCGTATAGCGGTTAAACTCTTCCTCGAGTTCACGCGAAATCAGCATACTCCACGTGACGCTCAAGGCATTGTCCTGCGGAATAAATTTGAGGCGCCAGCGTTCAAACATTTGCGCCTGCCGTTTGACATAGTCCGTGGCAAAAACGCCGTTGGTTTCGCGGATTTTTTCGAGAATGGCAAGCTCGTTCATTTCAGAAAGTGGCTTTTGCAAATCTGAGGCCTGCGCCAGCGTCTGGCGGAAGGCAGCTGTACCGCCGGCACTGAGCGCATAATCGATCACCGTCCGTTCGCGCCGCTGTGTCGTATTATTAAAGACCACTTCGTACTTCGTATGGTTTCGCGCGATGCCCACGGCCGAGACGGACGCGGCGCGGATCAACCCTTGCTGGACTTCTTCGGCCGCGCGCGTGATAAGGGCCGCTTCATTCGCAGACAGGGAGCGTTCGATCTCTGTCCGTAAAAATTCGACGACGCTAGCCTGGGTTAAATCCGCCAGCGCCACCTCGGCCATTTCACCGAAAGCCATGCGCAGTTCATTTAAGCGGGCCGCGGGTTTGAAGACTTCCAGCGCGGCGTCTTTCAGTTCGGCCAGGGCTGCCGCCGTGCGATCCGCCCGGTAGATCGTATCCAGCTGCTGGTATTTTTGATCCAGCGTCCGGCGCAGTCCCTGAGCCAGACTTTCAAACGCGCGATAGTTCTCCGCCCGGTACGCAGCGAATTCGTGCGATTCTAAGCTTTCCTTGATGACCGCTGTCATACTGCCGGACAGTCTGTTGAGTGTCCGCATGGCGTCCAGGGGCCGGATCGAGGAAGGGTCGCCGATGGTGAAAAACGCTGCGGCGCGGGTCCGCGCATTTTCCATGATGCCGCTGAGGTGCTGCAGCCAGATGTTTGTATTCACAAACGCGTTTGAGAGAATACCGCTCGTGGCCTGAATACGATCCCGCAGGGCCGTCAGGTCGGCTGTGATTTGATCCCCGTATGCGAGTAAAATGGTAAACGCGGAATCGTTACTGAGATCGTCATAGGGCCCCGCCAGCTGCACTTGCCGGCGAGCCAGCATATCATCAAGCACCCCATAAAGAGCATTGCCGGCCTCAAAGAATCGCTGCGCCTCGTTCGTCAGGGAATCACCGCCGGTCGCCTGAGTTGTTTGAACTGAACGGTTATTTTCCAGATAGCCGGCGGCAGTGTTGATCAGATCCCATTGGGCCTCCGCTTTGGCGACTTCATTGCGGTCTTCCAGCGTGGCGTCCTCGGCCGCCGCTTGCTCACGCACCTTATTCATCAAAACCAGCGCTTTATCACGCAGAATGCGTGCAGTTTCAAGATAGGCCTCGGTCTTGACGGCATCGCGCTCAGATTCGCTGCGCGCGGCAAAGACGCCGAGCAGTGTTCTGATTTCACTCAATTCAGCGGTCAGCAGTTTGCTGCCGCCTTCAAAAATCAGGCTGTCCATGACTGCGGCCCCGGCTTGTTCCGCCAGCACGCGCAAGCCGTTCAACATGGCAGCCGCCGCGCGGCGCTCGCCATCCAGTTTCAGTTTTTCGTTCCGGCGCACATTCGCCCTCTTCTCTTCAAAGATCTTCTGATTTTCGGGCAGATCGGGGTCGATGCCGTTTTCCCGCAGAATGGACCGGGTCCACACTGTAAAGGTCGTGGCATCCAGCCACTCGTCGGCCTGCACGCTGGCATCCGCCAGGCGCTGGCCGGCCTTTTCCAGCAGGGTGTGGATCTCGCGCCGGGCCGCCTCGCGCACCCAGGCATCAGAGGTTCCGCGAATCTCCGTCAACAGACTATCCATCACGCGCTGGTCCGCCTGCAGGCTCGATTTGAGCGAGCCTATCAGTTTGCCGGCCGCGGCCTGGCGCGCCGAGTCGGCGGCCAGATTCAGGTCTTTGACTTTTTTCGCCAGTTCCGCGGCAAAATCACTCACATGTTTTCCATAGGCGACGATTTCACCCGGTAAAATTTCACCGCCCTCGTTTAGGATTTCCATTTGGTCCAGATACTTCCCGTAAACATCCAGCGGCGGCAGGCTTTGCCAAATCGTACGCGTCTTATACCAGATGCTGTTCATCTCACCGCGCGCGCGCACATCGTCCCAGAGCGCCTGCACGGCTCGCTGCTGGGCATCGACCAGCGCGATCATACGCTCCGCCTGGCGGAGTTTATTGACCGCATCCGCGCCTGAGGCAGCGCCTGACGCTTCGCTGATCAGCTGATTGACCGCGCTAATATTTCCATCGAGTACGCGTGACCATTCGATGCCCGCAGCGGAATTGTCAACGATCATGCGGACGCGGTACTGTTCAAGTTCAGCCTCCATCCCGAACATGCGGTTGAACCAGGCGTTCATGCGCTCACGCATGCTCGTCAGCCAAGTTTCCGCGAAAATGGTTCCGGAGCCTTGCTGGGCCGCGAGAACGCTGATCAGATTTTCAAGGTTCATCAGCGTCGCTGTGGCCGGATAACCCAGATAATAACCGCGCAGCGGCGTGCCGCCGGCCGCCGGCGTCCGGGCGCCCTCAAGCAAGGCCCGCAAGAGGTCGGGCTGAGAGTTTTCATCCAGGGCTCCGGCATCCGGCAGTTCGAGTTTGAGGCCGCCCAATTCCGGATGACCCGCCAAAAGTTCGGCCGTGGATTTTTTGAATTCTTCGGGGTCCAGATTGCGCAGGGCATTGAGATTGGCCGTCATCTGCGCTTCAATCGTATTCAGGAGTTGGGTGACATCCGCGCCCTGCGAGGTTTGGATCTGCGTCAGGATTTGTGTTTCCGCCAGGCCGTCCAGTTCCGCGCGGAACTCCTCACGCGCGGTCATCATGGCCTTGATGTCGTCTTCATAGGCTGAGGCATTTTCGACTTCGGCTGTAAGCGCGATAAATTCATCCTGAAGCGTTTCGAGTTCTTCATAGAGCCGGCGCGCGGAAGCAGCGGCATCCTGGGCGGTTTTAGAACCCGCCCCTACACCGGTGGTCTTCGCAGCAGTCTCAAATGCGGCCATGGCCTCGCCAATCAGACGGTCCAGTTCGGTCAGATGCGCGCCGTTTTCTTTCAGCCAATCGGCGGCCGCATCCGCAGCCCCTTTTGTGGTCTCAAGCGCCTGCAGGTCTTGCGTCACAACGCTGCGCAGCGCATCGACTTTTTGGCGCACCTCGGCCGCAGACGGCTCGGTCAGCAGTTCCTGCCAATGCGCCGTAACGGCATCCGCCAGATCAAGCAAGCCTTCACGCACCGCCAACTCCTCGTTGGTATTCAGACCGGCCGTCATGGTCTCCAGCCGTTCGATCCAGGCGGCGAGGCCCTCGGCCAGTTCTTCAATCTGCGCTCCGGAATCCTGCCGCGCTTCCGCGGATTCAGCCTGCATTTCCAGGCGTTCCACGATCGCAAGATCCGGCTCAGCGCCCAAATCGCGCAATTCTTGAGCATCGTCAATCGCCATATCCGCCAAAGCCCGGGCCAGGGTTTCATCCTGGGTTTCAAGGTCCTGCAGCAGGGCGAGGTGACGCTCGAATGCGGCTTGCTCGGCTGCACGCGCCTGCTCCGCCGCCGCTATGGTTTCTTCACTTTGAAGCAGAGCGGCTTGTTCGGAGAAATCAAAACGACCGCGGTAATTCTCAAGCAGCCGCTGGCGGTCTTCAAAAGCGGCCGCATCCTGACGGGCGGATTCCGTCAAAGCCGCGATCGTGCTGGTCACGGCCTCCCCAATCGCTTCCAGGATCGCGAGCGAAGTCTTAAGGGACAGGTCCTGTTGAGTTGTTTGGACCTGTCCCTGTTGGACCATGATGGCTTTTTGCAGGGCTTCGGCTTCATGCAGCGCGCGCACCAGCGGATCCGTGGACCAAGCCTGCGGCTGTCCGGCCAAATGCGCCAGTCTTTCGGTCACAAGCGCCTTGGTTTTGCCGGTATCGGCTTCGAGCGCGGCGAGTGAAGGCAGATTGGCGCTGAAGCCATAGACGCCCGTGCTGTCTGCGGCAGCAAGCTGAGCCAATTTTGCGCGGGCCGCGGCGGCTTGAACCGCAAAATCACCGGCAAAGACTTCGAGCCGGTTCAATAAGGTCAAATCATTCGTGTTGTTGGCAAGCACCAGCGACAAGCGCCCGGCCGCGGCCAGATAAACCGTTTCTTCCACCAGAGACGCGCCGCCGGTGGCACGCAGCAGTGCATTTTTAACCGTGAGCAGGGACAGGTCCATCTGAGCCGCTAACTGGACCTCTCCCTGAGTCCCCGGCACTTGAGCGGCTAACTGGACTTGTCCCTGGATCTCGCGCACAGCCTGCTGGATTTGTTTGAGGGTCAAGGCCGTCGCATTCGCAGCCTGGGATTGCGTTTCAAGTCCGCTGAGAATCGAAATTAAAGCGGTATTCTTGTCAGCCGCCGTCAGCGGCGCATTCACATCCGCGCCCAAAGCCGCAGCGCGGGCGTTCAAGGCCGCCGCAGTTTGGTCAATACGGGCCAGGTAGTCGCGAATTGAGGCCAAATTAGCCCCGGCATCCACGCCGGCATTGACGGCCGTAGCCAGTTCACTTTCCAGCACAGCGACTTTGGATCGTGTGTTATTTATCAGCGTATAAAGCATCCGTAGTGGCAATTCATGAATTGCCACTCCATTGTCCGCAGCGATTGCGCCCAACCGGTTCACAGCACCGGCCAAAAGCGCGGCGGTTTCAACGGAATCGGCCCCGCGATTTGTGACCACCCGCTCATGGAATAATTCAGCCAGCATGGCTTCGTGAGCGGCTTTAATCTGGGCCATCAGCGCTTCCGGACGGCCGCTCAAACGGCTGAACGCCGCCGTGTCCGGATACTGACTGATCACGCCTGAAGCCTGTGCCGCGGCCGCCTCCAACTGCCCCAGAAGCTGATCCACGACGCCGATCAGCATTTCACGGTTCATCGTGCCGGCTTGCGCGCGGATAAATTCGGCGGTTGCGTCTGTTTGTTCGGCCGCAGCTTCAAGCAGACGGATGCCGGCCTCCACCTGCTGCGCGCTCTCCACTTTGGTTCTGGCGGCCGCCACAAGTGCGTTGATCTGCTGAGGCACAGGACCGGCGGCCGTGGTTTCAAAAGTTTCCAGCCAGCGGAGCGCTTGCGCCCTATCCGCAGTTTCAGTCATGGCGTCGATGCGTCCGGTCAAAAGCTCGGCAGCGGCCAGATGGACCTGCAGATTTTCGTCAGACGCGAGGCTGGCTTCGGCCGTGGCTTTGGCAAGGTTGAAATTTTCGATTTCCGGCGTCAGCACCTGCGGGAATTCCCGCAGGTCTTCAGCCAGGCCGGCCGCCTGATTCAGAACATCGGTCATGAGCAGAGCATTGGCGTTCAGTTCCGCATGGCCGGGATTCAAATAAAGCAAGCGGTCCATTTCAGCGAGAGCCGCCTCTAAATCTGCGAGAATTTCGTCGGCCCCCCGCTGCAAGCGTGCCAATTCGGCCGGCCAATCCATGGCCGGTCCAAAATAATTCATCACGGACTGAGTCGCACTTTCCAATGGCCAGAGGCCTGCGGTCATGGCCTGGTAGCGCGCGCCCAGAGCACTTTCATCCAGGGAGGTTTTATCCCGCAGCGGATCCAGCGCGGCTTTGATCAGGGCCGCATCGGAAATTGCCAGCAAGCGGCCCGCCGTCTGTTCCAGTGTTTCTCCTGCCGCGAGGCCCGCCACGGCGGCTCTGATTTCATCCGGTGTCGGTTCGCGGCCGAGATTGGACCGGGCCAGCTGGGTCACGAGCGCTGCGGCCGTGCCTGCGAGGGCCGTGGTCACGGACTGCGCCGCCAAAATCCGCATGTGGTCGAGTTTGCTCTGAGCTTCCTTCACCAGAGGCATGGCACCGTTCTCGGCAGCCTGGGCCTCATGCAAACTTTGCGTGAGGGTTTCCAGCGCTTGATCCAAACGGCTCTGGGCGCCCCGCAAAGTTTCCTGGGCCTGCAGGGCCGCGGTATTCGCCGGCATCTGTGCCAGAAGACCCGACGCCCGGGCGCGCGCAGCCTGGGCCGCACGCTGCGACTCGGCAAGGGCATTCCGGCCAAAAGCCAGCAGCGACACAAAAGCAGGGCTGGTATCTGCCCCGGCTTCAAACTGCCGGCTCATCCAATCCGCCAGCGCCAGCGCATTGCGGGTTTGTTCGGCAAGGCCTGCCATCGTCTCTTCCGCCTGCCGCACGGACTGCGCCAACGCGGAGAGTTCAGCAAAAACAGCCTCGCCCTGATCCAGATAGGCAGCCAGGGACAGGTCCGGCTGAGTTCCTGGCTGGACCTGTCCCTGCGTCCCGGCCAGTGTACGCATATTTTGAATCACGGGCTCGACCGAAAGCACCAATGAATCCACCGCATCCGAACTTTCAGCCGCGCGCGCTTCAACCAAAGTTTCTTTGAGGACTTTGAGGGCATCTTCCAGCTGGCTTGCGAGGCTGGGGGCCAGCGCTGCTTGTCCGGTGAGCGCAGCGAGCACGGCTTGGATGGCGCTGCGGTGTCCGGAAAGACGCGCCATGATCTGCGCAATTTCCTGCAGCATCTGTTGCGATTCGCTGGGGCTGAGCAGCATGCGCGCAATCGCTTTGCCGGTTTCTTCCATGGTCAGGGCCTGATTAAAAATACCTTGGGCCGCGCGTTCGATGGCGCGGGCTTCCCCGGCGTCGACCGCAGCGGCCGCACGCGCTTCCAGCTCAGCCAAAGCGGCTTCGCTTTGGTTTAACAGATCCAGCGGCTCGACGCCCCACAGGAAGAAAAGCGCCTGTTCATCCAGCGCATTGACCATGCGGTCGCCGGTGATGTCAAAGGCCTGCAAAGCCCGTACGCTTTCAATGACTTTCGTCACGTCCGCCACATCGACCTTGCGGTCCCGGGTCACATCCGCCAGCACCACATCGCGGCCGGTCACTTTCAGCTTGGCCGCTTCGACCAGCCGGCGTAAATCTTTGAGATCATTGGCATCGACCTTGCCGTCACCGGTGACATCCGCGCGGTCAATGCCGCCGAGCGCCGCCAGCAGGCCGGCATAATCACGCGCGCCGATAAGATTGTCCTGATCAATGTCTGCACGTTCGACTTGCTTCACGCCCAGCCCCCACGGCGAATACTGGCCGAGCCGCAGCTGGTCCTCGATCGTCACGGCAAAATCACCGGTCAGATCCAGATTGCCTTGAATGGCCTGCGCCAGAAAAGCGCTATCCGCGCTGTCGATCACGTTATCGCGGGTCAGATCCGCACGGCGCAGCAGATCCAGCGTCAGCGGCCGGTAAACCGGCTCGCCGGAGGAGCGGTCCGTGTAACCGGCTTCCTGCAAGGCCTTGGCTTTACGGACCGCGAGCAGATCCGCACTATCCAGGCGTTTATCGCCGGTCACATCGCGGTAGAATGGCAGCGCGTTTGTGAAATTCGTCACATCGCCCGCATCAAAAGCGCCGCTATGGTCAATGTCGGCATTCTCCAGATCATCCGGCATCACCGTATAGCCCGTGCGTTGATAGCGGATCATGCGGTCAAAAAGATCCACATCCGTCTGGTTGACCGCGCCGTCCGCATTCACATCATGCACAATCTGGTTGGAAATGGCGGTCATCAGCGCCGCCAGATCACTGTCATCGACTTTGCCGTCCTGGTTAAGATCGAAACGCATGTCCAGCGCAAAGCCGCGGTCCATACCGTAACTGACGATTTCCTCGACTTCGCGGGCGCGGGCCAAATCTTTTTCATCGATCAGACCATCGCCGTTGACGTCGGCAATCTTGGCCTGCGTGGTTGAAATCAGCTGGTTGAGATGCGCGGCAACCGCATCCGGATTGGCGGTGTCCACGCCCGCATCTTGAAGATCTTTCAACCGAGTCAGCCCGCGCACCGGCGCATTACGCGCGGCCAGCCAGCTGCGGATCGAGGCGGCTTTATTAACATCCTGCGCATTGATGCCCGCCACCCCATCAATATTCAGCCGGTTTTCATTTTGATAAATCAGCGTATAGAGATCCAAATCACGGCTGTCCGTTATGCCGTCGCGGTTGATATCGCCGAGGACTTTTTCTTCTTCAGTGATTTTGAGGCCCTCGGCCATCAAAAGATCAACCATGCGCTGCTCATCGCTGCCATCCACCACGCCGTCGTTGGTCAGATCAAAAACATTGCGCGGCGTGCCGGCAGCATCCCACTGCTGGGTCAGTTTTTCATAAATGCGCAGATCCGCCGGCGTGATCAAACCGTCCTGATCGATATCCGCCCGCGCAAACTGTTCGGCGCTCAGGCTCAAGCCCAGATCGTAAAATTCTTTGGCTTTGTCAAAAGCCGCCAGTTCGTCCGCCAAAACAATCTTGCCGTCGAAATCAAGATCCAGCTCATGCATATGCTTCATGGTCTGCTCAAGCTGCGCCACATCCGCAGCGTCCAGCGCGCCGTTGTGGTTCAGGTCCGCTTTCGCGATTTCAGACGCCGTGGCCCGGATGACTTCTTCGCGGTCAATGTGGCGGATCGCTTCAACATCGCGGTAATCCGTAACGCCATCTTGGGTCACGTCACTGCGCGCCGCTTTGAGCCGCGCGGTTTCAATCGCTTTCCAGTCGGCATCCGTAACTTTTCCATCCCCGGTAACATCCGCCTTCTCGTAATCACGCGGCTGGACAATTTCACCGCGGCGCACGGCAAACAGAATTTCTTGGATACGTTTGATGTCCGCAATATCACCGCGGCCGTCGCCGGTAATGTCCACGGTCGAACGCGGCAGGCGGCCCGGAATGCTGACATGCAGGCCGCTCAAATCCACGCCTTCGTCTTCCGAAACCTGATAGGACGTGCCTGAACCTGCGCCAGTTTCCCCGCCGGCCGGCATGCCTGCGCCCCCTCCGGCACTCTCTCCGCCCGCAAACGATCCCTCGCCCTCGCCGCCGCTAGCGCCCAATCCCGCGGTTCCGCCCTGCGCGCGGTAACGAGCCAAGTCTTCTTCGCTGACAAGCCCGTTACTGAGCAAAGCTTCCAGCAGGGCGCCGCTGTCGCCTTGACTGAACGCCTCGTCCCGGTTGATATCCAGATCATACGTCTCGGTAAAATCACGCCGTGAAATCGTGTAAAGATGGTCATCTATCGTGACTTGCCGCGGCTGATCCAGTTCGTGCGCGTGATGCAGAACGATGTTGTCAAACTGAACATCGCGGCCCTTGCCAGCGAGCGCCACGGCGCCGCCGGTGAAATAATGGTCCTGGGCCTCCAGCAGAGGCTGATCATTCATGGCCAGCGTGATTTTGCCGGACTCCACACGGATCTGCATGCGGTAATCCGTCTCCGTGCTGAACTCAAACGGCAGTTCGCGCTCCAAGGCCAGCGGATACTCAATCCCGTGAACCAGCTTGTATAACCCCACAAACCGGCTGCCGCCCCGCTCAAACAGGCGGGCCGCGTAAGCGTTATCGCGATCCATCACATTAAAGAGGACTGAGCCTTCCCAGAGACGCTCATCGGCTGTGCCGGCAGGCGCGGCGGGTTCATCGCTGAGGATTTCAAAGGAGAGATCGACCGACAATGTAAAATCAGTTTCGGTCACAAGCCCGGTGCGGGCAAACGAGGCCTGCTGGCCTTGCACCAGCGATTCGGCGCGGCCGGCCATGATGCGCCAGCTGCCCGTCTCCGGCGCCCAGCCCTGCGGCATCTTATCCTTGGTAAAATCAATGGATGCGTCCTGCCAGGTCCGGCTGGCCGTGGAGCGGATCGTCTCGTCAGCGTGGATGAACTCCGTGATGCCATCCTGCGTATTTTCACGCACAAAATAATTTTTGCCGTTGAGTTCAATGACCTGATCATAGACCGGCTTGCTTTCACGGCTGTACTCTTCGGCCAGCGTGATCGATCCGCTGTAGCTGTTTTCAATCACATCGTAAACCCGGCCGCGGATCGTCACCTTGCGGGACACCGGGTTGGTGCGGAAGCTGGTCTCGCCGTCAAAGAGCGAGAAAGAGCCGTCCTTGTTGTGCGAAACATTAAACAACGTGTCTTCCAGAATCAAACGCTGATCGGCCACGCGGCTTGAGCGCAGGTAGGCCTGTTCCATGGCCAGGCGGCCTTTTTCCGGATCAAAATTAATCAGGAATTGCTGGCCGTCGAGCAAGGCTGTATTGGTTTCGGGGTTGACCCATTCACCGTTGATCTTGAGCTTGCCGGTCGCATCATCATAAATCCATTCGTAAGTCACCGGCTCGCCGGCTTTCAAGAACGTGACTTGGCCGCGGCCCGCACCGGCGCCCGCATCGGAGCCCAGTTTTTCATGATCCTGCTCGATATAGATCCCGCCGTTTTCGTAATCGGAGAAAATACGGAAAGCCATCCGGTCAATCGTCACAACGGAAGTGCCGTCTTCCTGGGAGCGGCCGCTTGTGTATTTCGTGCCGGTCTTCTCATGCGTAAAGGTCGTCGTGCCGTCAAGGTTGAAATTTACTAGGTAAGAATCGTCATAAACGACCGGACTGCCGATTTTCTGTCCGCCCTGGCTGGCCAGGAAAAGCGCCCGCGTATCCGCCCCGGCATAAATTTCGGACAAGGAAAGCGAATCTTTGCGCTGAATGCGGATGACCTGGTCAGCCAGCACCCGGCTGATCGCATGCTGTTCAGCCAGCTGCACATGGCCCGTCAGCGGATCTTCGTGGATGTCATAATAAATTCCGTCCAGTTTGACGCGTTTCTGATCGCGGTCGGAGCGCTGTTCAAACTCATCCGTTTTGAACGTATAGCTGCCGTCAAAATGATTGACCACTTCGTAGCGTTTGCCTTCCAGTTCAATGACCTGGTCCGCGCGTTTCAGGCTGCGCATCGAGGCCGCTTTGAGCGCGGCCTGACGCGTCAGCGAGTCGGTTTCAACGATAAACACCTGATTTTGCAGTGTTACTTTGTCGTCAAAACCGCTCAGCGCCGTTTCGCAGTTTTCGGTTCCGTCAAAGCACTCGGCGGATTTAAATTCAAAACGGCCGTAATCTTTGAAATAAGCGTCATATTCCCGCTCACCCAGCCGGATGACGAAATCCGCCCGGTGCATGCTCTGATGCGTGCGCGCTTCCTGATCCACCAGACGGATCTTGCCGTCCGGATCTTCGTAGATGTCGTAAATGTGCTCACCGATTTCCACGATATTGATTCCGCCATAGGCGTTAAACGTCTCGTCGCGGGACGTCAACACATAAGCGCCTTCGGTGTTCTTTGAGACAACATAGCGCTCGTCATCCAGCACAATGGACTGACTGCCCGTAATTTGGCTCTCGAGCCCCTCCGGCGTCTCGAGCCGGATTTCGCGGGCCGGAATAATTTCGCCGGCTGTGAAATTCAGATAGCGTTCCAGCACCTCGCTGTCTTTGCTGTCGATGCGGCCGTCTTCATTGACATCCCGGTGCGAAGCCAGGCCCTGCTCCAGCGTTCTCCAGTCACGGTCATCCACGCGCCCGTCATTATTGATGTCCGCGCGCGAGAGCAGCTGCGGGCTGAGCAGGCTGCCGCGGCGGATTTCGCCGACATCCCGCTGCAGGGCTACGAGGTCGCCGTAATCAAAAAGGCCGCTGGCGTCATAATCCGCGGCAACCGCGAGCTGGGTATACTTGCGGATCGATTCCGAAAGGTCGGAGCGGTCCTTGTCATCGACCTTGCCGTTGCGGTTCACATCGGCCAGCGTCAATTCGTTCTGTTTGATCTTCAAAGCGAGCGCGCTGATCACATCGTCGAGCCGTTTTTCATCCTTGCGATTGGCCAGGTCATCGAGTTTGCCGTCGCCATTGATATCGAAATTCTTGCCGATCACTTTTCCAAGCGCCGTCACGTCCTCATGCGTCACCAGCCCGTCATTGTTGACATCCAGCGCTTTTAGTTTGGCCGGCTCGACCACAATGCCCTGAGCCTGCAGCTGGCGGATCTGGCTAAACAGGGCGTTGAAAAATGCCAGGTCATCCGTCGCCGGAACGCCGGAGCCGCTCGAGGTGAGGCCGTCGCGGTTGATGTCAAAGCGGTTCTGCACCACCTGGTTGAGCGCGTTGGCATCGCGGTAATCAATCTTGCGGTCATGGTTGACGTCAAGCGAAGTAAAATCATCGGATGTAATCTGACCATCCGGCACCGCATCACGGATCTCAGGCGTGAGATCAATAATTTTATTTAACGCGTCAATATCCTGCTGATCGACCAGACCGTCGCCGTTGATGTCTTTGTAGTGGCTGGCCAGGCGCGTCAAGATGCGCGCATCCTCGGCGTTGAATTCGCCGTTTTGATCCAGATCGGCGCGCTTGACCACCTCCGGATTAAACAAGCGCCGGCCGGCCAGTTCACGCACGCTAAAGGAATCAGCGCCGATCTTGATAATGCCATCCACCCCGGTTTCATAGAAACGGTGCGTGCCGTCATCGAGATAGAAACGTTGATCCACGGAATCCTGGCCGATCGTGTATTCCTTACCGCCGGCCAGCACCTTGAAGCGGTCGTCGGAAATAAATTCCTCTGTCACCTCTTCCAGACGCATGCGTTCACCGCGGTCTTCGACCACGCGGTAAACACTGCCGGCCAGATCCACCACCGGTAGCCAGACGCCGTCAATTTGTTCAAGGCGGGACGCATGCGGCGTTTTCGCAGCCGGATCATAAACTTCGTACCGGCCGGCTTCCAGGCGCGTCAGCCAATAAATCTGGCCCTTGAGTTCAACCGCCTGGTCGGCGCGCTTGACGCTGGCTGCTGTGGGCACCGTGATCGTAATTTCGCCGCTCGCGGTATCGCGGCGGATTTCAGCCGCAATTTCGCCGATCAAAATATGCCCCGTGGCCGGATCGCTGGTGTAAGTTTTCTGGCCGCTGCGTACTTCGAAAGACCCGGCAGTCTCATCATACTGAACCTCATAAATCGTTCCGTTGATGTAAAACACCGCTCCTGAAATTTCCTGAGCTTCTTCAAAGGCTTGCTTATGGAATTCAAGCCGGCCGCTCGTGCGCTGCACTTGATAAACGGTACCGGCGATTTCGATCAGTCCGGCATTTTCGTCCGCTGCGCCGGCCGCGGCCCCGCTGTCCGCATACGTCACGGTCAATTGCCCGTCTTCGGTCTTGTAAAAGAACATCCGGCCGGCCAGCAAGAAAGCGCCGTCGGCTAGGGTGGGTTCGGCTGAAATACGCGGCGTGAAAATCCGCCGGCCTTCCTCGCCCGTGATATCAAACTGCACGCCGCGAATCGTAATCACGAGACCAGCCGTATCGCCGGCAAACGTTTCCTGGGTTTCGGGATTGTCGGCCATGATTTTTCCGGACGCGTCGCGGCGGATCAGCCAAATTGCGCCAAGCGCATCGATCGTCTGGCTGTACGGCAGAGACGGCTCGGAAAGCGTAATCGCGCTGCCGCTGCGCTGGATCGCATAGCGGCGATGGTCGATCGTCACGTTTGAGCCGTCGCGGCTGCTGCGGAAGCTGTTTTTCCCGTCCGTCAAGATCACCTGCGCGTCTTCTAAACGGTACTGCAGTTTGCGGCCGCCGATTTCCACCGCCGGCTGCAGGGCCTGCGAAGTTTCGTAATCTTCACTCAAGACCCAGTCCCCGTCCGCCGCAAGTGCGAGCCGGTAGATCTTGCCGGAAATGCGGATCGTGCGGGCCTGCAAGTCGCTGCGGAAGAGTTGATCTTCATAAACCACCGGCGCGCTGTCTTCGGTTTCGGTCAGTTTGAGGCCGCCGTCAGGGAGGCGTTCGATGTGATATTTCAGATCGCCGATTTGGACCAGCGTGCCGCCGCCCGTGCTTGTGCTCAATTCACCCGTGGGATCGTAAGTTCCCTGGAAGGCCCATTCGCCGGCCGCGGTTTCAAAAGCCAGATAGGACGTCGAATCCAGCCCCAACTGCGCCAGACTGATCTGGCGGCTGCTCAGGCTGAATTTGAGTTCGCCGGAGGCTGGCAGACTAAGCATATAAGGAAGGCCGTTGACGTTGAGCGTCTCACCGAGCCGGACTTCCAGCGTCTCCGTACCGTCGGACGCCAGATAGATATCGCCGGTGCCCGCTTTGAGGCTTACGCTGAGAATGCGGTTTTCCACCACAAGCCGGGTTCCTTCCTCGGCGGGCGCAGAAGCCGGCACGTTTCCGGCGGCCGGCCGCAGGCCAAACCCCTCGCCGAAGCTGTCATACAAGCTGCCCGTAATCTCGTAGCGAACGCCCCGGATATCCATGAAGGCCCTGGTTTGATCCGTAAAGCTGGTATAAACCGCATTGCGTTCAGAATCCGTGATTTTAAGGACCGGGCCCGTCATCATGGAATATTCAATCTGATAGGCCAGGTTCAAACCTTCAAGCTGGATTTCCGTATCGGTTCTGCCAAGATACGGCCGGTTGAACATCTGGAAATCCTCCAGCCCGGTCCCGCTCCAGAAGAACGTGCGGCCGTTCAAATTCACAAAACCCGAGACATCCGCCGTATAGTGAGCGCGTCCGTCGGAAAGCACGAATTGATTGGCTTGCATGGCAAGCGTGTAAATCTTTCCGTCAAAAAACAGCGGTTGGCCGGAGGCCGGAGCGCTTTCGAATGTTCCCTCAATCGTCCAGCGGCCGTCCGCAAGCCGCACGGCCTGCCAGAGTTTCCCGTCAAAATCAATCAGGCCCGTTTCCGCCGCGCTGGTGGAAACACCTTCGGGACCTTCGATCTGAAGCCGGCCGTCTTCCAGCGTGCTCACGGTGTAATTTCCGCCTTTATAGCGCAATTGCGCAGGCATCTGGACGGATTCTTTTGGCGCCAACGTGCCATGCGTTGCCTTGTGATAGAGCAGCGAAATCGAACCGTCGCTATTGCGCAGGACATCGTAGGTTTTATTTTGGAAAACCAGGGTTTGGTACGAGCGGACCACGCCGGATTCGACCAGCACCAGGGCGCCGGCTTCCGTGCGCACAAGATCATAAAGGCGGTCTTTGACCGTAATCTTCGCTTTGGCGTCATCGGACTCAAACGACTGAACACCATCGGAGAGAATGACCCGGCCCGTCTGCTCTTCGACCGAATACCGGACACCTTCCAAAATCACCTGGTGCCCGGACAGCGTTTGCACCTGCTGGATCATACTGAGCGCTCCGGAAGGCGCGCGGCGGATGACGTATTCGATGCCATTCAAACGCACCGGCTCGCCAAGCCCAGCTTCCGTCAGCGTTTGGCCGTCGCTAATCAGGTAGACATTTTCAACGCCCGGCTTGGGGGTAATCGCATAAATTGCGCCGCCGATTTTCACCAGCGTCCCCGCCGGCACAACCGCCGTTACGGCCGCGGCCTGATACGGCACGAGCGTATAATTTTCAAGCGGCGGCGGATTGGAGTCGTAGGGATCATAGGGCGGCAGGCGCACTTCAAACGTCATGTTTTTGATCGTGACCGTGTACGTATGGGTGTATTGATACATCGGCCCCCAGTAACCATAGGCGTTATACCCGTATTGGCCGGTCGCGGCGGATGTGGTATTCAAAACGCTTTCAAAGCGCCGGCCGTTTTCATCCGTCAGCACCAGCACCTGCGGCCCGGGGAAACCCATCTCGTTCATGCTCGTTTCAACCTGCTGGGCATAACGCTCGCCGGCTAAACGGTATTGACCGGCCTCTTCCAAAATTTCATTCGTCAGCACAAGACTGCCGGTATCCGTCCCGCTGATCGCAAACCAGCGCCCGTCAATCAAAATCCGGTCAGAACTTTCTTCCACCAGCACGCGCTGCGGCGCCAGGGTCATACGGTTCGTCTGCGGATCAAAGCTGATTTGATATTCCACGGCATTCGCGAGCGCGTAAACACCCTCAAACGGCTGTGGAAACGTCTCAGGCATCGCCAAAGTCGGATCACTGTTCAGCGTACCGGAACGCGTAAACGTATTGACGCCGGCCTCATCCTCCAGCGTAAAGGTCCACCCCTTCATAAATTCTCCGGTCTGGGTCCAATCGATCGACCAGATGTAGCGCTCATCGTCCACAGCCGAAATGAAACTCCCGCTCGAATGCTTGGGATCAAAACGCAGTTTGCCGCTGTTTTCATCCAGATGCACCATCCAGCCCGAGCCGGCCATTTGAACAAGACCCGTGAAATCCGCATTCAGTTCTTGAGACTTCGCAACGATACCGGTTTTTTCATAAAGGCCCGTCCCGCCGGCTTGACTCAGGCGGAAAACATAACCGTCATTGAGCGTATCCGGCTGCCCTCCGGAGTCTTTGCGCTCATGCCGCGTCAGGCCCCAAAGATAAGCCGTTCCATCCGGCGCGGTAAAATTGCCGGTGATGCCGGCGGGCGTGAGAGTAAGCGTATTCGTTCCGGTGTTGTAGCTGACTTTATAGCCGGCATGCTTGCCCGAAATAAACGGGTTGAGAAAATTTAAAGTCCAGCCGCCCGGCATCGACATCATGGATTCACTGATGGTTTCTTGCAGGGCAGCGGTTCCGGATGCATTGAGAATTTTCAGGGTACCGCTCTCGCCGCCCGCGGCCATTTCCCAGGTCCACGTATAGTTTTGATCCCCCGGAACCGTAAAAACGCCGGACGTCAGCGTGCCGGATTGAGAGTCATAGACATCGCTGATCTCCGGCCGCACCGTACCGTCTTTCAAGTATTCAAACGCGGTTAAATCACCGGTCGATGCGACTTCCGGCAAATTCGCTAAACGCGGACGATTGGAATAATTCTTTCCGCCTTGGCTGAGCGTAAAATACTCGCCGTCATGCGCCACGCTGTAAAACTTGCCGTCAAACAACCGGATGGGTTCTTCCGCCGGCCGGCTCTGCACCTGACCGGAGAAAACATAACGGCCGTCGATGAGTTTTTCGACCGCATAAACCGCCCCTGCCAGCGTAAGGTTTCCGGGGACAGTCCCGCCCGCGAGCGCATCCGGACCTTCACCCAGCAGGCTGATCGAATCGGCCGTATCCATGCGAATCGTATAGAGCACTCCGTCGAGCACCACCGACTGGCCGGCCAGATCACTGGAAATAACAGGGTGATTGCCCGCAACTAACTCTTGAAGCTGATCATCCCAGCGCAAGGCGTAGGGTCTGTCTTGAATCGTGACCACACCGTCGACGGAGAGATAACTCACGGCCGCATTCGTCGCGAGGATAAAACGCCACTGGCTGCCTTCACGCTGGACCTTGTAGTCTTCCCCCGTTAGATTGATCACCAAATCCACCGTTTTCAGGCTTTCGGCGTGGACTTCTTCAAGGGACAATTCGCCGGCCTGAGCGCCCTGGATTTTGAAAAGCTTGTCGATGATCAGAACTTCGGTTTTTTCGCTATTGGACAGGAATTCGCCAACCGCATCGCTAAAGCGCCAGCGGCCGTCCGGTGCCCGATCGATTTCCAGATAACGGCCGCGCACGTAAACAACAGGACGGTCTAGCGCCCGGCTCGCGCCGAATTCAAACGCAGGATCGCGGAACGCGTAGACGGACGGTTCCCGCGCCAAGGCCAGTTCGCCGGCGGCATCTTGCAGCAGGCGGTAATACACGCCGTTCTTCTCAATCACTTCATCCACGGCCGTAGTGATGCTTTCACTGCCGGAGACCAGCGTCACGGCAGTGCCGGAAATTTCGACCCGGTAAAACTTGCCGGCCAGACGCAGGACTTTCACGGGCAGGGGCTCGAGCGTCTGCACGCTGACCGGCCCGGCCAGAATCAAGCCCGCTAGAATCGTTTCATCGCCTGTGTCAATGCTTTGATTGTGGTTAAGATCCATGTCACTGCGGTAACCCTGCGCCCGGAAAATAAAATTTTCGGCTAGAAGCGCGGAACCCACTCCGGCCGGCTGGTCCGCAAGATCAGGATGCGGATTCTGCGTGATGTGGTCGCCCTCGCCGTATAGGTCGCGCACGTAAAAATGGATCGTATGCGCTCCGGCCGTCAAATCGAGGTCATTGACATAATTTGCCGTGTCTTTGAGGCCGGCAGGCACGTCAAATGAAGTCCGCGGATAAATCTCATCATCCACATAGACGTCCACTTCGATCTGCCAATCCAGGCCTGCCTTGAAGAAATTGCGCGCCGCCAGGCCCACGGAATACAGGCCGTCTTCCGGCACTTCGACGGCATAAACCAGCGGCTGGCTTTCGTTGAAAATCACGGTGCCGTCACGGCGGTCCAAACTGAACCGGCCGCGGCTGGCCGCAAGCAAGTCCTGATCTGCGCCGTCGAGTTGACCGTCGCTAAAAACATCGCCGGTAAGAATGCCCTCAAGGCGGATAGCGCCGTTCACGCCGCGCTCCACAAAGAAACTCCGGCTGCCCAGATCCAGCGCCGGACGGCCGTCCACGATTTTTTGCACGCTCGTCAAAATTCCGTCAAAAACTTCAAAAGTTCCCGGTGAAGTTTCGCTGACATAATAATCCTTGCCCTGCAGCGTAAAGACCTGAGTCTCAGCCGTGTCGCTCATGCCTTGGCGGAAGACGGCATAGTCCGCCGCGTTGATCCGCAGGCGGTCTTCAAGGCTGCCGCCGGTTATGGCCAGATCAAAATCCAAACGGCTGTCACCCGTAGTTAACGCCTGAATCTGTTCCGAAGCACTGCCTGGAGGGAGTCCTTTGACGCCGGCAAAAGCCCATTCATGCGCGCCATCCATGCTGCGAATCAGTTTTGAACCCAGCCGTTCCAGCGCGCGCGCTAAAGACGGCGTCACCGTCAAACCGTCCCAGGAAGCCGCGGCCAGGATGCGGCCTTCCGGCAGGGTTTCCACATCCAGCAGGAATTGCGCGGTTTCGTCTGCATCTTCGGAACGCAGCGAACCCTGGCGCAGAATGGCGCCCGTATTTTCATCCACTTCCGCCCAATAAAAATCATCCGGGCCGGGCCAGGGCATCTGCGCCGGAATTGTTATAACTGTTTCCCCCGCCGCTGTCCGTAAGATGAGTTGTCCGCCGGCTCCCGAATGTTCGGTCTGCACGCCAATCGCCTGCTCCGGAATTCCGGAACGCACCACGAGGTTGGCTTCCGGATCAACGCCTTCTTCGGCGACCCTCAACCGGTCGATGGCCAGGCTGGTTCCCGGCCGCGGATTCAGCCAGCGCAGGCTGATCGTATGCGCACCGTTGGCCATGAGCGTGCGCAAGCTTTCCTCGGAGACGCTTCCTGCCGTCGCGGGAATGATCACAATGCCGCGGTCATCGCCGTCAACAGCGACGGCAAGCTGCCATTCATAATCGGCGGGCAGGGCTTTTTGGTCATAGCTTTGCGCGCGCAGCATAATGTTGTAATAAGCAAGCCCCGCCGGCTGGGCGCTGTCGGCAAAAAGATCAAAATCCATGCGGTAATTTTCCGAACTGCCGTAGACCGCAAACAGTTGATCACTGCGCTGGCCGCGGATAAAGCCTTCGACATTGCGCGCCTGAATCGCTTCCAGCGTCCATGCGGCCTGCCGGCCCAGCGAGGCTTTCATCAAGGCCTGATCGGCAAAAGTCACAAGGCCGTCGCCGTCCAGATCAGCCGGATCCACTTCCACCAGCGTCAGCTGACCCAGACGGTTTTCAAAAAGCGTGTAGTTTTTCTCGTGGATCGAAAGCCGGCGTGTTTCCGGGTTAAATTCCAGGTCTTCGCCGCCGGTGCGGAAAACAAGCCCGCTCGCTTCGCGCCGCACCCACACGGCAACGCCGCCGGCCACGGCTGACTGCCAGCCGCTGGGCCCCGCTGTTTCTGCGCTTTCAAACAAACGCACCTGCAGGGTCTCCGGATCCCGTTCAATACGGTAAGTCTGCGTGCCGATCGTGACTTGTTCAGCCGCAGGATCGGATTCAAAAGTCACCGGCTCCGTGCGCTCAAAGGCCGTGAAAAGAAGACTGCCGTCTTTGCGGCGCGTAACGCCTATTTTCTCAGTGCCGATTTGCAGAACCTGATCATAAACGTTGACACTGCCACGGCCAAAGAGCGACGCCTGCCAGAGCTCGCGCTCTTCATCATAGCCGAGTTGCAGTTTGACGCCATTAATGGTGACCTGCCCCGTGGCCGGGTCGCTTGTAAAACTGCGGCCCTGCGCCGTGCGCGACACAAAGCGGTGCGTCAGGTCGCCGTTATCCAAAATCGAGAAGAATTCTTCCTGCAGGCCGATAACGTTCGGCGCTTCGAAACGCGAGCGCAGCGTATCCAGAATCCGCGCATCCGCCTCATTCACATAATTATCCGCGTTGAGATCCGCCGCCGGCATAATCCGGCGTACAAGAGTCTTGGACACATAGGATTTAAATGCCGCCATCGAAGCGTAGGGATAGTCGTAAAAATTCATCTCAACGATATCAATGTGATGAGCACCAGCGTTGAGCTGGATTTCCGCATAGCCTTCTTTCTCCTGCGTCTTATTCCAGGGCACATCGAACGTCCCCCTCTGAACACCATCAACCACGACCGCATAGCGGAACTTGCTGGTTTCTTTCGGCCCGTAAAGACCCCATTCGGACCCGGCCGGAAGATCGACCGACTGGCGCGACGCCGCACCGAGGATTTCATAGTGCGAGGGTTCATCCGAGGGTACGATCTTGAGGCCGGTAATGGTGCCATTCCACAGTTCGCTGTCATTCATGGACAGAATGTATTCATGGGCGTTCCCGTCGGCGATTAAGTCAAAGTCGACGCTGCGTTCTTCATCCCAGGCGGTATCGCCCGTGCGCTTGAAGTAGACGCGGCCCGAACTGCCGGCATCGGTCAACATATTCAGCAGCAGGACCGTGCGGTTGTCCGCGGCAAAATTCAAACCATTGATTTCAATCCAGCTTTGCATATTCGACCAGTGATTACCCGGCTGCACGGAAATTGCGCCTTCGGGCGTAAACGCGCTGCTGGAACCGCCGGTCACCTGCCAGCCCTGCCAGGCCGGCAGAAACTCGTGGCTGAAACTGCGGGCGGAGAGGCCGATACGGTAATCGCCCGCCTCCGCCAAAGTCTCATCAAAGCTGATCGAGGGGCCGTTGGCCATCAGGCTGCCTTCTTCGCCCCCGCCAAAGCCCATCATGAAGCCCATGGCGCCTTCGCCGCTGGCATTGGTTCCTTTCGAAACAAGGCCATGAATGCTGGCGCCGGTATCCGAGGCTTTTTCATAGGCTTCAAATTCCTGCAATTCGGCAAAGGTGTCCACTTGATGCGCGGCCAGAGCAGCGGCCAGAAAAGCATCATCGGCTTCATTGATCAAACCGTCTTTATTGAGATCTGCCGCATGATCGGCCACCAGCGTGACCGCCGAATCTTTAGCGCCCGAAATCCAGTATTTCTTGCCGCTCACCACAAAGAACCGGCCCTGATCGTCGCTCGGAATCACCGTACCGGCCGCATCCACCAGCCGCATGGCGCCGGACGGACGGCGGTAAAGCGTGTAGGTTTTGGCGCCAATCGCAAGGGCCTGGGTCCAGGCGCTTGAGCCGGTCTGATCCAGGAACAGAGCCTGGTCTTTTTCATCAATGCGCCGGTCCTGATTCAGATCCGCTGCAGCCAGGTAATCGCTGTCACGCAAGCTGGCGGACTGCACGCCAAAACTGACGCGCGGCACGGGATTGGACCAGACAAACCGGAATTGATGCGTGCCGGCCGCAAGGGTTACCGGCATTTCATGGGTGACATAACCGCTGGACGCATCGGCGCGCAGAATTCCAGCGCGTACGGCGGACCCATCCACAAAAACGTCGAAATCAAAATGATCAAACTGAACCGGCGCGCCGGACACCGGCAGCATGGCCGTCTTCAGACCCAGCATAAAATCACCGGCCGACGGCGCATCAAACGTATACGTAAAGCCATAGTCCCCGTACTCCGTGCCTGCGGCCGCGGCAATGCGGGTCCACCAAAAATCAACCTGCGCCCCGAGCTGCTGCGCTTGCTGCGGATCTTTTGTCACAATTTGCGCATTAAAGCGGCTCTGAATGGCCGCAAAATCCTGCGCGTCAGCAAGACCGTTCTTATCCACATCCAGACTGCCGAAGCTGACCGGCGCGACCGTCAAGACGCTGCTTGCCGGATCCAGATCAACGCGGTATTTCTTGCCGCTCAGAGTGATTTCACGATTCTGTGTGGCCGACTGCGCCGCAGGGCTGCGGAAAATCCATTCGCCGGCATGATCCGCATCCGGCGTGACGGCATAGCTCGTCCCGCCAATGAAAACCACCGTCTGGGCTAGAAGCCGGCTGGTTTCCGGGACTTCTTTAAGCAGTTGGATGCGGTTTGTTTGATCCCGCACCACAAAATAATTCACATCGCCAATCTCGACTTGTTCCAGTCCGTCACGGATCGCAGAATCTTCAAACTCCACGGGTTCGGAGAACACATACGATCCATCACCCAGGCGCTGCACCAGATAGCGCGTGCCATTGAGGTTCAGTTCCGTATCGCTCGGGCGTTCCAGTTCAACCGCCGCTTCGCTGACATGAACACCGCCGCCGCCCAATTCTTCAATGTCGTAAACCAAACCATACAGTGAAACCGTCATGCTCGCCGCCGAACTCAGGAATAGATTCGTGCCGTCGCTGAAGCGGTATTCGTGCGGATTGTCCGCCGACTGCTGAACGGAAAGCACGCGGCCGGCAGCTTCAATCACATCCAAATCCACCGGACGTACATCCGGCAGGATTTCCACCATGCCGGTCAGCCGCCCGTTTTCAATCACCAAGGTGTAGACGTAACCATCCAAATTGACCTGCGCGGCATCGGGCGCCACCTCATAGACTTTGCGGCCGTTATCCAGCATGAACTTGCCATTTTGGCGGCTAACTTCGTAACGGATGCCGTTGGCTTCCAGCACATTGTCCGCCACCAGCCGGCTGACCGCGCCTTCAACTTCTTCGCGTTCGGGCGCGCCGGTGATCTGCGAAGTCTCAGCCTGAAATCCGGCCGGTGTCAGCCGGGCCGTCAAAAGGGCTTCGTCCGCATCATTGACCGCTCCGTCCCCATTGAGATCCGCCTGGTAAGTCTGGTCCGCCATGACGAACACGCGGCGCACCCGCAGGTCCGCACCGCCCGTGAGCTGATTCTGCTGATAAAATTCCGGCACATCCCAGACGATCTTCAAATCATGCTCGCCCGGGGTCAGGCGCAGTTTCACGGCCGCCTGGCGGAAATCTTCGCCGGGCTGCAGATAGAAGTCGCCGTAGAAGTGGCCGTCCAGAAACACATGAAAAACATATTCCGGTTCCAGTTTCAGAGCGCCTGCACGGCGGATGGCGTCCGTCATGTCGTCACTGAGCGCGGCCGACAAGCCCACCTGGTAGAAACCGTCGGCCGTCAGGTTGATGCGGTAATTCATTTCATTGGCCGTATACTTTTCTCCCAATTCGCGCGCGCCCGCTTGCGGCAGAATGTCGGCTGCGGCCATGCCTTCGGGATTGGAACGGCCCGCGCCCATCCGCGAAGGCGCGGACGTCAGCACGCCGTTGCGTTCATAGAAACCGAATGTATCGCGGACGCTGGCGTATTCGCCAAACCCGTCGTTAAAGCGGAAACCATGGCTGGGATCATCCGGGTCCTGCCAAGCCGTATAGAAACGCCCGTCGATTTGCATGGTTTGCACAGCCATGGAAGCCGTACCGGTCTCACGCAGAGTGACATGGCTTCCCGGCTCGCCGCTCACGCGGTAGACAATCCCATCTCCAAACGAAACACTTGAAGTGGCCCCTTCCGTCCAAAAAACTTTCGTGGGCGTCACAAACCGCAGCATGCCCGCATTGGGATTGAGCACATAGCCCTGGGCGCCCGGCTGTCCGTCTGGCCGGCCGCTGGTTTCAGCCGGTTCCTGAATTGCAAAAACATCCTGTCCGTTGACGCTTAGACGTTCAGCGGCGCTCGATTGAATACGGGGCGCGTCCAGACTGACCGCAGCAGCCCCCGACTTCCAAACCCGGGCGCGGATGCGTACCCAGCGTTCGTTGCCATCCGTTTTGAGGACTTCCGTAATTTGCGGCGTAGACGTTTGCGCAATCGCCGGATTTTCAAATTGCCATTGTTGTTCTTGCTGCCAATCGGGAATTTCGGACCCTCCGCCGCCGGGCATGTCGTTCAGCCCTAACTCCTCAAAAATGTCCTGATCGCCGTCCCCGCTTTCATAGCCTTCCATACCGCTCGTGCCGCCGCCCTGCGCCGGCGCGGGCTTAATCTGTTTCACAATCAGGAATTCATCCGACAAAGTGCTGTAAATAGACGGATCGCGCTCAATCGAAACCAGGAAGGTTTTACCGTCAATGACGACTTCGGCGCGCGCCTGTTTGTTTTCGCCGCTGACCGCATCCGCATCTTTAAATTCGCCGGAGACCATCAGGTTCGTGCCGTCCGACAGCCAGGCGCGTTCCAGCCCCAGGATATCGCGCACGATCTGCACCTTGTAAATGCGGCTGTTCAGAATGACGTGATCTTCCTTCACCGGATAGGAGCGCGGCTGCTCCTTCAGAGAAACCTTACCCGCTGCAGCGCTGATATCGTAAACATGCTCATGAATCGTCACGCTCTTGCCGTCGGCTGTGCTCGTGAAAGCCACGCCGGACAGATACACGTCGCTGAAAACCCAGCGGTTTTGGGCATCCGCTTCAATCTGGTAAATACGGCCGTCCACTTCCGCATAAGTTCCCGGCAGCGCGCTGCTTTCCTTGATGTTCCGCGCCGTAAGCACGGCCTTGCCGCCCGCCACCTGAACGCTCCACACTCTTCCGTTGATCGTCACTTCGCGCGTCAGCGGATCGGAGATGTAAGTCTGCGGATCGGCGCTATAGGTTTCAGTCAGCGTGACTGACCCGTTCGCATGGACCGTGCTGTAGAAGAAACGTTTACCCAGTTTCAAATCCGGCAGATCAAAACTCGTGATCTGATCCGGCAGGATATCCACATTCGTGGGTTCATCGGGATCAATGACCAGCGTCCGTTCAATGCCGTCGTTGAGCGTAATGGTATTGCGCGACGGATTGGATTCTAATTCCAACGGCAGGTAAGACGGCGTGGGGTCCACATCACGGCACATGGCGCCGGCACAGACGGCCATCACCCATGTAATTTTGCGCTTACTGCCGCCAACCTGAACGGTATAACTGCCGGGCGTGTCCTGCACCTGATACAGTTTGCCGTCCGCGCGCACGCCTGGCTTGGAATCCAGGGTACGCAGCACTTTTTCAATGCGCGCCAGGGTCTGGCCCGAAGAGTTCGTAAACACCTGAACCTGGTAGCGCTGGCCGTCGATCGTAATCTGACGGTATTGATCCGGCACTTGTGTAATACCGCCGTTAAGCCCGTCAGAAAGCACAAAACTGCTGCCAATCCGGAACACAAATAAACCATGTTCCTGCCCGTCCGGCCCGGCAATCACGGCTTGATTCAAAAATTCAACCTGGGTTCCGGCACCCGGCACTTCAAACCCAAGGGGTACGCCCGGATTGGCGACGGAATGAAAATGGGCAGAGATGCGGCCGCCGCCGTCTGAAGTTTCATCCACAACGGCCAAATCGCCGTAGTAGCTTTCAACCCTCTGCTCCTTCAGTTTCCAGGCCTGCGTCAGCGGATCACGGCTGATATCGAAATGGTAATCGTCGATACTGAGCGTCTGTCCGTCCGGATCGCTCGGGAACTCTTCCCCCGTATCGCTGGTCAGGATGATACGGCCGTCTTCATTCCTGCGGATTTCATACAGCCGGTCATTGTGTTCGATCGTATTCAGAGCGTTCAGCACCACAGGCGGAGTACCGCCCGCGCGCAGAATTGAAACTTCGCCGCTCACCGGCTGTTCAAACACGCGGTAGTTGACGCCATGCAGGGTAAAGTTGCGCGTCAGGGCATTGTACTGGAATGTCTGCGCTTGGGCCTCGATGTCCGCCAGGGACAACTTCTCCCAGGTATTGGCCGGGTTCTTATAGTCATAGGCCTCGCCAAGTTTGGCGCGGGCCTGAATCACCCCTTTGAAAACATCCAGCGCGGTAAATGTGGCATCGAATAAATTGTACTCCACGCCGGTTTCGTTGCCTTCCGCATCCTTGAGGTGGTAGACCAGCAGAACGTCTTCATCCGCATTCGCCGCGCGGTAGGACGAAAGTTCCGTAAAGACCGGCGCCTTGGTCACAGGATCCATGGCCACGTCATAGGCTTTGCCATTCAGCGTCACGCCGCGGTTGCGGTAGTTGGTTGACGTATCACCGGCAAAAACCGCAAACGGACCGGTTTCCAGGCTAATGCCCGCATTGTCGTTGTAGACCGGTTCAAACACACGCTCCACGCCGTTAATCCAGGGGTGCATGATGCGCAGTTCATCCTGATAGACCTGCAATTCGCGCACCGGCAGATAACTGCTGCCCGGCGTATGGTTGGGCGTATCAAAGAGAATGTCATAAGCGCCCGCGAGTTTCGCCTGAGAGCCGACAAGGCTGCTGTCCGGCACGCCGTCCCGGTAATCCACCAGGGCCACCGGGCTGTCCTGCCAGGGCGCAAGGCCTGTGCGCAGCGTCAGTTCATAGGCATTGAAGTTAGACAGGAACTGGCTGTTGTAGCCGCTCAGGCTGTTGTGCTCATACTCCGCGTCATAGAGCCGGTCGTAATTGAGTGAACTCAGATTTTCAGCATCATAAATATCACTCGTGTCGCCGAAAGCGCCGTAGGCAGCTTTGATTTCCTGCAAGGTCTTGGCAAAACCGCGGATGGCCACATAGTCCTGCGGGTCCACCGGCAGCGGTTTTTCACGCACGGTATACGTTCCTGCCGCCGGATCAAACTTCACCAGATAGGGCTTGGTCACGCCCATACCCGCGTCTTCCCAGCGTAAGCCGCTATAACCCGGCACCGTGGACGTTTCTCCGGCCGGCAGTGTTTGTCCTTCGCGCAGTTTGTACTGAATGGGCTGTTTGAGCGCCGAGACAAGGTCCATCTCACCCTGGCTGTCATAGGTTTTCGTACCGGCCGTCAAACGCACGCTGCCATCGGCGCGGATCGTATACGTAAACACCGTACCGCCGACATTCAAACGGCCCGCTCCGGCCGGCGTGGAAATTTCATAGCGCTCGGTCAACGCCAATTCCTGGGTTTCGGCGTTGTAAGCGATGGTGTAGACGTTTCCATCCGACAAGATGACCTGCGGCCGGCCGGTTTCGCGCGTGCTGTAATAGGTATGAATGCCGTCGGAAAATTCAAACCGGCCGTCGGTCTTGAGTTCATAACTGTAACCGGCGGCATCCCGGCCCACGCGCACGGCCAGCCGCCCCGGCACCCGCGTGCTGGCCGCGTGTTCTTCGGTCAGCGAAACTTTGCCGGCTGCGCTATCCACGGACGCCTCGTAATTGCGGCCGTCGATCGAAATGCGCTGTTTGACCTCATACGCACGCCCGGTCGCTTCCTCACGCAGGGTCAAACGGCCGTCCTGCGCCGAACGTTCCGCCAGATAATACTGCGACGTTTCCACCGGCTCGGTCGGAATTTCCATCTTGGGAATGACGCGGATGTCGGCCGCCCCGGCCGCATCGTCAATTCTCACCAGCAGCCGGTCACCCACAAAATCCGCCTGTGAAGCCGGTTCGTCGTAGTACTTGTTGCTGTAATAAAGTTCGAATTTAACAAAACCGCCTTTGCCGTCGGGCAGTTCGACAAACTCCTGAATACACTTTTCGCCGCACGGCTGGATCCACGAGTGGTAATACTTGTCCTCGCTGAAGAACGTATGCTTGTGCGCCTCGGTCTCGGACATCAGGTAGGATTTGCCGTCGATCATGATGGTAAAGGCAAAGACCCGCGGCCAATCCTCGAGTTTCAACGTGGCCTCCGGCAGATCCATGGCAAATTGATTACGGTCCGTGCTTAAAATATCCTGGCTCTCGCACTCTTCGTTGGAGCAGGCCCCGACCGACCCGCCGAATTTATAAGTGCGGTTTTCATAGACCGTCCCCGAACCCGCATCCGTAAACTGGAAAAGCGGCCGCTGTTTGTGAATTTCCGCGCCGGTCAGACTGGTTTCAAGCATGTCCACGCGGTCATACTTCAGGTCATAGGTTTTTCCGGCAACTGTCATGCGGCGCGTCAGCGACGGCTGTTTGATTTCGAGGAGTTCGACCGGCGCACTGCGGCGCACGACCGTTTCCGTGACGCGCACCTGGCCGGTGGTTTCGTTGAACGTGACCGTAAAGACCTTATCGAGATCCAGCCGGCCGGAGAGCGCGGCATAAGCCGTGACATTGCCGGCCGTAAAGGCAAAGCGGCCGTCCGTCTGGCGCGTGACCACATAAAGCAGGCCGCCAATATTGACCACCTTGCGGATGAGCGAGGTCGAAATATCGTTTTGAGCAATCGCGGTGACGCTGCCGTCCGCATGTTCGACCAAGTCATACATAAGCGTGCCGATTGTGACTTTCATCGTTACGGCATCGCTGTCGAAAGACAATCCCGCGGCATCCGTAAAGCGCCAGCGGTGGCTGCCGGTGTGCAGGATGTCATAGATCTGGCCGTCCAGCAGAATGGACATGCGTTCCTCGGAAAAGGCGTCAATATATTTTTGCTCAAGCTGAATGCGGCCGTCAGCGCCGGCGGTCACATGATATTCAAGGCCGTCGCCCAGCGTCACGCGTCCGGCCGCCGCCTGGGAAATAAACGGCTGCCCGTCCAGATAAAACTGGAAACGGCCGTCACCCATGGCCGAAGCCAGATAGATTTGCTCGCCCAGGCGCAAAACCTGCGCGTCACGCGAGGCATTCTGGCTTTGGCTCGAAACCAGGCGGATAAAACCGGTCACACTGTCAACGCTCAACGTATAGGTCTCGCGGTCAAAGACAAGTTCGCTCGTGCCCTGCGGAATACGCAGGACGATTTCCCCCGTGGCATAGTCACTGAGCGTGATACGGCCAACCGTATCACGGCCGCTGGTATAGAAACGCCCGCCCAATTCAAAAAGCTGTATCTTGGTTTCAGCCTCACGATGATCAACCAGGCGGACATGGTTCGGTCCGTCGGCCTCAATGTCATAGAGCACGCCGCGGACTTCATCCAGCGTCCCTTCGGCGCTGCGTTTGAGGTAGTCGTCATAGCTGGCCAGAATAAATTCGCCCAGTTTCACGGTCTTGCCCTGGGCATCCGACTTATACGTATACAAACCGTCATAGAAGGCGTACGTGCCGTCCGTATTTTTGACCACACCGTAATTGCGGCCATAGACTTCGATGACCTGGGCCAAAGGCGGCGCGGCAATCACCCGGGTGGATTCCTTGAGCGTGATGCGTCCCGCCGCGTCTTCAGCGATATCGTATTTGACCGAGTTGCCCAGCACCACCGTCTTGGTGACGCCGTCGCCGCGGTAAACGGTCTTGTCCAGCGGCCAGTAAACCGAATAACTCCCGTCCGTATTTTTCCAGACCGTCAAATCAATACTGCCGGCCACCAAGGGATCGGCGTCCGGCTTGACCCGTGTATCCCGGCCGGCAAGTTCGACCGCACCGGTCACAGGATGTTTGGAAATACGGTAGCGGATGCCGTCCAGAACAACCGTCCCCGAAATCTTATCGCTGGCAACGCTTTGGGCCGTGAAACTCTTCTCCACCGCCGCACGCCAGGCATTGGCTTCCGCCGCATTTTGAATGCCGGAAGCTGCCAGAATTTCATCCACATTGACTTTGCGGGCCGGATAAAATTCAAACGTGCCGTCGCTGCGCTCCACGACTTCATAGGATTCGCCCAAAATCACAAGCGGAGTATGCCGCAGGCCCAGCGTATCGGTTGTCACGGCGCCCGTCTGGCGGCTGGCCACAAGTTGATTGCGGCCGGCGGAACCATCACCCGCTTCCAGCGCCAGACGCGTCAATTGAAAACCGGGAGCTTTGCTGACCAGCGCTTCGCGCCGCGCCGGCGGATTGATTTCGGTCAAGGAAACCTCACCTTTGGCGCTCACCGTCATGCGGTAGCGCAGGCCGTCAAAAAGCGTGACTTCGTCCGCCGCGGCAAAATATTTTCCGTCGCTTGTCAGCGGCTGAAGTTCAGCCTGCGGCAGGCCCGCCGCATCGCTCACGGAATTCAACCGGTAGCGGCGCGAGGAGTCTTCCGTCAGGTAGTAGTTCAAATGCGAAACACGCGTATCGTTGAAAATCTCATACGTGACGGCTTCTTCTTCGAGACGGAAACGGCGGCCGTTGATATTCAAAATACCGTCCGCATCGCTGGCCAACACCGTGCGGCCGTCGGTGGCAAAAATACGGCCCGCGGCATTGCGCGGAAAGACTTCATAGGTCACGCCGTCCAGCACGACGGCCAGCGGCTGACTTGCATGCGTATAGCCGTAACCCGGCGTCAGTTTTTCACCGTTCAGGATTTCAAAACCGCTCACACTGCCGAGCGTGCCCGCGCGGCTGATCTCCACCAGCGTTGCCGATTTTTGAATACCGGTCACATCGCCCACAATGCGGAAGCGGCGTCCGCCGGAGAGCGTGATTTCCTGATCGTCGGGCCGCATGTAATAGGCCATCTGCGTGCGATTGCCAAGCGCATCCAATTTGATAAACGCCACGAGTTCCAAGCCGCGGTGCGTGACTTTGGCAATTTCGTAATCTTCGTAATCAATCTTGAGCGTGGTTTTGCCAAAAATCTGGGTATATCCCGCCGGGAGCCAATGATGTTCGGTGCGGTAAAGTTCCGCCTGTCCCAAATCTTCCACCAGGAAGTACTCGCGGTCGGCGGCCGTAAAGGCATTGGGCGGAAAGACGCGGATATTCGGATAACTGCCGTAGGTGATGCGCTCATCGGTATAAACCGCCTGCACCCGGCCATCCTCTCCCGTTTTGACTGAATTGTAATAATAGTCGTTCATGCCGATGCGGTAAGTCTTGCCGTCGATCACGATGCGGCCGTCTTCATCAAAAAGCGCGGTCACGCCCTCGCGATGCAGGGCATAAGGTTTTTGATCGCGCAGTTCAACCAGATAAGACAAGCCATCGATCTCGAGCGCCTTCCAGCCGCTTTGCTGGAAGGGATTGATGATTTGTTTGTCCTGGCGCACTTCCACCAGCAGCACGTGTTCCCCGCCGGAGATGGCGGAATCCGGCGCAACCACGCGGTAAGTCAAGCCGTCGGCCAGGGTGACCAGCCCTGTTTGCGGATTTGAAGTATAGACCGGCAGCTGTCCATATTCATCCGGCTGGCCGGCGGCATCCACAAACCGGTAGGAGTTTGGATCGGGCGCCCATCCGCCCTCCATGCCCGCCGCTTCGTCATTGTATCCCGAAGAAGTAAATTGGTAATAGCGGCCGTTGACCACAAGTTCGCCCGGAATCGTTTCGGAGTTCGGGAAAAGGATATCGCTGCCGAAACTGACGTCATAATAACTCGGTCCGCCTCCCATGCCGGCCATGCCGGGCTCGCCGGAGTAATCATAAATACTTACCATGGCATCCTTCAGCCGCGTAAAGGTCACATTGCCGAGCGCATCGCTCTTCAGGCGGTAGCGCGCGTAATACTCCGGCCAATTTTCGCGGTCGCGCCGGCCCGTAGGAAAGAAAATCAAATGCTCGCCGTTAACGATGCGGCTGGTAAATTGATAGCCGTGCGACGCATCCGTCGAAGTCAGCGTATAGGTTTCATCCGGATTAAACTGCAGGGCATATTCCCGGTCCGGATTAAACGAATCATGCAGGGTCACAAGGCCGTTGGCCGAGAAGGCCTGGAAAATTTGACTGCTGAGTTTGAGGTCCGGCGCTTCTTCCACCAGCACCACATCGCGCACCGGATCACCGACATTTTTCGGCGCGGGCTCATAAATAATTCGGTAAGTGCGGCCCGCGATTTGAATCGAAGCATCGCCGGCCTGCGATTCGTAGCGTTCCTCGCCGGAGACAAGCAGCAATCCCCCCTGGGCCTTCTGAATCAGCGTAAAACTGCGGCCGGCCACATCCACCAGACGGCCCTTGGCATTTTCCGAAAGCTGCGGATAGAGTTTTTCAGTCAACTGCCAGGTATTATCCTGTTTGAGAGTCAAGGCAAAACGCAGATCACCGATCTGGATTTCCGTGCGCGCCGCATTGGAAAGATAGTCCGTGCCGGATTCGGTCAGTTTCAGCGGCTGGCCCGTGATGTCCTGCACGCTGAAGAAGCGGTAGCCCAGCCGCAGGGTTGTGCCGTTTACGGCCGTGCTCATCAGCGCCGTGCGTTTGAATTTCACGAAAGCACCGGCTTCATTAAATACAGGCTGATAAGCCAGGCCGTCCGGCAGAATGACAAACGCATCCTCCGGCGCCGGCACATAGGTATCCGCCGCCGCGCCCGGCCGCTTGCCGTCCATGGCGCCGGCCAGCGGTTTCAACGCGCCGCCTTCGGTCATGACGAGCGGCGTAAAGGTAAAGTTAGGCTGGCGCAGCAGGCCGGAGAGCGCCGCGTCAGGCGCCTCGTAATCAACGCGGTAATACGCGCCGTTGATCTCGATCACTTGAGACGAAATCGAGCGGTCGGTGCGTTCTTCCAGCCGCAGAGTGCCATCGTTATTTTTGAAAACGTTATAGCGCACGCCGTCGATTTCAACATACTGCAGGGCATCGGCGGCCGCATCCATCTGGATGGAAACGCCGTCGCGCGCCGCTTCCAGATAAGCAAGGTCATCGGCATCCACATCGCCGTCGCGGTTAAAATCGCCCGCAAGCTGTTCGACGAGCCGCACCGCGCCCGTTTGCGCGGCCACTTCAATCAGGTAGCGCTTATCTTCGATGCGGACCGTGTCTTCACCGTAAATATTGTGGTACGTTTTAACGCCGTCGGAGAACACATAACTGGCGATGCCCTCCAGGCCTTCAACCGCTTCAGACAGCCGGCGGATTTCAAAAGTCTTTTCGCCGAGGCGTATCCACTGCACGCCTTCCTGCGAAATTTGCGGCGTCCGGTAAAGGATTTCTTCAAGCTGATACCCGGCCGCGCTGTGCGTCAGCCGGTAGGGCACGCCGTCAATCAACGTTTCATCCAGCCCGGCCTGGACCTGATAAATTTGGCCTTCCGCATCTTCCAGCGTATAACTGCCGTCCGCTTGCTTGCGCACGCTCAATTTGCGTTCGCCAAGCGCAATCACGCCGTCATAAATCTGGACCGCATCCGCGGAAATTTTCGTCAGCTGATAAACGCCGGTTTCAGGATCGGTGGCCACCCGGTAGCGCACGCCGCCCAAATCCACCAGTGCGCTTTCTTCGTTCAGCTGGGCTTTCTGGCCGTCTTCGGTGATCAAAAAGATATGGTCTTGCTCGTCTCGCTGCACGAAAATGACGCGGCCCTGCACTTCAAGCACCGCATCATAGAGCGCCACGCTTTCAAGGGGCGTACGCCGCACGCCGGCCCGGAAGGAGTTGATCATCTCGAGCAGGTCGCGGATCGATTGCACGTCTTTGGCATCTTTGATCAGATCGCCGTCAATGTCGCGCGCCTTGAGCAAGGCATCTGAGAGTTGCAGCTGGTCGCTGTAGTTGACAACGCCGTCATTATTGATATCCGCCCGCGCGCTGGCATCCGCCGGGTCGCCGATATTGAGTTCCGCCGCGCGCATCACATCGCCGATACGCTTCACATCTTGCGGATTGACATAACCGTCGCCGTTGACGTCTACATTTCGCGCCAGCGCAATTTCAAGCAGTTCGGCATCCTTGGCGTTGACATTGCCGTCGCCGTTGAGATCGTAACGCGCCGCCTTGGCCTGGATGTCTTCGGCATTGCCGGCCTGGGCCGCGCGCACGGCCGCCTGGATTTCAAAAAGGTCCTCGGCTGACAGTTTATCGTCGCGGTTGAAATCGGCCGTGCGGAAATTCTCAAGCAGGTGGAAAAAGATGTCCGAATCATCGGACGTAAACGCGCCGTTCTGATTTTGATCCGCATGCGCAACTTCATCCGCCGTGATGTTATAACTCAGGTATTCCTGGAGTTTTCCGAACAGGCCCAGGTCGGTTTGATCGACGAGCGTATCGCCATCCACGTCAAAATAACGGCCGATGGATTTACCAAGCAGGCTGGAATCAATGCCGTTGACGAGGCCGTCGCCATTGATGTCAGCGCGCGTCAGCTGGGTCTGGGTCGTCAAACTGTACTTGAGCATTTGATTCAGAATGCCGCGGGCACGGCTTTCTTCATCGGCGTCGATCGTGCCGTTGCGGTTCAGGTCAAAATCCATGAAATTAAAAGCTTCCTTGGCTTTTTCACGGTCGGCATCCTCCGTTAAAAGCGTGGTCTGGGGCCGCGGCGGTTCGGGGCGCGTGACGCTGACTTTGAACTGTTCGATCAAACCGGCCAGTGCTTTGAGATCATTGGCATCCGCCTGGTCATTGGAGTTTTGGTCCAGCAGCGATTCCAGCGCATGGCCGATGGCTTCCTCTTCATAGCCGGCCACATCCAGGCCGCCCTGCAGATAATCTTCGATCAAGCCCAGCAGGGTCTTGGCATCGCCGCCTTCGAGGGCGAACCGTTCGGTCAAACGCACTTCTTCGGTGGCCGGCAGATACTCCACGCCGAAAATTTTCTTCACGCCGTTTATGTCGATATCCACGCTCTTGGTCGAGGCCAGGCTCTTCCACTCGGTTCCCAGCCCATCCCCGGCTTTAAACACATACGCGCCGGTTCCGGCCGGAATGACTTCATAAAGCATGCCGCTCAATTTCAACACCCGGTTGGGAGCCAGCGTGTCACTGACGATTTCATCCGCGATGCGCAGATCAATGCGCGTCAGACCCGAAGCGGTGATCTGATAGAGCTGCCCGTCGAGCGTGACCTCTGTACCCGCATCATTGGATTCAACCGCCGTCGAGCCATTGTCAAAAACAGTGCGCGAGCCGGATTGGCTGACGCGATAAAGCTTGTGCGTAGAACGCACGCGAATCACCTGGTCGACCACCCAGGTGCTGGCCAGCGGCACGGGCGGATTGTCATAAAAATCCATCGCATCGATCTTCGTTATATCCTGCTGGATACGGCGCGCTTGGAGGACCCGGTTGCGCACGTCCTGGGCCATTTCCGAATCGCCCTCATCGATGCGCTTGTCGCCGTTGATGTCGCGCGCCCAGGTCTTGACAAACTCCAGCAGGTCGCGGTCTGCAGTCTGGATTTGCGCATTGCCGTCCAGATTGGCCATGCGGCGCTCCGTCAGGCTGATCTCCTCGCCGTTAGTCACCTGCCGCACGGTATTGGCCACATAATCCTGGTCGACTTGGTTGACATAGCCGTCGCCGTTGCGGTCCGCGCGCTCAACATGCTGCTGGACGCGGCTAAACCAGTGATGGTAGTAGGCATTGACGTCAGACAGAATCTTGTAATTGCCGTAATTGGATGACTTGTAGTCGCCGTATTCTTTCAGCTGCGGCTGCTGCATATCGAGCCGGCGCTCGGAAGTCCCCACATGATCGGGATCAACCGGCAGGAAACCGGTGATCTTGCCGTCGCCGTTGAAATCCAGGCGGTCAAATTGAGAACGGTCAAAAGCCAGGCCGTAGGCTTGCATTTTCTCGATATTGAGCGCATCGCGTTCACGGATCAAGCCGGTGGCATTCAACGACATCATCTTATTGCGTGCATCTTCGACCGCTTCGTAATCGTACCAGTCGATTTCGAGGTTATTGTCCACGTCGTAGCGGTCGTAATCTTCCGGATTCAGGATGCGCTGGCGCGGGCTGGCCACATCGCGCACAAGTTCATTGGCCAGAAACACGTCGCGCTCGTTAAACACGCCGTCGCGCGTGATGTCGTAGAAATCGTTGTCACGCACGGCCATGGCAAATTCGAGCATGTCGATATCTTCCTGGTCCATAAAACTCCACAGGTCGCTCGTGCGGCCGGAACGGTTGAGATCGACCTTGCGTAGAATGTCCAGCACGCCTTCGGTCGTTTTGCCAAGGCCGAATTTCGCAAGTTCCGTTTCAAGCAGGATCAAATCGTCGATCATCTTGAGGTCCGCACCCGTTCCCGAATAATCGACGATGCCGTCCTGCGGGATGGAAAGATCGCGGTGAGCCCGGCGCACATCCTCGATTTTCTGCGTATCGGCGGCCGTCACACGCCCGTCGCCCGTCAGGTCGCGTTTCAGGTATTCGGGAATTTCAAGCAAGTCGCCGTTACGTACGCCGCCCACCATGTCGCGCAGCATCTGCACATCGCGCTCGTCGACCTCTCCGTCAAAATTCATGTCGTAAATTTCTGTTTCATTCAGGCGCCGCTGCAGCAATTCGACGTCCGTTGCGTTGATCACAAAGTTTTCGTCAATATCCGCAGCGGCAAACAACTCACGGGAAATACCGGTCTCAAGGAAGTCGTTGTACGCAACCATACTGCGGATGCGTGCCGCATCCGCGGCCAGACGGCGGCCGTCCCCGTTGATATCCACGGCGCCTTCCAGCAGGCCGGTAAACTTGGGCGCATCAAAATTCAGATAGTCTTCGCGGCTGCGGACCGTGCCCAGACGCGACCGGATGGACGTATCCAGCACGGCAAGATCAGCGCGGGTAATCAAACGGTCGCCGTTCAAGTCATAGCGCTGGAAAAGATCAATCGTGCGGATGCCCCGGTCGATATAGCCCTGAATCAGCGACAAATAGGCGCCGCTTTCGGCCGCGGACATCCAGCCGTCCGCATTTTCGTCAATGACCGGCGCGATGCCCCAGGCATTTTCAAAGAGCTGCAGGTCTTCGGTGCCCACGGTCCCGGAGTTATCCAGATCCGCGCGGCGGATTAAATCGCCGGTCACGGCCAGGTCCTGTTTGCGCAGCACGTCGCGAATCTGCTGGACGTCCGCCGCATCCACGGAGCCCGTTCCGTTGACATTCGCATAATAGGCGAAAACTTTTTCGGCCAGCGTCAGGTCGGCGCTGTCAATGATTCCATCGCCGGTCGTATCCAGCCGGTTGACATCCTCCTGGCTGCGCGTCTTGTTGCCGCGAATCAGCGCCACCACTTTATTAATCCGGGTCAAATCTTTGTCATCCAAGCGGCCGTCGCGGTTTTGGTCGTAGCGTGCCACATCCAGCGCCGCCAGCGTAAAGCCGGTGGCATCCGTTGCGGCCTCTTCGAGCACACGGGCCAAAAGCGCGCTGTCGCCGGCATCGGTCGTACCGCTGTGATCCATATCGCCCAGCGCCATGTCCGCCGGCAGAGCCACTTCTTCGCGGCGGATCAGATCCAGCATCTCTTCCAGCGCCAGCAGGTCCGTAGGATTGACCTTGCCGTTCGCGTCCATATCAAAGCGAAAACCTTCGCCCTCGTGTTCCTGATGCCGCGCAATCGCCCATTCCAGATCCGTAACGTCCTGCAGGCTGATGCGGCGGTCGCCGTTGATATCGGCCAGGCCGGTGTTGTTGGCCGTATTCCAAACAAGCGTTGAGTATTGAATGGCGGCCCAGTCCAGCACATCCCGGATACGGTTGACGTCCAGCCGGTTCCAGAGGCCGTCGCCGTTGACGTCGCGCTGGCCGGCCAAGGCCGCTTTAAGCAAGGTCATGTCGTTTTCATCCACCTGGCGGTCTCCGGTCACATCCGCCGTATTGAAATTCAGCATGGTCAGGCTGACGGTCACTGCTTGTTTTTGCGCTGCGAAATCGGCCGCATCCAAAATGCCGTTGCCGGAGACATCCATACGGGCCACATCTGCCGCATTGATGCGGCCGTCGGCATTGACATCCGCGCGGGCCAGCGCCATCAGCAGCGCGGCATCGTCCTGGTTGACAAACTCATCGCCGGTCAGGTCTTTGGCCGCAAGCCCGGAAAGCGCGGAGAGCGCGGCATAGTCAAAGGCATCGACACGGCCGTCGGCATTGAGATCATTCAAATCACTGCGGTTGCGCACAATGTCCTGCGCCGTGCGGAAGGTCTGGACAGAAAAATTATCGAAATAGGCTTCGACGCCCTGGCTGGTCAGGCCGGTCAGCCCTTGGCCGAAGAGCGCATGCGTACCCTCAAAAGCAAAGGTGCCGTTGACAAAGACCTTGAAGCTTGTGCCCCGGGCTTCGACGGCCAGATTAAAGTAGCTGTTGTCCGGCAAAGCGCCCTGATAGGGCATCCCGGCCGCACCCGCACCCGACCCGGCACCGGCCGCTCCGGTCAATGCCTGAGCAAATAGCACCACCGGCGCCGCGCCGCGCGTCAGTTTGCGCAGTTCAAGAGACCGCGTGGAGCGGTTGACCACCACGTCATAGTATTCCTCGGCATCCAGCGCCCGGAACGACAGACCGGCCGTTTGCTGGGCCACGGAATCGCCGGCATTTTTACCGGTAAACAGGATGTCGGTACTGACCGTAAAATCGCTGAGCGGATCGGTCTGCATAAACGCCAGCGCCGGACGTTCGCCGGTATCGTTCTGGCGCAAAGCGCCGGCTTGAACGCGGAAAAGGCCGTTTTCAATTTTGAAATCCGCCAGCTGCGCCGAATCGAAGGTTTCGAGTTCTTCGCGGGCCACCCACAACTGCCCGTCTTCGACCCGCAGTTCGCCGGCACGGCCTAAAATTTGCGCGGTCTCATCCGCGGAAAGCCGGCGCGTGCCGATTTGAATCGGAAAATTGGCGGACGGAGCGGCCATGAAGGCTGCGGCGCGAGCAAGCCCGTTGTCCTGGGCTTGAGCCGCGAGGAGGGCGCTGTCACGGCCGTCAATCACACCGTCTGCATTTAAGTCGTAACGGTCCAAGTCGTCGGTGTAAAGCGTATGGTAGCGGCGGCTGATTTCTTTCATGCGCTGCAGATCGGCCGCGTCACTGACCGTGTCTTCTGTCAAATTCACGCGGTAGCGGAAAGCGGTTTCCAGCGCGCTGACATCCGCCAGATCCACAAAACCGTCTTCATTGACGTCCGCTTTGCGGCCGGTTTCTTTTTGGGTCAGAATTTGAACCAGCATTGCGCGGTCATCAGGCGTGGTCGCGCCGCTGCGGTTGATGTCGCGCACCAGCGAGGCATCACTGCTGTCATAGGCCGTCAGGTCGGCACTATCCACGCGGCCGTCACGATTGAGGTCGGCCTGGTTCAAAATACGGGCGCCTTCGATCAGCTGGCCGATCAAAGCCCAGTCGTTTTGATCCAAAATTCCGTCGGAGTTGATGTCATCTTCCGAGCGCGGCGGCGCCGTGATGGCAAACTTATGGACCTCGAGATCCAGCGCCGCATCGGGCCGGTCCAAACGCACAAACTCAATCTTATGAACGCCTTTGTCGAGTTCAATGGCCGCCGTCCCGCGCACAAGCGCCCCGGCTTCCGCGTCGGCCGTAATCACGGCGGCTTTGACGCCATCCACACGCACTTCAAAACGCACCGTGGCCGGCGCCGAAGCCAGCAGGTCCAGGCCCACGAGATAGCGGCCGTCCTGCACGGCTTCCACCGCTTCAAACAGAATGCGTCCGTCCGCCTGCGACGTGACCAGCTTCGTGCCTGCGCGCGTGAAACCTGAGAATTCATTTGCCAGCCCCGCATCTTTTTTGCTGATCCGGACTTCGGCGCTGCTATCGAGCGCCGTCACGTCCTCATTGGAAATACGGCCGTCCTTGTTGTAATCCGCCTTTGAAATCTGATCAAAGGACAGATAAAACTGCGGAATGCGGTGCGGCGCCGCCGGCCCGCCGAGGATCATATCGCGGACCGCATCAATGTCTGCCTGCGTGACCAGGCCGTCGCCGCCCACGATATCTTTCGCATAACGCAAGGCATCTTCGAACAGCGCAATGTCACGGCCGTTGACCACATGGTCGCGGTTCAAGTCGGCTTTGGCCAGGGTTTCCGCGGTATACGGCAGGGACGCAAAATACGCGTGCAGGGACTCCATGGCCTTGGCATCCGAGGCCGTAAGCACGCCGTCCTGATTGAGATCCACCATGCGCGACAAGGTGACGTTGAGCACATCGGCTTCCGCGTTCGACAGGCGTTCGCTGTTGTCGGCATTGAGTTTTTCGCGCAAGCGCACTTTAAACATCTCTTCCATGACCAGGATTTTCAGGTATTCCAGGTCTTTTTCATTGCCGCCGCCGTCGCCGTCAAGATCAAGGCGGATGCCGTTGCGTAAATTGTTTTCGTAACGCGTGACGTCGTTGGGATCAAGAACGTTATCCTGATTCACATCCGCCTTACGCATGAGACGCGCGCGCTCAATCATGGCCGCCACGATCATCTCATCCTGGAAATCTTCTGTCGCCGGCCGGCCGTCGCGGTTGATGTCGCTGGCCGCCAAAACGCCTTCATACGGCGGATCATAGAGCGCCGCGCGGTCTTTCTTGTCGAGAATGCCGTCTTTATTGACATCCGCCAGCGTTTCATAGACCACTTCGCGGGCCAGTTTGCGCGCCAATTCCGGCGTAAATCCTTCCGGCACGGACGCGAAATTGCGTTCCCGCAGGATCAGATGGCCATCGCTGGGATCGGTGGAGACATCATAGGTGAACGTGCCGATGCGCAGGCGGTGCTGTAAGCCGGACGGCCGCCAGCTGTCATACTGGCCCTGGGCATCGGACAAGCGGAAGGTGTCGTCCGTGACGGTAATGTCGAATGTGCGGTTGAGCACGCGGACCTGATTGCCGGAGGCCTCAAATTGCACCCGGCGGTTAAACGTGTAAATGCCTGCCGCCGCATCGCGCGTCACATCCCAGACCAGATGTTCAATCTCCGCCGACGGTTGGGCCGCGCTCCAGACCGTCCGCAGCCCCTCGGGCGAAACCAGCGCAAACGTACCGTCGGCTAGATTTTCAATCGCATAGCGCACGCCTTTGAGCGTAACGGCGGCCGGCAATGATTGCAGCGTTTGCGAACGCGTCAGCGTAAAAGCGCCGGCGGCGGACCCAAGCTGCCAGGCCGATCCGGCCACGATGACGCTGCCGCCGGCGCTCTGAATAAAATGGTCAGGCCCGCGCACGAGTTCATAACGCAGCGCGTCATAGGGTTTGATTTCATAGCGCAGGCCGTCGAGAACCACACTGCCATCCACGGCCGTTGTCGATTCTGAAGATGTCAGCGTGTACCGGCCGCTCAAAACGTCAAAACTCAGATCATACACGACGGTCCCGATTTGAATGCGCGTGCGCTCGGCATTGGATTTCCATTCCAACTCGCCGTCTTTGAGCACCACCTCGTTGGCAGCATTGAGCCGTATTCCGTACGTCCGGCCTGTGACCGTGATTTGCGGCGCGTCCGAGGCCGCAACGGCTTTTTCAAGCGCTTCAGCATCCAGTTCGCGGAAAAGTTTCAAACTCTCTTCCCAAGCGGCCAGATCTTCGGCCTCAAGTTTCAAATCGCCGTCCACATCCGCGGCCGCAAGCGATTCGCGGCTGTAAATTTCCTGGTCATAGGTTCCTTCGATAAACTGTTCAACCCGGTCTTTCTCGGTCTCGAGATTGCGGATCGCGCGTTTTTGGGCCGTAATATCCCCGCGGGCGGCATCCAGGTCGCGCTCGTCGAGCCGTCCATCGCCGGTCAAATCGTATTGCGCCAGCGCCGCATACGTTTCTTCGAGCGCCTCGGCATCCTCTTCCGTCACCCGGCCGTCGCCGTTGTCGCTGAAGGCATAGAGCCGGCCGAAAAGCCGGATGACTTGGCCGCTGACCGCACGGCTATCGTAAATCCGCGTGAAATGCAGGACGTCCGGATTGACGGTATCGGCACTGACCTGGTATTTCTTATCGCCCAGGTACAGGATGCCTTCGGGTGTCAGAATGTTGGTGCCGCCGGCGGTTGAAAACACAAGCCGGTTTTGAGCATCGCGGATAAAACTAGCGTTGATCCCCGCAAGCTGGACCGTAGTCCCGGAAGAAACCGCCGTTTCCACGGCCGTATGCGGTTCAGTCAGGGTCACGGAAGGCTTCAGCCCGTCAAAGGTAATGCGGTAATTGATCGAAGCGCCGTTGACGTCTTCCAGCGTGACGGTCTCCATAAAATCGTCGCTTTGCACGCGGCGCATGCCATCCAGGAAAACCAGCCGGTTACGCAGCGTATCCCAGCGCGTGACATATAGTTTGCCGCCGATTTCAACCGCATCCAGCGGACGCACGCTCTCAAAATCTTTTTCCAGCGTCATTTCATTCTGGGCATTGACATGGATCGTAAACCGCATGCCATCCAGATAAACGACAGCCGGCCCCGCGCTGCGGGCGGATTTGGGCGCGGCCGCAAAATCATAACCCTGGTGGCCGTTGGCACTCAGCGTCCATTCCGTACCGCCGATCGTCACGCGGTTCTCTTCAACCGTATAGGCACTGACTTCATTCAAACGCAGGCGCAGACTGACCGCATCCAGGACTTCGATCTGATAATCCGTGCCCGCAATCGTCACCACGCGGCCGGCCGAACCGTTGTATTCGTGGCCAAGCGCATCTTTAAACCGGTAGGAAGTCACGCCGCGTTTTTCGACCGAATACAACGTTCCTTTCAGTTCGATCTTGGAATTTTCAGTCAGCGCGGCCTGCTTTTGATGCAGAATGATTTCATCCGTCAGCGGATTGCGTTCCATTTGGTAGACCAGCCCGCCCAGTTTGACCGTATTATCCAGCGGCTCGCTATCAGTGACGGTATAACCGTCATCAAACCAGTACACGCCGCTGGTATAGTCGTACCAGGTGCGGTACTGCACGCCGCCGGCAATCACCGCATGATCAAAAACTTCCGTCTTGCTTTGGCCGTGCAGCTGCTCCAGCAGGATCTTAGCGCCGTAATCCGAAACGCTGAGACTGTAAGTGACACCGTCTAAATGAATGACGCGCTCGCCCGTCTGGGTCTTGACCGGCGACGACTGTACGCGGAAACGCCCGTCGTCCAGCGTCACGCGGCCCGTGGCTTCGTCGATGGCAACGGTATAGTAGTGCCCATTGACAAAAATCGCATCCGCGCCCACGGTCTCAGCCGAGGCGCTCAGGGCTTCAAGACGCACCAGACTGCGCGCGGTGTCCTGAACCGCAATTTTATACGCCGTCCCATCCAGCGTCACCGAAGCGGCTCCCGCCGCAGCCGCGCCGGCCAGCAGGCCTTCGCGATAAAATTCAAGCGCGCCGGCCGGCGTACGGCGCAATTCGTAGGTCAAAGCGCCGACGCTCAGGCGCTGATCGGCGGTTGACCGGATTTGTATGAGCGCCGGCACGGCCACAGGCGTCAACTGCACGCGGCCCGTCTGAGTTTCGTCAACCTGGTAAATTACGCCATCCTCCAGCGTGACCGTTCCGTCGACACGGGTGTAAGTCATAGCGCCAGCCGTAAACGTCATCTCATCGCCCGAACGGCTCACTTCATAACGCGCACGCCCGATTTCAATGACTTGATCGGCGCCCGCTGCGGCTTGCGGCAGGCTTTGCGTCAGCACAGGCCAGCCGTATTCGTTCCGGCTGACCAGATAAGTTTTATCCAGAATCTGCACGCTGGAATCCGCCGGTTTGATCACCGCCGACCATAGTCCGCGCATGAGTTTGAGCGAACCCGCGGGTTCCCCGGCCGGATTTTCAACCCATTCAAAAACGTCCCCGCCCAGTTTCAAGGCGCCGTCGGCCGCCGTCACGCTATAGGAAGGAATCACCAGCTCGGCGTCATCCGGCAAAATCACGCTCAGGGCCGCATCGCCGTTGGCCGCGGTCGTGACCTGGTAGCGGTTCTCAGGCGTCTCCAGAATTTCAAGGCCATTGACCATCTTTGAGCGCAATTGATTTTCGCCGTCGCGGAAAATATGACTGCCCGCCGCGCCCGTCACCAGATAGCGCCGGCCGCTGTGCACGCTCAGCGGCGGATACTCCGTAACAATTTCAATCACCTGTGCCGCTTCCAGCGAACTCACCTGCGGCACCGGCATAAGCATCACTTTCCAATCTTTCGCGGCATCCGGCAGAATGTCATACGTACCGGTCCCGATCACGACCCGGCTGGCCAGCGCATCCGAAAGATAGGTTTTGGCGCCGTCCGAGAACAAGATGCGGCCATCCGCCAAACGGCTGAGCGTCAACTTGGTACCCCCGAGCAGCAGGGTTTGATCCGCGGCATGCACGCTTGCCGGCTGCGCAGTTTCGTCCGGAACACTGAAGCGTTCCAGGAAAATTTGACGGCTCTGGGCATCGGCTATCCGGATCTTATAGGCCGCGCCGTGGATCCGAACCGTACTGGTTACCGGATCGCTTTCATAGATATCAACGCCGCTCGCCCAGCGGTAGGCGCCGGTCAGTTCATTCAGCGTCACGGCAAAGTCTTCTCCGTCCAGGCGCATCATAAAATCCCCGGCTGGCAGGCTGGTTTTGGCCGCGGGCTCAAATAAATACCGGCCTGTCACGACATCCTGATCAATCGCATAGCGCACGCCATTAATGACAGCCTCATGACGCGCGCCTTCCGTATGGATCTCGGGCTGAGCGCCGGTCCAGAGAATGAACTGACCGTCAGCGCCTCGACGCACGGCATAATAGGTATTGTCAAAACGCACGGTCGTGCCCGGGGGCAGCAAAGCCTCGGCATGTTTTTGTTCGAGTACAATTTCACCGCGCATCGGGTCAATGTGCCCGCTGAAATCCACGCCCGCCAGCGTCAGCGACTCAAGCGAGCCGGCCGTGGTGTCTTTAGAAAAGCCGGTCCAGACGCTGAAGGTATTATCGTGATTGACATTGGCACGCCGTAATTCCGCCGCATGCAGGTCCAGTTCCAGGAAGGTCTTGAGGCGGTTGAGTTTTACCAGATCTTCCGGACCCACATGCCCGTCATCTGTTAAATCCTTGGCGCGCGCGGCTTCGACCAGCTTCTGCAAGTCTTTGCTGTCAATGCGGCCGTCCCGCTGGCCGTCGATGGCGAAATCCCAGGCATATTGCGCCGCCGGCGTGGACGCGCCGTAGCGGTATTCCTCGCGGCGGTTGGTCGACGGCGTCAGCATTTTTTCATTCACATACCACCAGCCGATTTCGCGCACTTCCTTGACGTCCTTGGTGCGCGTAACCTCGCCGTCGCGGTCGTAATCAAAACGCCGCAGGGCCGTCAGCAGACGCGCGCGCGAGGCTTCGGTCTGGGCCGCGGAATCCGCCTGGCTCAAAAGTTTATCCCCGTTGCGGTCCAACTCCAGAATCAGCGCATCCAAGGCGTCTGCGTCATCGACCCAGACCCGGCCGTCCTCGTTGACATCCGCGCCCGTCAGGTCCAGCCCATTTTGATTCAGGTAAACACTGCCCACTTCCACGCTCATGCGCGCGTCAATATTGACAAATTTAAAACTGATTTCATGAGTCCCCGGCTCCTGATCCGCAAAGTGCAGGGCCAGCCGGCCTTCTTCAAAGCGGCGGGATTCCACGGCCGGAATGTCGATGAAGTTTTTAAATTGGCCGTCCACCGAAACTTCGATGCGGTAAACAAAAGACGGGTCGAAGAACTCTCCCGGAACCGGCCGCAGTGCAAGGCCCGTAAAATAATCGCCGGGTTCGGTGACGGCAAACGTATAGGTCACGGCAGCGCCCTGCGTGCCGGCGCCGATGCTGCCGGGAACCAGGCCGGCCGTGCTGAAACCTTCCTGGGTCTTGAACGTATCCGCGGCGCGGCGGCCTTCGAGCGCCTGGTTGGCCGGGAAAATCAGTTTGACGACCGAGTCAATGTATTTGACATCGGCGATATTGACGTCGCGGTCATTGCCCACAAAGTCATAATTGAGATAATTCTGGAAGCTTTGCAGCAGCAGGGCCTTGTCTTTCTCAGTGACAAAGCCGTCCCGGTCCACATCGCCGTTATTCATGTTGAAGTTATCCACCAGCGCCTTGGGCATCAGTTCTGAATTATTTTCGCGGTATTTTTTAAGCAGATTAAAAAGCCCCATGAGGTCACGGATATATTGAAGATCGCCCTCATCCACCGCGCCGCTGCCGTCAAGATCGTCCAGATATTCCAGCATGCGGTAGGCCTGCTTGAATTCAACCACGTCATCGATTTCAATGCGGCCGTTGCCCAGTTTTTGCGAATCAAATTCCGGCAGATAGCGCGACAGCCATGTGGAAAGCCAAGCGGGCTGCGAGGCCATGCCGCTGTAGAATGGATTGACCACCGAATCAAATTCCAGCGCCTTATTCTGGCGGTAGGTGTTGCGCGCATACTCCGCGGCCAAATTCAGGTCCTGCAAGTCCTGCTTGTTGACCGATCCGTCCGCGTTGACGTCGCGGAAGGCATCCTTGCTGCCGGCAAACAGCCGGTAGTCGGCGCGATCGACCTTGCCGTCCTGCGTAATGTCGGCACGATCGATAAACGCCTGCTCGGCGGCCATGTCTTCAAGTGCCAGGCGATCACGGCCGTCCATCAGGCCGTCGCCGGTGATATCGGCAGGCGATTTTTCGGTCACAAGCACCGGCGTGCGTCCGGTTTGAATCGTATAAAGTTTCCCGTCAATCACCACGCTCAGCCCGTCCGCCAGGCTGCGGAATTCCACGCCGCTGGTTTCGTTGCGGAAGACATAAACGCCGCCGGCGGCCGCACTCACCTGGTAGCGTACGCCGTTCTCAGGATTGTCCGTATAAATCAGGATCGTGTCGTCATTCAGCGGACGGCTGCGCGCGCGCAGGCGTTCCAGCACCAGATCACGCGTCAGTGGATCATGGCTGATTTCATAGGTCACTCCGTCTAGAGTGACGCGGAATTCGCCCGGACGATCGATGTCCGCGAACGTCGCAGCCGCCAGAACACCCGCGGCATCAAAGAACTGGTAATGGCCTGTAGGGATGCCATTTGCAAACAATGCTTTGACTTTGTATTCCGCGCCGCCGGCTTGAATCACCTGGTCAAAGTTCCGCTGGGCCTCAACAGCGGCCAGCGACAATTGAATGGACAGCGAGGCTTCATTAATCAGGCTGATGTCATACGTCCGCCCGCTCAGAACTACTTGCTTGCCGTCCGCACTGCTGAGCGCGTCCGCGCTGTCCTGGGACGTAAATGTAAATACGCTGCCTGAGCGCGTGTAATCCCAAACCCGGCCTTTGCCTGCGGCCGGATCATAGACTTCCACGGATTGGACGCTGACCGCTTCAGAAGTTTTGCGCGGCATGAGCAGCGTGATTGAACCATCCGAACCTGCTTCCACCGCCAGCTCACGGCTGCCGATTTGAGTGATCCGGCGGTTGACGCTGGTAAACGTTGTGGCCGGCGTCAACACGTCAGTGAAGACAAATTCATCGCCTTCAGCGCGCACATCATAATATCTGCCGTAAGCGAACAGTGTCTTGGTGCCGCTGGCCGCTGGCCCGATGACGCGCGGAGTTTTGACCGGCGGCGTCCAAGATCCCGCATCCGCCGCCGTACTCAGCACCGGCGCAAAACGCAGACGCGGATAATGCGTCTCCGGCGCGCTGTGGTCCGTTTCATAGACTGCCGTTTCGATTGTAATCTGGCCCGCGGCCGTTTCCAGATACTCGGCGCCGCTCGCCTTATGGCGCAAACGCCAACGGCCGGATTCCAGCGTGTAGAAATACTCCCCGTCCGCCAGACGAATAACGGCCTCGCCTGAGGCGATCGCCCCCGCGCTGGCTTGGCGCAGGATGACGGATCCCGCGGCATCCGTCGTAATGTCATAGGCAATATCCGTCACCGTCACACGGCCGTTTTGCGATTCGTAGTGTTCCGCCGCATTGACCGTATTGGTCAGAATAAACTGACTGCCCTGCTTTTTAATTTCGAACAGTCTGTTATTCAGAAGAACACGATGCGCTGCCGTCTCACCGGCCGCAGAGCCTTTAGCCAGCAGGCGGATATGGCCGGCCGGGTCCAGCACGCGGATTTCATACAGCCGGCCGTCCAAGACCACCGTGCCGTCAAAGGCATTGGAGTCAGCGCTCAGCCCGTCCTGGCGCGCAAAATGATAACGGTCTGCCCCCGCGTCATAAGTAACCTCATACCAGCCGCCGGCCGCATGAATCATCTGCCCCGCAGACGCCGTGCTTGTCAGCACGGGCCGGACAATCCGGATGATTCCGTTTTCAGAGCGGACCGTAAAGACGATGCCGTTCAAGCTGACCTGGCCCTGCACTGTTTCCTGCACGGCGCCGGTGTCGATTTGCGTCAGGCGGAACTGATTGTTCTCAATCGCGTTGACCTGGTAAACCACGCCCTGCACGCTGACCAGTTTGTCCTGAGTCACCGACGGCGCCTGGATCACCACCGGCACCAGCCGGAGCGTGTCCGGAGTTAAACTTAGAATGTTAAATTTGCGGTCGTTCAGCACGGCCACCGGAGCATTATTTTCAAGCGTGCTCGAAACCGGCGCTTCAATGCCGGCCGTATCCGTAAACGTATAAACCCCGGCTTCACTGCGTTCCACGTCATAAAGTGTATCGCGCGTTTCCAGCAGCATGCCCGGCACGCGCGCGGAAGCTTTGGGCTCAACGGATACGGCCAAAAGCCCGGCCGCGGGCCGGCCGTCCTGCAGACGGAAAACCCGGCCGTCAAGCGTGACCGTATTCTTCGCGGGGTCCGACTCGGCGTTGCGCTCCGCGTCACTCGCATGCTCAAACATAAAACGGTCCCCGCTCTTGCGGACGACATAGAGGTCCATGGCCTGCGCGGCATACGACGTCAGCGTGAGGCCGTCAAAATTGATCGCCGCATCGTCGGCAAAAATGGCGGCCGCGCCGCTCGCCGGCCCTTCAACGCGCGCGTGCAGCTGCTCCACGCCATCCAGCAGGACCGTATAGACATCCCCGCGCGCGGCAATCTTTAAGTCATAGATATGGCCGAAGTCAATGCCGTCCTCCAGCGTGACCGTGGAAATTTCGCGGCTCTTGCCGGCAGCAATGCTGATCAAGGCCAGGCGGCCGGACGTGCGGTCCAATTCCACTTTGAGCAGATTATTTGCATCCAGGTAGCGCACATAGAATCCGGCTTTGGCCGCGCCGGTGCTCCAATCCCATTGCAGGCGGCCTTCCAGATCAAAATTAAGAGGCACTTGCCCAGCCGCCGCCAGCTGGTTGACGGCCGCAGGCAGATCTTGCTGGGCCGTGGCCGTGGACTTCATGCGCAGACCGTCATACTGCCAGCTGCCGCTCAGCGGCGCGAATTGGCCGGCACTCGTCCACGCCGAAGTTCCGCTGACTTTCAGCGGCGTGGCCAGAAGCAAGGCCCGGGCCGCACCGGTTTCCGTCCAGGCAGACGGCGCTGGCACCGAAACGCGCCCCTGCCGGCTGGCCGCAGGAATCGCATCCCATATCGCCAGATCCGCCGTGGTCAGAATGCCGTCCGGATCCAAATCAAGCAGCGCGTCATACGCTTGGGAACGGACCTGCACGCTGGTAATCTGCAGGCCGTACTTCGGCTGAGCCGGATTTTGATTATAGATCGGATTGGTCCAAACCAGCCGCAGTTTGTGCGCGGCAAGCGGCAGGCTGGTTAAATCCAATTCGAGTTTACCGGAAATGCTTGCGGACGCCGAAAGCGGCAGGGTCAATTGGCCTGCCGGCGTCTGGGTGTTCTCCACGTAAACGCTGAACTGGTAGGCATAACCTTCCGGCGGCAGTGACGCATCGGCGGGCGAAGCGCCGTTGATCTGAATGTCATAACGCGCACCGCCGGTTACAGGCGCAAAATCCGCATAAAAATAATTGGTATTCTGGTAATTGGCCTGATCGGCCACGATGGCTTTGAGCGTTGTGCCCGCGGCCGCAAAGCCGTTCATTTCGGTGGTTTGGCCGGCCATGAAATTTTGCAGGGCTTGCTGGCCAAGCCGCGCGGCTAGCAGATTGCGATCCGCGTTATCGACCGTGCCGTCATGCGTGCCGTCGCCGGCGGTAAACTCAACAAGTTTCCAATTCTGCGCGCTGTCTTTTTGAATCCAGTATTTCTTGCCGTCTACCTGCACCCAGGTATTCGTGCTGTCACTGACGGCATACTCCGCACCTTTTTGCACCGCAATGCGGCCGTCCGCTTCCGGATAGACCAGCGTCTGCTGGCCGTCGAGCGTCAACACGCTGGCAAACCGCGTATCGCCGGCCTGCGGCAGAATCGGCAGCAGATCCGCCATGTTCACCCGGCCGTCGCGGTTCAGATCCGCCTCGGCGTTTTGACGGCCGAACTGACTGTAAATAAACGCGGCATCACTGGAATTGACCAGCGCATCCTGATTCACATCCCCCGCGGGTTTTTCGCCGAGAATAATGCGGCCTTCGGAATCCGTCACCACATGGTAGACCACGCCGCCCAGGGTGACGAACGCATCCGCCGAAGAACGCACACGGTTCTGGCCGGAGATAAAGGTGGTCGTGCCGTCCGGATGGCGCAGGACCGCATACGTCACGCCCGCAAGCTGGATTTTCTGATAAGCCGAAGCATCTGCAAACCGCCGCTGGAACGCGTCAACGTCCGCATCCGTCACCAGGCCGTCGCCCGTAAAATCAGGGGCTACCCCCAGACCGGCGGGCCGGATCAGCACATCGCCGAATTCCAGCGCCGGGCGCAGCGTATTTTCCACCGGATTGGCCCAGCGGAATTTGATCGTATGATCCCCCGCAGCCATTTTCACATTCGTATCCAATTGGATAAAACCGCTGCGATTTAGGTGCGCGCTGACGGTCGTGGTATGGGTGTTATCCACCAGCACTTCCAAGGCAAATTGATAATCCGCCGGCATGTCAAAGTTCGAAGCATCGCGCAGACTCAGGCCCACGGCATACGTGTCCGCCTGGTCAGCCGTAAAGTCAAAGCCCAAGGCGGCATTTTCATTTTGTGCGATAAGCGTGGTATAACCCGCCCCGATCTTCCAGCCGTGTTCCTCCTGGCCGGCTGCCGGGATGGACATACTGCCGTCAAGACTGGCGTATTCCAGCGCGCTGAAGCGGGCCTGGGCGCGGTCTGCCAAGCGGTCCATGATTTCGAGGTCGCCCGCATTGACCTGGCCGTCCAGATTGACATCGGCCGGCGCGTGTTCGGTCAAATAGACCTGCCCCTTGGCCGCGCCCTCTTTGACTTCAAAAAGAATATATTCTCTGTTCTCGATCAGCACGCGGTGGTCTGCGGACGTGCGCCGCACGGCGCCGCCGGCATACGGCCGCAGTTCATAAAGATCACCCGGCAGTTTGATCACGGCATATTTCGCGCCCGCCAGATCCACGGCTGCGATTTCTCCGCTGAAACCGGTGCTGCGCTGATAAGCCTCGCGATCACCCTGATCGATCAAATGGTTTTGATTGAGGTCGAGCGATATATCAAACCGGCGGTCACGCAGGTAAATTTCCTGGATTTTCCAGCGGTTGGCCGAACCGGCTTCTGCCGGATTCTCAAGCGCAAACTGCAGATCGCGCAGGCCCTTTTCAAGATAAACTCGCAAGGTTCTTGTCTGCGGGCCGGAGGCACCCGCGTCAAACCGCCATTGACCGAGTTCTTCTCCGCCTTCGGTGGCATTGATAAAGAAACGATTATCGGCCGCGGCGGCTTCCGGCAGGGCGCTTTGGATCACAAGCCCGAGATCGTAGTAGCCGGTGGCCGGCACATCAAAGCGATAGCGAATCGCGCTGCTGCTGCCCGGCATGCTCTGCGTCCCGCTGAGCATGCTGCCGTAGGCATCATGGGTCCAGCCGCCGTCTTGCGTCAGATAATTCTGACCGCTGAGACGTTCGCCATAATAGCCGGCCTGACGATCAACGTATTCCCGGTCGGCAGCGCTCACAACGCCATCCAGATTGACATCCGCCGGATCCTGCGTTACCAGCTGCACGAGTCCGCCAGCTGCATCCACAATGACATAGGGCTGGCCTTCCAGCGTCACGCGCCGGCGGCCAGTTTCACTGGATGTTGTTTGATTCGCCGCCGTATCAAAAAATAAAAACCGGCCATTCGCCAATTTTTCAACCTCGTAACGCTTGCCGCCAACTTCCAACGCCTGCAAGAAGGCGCTGTCCGGATTGAGCAGTTTCCAGCGGATCACATCCTGAACGTCGACAATGCCATCGCCGGTCAAATCCGCAGTCCGGGGCATGGCCGCCGGACGCAGGATAAATCCGTCGACTTCGAGCGCAGCCGGCCCGGTCAACTCCACGTTTGCCGCGGCTGCGGCTAGATCGGTATTTGAATCCCCTTCATTGATCCACTCATACTGGACGCGGTGACGGCCGGCTGTCAGATAAACATGGCTGCCGGTTTCATTAAAGGCCGCGGCACTCGGAACGCGCAGCGCTTCGGGCGAAGCGCCGTCCACGCGCACGTTCAGAAAGAAACGGTACCAATCCATAGGCACCGTATTGCGGTAAACCAGAGCGGCGTCATACCAGCCGTCGGTTTCCACGTTGAATTCATACGTAATGCTGGTATTTTTCTCGCTGACGAGCCGGCCTTCGGGCGTCATGACCCAGTCCGGCCCCTTGACGTCATAATCGCGCGCCAGCAGACGCACGGATTCCCGGGCCGCCATTTCGTTGAGCGCGTCCAGATCTTCGGCGCTGACGCGGCCGTCGCGGTTGATATCGCCGTTCAGTTTTTCGCGCAGGCTGATGTCCCCCGTCTGGCTGTCGCTGAAAATCAGCCAGGTTTTGTCTTCCAGAATCACTTCGTCCTGGCCGGGTTTGACATAGGTGGCCACGTTCGTCAGATTTTTACGGAAGGCCAGCGCGCCCTCCGGAGTACGGCGCGCGGTATAAGCCACGCCGTTGACGGATAAGCTGTGATAATCGCGTTCCTCCGGGTTCAGTTCCAGCCAGCGGGAAGCGTCCGCCAGCGTGACCGAGCCGTCGTGATTTAAATCAAACGGATCCTGCACTGCCGCGGCACGCACCGCCACGGACCGGATCACAAAATTCCGGCCCGCCGCCTCCGCCGAATTGGTCCAGTCAAAATCGAGCAGGTTACGGCCTTGATTCAAGTGCACGCGCAGAATACGGCGGCCTAGTTCCGGCTTATAAGCCCCGGCCGCAAGATGATATTCTCCGCTGCCGGCATTGTTGACATCCAGACCCACGTGGAAAGCAAAGAAGTCCTGGCCGGCATCGGACGCGCCGCCGTCCAGTTCAATCTCGTACCAGCCCGCCTCAGGCACCGTGACGCTGTAACGCGCGGAAGCATTTTTCGAACTGACAATCGCACCGGCCCCCTGCAGACGGAAGGCCGTATCCTTGGTGTCAAAGTCCGTCCCCTTCAACGTCTGTGAAAATTTCTGTGTTTCAGCCAGCAGCGCGCTGTAATCATTCGAATCGGTCTTACCGTCACGATCCAGATCGCCTGCTTTAATTTCTTCGACGGTATAAACCCCTTCCGCCGGATAATACTTGAGCGCATAAAGGACATTGTCCAGCGTGACAAATTTTCCGTCCGCGTCGCTGGCGACCCGTTCAGTCCCGCTGTAAAAAACCACCGGAGCTCCCGGCACGACGGGCTGGATAATCTTCCAGGTCTTCTGCGCGCTCAGGTAGAGCGTCTGCATATTTTGCGGTATCGCGCTGTCTGCGTCGCTCAAACTCACAAGACCGTCCCGGTTCCAGTCCAAACGCCTATCCTGCGCCTCAGCGCGCACAAAAACCCGGTTCAGCTTCAGGGTTGCCGGCGCGCCCGCCTCGGCTTTATTGATCCAGCGCAGCGTGATGTTATTGGAGCCTTGCGTAAGATCCAGCGGGGTTTCTCCAAGGATTGTGCCGCCGGCATCCAGGCGGATTTCGCCTTTTTTCTGGCCGTTGATTTCAACGGCTAAACGGAATTGGTAGCCGGAATCCGCGAGAGTGGAACTTCCGTCCGCGGAGAAATTTCCGCCGCTGGCGCCAAACACATAGCGTCCGGCTTGCGGCACGTCAAAGGCATACGTCACGGAGCGTTCCACGGACGTCCGCAGGTTCAAGCCGTCGGAGGTGGCCCAGGGATCCTGACCGGCAAAACTGCCGTCTTTGCGCGCATAATCCATGGCCGCTTTTTCCGCCGTAAAAAGGGCCAGGTTAGCGGTAAAAAGCTGGCGGTCGGCCAAATCGGCCAGGCCGTCATGGTTAAAATCGCTCGTCTTGATTTGGGCCAGGCGGATCAAGCCCCCTTCTGTTTCCTGAATCGCGTAGTCCATGAGGAGAAGTTTGACTTCGCGCATGCCGGGCTCCGTGCGAATGCGCTGGCCGGTCTGAATGTCCGTAAAGGTGAAAGCGGCCGGCTCTTTTGGCGTGCGCGCGACATGATAAACTGCCCCGCCCACATTCAGAGCCTGCGGCGCAGTTTCCGGCACTTCATCCAGATAACGGTGGTAATCGTCAAAATTAAAAATGCCGTTTTTGTCCAAGTCGGCAGAATCCGGAATCGCGCCGTCGCGCACGAAGGCCTGGCTGACGCGGAACTCCGCACCCGGGAAATCAACTGAATTCAGCCAGCGCACGCGCAGTTGATAGGTGCCCGGATCCAGATGCGTGTTCAGGCGCGCCGGCAGATTGATCAGACCGGAAGCATCCGGCGTCAATTCCACAGTCTGGCGAATACCGGAAGGATCGAGGCTGAGTTCGACTTTGATTTTCTTGTCCGCCGGCAGGGTTCCGGTCACGCCGACCAAAGCGCCGGCCAGGTAATCGCGTTCATCGTCCAGCGTGAATTCATAGGTCAGGCTGTTGGAGCCGGCCGTGCCCATCACGCCGCTTTTCACATAGCGCCAGCCGGCATCGATCGTCTTGAAATCCGTACCCGCACGGTCCAGATAAGTTTGATCAAGGTAGCCTTCCATCACCGTGCGGTCAGCGCTGTTCACCGTTCCGTCATAATTGAGATCTTCCGGCAAACGCTCCGTCAAACGCGCTTCGCGCGCAGCCGCATCGACCTGCAAAATATAATCCTGCAGCTTGCCGGCCCCGTCTTCGATGAATACAAGCTTGCCGTCTTTGGCTGAAATCCAGTTTTTCTGCCCGTCAGAAACCGTGAAACTGCCGTCCAAGTTGTCGAGCACAAACACGCGGCGGCTGCCCGTTCCCGGGAAGTTATGGGCCGCAAGCGGATAGACCAGCGCGGACGAGCCAAACTCATTGGCAAAAACGGTAAAGTCCTCGTATGTGACGCGATGATTGCCATCCAGATCGCCGCGGCGGTCAAAAATCCAGCGTTCCTGCAGCGCGGCTGTTCCGGAAACCACCGGGCCCATGCCATAATCCGCGGTTTCCGAACCGAAGATCTGGATGCGGTGGCGGCCGGGTCCCATGGGCAATGCCAGCCCGGCCGTCTGCAGCGTGGCGGGAGCATGCGAAAACTCCACCAGCCCCGCATACGTGCCGTCTAAATAAATCTGGAACTTGGCCGTACCGGTCGCGCTGGCATTGCTATCGCGCTGGTAGGAAAGACCAAGCGCATAGTCGCCGCGTTCGCTGATGTCCATTTCATAAACGCTGCCTTGCTCCCAACTCTGCGCCTCAACTGCATTAAGCGCGACCGGCGGAGCGCTGATCACATGGCGCATGAGCGCCAGGTCCTTGGCATCGACAAAGCCGTCTTTATCCGTGTCCGTCCGGACATTTTCCGCCAAACGCATCTTGACGCCCTGGGAATCCGCCGGATCTTTCTGCAGAATATAGGCTTTGTCCTGAGTGCCGATCTTCAGCGTGACAAACCGGCCCGAGGCATCGCTTTCCACGGTTTGCGTGCCGCCCGTCACCGTAAAGGTGCCGTCCATACGGTGCAGGATGCGGAAGTTCGTATTTTCAAGCGTGACGGTATCGACCCGGCCCGCGAGCGCGCTGTCTTTAAGGAACAAGGCGAGATCGGCGCGGTCGGTAAATCCGTCCTGATTGAGGTCCGTGCGTTTTTCCGCGCCGCGCAGAAAGGCCTTTTTCAACACCAGTTCGGCATTGGCCGACACCGGGTTGGCCCAGACAAAGCGCACGTCGCGCGTGCCCGCGCCCAGCGCGGCGGAGGCGAAAACCTCCTGATAGAGCAATTCCCCGTCTTCATCATAGGCCCGGCGTGCGGAATTTTTGGCGCTCGCGTCCGCCGGACGGCCGGCATTGAAATTCCAATAGGACGCCGGATCCGCCGCAAGCGTTGAGGCTTCGCTCAAAGCGTAATGATAGGACTCCGCCACCTGGCCATACAGGCCTGCTTGATAGCGGTCCACGGAAACGGCCTGGCCGCCCGCAATCCCCACGCCCATCCAGGGCAGGCCGTCGTCATAATATTGGCGCGACCACAACTCGGCATTTTGAGGCACCGGCGCATTGCCGGCGTCATTCCAATATTCCAAATAATTCGCCGTCAAGTTCAAAGCGCCGGCAAAACGATAGCGGTCGCTGGAATAAATATTCCCGGCGTCATCCGTCACCAGCGCGGCGAGGCCGATGGCCTGGCCGTCTTTATTGACGGTCAGATCCACAAACGGCCGGCCATTTTTACGGAAAGTGCGGCCGGTCAGAAGGGCCGTCCCGGCCGCAGGAATACCGCCGGCGCCAAGATAACCCGCCATGTCTGTTCCCAGCGCCGCCGGCGTTTTAAACGTGTAGCGGTCTTGATAACCGGCTTCCGGATAATCCAGGGCCAGGCTGGTCACAAGACCTGAGGCATTCAGACTGGTACTGCCGCGCACGCTGCCGTCGGCGGCCAGCCAGGCCCGGGCCGTGCGCGCCGTCGCCCCGGCGTAAGCGCTTAAGCTGTCGCTCAGCGCAAGTTCGGCCGCAAGCGTGTACGTATCCCGGATTCCCGCGCTCTCGCGGTAAATGCGGTTGACCAGGCCGTCCGCATTGACATCGGCCGCGCCGATGGCACTGCCACTGGCCATAAACACGCGCGAAACCAGCTGCGCATCGCGCGCAATGATGCGGCCGCGTTCCAGACTCCAGTAAGCCGCCAGCGTATCCAGCACCGGCTGCGATTGTCCGAGATCATAAACATCAGCGGCAATGACCGCGCCGGCGTTATCGTGTTTGAATTCCATCAGACGGCCTACGCGCCCGTCTTTCATTTGCGCGGCCAGGCGGGCTTTGCCCGTATCATAGAAAACTCTCCAGCCCGCGATGTCGGCATAAACCGCCGCCGCATCCGCAGGATTGGCGATCAGATCCGCAAGCACGGCCGTATTGACCAGGCCCGCATTCAGATTCTGGTAAGCACCGTAATCCTTGGCCGGGTCGCCGGCATCCACCTGCAGGGTTTCCGTGAACTCGCCGTCGACAAACATATTGAGTTTAAATTGATAACCTTCGGCTATGCCTGCGCCGTTGAGAGCGCGCAGGCCGATTTCGTAGTCACCCGCCGTCGGCACGTCAAAACGGTAATCGATCGCCGCGCCGGATTGACTTGTCTTGACCGAAGTCTCATCGAGCGTCCAGCTTCCGGAGCGCCGCAGGAAATCCACGCCTTCCTTGAGTTCACGCGGAAAGACCGCGGCCGCGCGCATGTCCGCTTCATCGGCCGCATCAATCACGCCATCTTTGTCAATATCACCGTCGCGGTCGCGCACAATCCGGAAAATGCCGGTCACGGGATTCGGATCGAGAATCAGGTACTTCACGCCCTGAATGTCCACGAAATTACGGCTGCCGTATAAATCCTCGCGGTAAGAGCGCGTCACGCCGCCCGTGGAGTCTTCAAACAGCCAGCCTGCATTCTTTTTGTCATAACGCAGGCGGTAGACCTGGCCGCCAAACGTCATCTCCTGGGCCGCCAGCGTGCTCGAACGTTCCGGCAGGCTTTGATAAATCGCCAGATCCGCGGCCGTCACTTTGCCGTCCTGATCCAGATCGCTCAAGCGGTAATAGTCGCGGTCGCGCAGCGTGGATTGCAGAACGCGTTCGTCGAGTTTATCAATGCGGTTGTCGTGATTGAAGTCCGCCCGCTCGTCAAAATTCGAACTCCTGAGCACAATGTCCTTGATCTGCACGGACGGCAGGATTTCTTTGTTGCGGTTCTCGAGATATTCCCATTCGCGTTCGCCGTAGGAGCGCGCGTAAGCCCCGTTATTCGTCCAGCGGAATTCGATGTTGTGGATGCCGGCGCCCAAATTAAGTTCAATCGTCTCGGTGTTGTATTGCAGGTTGCTGGCGCGCATAGTGACCGTGCCGCGCGATGCGCCGTCAACGAAGACGTCAAATTCGTAGTAACCGCTCTGCGGCAGGTTGATCGCGTCAAAACTGCGCGCCGACAGGCCGACTTGATACAGGCCGCCGAAAGTTTCCACGTCATAGGACGCGCGCACATCCCAGACCGGCGTCTGCGGCGGGCGGGCGGCCACCAGCGTTTCGCCCTGAACCGTAAAATTACTGCCGGTCTTGCGCTCCACGGCTTTCAATTTGAGCGACTGGGCGCCGAAAAGCTCGCGCAGATCCTTCACATCTTCTTGATCATAAAGCTGATCCCCGTTGAAATCAGCGCCGGTCAGCATGCGCGTCAGGCGATCGAGGGTCTGCAGATCAAGTTCATTGACCGTGCCGCTGCCATCAATGTCCGCCTTGGTCGAGACCGGATACTTGGCTGCATTCGCCGCATCCGTCCCGCGATTCAATTCTTCCCAATCGCTGAAACCGTCGCCATCCGTATCGGCTTTGAGCGGATCGAGTGCCAGCGGCCGGCCAAACTCGCTTTCCGCCAGCAGCGCGCGCATGTCGGCGAAAATGGCCATATCCTTAGCATCCAGCAGCGCATCGCCGTTGAGATCATAAACGGCCTTCTCGGCCTCCGTAAGTGCTGCCGCCGCGGCCATTTTTACCTTGAAGAGATCCAAATCGCGCTCATTCAGAATTCCGTCGAGGCTAAAATCGGCTCTGAGCGACGTTTCGACCAAATCGGCAATGCCGTCGCCGTCCGAATCGGCAAAGGTCCGGGCCGGCTTGGACGCAGCAGAGACCGGACTTGAACCCCGCGCAATTTCCTCGGCATCACAAAAACCGTCTTGATCGCTGTCCACGGATGAGATGTTCGTGCCGTATTCGCTCTCCTGCGTATCCGAAACGCCGTCGCCGTCCGTATCGCGCATTTGGGCCGCCGGCCGCGACGATGACAACAGCGGGTTGGTCTTCAGACGCTTTTCTTCCGCATCCGAGAAGCCGTCACCATCGGAGTCCGCCTTGTCCAGGTCCGTTCCCGCCGCAGTCTCATCCGCATCCTTGATGCCGTCGCCATCGCGGTCATCGGCTTTCGGCGCCGGTTTGGAATCGCGGTCCATCGGATTCGTATTCAATAGTTTTTCTTCGTTATCCGAAAAACCGTCGCCGTCCGTGTCGGCATTTTCAGCGGAAGTTCCCAGCGCGCTTTCGGCCGCATCCGTCAGGCCGTCACCGTCGGAATCCGGATCGGTCACGATCTTGACCGGCCGGCTGGCCGCATCCAAAGGATTCGTGCCCCGCGCTGTTTCCCAGCCGTCGGAGAAGCCGTCATGATCCGCATCGGCTTCCGTACGGTTCGCATCGCTGATATCCGCAATCCCGTCGCCGTCGGAATCGGCCAGCACGGCCTGCGGATACGAATCGCGGCTCTTGGGATCAAAACCGCGCGCCAGTTCTTCGCCGTCCGAGAAGCCATCATTGTCCGAATCCGGATCGATCAAGCCCTGCAGTCCGTCGCCATCCAAATCACCGGCCAGCCCGAGCGCCGTTTCATCGATATCGGTAATGCCGTCGGCATCGCGGTCGCCGAGGAACAGCCCCATGGCGCGCGCCAGCGCATTGGCATCGTTAAAATCAATCAGGCCGTCGCCGGTAAGATCGGAGTTTTCGCGGATCTGTTCCTGAATGCGGTTGAGGAAGAAATAAGCGCCGGTCAGGCGGCTGTCGCCCAGGACGCCGTTCCACTGGCCGTTCTCTTCGTTGCGGCTGGCCAGCACATCGCGGTCCAGGTAGGACAGCGTGTCGGTTTGATTGACGTCAAAGCGTTCCAACTGGCGGTAAGAGATGCCTTCCGGCAGGTCGCGCACATCAAAAATACCGTCGCGGTTGGTATCGAGCATCTTGAGCAGCATGGGCGTCAGTTCCAAATCCGCGGCCGTGGTCAAAAGGAAATAATCACGGTTCTGCGTGGCTTCGAGCGCCGCCGCAATGCCCTGCACCGAATCAAAGTTCGCATCCGCGCTGTAAAGCACCTGATCGCGGACCATTTCGTTGAGGTCCAGGTCGAGCATGCGCACGGCCATAATCGTGGTCACGTCGCCCAGCGCCAGCAGTTCGAAAATGTGGTAAATGCCGGCGTCTTCTTTGGTATTGTCTTCGGTTTTTTCGATTTTGTCCCATTTATCCGTAAGATTGACCAGCATATTGTTGAAATCAAGACCGTAATTAATATCGCTGGGCTGATTGGCCTGCAACGGCTTGTTGACGTCGGATTTGGCGAATTCACCTTGCTTGGTGTAGTAGCTCACAATTTTGTCCAGCGCAGCCAGGTCAATGTCCTTGGAAAAACTCAAGGCCCGGTCAATGCGGAAAGCATCTTCCATATTCAACAGGCCGTTGCCGTCAATATCGGCGCGCACGGCCATGCGCGCATAGTGCACAACCTGGGCCAGCAGGGCTTTATCTTCCGTTTCTCCGGGCGTGCCGTCGCGGTCAAAGTCGGTGGCCGCCTGCGTCAGATGCGAATCAAAATAAGTCAGATCACCGCCGTCGGTGACCGTGTCGCCGTTCAGGTCGCCGGCCTTGACCGCCATCGAAAGCCGGATCGCGGCTTCGATCTGGGCCAGATCCGCGGCACTGACAATGCCGTCTTTGTCCGTATCAAAGAGATGGTCGGCAAACATCGTGCGGATGCGCACCCCAGTCTCGGGCCGGCCGTCGTCATTGACCCATTTGAACCGTACTTTGTAATTGGCCGGGTCGAGTTTAAGCGTCAGGGCCGCGCGCTGATAGGCTTCGGCCGATGCCGGCAGATAAATATCCCCCGCGTGCGCGCCGTTGATTTCGACTTCAAAGTGGTAGTGATAGCCCGCCGGCAGGTCAAATTTTTCGAAATTAATCACATCCAGACCCACGTCATACGTGCCGCGGTTGGCAATCGCCAGCGGAAATTCAATCCAGGCATCGGACTCCGCCACCGCTTCCGAGCCGCTCATGGCAAAACCGCTGCCCGAGACGCGTCCCTGCCAGTCGGAGGCCTTGAGCGCGTCTATGCGGACGTCCTTCAGACCCAGCAGGTTCTGCAGGCTGTCTAAATCAAAACCGTCGACCGAGCCGTCGCCATTGAGATCGGCCAGCACACTGCGAAAGTAGGCCTGGCGCACGGCCAGATAGTCGTCATGATTGACCACACCATTTTCATCCACATCGACTCGATCCGGCAGCAGACTGCGGTAAAAATCCACATCGGCCGCATCGATCGTGCCGTCGCGGTTGATGTCCGCATGTTTTAGCTTGTTGACGTCCGCGCCCGTGTGGGTCAGCGTAATGATCGTACGCAGCAAGTCAAAGTCCGTTTGATCGGTAAGCCCGCTGCCATTGACGTCGCCGCGCCAGTCGATTTCGTCGGCAAAGGATATTTGCTCCGCTGTGTAGTGCGTTTTCTTGGCCTCGTTAAAATCAGCCACATACTGCGCTTTGGCTTCAGCCGTCATCGCCCGGTAACTCGGCAGGTCAAACATCAGAGGCGCGGAGACCAGTTTGGTAATCAGATTGTGGGCCGAGGTCAGCAGGAACAGATCCGCCTGGTTGACGGCCCCGCTCTTGTCCTGATTGATATTGGCTTTTTGCAGATCCGTCATCGAGAAAGTCTGCGGCGTCGCGGCCGCACCGAAATCCCGGATCGTCTGGCGTAAAAACTGCAGGCGCGCTAAATCCTGGGCGTCGACAAAGCCGTCCTGATCAATGTCCACATGGCCCCGGTAAGCGTCGGCATAGTCGCTGGAATCCTGCGGCGTCAGCGCAAGATCGCCGTTGACATCCAGCCGGCCGGAAGCCAGGGCCATGAACAGGCCGGCATCGCGCTCATCCAGGATCTTGTCGCCGTTGTAATCAGAGATCACCACCGAATTCAGGTCCGCCAGCACCATGTAATCCGTGCCGTTGACGGTGCCGTCGCCGGTCAAATCCTTGCTCAGCGAAAGGCTGCGGGCGATGTCGTCAAAGGCCGTCATTTTGCGCAGTTGGACGTTGGCCGCCGCAAGGCCGGTCTGATTTTCACTAAAGAAACTGAGCGTCCCGCCGCCCAAAACTCTGTCATCCACGCTGATCAGTTCCATGTGGTTGACGAAAACGCGGATCAGGCCGCCGGAGCGCTTGATTTCCAGATGATACGGTTTATCCCAGCCGCTGACCGGAATCACGCCGTAGCCCAAGCGTTCCGCCTGGCTGTCCTGCAGCCGGTAAAGTTCGATCTTGCCGCTGTCGGGCCGGAAATTGAGGCGGTATCCGGAACCATCGGCCGCCGAGGCAAACAAGACGCCGGCCTGGCGGCCTTCGTTGGGCTGCGGCATCCCGGTCATCACGGGCGGTACCTGGCTGCCGTCCAGCGTCAGATCCGCTTCAAGGACAAAGTCTTCAACGCTTTGTTCCATCGCGACCGGTTCCAAGAGCGCCAAGCCGGCCTGGACAGGCGGAAAGGCCACGTTGTCGACGCGCACCGATTCAAACCGGCCAATCGTGCCGCGGCCGGTAAACATCTGCAGGCCGCCGCGTTCCAGATCGCCATCCTGAATCTTGAAGAGAATTTCACTGCCATCCAAAACAGCCTCAATCTTGTCTTCGTGTGCGCGCAGAACCAGCGTATGGAAATCCTCGTCGGCTTGAATCGCATGCGTGGCCAGATTTTGATACTTCCCGCCCGTAAATTTGCGCAGAGTGAAAACGCCGCCGTCTACCAGAATGTCGTAATGATCGCCGGTCACAGGATCCAGCCTGAAAATAAACCCGCCGCGGCCGGGCTGGCCGCTCGTGCCGTCAAAACGGAAGTTGACGCTCAGATTGAAATTCTCGACCGTACCGGCCATCGTCGCTTTCGTCATTTCCTGCGTAATGGCTTTTTCCTGCACCAGTTGGCCGGCAATCCGGCGCCAGGAGCCGGTGGTGTCAAAGCTCCAGCCCGTGGTATCGGTCTCGAAGTTTTGCTCCGACAGCATGGCCGTTAAAAGCCGCTGGGATTTTTCGCGGTAAGTTATCGCGTTAAGCTGTCTGAGCGCGGCCGCCACCATCGCGCCGTTAAAATTGGAAACTGAGGGTAAAATGCCGCCGGTCTTGGCCAGAAAATCCAGGCCCTGCTGAATCAACGCGATGTCCTTGTCATCGACCTTGCCGTCCCCGGAAAGATCGCGCCACAGCGCCAGCGATTTCGCAAACAGGGCTTCATCCTCCGCACGGATAAAACCGTCCTTGTCGCCCACGCCGTCGGCATTGATATCCGCGCCCGTCAGGTCTGCGCGCGCGATGATTTCACGGTTGATCAATTCGTCGGAGAAAAGCGCTTCCAAAATGCCGTCCATACGCAGAAGATCCAATTCATCGACGGAAGCATCGCCGTTAATGTCACTGCGCAAATAAAGCGTATTGGCCTTGAGCAGCAGGCCGATATCCACATAGTTGACCACGCCGTCCTGATTGACGTCGGCCAGCGCCTGCTCCTGACTTGAGACATTCAAGCCGCGGTAGAGCGAATCCAGAAACTTCCTGATTTCCTCCGCATCCAGATTGCCGGCCAGGCCGTCGCGGTTTAAATCCCCGGCCGGAATGTCGCGGAAGAGCGACAGCGCCGCCATCTGTTTGATCAGATCCGCATCCGCGGAAGTAATGCCGTTTTGTTCGTTGACGTCCTGCATGCCGCGGATGGCCTGCGCAATTCGCTGCGCCTCGGCTCCTTCCAGCACGCTATCATTGTTTAAGTCCACGCGGGCGCGAATCGTCGTTTCATTGATCCGGTCGCTGACCAGCTGGGCATCTTCCGTATTTAACCGGCCGTCCGCATTGATATCCGCGCGGCCCAGATTCAGCAAAAATTCCGTATTTTGATTTTCCTGCATGAACGCAGTCAGCGCGGCGCGGATGGCATCGTCGGAAGCCGTGAGTTTGCCGTCTTTATCCAAATCGCGGACAAGCAGGCCCGGGCCGAGATCCGCAAAGCGGATGTCCGCCGTCACACTCAGCGAATCGAACGACGCCTCGGTGTTGGCGGCAAAAAGTGCCAAACGGCCCTGAACCGGCTCGCCTAACCCTGTTTTTTCCGCTTTCAGCGCGCCGTTGACAAAAACTTTGAGTGTGTCGGCGCCCAATTCAACTTTCAACCCGTAGAACGGATCGGTCAGCACTTCGGCGCCCAGCAGGACCTCAGGCAACAGCAGCGTGACAGCCCCGTTGGTAATTTTTTCAACGCGCAGCGCGTCGCGGCTCGCGCCGGTGCGCACGATACGCACGCGCACAAAATTGTTTTCATCCTGAACGCGCAGAATCACGCCCGCCGACCGTTCCGCCGTACCGGCGCCACCGAGCCGCACCTGCGTTTCAACCCCTGCGGTCTTCCAATCCGCAAACCCGAACTCCGCTTTGGCCGCCGTGCCCGGCACCGCCGGCGCCGACAGTTGAAGACGGCCGTCTTCAATGCGGGCCTGGGAGTTAAGCGACAACAAACTGGTTTCCAGGCTGGTATTGAAATTCTCGCGCCAGGTTTCCAGCACTTTGAGATCCGCGCCATCGAGTTTAAGTCCTTCGAAGGAGGCCAGGGCGCCAAGAACGCCGTTCTTGTCCAGCGTCCGGACTTGACCTTCGGCATCCGTATAGGTCAGAGCCAGTGAAGCCTGCGCGAACTGCGCGGTCATTTCCTGAATTTTAGTCACATCAGCATTGTCCACCGCGCCTTCGCCGGTCACATCGGCTTTGGCACTTGCCAGCGAACGGCCGGCAATCATCTCGATCAGCGTGACATCGTTGACGTCCACAAGGCCGTCCTGATTTAAGTCCGCGGCAGCGCGTGCAAACGCTTCGTGCATCTGAATCTTGTGATTATCCGCAGACGGCGTGCGCGTCACAAACTTCACCAGATGCGGCCCCTTGGGAAGTTCCAGCTTGAGCGAGGCGCTGTTAAATTCCACGCTCGATCCGGCCACGCGGATTTCGCCCTTCTTTTCACCATCCACATAAACATCCACCGGATATTCATAGCCCGCAGCCACGACTTTATCGTAGGCCTTCAATGAAACGCCGACGTCATAGAGACCGCTTTCGGTGATCTCAAAGCGGTAGGTAAAGTGGCTGCCGGCCGCCTGGGCGATCAGGTTATTGCCCAGCGGCTCGAGCGCCGTCGATTGAGTGGCTTGCGTACCGAACTGCACAAGTGATTGGGCGCCGAGCATCGAGCGCACCAGCGCGCGGTCGCTCGCCGCAAACACACCGTCGCCATCCAGATCAGTCCGGCTGCGGAAGACCAGGTATTGCGCCAGCAGCCGGTCACGTTCTTCGACCGTTCCGCTGCCGTCGATATCGCGGAACGCATCGGCGATCTGCGCATCGGCCGCATCCACTTGGCCGCTGGCGTCCAGATCCGCCAGCACAAGCTGGCGGGCGCTATAGCGCACCGATTGATTGACGTAATTAATCAAGGTGCGCGCAATTTCAAGGTCTTGCTTGGTCACCTGCTGGTTATCATTGAGGTCGGTAAAAACATAGCTTGTCAGCCGGCTGAGGAAAATCTGGATATCGGCGATATCGACTTGATGGTCATTGTTGAGATCCGCGGCCTCCCAGACCTCGGGCGGCGGCTGGAAAAGCGCAATCGATTTCAAGTCTTCCAGCAAGGCATCCATGGCTGAGGCATCGGCGATGCCGTCTTGAGGGCTGCGGTCCACCAGCGTATTCAGAAACGCCAGCGCCTCCTTGACATCCCGCATATCGATCAGGCCGTCACCGGTAAGGTCTTCAGAAATAATCGAAGACGGATTCAGTTCCTGAATATATAAAATCGTGTCCACAATGGCCTGGACCGCCTTGACGTCTTTATCGTTGATGATGCCGTCCTGGTTCACATCGACGAGGTTAAAATCCCGGATGTTATCCGCCAGCTGGGCTTTGTCGGCATCATCGACTCGGCCATTTTTATTAAAATCAATTTTCTTGATCAGGTCTTCGATCACGACCGTATTCGGGAACAAGCGGCGGGCCGCGATCACGATCTTCAAGCGCTCCCAGTCATCCGTGTCAACTCCATCAACGCCGTTAAAATCAAAATAGCGCCAGACCATCAGGGTGGCCTTGGTCAGATCCGCCATCTCGGCCTTGGTCGATCCGTCCACATCCGCACGATCCAGAATCGAAAAGACTTCGTACTGAATTTGATCGGCCAGATGCACGTAGCCGTCCACCACGGTCAGGTCGCGGCCGTCCATAAGGCCGTTGCCGTCGCCATCCAGCACCAGCAGATTTGCGGCATCCAAATCTTCAAGTTCCAGCTGGGTGTCGCCGTCAAAATCCGCAAACGCGCTCAGGCGCAGCAAGTTGCGGTCCGCCGCATCCACGTTTCCGTCCAAATTCAAGTCGGTGAGTCCAAGCGCTTGAATCGCCGCCAGCAGGTTCTCATCCGCGCTATTGACGATGCCATCACCCGTAAGATCGGTCTTGAGCATGTGCGTGGTTCTCAAATACTCCAGGTCTGCATCCGCATCCAGCGCCAGATTTGAAAATTTCACGTAGGAGTCCGTGCTCTGCAGGGCAATTTTACCGGCAGCAAAACTGTCATCGGTTGCCGTCAGCATGTCACGGCCGTTTAAACGCACATGAAGTTCGGTGCCCATGGCGGAAACTTCCAAGTAATAGCGCGATTCATTCTGCGTGGCCTCAGAAAGCTGCGTTTCAGCCAGGACGCTGCGCACATTATTGCGCACGGCTTCCAAAATCAACCGGTCGCCGGCCAGCATGACGGAGTAATAATTGCGGTCATTCTGAACACGGAAACGGAACCCAGCCTGGCGGCTATAACTGCGGAATTCCAGATCCGCTCCGAGCGCGATGTCGCGCCAATCCGCGGCGCCCGCCTCGCTCCAGGCCTCGGTTTGCGCATTGGACTGCACCGCAAAAATACCTTCCTGGCGCCAGGCGCCGGCCTGCGGCGTAAACAAACTCAAAATCGCCGCGTCGTCAAAATTGCCGCGCACGGAAAGGTTCGAACTCAGACTGTCATCGCTGGGCCGCGTGGGTTTCAAAATACGCAAGGCCTTCAGGATCTGCGCTTCCGTGGCGCCGTTGGCCGTCAAATTGTTATTCAACACCAGACGAATTGCATCTTCATAAAGATCAAAATCAGACACGTCGGCGATGCCGTCCATGTTGGCGTCCAGCCGCGCCAGGTCGGCCTTGACCGCCTCCAGATCCGCGGCCGTAACTTCGCCATCGCCGTCTTTATCGGCTTGGGCATAGACCGTGCGGTCCAATTCGACCATGGTGTAGGCAAAATCAATGACATCCATGACCCCATCGCCGTTGATATCCACGCGATTGCGCACAATGGTTTCAAAGGCGTCGATGTCCGCTTGATTGATGACGCCATTGGGCGCTCCCGCAGGTTCCAGATCCGCTTGCGTGTTGTAGAGGCCGCGTGCTTTAAGCTCACGCACGATTTCGACATCGCGGGTATCAATACGCCCGTCATCATTGAGATCCACGCCGCGGTAAAAACTGTCCTTAATCAGGGCGGTGTCTTCGCTGTCGATAAACCCGTTTTTATTCAGATCCGCCAGCGCAATTTTGGCGCTGTCGGCTGCAAAAAGCTTGAGCGTATTGATGATCAGATTCAGATCACGCGCATCGGTGACATGGTCACGGTTGGCGTCATACTGCTGCATCAGGCCAAGGTTGAGTTCCAAAATATCTTTATCCAGATGATCGACGCGGCCGTCATGGTTGATGTCGGCGCGCTCGCTTTCGCCGTCTTTGAGGTTGAGCAATTTGAAATCAATCACATCCTGGATGCGGAAAACGTCTTTATCATCGACGATGCCGTTTTGGTCCACGTCCACCAGGGCGCGCACGGCTTCTTCAAGCAGTTCCGTATCCCGGGACGTAATGCGTCCGTTGCCGTCCATGTCCGCGCCGTTCAAGCGGTCCACCTGATAGATTGAAAAGGCAATTTGTTCCATATGGTCTTCATCCGCGCGGTTGACGACGCCGTCACGGTTTAAGTCCCAGCGCGCCAGCAGTCCGGCGGCATCCGGCGCATCGGCCAGGTTGAGGTCGCCGCGGTCATTTAAGCCGTAGAGCACGCGCGCCTGGGCAATGTCGAGGCGGTATTGGCGCGCATCGTCCAGATGGAACCAGCCGTCGCCGTTGACGTCGATTTTCGGGAAAAAGGCCATGACGCGGTCGATGAGATCGGTATCATTCCCGTTGACTTGGCCATCCGGCGCAAAGGCCGAGCCTTCAGCGCCGGCAATGTCCATGATATTGCGCGCAAAGATTTCTTTAATTTCGACATTGGTGCCCGCTTCTTTGTTGGTCCAAACCAGCCGCAGGTTATGGCGGCCCGGCTCGAGGTCCAGCTTCAGGAAGCCTTCGGTGGCTAAAGTGCGCGAGGCCGGAATTTCAATGCGCCCCTGATAGACATTGTCCACATAGGCATCGAAACGGTATTGGTAACCCGCAGGCGGCGTCAGATTGTTATGCGTCTGCGCGGACAGACCGACTTCATAGGTGCCGGTGCCCGCCGGCGACAAAGCCAGTTCATATTCCACGAACGCATTGTTGACGGAAGAATAAAGCGTCTGATGATCTCCGGCCGTGAAGGCAAATCGCGCGGCGGTCTGCGCGGCGGTTTTGCGGACAGACCAGCTGCCGGCAGCGGCCAAAACCAGTTCCTTGTCCGCGCCGTTGACCGCACGGTCGCCGTTGATATCCGCCTGGCGGAATTCGCGCGCATAGACCGCGCCGTCAGCGTAGGCATAAGAAATAATGTCCATCAAGAGATCCAGGTCTCTTTGATCCACGACATTGTCGCTATTCATATCAAACTGACGCAGGGTCTCGACGCTCTGCTTCAGCAGCCCGACGTCTCCGAGATCCAGCACGCCGTCCGCATCCAGATCTTCGCCTTCATCCAGAATGCCGTTGTTATTGGTATCCTCCGTGCCTTCCACCACGCCATTGCCGTCGATATCTTTGTTCGGATTGGCAATGCCGGCGGCCAGCGCATCGATCGCCAGGTAGAGATAATCGATATCCTCGGAATCCACAAGGCCGTCACCTGTCAAATCAATCCGGTAACTCAAGATCTGCAGCAGCCGGGCACGGTCGGTTTCATCGATCAGGCCGGAACGGTCAAAGTCAATGCGCTGGGCCAGGCCGGGCAGTTCCGGGTTGATGGATTCGACAAAAGTCACCGTGGCTTGCAAGATGGCAAGGTCATCGGCGTCCACGTCCTGGTCGTTGTCAAAATTGCCGCGCCGCAAAACTGCCAGGCGGCGGCGCAGTTCCAGAATATCTTCCGTATCCACGATTCCGTCTTCATTGACATCGGCCAGCGCTTGTTCCGAGGGTTTGATGTTATAAGCCAGGTATTTCTGCACGTCCCAAATACGGTTGACATCGGCCTGGTTGATGATGCCGTCGCCGTTGACGTCGGTATGCAAACGCAGAATTTTCAGGATTTCCTGCACGTCCTTGTCATCGACCGTGCCGTCCCGGGTAATATCGCGGCGCGTCAATTCCTCAAGCGGAATCTGCTCCTGGCGGGCAATAGCCGCAATCAGGCTTTGCACGGCTTCCACATCGAGTTCATTGACCTTGCCATCGCGGTTCACATCGAGATTATCGGCGTTGCTGAAGAGCGCAATGCTTTGTTCGAGCAGCAGTTTGTCCATTTCATCCACAAAGCCGTTTGCGTCCACATCCGCATTGCTGATTTCGTAAGGCTTGAGGTTAAGCTCGGTGATGCGCAGTAATTGATCCAGTTTTTCAACGTCCGAAATGTCCGTCACGCCGTCGCCGTTGACATCGCGAATCTTCGAAAGCACGTCCAGCACGGCGGCCTGATCACGCGCATCCACAATGCCGTCCTGATTTAGGTCGGCCATGCGCAGTTCCTCCAGCGTAAACGGCATGGCCTGGGCCTTGTCAAAAATATCCGTGACGATCTTGATGTCGTCCGCATCCGTATCGCCGTCGCGGTCCAGGTCATATTCGTGCAAAATGCCAAGGACGTTATCCAGTTCCGTAATGTCGAAACCCGTGATGAAACCGTCGCCGTCCACATCGGCCTTGGCCAGATCATACTGTTTGACGTTCAGTTTTACGGCTTCCAAAATTTCCGCCATGCGCGACAGATCGTCTTCGTCAATCTCCTGGTCGTTGTTGATATCGATCAGACTCAGAATCAGCGTTTCAATTTCATGCCGGTCCTCGACCGTAATCTTGCCGTCGTGATTAATGTCAGCGCGGTGCAGGGGTGAGAGCGTGTGATAGACATCCACGATACCGTCGTTGTCATAATCCTGGCCGCCGATCTGCTTAAAGCCGAAACTCTTCACATCCAGGAAGCGCGTAATATCCTGCATGATCGCCAAATCAGCGCCGTCAAGCACGTGATCGCCGTTCATGTCCCCCTGCTGAAAACGCGGCAGATACTCGCGCAGCATCGTCAAGTCTTCATCCTCCAGCACGCCGTCGCCGTCAAAGTCCGCCCGGATCAAATCTGCCGGCGTGACCTTCAATTCAAAGTACTTGATGATATTCGCAAAGCGGGTCAGATCCGTCTGATCAATCGCGCCGCTGCGGTTGATGTCATAGCGATTGTTGAGATAGTCCTGAATCACGGCGATATCCTTTTCATCCACAGCGTCATCCAGGTTCACGTCCGCGGCCTTCAGTTCCGCCAGCGTAAAGGGCATGGCCGCCGCCGGATTAAGGCGCAGAAAATCGGCGATCTGCGTCACGCGCGCCGTATCCGCGCTGGTCAATTGGCCGTCGCCGGTGATGTCCGCGCGTTTCAACAAAGCCAGCCCTTCCTGCAGCTGCGTGATATCGTCCGGTTCCACCGTGCCGTCGCCGTCGATATCCGCCAGGTCTCTTTCGGCATCCTGAACATTCAAACGGCGGTAGGCCAGCACACGCTCCAGCAGCTGGACATCGCCCTGATTCACGCCGCCAATGCCGTCCAGATCCACGTAATAGCGGATTGTATCCAGCAGGGCCGCGCGTTCTTCTTCACCGATGACGCCATCGCGGTTGACATCCGCGCGGCTGTACGGCCGGATATCGCGCACAAACGCCCGCATGGTTTCCAAGAGCGGCCCGCGGTCATCCGCGGTCAATGTCTGGCTCTGGTTAAAATCATAAGTCAGGTCAAGGGTTTCAAAGCGTTTGATCGCGCCCGTCACGCCATCGGCCAGCAAGCCGCGGTCGGCTGCATCCACCAGGAAGTCGCCGTTGAAATCGGCCTTAAGGATACGGATCGCATCCTGCAGCAGGGTTTGATCCGCAGGCCCTACCAGGGTATCGCCGTTCAGATTGAGAACATCAAAAAGCGCAGGCGTCACGGTTCTGCGTCCGCTGACATAATCGGCCAGCAGTTTGTCATCATCTGCATTGACCGCGCCGTCGTTATTGAGATCAAAACGCCGCGGCGAAATAAGCCCGCCAAAATCCGCCTGCAGCGTATCAAAGACCGTTGTGTCTCCGGCGGTGAGCGCGTTGTCAGCTTTGACATCGAATTTGGCCAGCAGCGCGGTTCTTTCGGCAATGCGGTCCATCAGGAATTGAAGGTCGGCGCGGTCCACGCGCAGATCGCCGTTTAAGTCTTTCTTCAAAATCTGCAAAATCGCATTGAGCGCATCGTAGTCATCGGCCTGGAAGCGGCCATCGCCCGTGATATCGGCGCGGTGTTTCTCAAGCGCCGTGGCCGACGCGGGATTATCCAGCCAGCCCTGCAGTTTGGTAAGGTCAGCCGTCGTCAATTGGCCCTCCCCCGTCAAATCCATACTCGCCAGCGCATCGCGGCGCAGGCCGGTCTGCAGAGTTTGGTACTCCAGCAAATCACGCAGGCGCGTCAGGTCGAGTTCGTTGACAATGCCGTTGCCGTCGATATCCTTGACATATTTCAAGGCTTGTTCCAATTTCGTGCTGTCCGCCGTTTCGATCGTGCCGTTGCCGTCGACATCGGCTTTGGCAAACATATCCAGCGTTACGCCGGCCGCAGCCATGCGGGTCACAATCTCCTGAAGGTCTTCCATATCCGTCTTGTCGTAATGGCCGTCTTGGTTAAAGTCCGACGGCACGCGGCGCACGGCATCGATAAAGTCGCTCAAATCGCGGTCATTGCGCAAGCCGTCGGCATTGACGTCCAGCAGCTGGTATTCATAATCCGTGGCCGCGATGCGGTTGGCGCGGATCACGTCGTCAATGCGGTAGACATCGGCCGCATCAAAACTGCCGTTGCCGTTGACGTCCACGCCCCGGCCCAGCGCCTCGCTCAACGCGCGCGCATCCAGATGATCAACCCGGCCGTCCGCATTGAGATCGGCCCGGGTCAGCGTGGCTGAAGTGATGTGCTTGGCGACCATTTCGCTGACGGCATTGACATCGCGCTGTTCAAATTTTTGATTGCCGTCGACGTCAAAGCGGGCCGCACTCGCTAACGCGGCGTCGAGATCATCATAGTCGTGCTGATCCACAAACGTATCATGGTTGACATCGGCGCGCTGGATTTCAGCCACCGAGATTGCGTTCGTTGCAAAAGCCACCAGCTGTTTAAGCCGCTCATAGTCGGCCAGGTCCACCGTGCCGTCGCCGTCGACATCCGCGGCTTCCGGCAGCAGCTCCGCCATCAGATCCGCATCCGGCTGAGAAATCAGAAGGTCTTTATTCAGATTGCCGTTGAAGACATAATCGGGAATGATGCCCGCGGCAATGGCATTGAGGATTTCGGTCATGCGCGTCACGTCGGCCTGATCATTGACCGTGTCGCCGTTGACATCGTAGAGCGCGGCCTTGCTCAGAGCTGCGGCCAGAAGGTCGCGGTCTGTCGTATCCACGTCGTCGTCATGGTCAATATCCCCGCGTTCTTTCTCCGCATCCGTAAGTACGGCATTGACATCCGTCATGATGCGGTTGACTTCCGCCTGGGCATACCCTTGCAGGGTCAGGCTCGCGGCCAGATCATTCAATTCCCCGGCGGAGGTCACGCCGTTTTGATCTTTATCCGCCTTGGTGCGCAGAACCGCCGCGGCCTGCAGATCCAGGAAACGGATAATCCGGTCGATCTTGGTTTTAGCCTCCTCCACATTTTCTAGTTCGGGATCATAAAGTCCCGCAATCCGCTTGAGCGCAAGATCTGTCATGTCCTGATCGGCGGAGTTGACCGTGCCGTCGCGATTGACATCGGCCTTATCAATGATCGTCTGCGGGAATACACGCCGGCCAAGAACGACGCCGAGCACTTCGTTGATTTTGACCAGTTCGCTGCCGGTCAATACGCCGTCGCCGTCAACATCCAGGCGGATGATTTTGTCATAGGCCGCGCCAAACACGGTCAAATCTTCGCTTTCCAAGAGCCCGTTGCCCGTCACAACACCAAGGTCTACGTCCGCCAGGCGCAGGTCTGCCAGCGTAATCCCAGGCACGGCCCAGCGCGAAGCGATATTGCGCAGTGCAAGCACGTCATTGCCATTGATCAAGTCATCGCCATTGATATCAAACAGAAGGTCCGCTCCGCCAGCCTGAATTTTGCTCTCCAGCAAGTTAGCGTCTGCATCCGTCAGCTTGCCGTCATGATTGACGTCAGCGTTGACCAGATCGCGAGAATCCAGGTATTTCCAGATGTGGAAGAGCGTATCGCCGTCAGCCTGGTTCACACTGCCGTCTTCGTTGATGTCATAGAGCGCCGTCTGTGTTGAACCGGTCTGAATGGCATTTTGCAGCAGAGTGCGGTCCGCCAGCGAAATCTTGCCATCATTGTTGAGATCCGCCTTGACGACATAAGACGCTTTAACCAGCTGATTGCGGCTGCGATTTTCCAGAACGAATTTCATGCGGTACAGGTCTTCGCGGTCCACCCGGCCGTTGTTATCAATGTCAAAACGGGATTCCGTCGAGAAACTATTCACGCCCGCGCGCAGGGCCTCATAGTCATTCTGGTCAATATCATTGTCATTGCCTTCTAGATTGGCACGCAGGAGTTCATCGGACGTCGTATAAAAATACTTCAGATCCACATAACCGTCGGCAATGTTGTGAATGATCAATTCGTGGCGCTCTTTATCCTTGAGGTTAATGACGCGGTCATGGTTGAGGTCCTTGAGCCGCTCCAGATTACGCACGATTTCATCGCGGTCCGCATCATTGACCGTGCCGTTTCCGTCCACGTCGTAATTTTCCAGCGGCCCGGCATCCGTCTCGGTCTTGAACTCAAGGAAATCGCGGATATTGTCCATTTCCTGAATGTCCAGGATATCGATTTTGTGGTCGCCGGTCCGTTCATAAATGCCGTCGCGGTTCACATCAATGCCGTTAAGATCAATCTTCGGCTGCCCCCAGCCCGAATACAGCAGCAGAAGCGCGTCTTTGAAGGCCTTACTGTCGGCGGGACTGACCGTCCCGTCGCGGTCCAGATCGGCGCGGCGCACGGTCTCTGCACTGAAACTGAGCGCGTTGTCATTCAGATCCATGATCTTGACGATGCGGTCAAGATCCGCGCTCGTGGTCTTGCCGCTGCCGTCCACGTCAATCAGCGTGTCCACGTTGTCTTTGACCAAACGGTAATCCGCCGGATCAATCAGGCGCGTGCCGTTGACATCCGCGCGGATGGCGTCACGCAAAAGCTGCTGATCGGCATTGCGCGCCGTCAGATTCGATAAAAGGTTAAGATCGAAACTTGTCACCTTGCCATCGCCGTCAAAATCCGCCAAAGGCTTGGCGCCTGGGCCATAGAGCGTGTCATAAGCGATCTTCCAGTGCTCGTAATCCGCCTTGGTGAGTTGGTCGTCATGAAAGACGTCGGCGCGCACCAATTCTTCCGGGTCTACGCCGTCCCGGACATAGGTGATGATCAGTTTCAGGCGCTCAAGGTCGGCCGCATCCACGCTGGCATTGCCGTCAATATTGACCGTATGCTCGAAAGCATCGCGGATGGCATTGTAATCCTCGACCTCAATCAGGCCGCTGGCATTGAAGTCGGAACGGTTGACCATGGCCACGGTAATGTCCTGAAATTGTTTGTCCGTTCCGACCAGCATTTCAATGCGGCGAATGTCAATGCCGTCGATACTGCCGTCACCGTTGACATCCTGCATTAGCTTAAGGTCATTCAGCAGTGCGAAACGGTCAAACGCGTCCACGACGCCATCCTTGTTGTAATCAGCCAGACTGCGCTCCTGCGACGTCACTTTTAATTTCCAGGCTTCGAGAACTTCACGGAAACGCTCGATATCCGTTGAATCCACCTTGCCGTCGTCATTCATGTCCACCAGCCGTTTGCGGATATCTTCAATCATCTCCAGATCGTCCCGGTTGATCACGCCGTCCCCGTTAACATCGGCTTTGCGGGCTTCGGCCGGCGTGATCGGCACCGCTAGGGATCTCAAACGGTCCAGAATCGCAACATCTTCCATACTCACCACCCCGTCGCCGCTGACATCTTTGTAATACTTAAGGACCGCCTCCATCGCCTCGATGTCTTTGTCGTCAACAACATCATCACCATTGACATTGGCACGGTCGAGCTGCTGCTGGCTGGCGGCCAGGCTGAAGAAACGCGCAATCTCATTTTCGCGCTGAATATCACCTTCATCCAGCGTGCCGGAACGGTCGATGTCGATGAAGTTCGTTAATAAATTATGCAGGATGGCAAAATCGGCCTGATCGACAAGGCCGTTGTCGTCGATATCCGCAATCGCAAGCGATTGCGGCGTCAACTGGAAGCGGCCATAATCGCGCGCGCTGCTCGAACTATCCCGGCCGTCCGTACCCAACGACAATTCCTCGCCGTCGCCAAAGCCATCGCCGTCCGTGTCGGCTTTAAGCGGATCCAAGCCAAGTTCAGTTTCCTGCGCATCACTGACGCCGTCTCCATCCTGATCGTCCACCACGGAAAGAACCAGCCGGTTCATGGCTTCAACAATCCCGGCAGGCGCAAATCCCGGCGCAGAGGCCGTCATATTCAAGGCGATTTCTGCCGCCAGGCCTGCGGTATTCTCCATACGATCCTGGACGGCGGCCTCGATCAACTCTTGTGACAATTCGGCCGCATGCACCGCCCGCAGAACGGCCGGCGGCACAGACCCCGTATTTTCATCCACAAGCGCCGCCAGATTTGTAATCAGCGCACCGGCTTCTTCCGCCGCGGCCGAAGCTCGTTCGGCCGTCACTGAAGATCCGGCCAGACTTGCGCCTAACGCCGCAGCCCGCGACGCGGCGGCGTTCGCTGCGGATTTTACGGTTTCCGGCAGGCCGGCCGCGGAAAGTTCCTCGGCCGCCAAAGCCAGTGAAACCACGGCCTGAGTTGCTGCTTGGGCCGCAATCACTGCGGCTGTCTGGCTCTGCGTGGACAGAGATTCAGCCAACTCAGCCGCCAGGCTGACAGCCTTGGCCGCCAGCGCGGCTTTGGTCTCAAATGTTGTAATTCCCGAACTCATTCCGTCTGAAAGATTTTGCAGCAGCGTTGCCGCGCTGTCCTCGCTGAAGCCGGGCGTCAGTTGGGTTAAATAGGCTGTGATTTGCGCGGCGGCTGCAATGGCCGCTTTGCTCGCAGGGTTTCCGGGCTGAAGTTCTTGGGCTAGAGCCTGCGCCAAAACCGCCGTATCGGCTGCGACAGCGGCCGCCGCGGGTACAGCCGCATCCAAATCCCGCGCTTGGGACAACAGGCTTTGAGCCAAATCCGCCGCTTCTTTGGCGCTAGCCACGGCCGAAGCTGCTTGCGCCGAAGATGCAATTTGGGCTGCGCGCACAAGCGCCTCGCCGGCCCGATCACGGACAACCTGCGGCATACTCTCGGCACTGAGAATGGCTGCCAGCGTCTGCAAGGACGAAGCCGCGATTACCGCCGCCGTCACCGGCGCCTGTTCGGACACGGTATCCGCCGTGGAAATTTCCGCAGTAAGCTGGGCGGCCAGCGCCGCGCCTTTGGCGGTTACAGCATTCGGGCTGCCGGCCGTTGAAATATCGGATTGCAGGGTCCCGGCGGCAGCGGCGGCAGCCATGGCATCTTTACGGACCGTTGCCAGCTTTTTAAACTGGGCTTCGATGTTTTCCGTCGGAGCATTCGGAATCAATTCCGCCAAATCTAAAACAGCTTCTTTGGCTTTGGCAATGACTGTTTCCGTCGCATCTGAACCGGGTTTAATTTCTTTGGTCAGGGCTTGCGTGATATCGGATAACAGCGTTTCAATGCGGGACGACGCGGCCGCGGCCGCTGCCGGATTGCTTGCAGCATTCGCGCGGGCTTCTTCTAAATTGTCAAACTCAATTTCGATTCTTTCCACATCAAAACCCGGAATCAATTTTGCCAAATCGGCGACAAGTTCTTTAGCCTCAGCGACCACCGCTTCCGTGGCATCGGAGCCTGGTTGAATTTTTACTGTCAGGGATTGCGCTAAACCTGCTAAGAGCGCTTGCATCGCGGCTGCCGCTGCAATTGCATCCGCACGGATCTTTGCCAGTTTTTCAAACTGCGCTTCGATCATTTTTGCGTCAAAACCCGGAATCAATTCCGCCAAATTAAAGGCCGCTTCCCTGGCTTTGGCAATGGCCGCCTCCGTCGCTGCAAGAGGGGGGTCGATTTCTACCGTAAGCGCATACATTAAAATCACGGTATCCGCGGCCCTAGCTATGGTCTCAGGTGCCGGATAGCCCATCAGCTGATAACGGTTGATAAAGCCTCGCGCAAGGTCTTGGGCTTGGACCGCAATGCTGGCAGCCATACCCGGCTCTTTCAAATCTGTTAAACGTAAGATGATCTGCGCCACCGCGTCTTTGTCGGCCGGCACAAGGAAATTCCTCTCCCCTTCCAGCAGCGCTGTCATGGCCTCAAGAGAGCGGACGGCTACAATCGCGGCAAGCATTTGGGCCTGTACCGGGGTTTCTTCCAGGGCCGCATACAGCATTGCGCTCAGATTGACGGCATACCCTAAACTTCCACCGGCAATAAGACTTGCTCTTTGGATGGCCCAGCCAGCTTCCGACGAGAGTGCGGGACGCTGCGGTTTAGAGCCCGCCGAGCGCGGATCGGTATTGGCTCTGACTTCGTACCCATCGGAGAAACCATCGTTGTCGGAATCCGGATCATCCCAATCCTTAAGCCCGTCACCGTCGGTGTCTTTATCCACACCCAGTTTTTTCTCCACAACATCCGGGATGCCGTCTTTGTCCGTATCCGTGCGCAGATTGGAAGAGGGATTCTTCGGGTCGAGACCTAGGAATATTTCATACGCATCGCTGGTGCCATCGCGGTCCGTATCCGCGTAACCCGGCGCGCCCTTATAATCCGCAGCGTCCTCGGGATTGGTGCCATCCAGCATTTCAAGCGTATCGCTCCGGCCGTCAAAATCAGTGTCGGTAAAATTACCCGGCTGTTCTCTTGAGCTGTACATATTCGAACCAAGGCGGCGCTCGTCCAGATCCGTGATCCCGTCTCCGTCAGAATCCATGCCCGGATTCTGCAGCGCTTTGAACGGGTCTGTGCCAAGGCGCATTTCCAGCGTATCGCTCCAGCCGTCGCCGTCCGCATCCACCTTGGTGGCCGGCGCGTCCGCCGCATCGGTGTAACTGGTGTGTAGTAATTTTTCCTGGCTGTCACTAGCGCCGTCGCCGTCCGTATCGATGGCGCTCCCAGGCAGATCGGCCTGGTCAAGCCAGTTCGTGCCCAGTTTCTTTTCGCGCAAATCGCTGATCCCGTCCTGATCACTATCGACCTTAAAACGCGGCGTATCTTTGCGTTCAGTCGGATCGGTTCCCTGCGCGGCTTCATAGCGGTCGCTGAAGCCGTCATTGTCAGAATCACGCGTATTCGGACCGCCGGTATAATCCGCCCCGTCATTCGGGCCGGTGCCTTCCAGTTTTTCACGCGAATCAGAAATACCGTCGCCGTCCGAATCCCTCCACGAACTACTGCCCGTAAAATCTGCCGGGTCATAGACATTGGTTCCGGCTGTCTTTTCTGCCGCATCGCTGCTGCCGTCGCCGTCACTGTCCATTGACGGCCGGCTGAACGCGTCGGCCGGATCGGTTCCCAGTTCCAATTCGCGGATATCGCTTGTGCCGTCGGCATCCTGATCGACGGCGGGCCGTGTCCTGGAGGCATTGGGTTTATCCGCTGCCTGCGACGGGCTGGTTCCAAGCGCTAGTTCGAGTTTATCGCTGAAGCCGTCGCCATCGGCGTCGGTTTCGGGGCCGGAAAGATCGGCCTTGGGTTTGTCCGCGGCGTCATGCGGGTTGGTTCCCAGCTGCAATTCATCGCGGTCTGAAACGCCGTCACCGTCCAAATCAAAATCAATGATATTTTTATTATCCGCGCGGTTGGGATCGACGTCATAGCCTGCCGCTTTCAACGCGGTTTCCAGGCTGTCGCTAAGTCCGTCGCCATCGGCATCCGTCATAGGATAGAGACGGAAAACCATGTCCGCCCCGCGGATCAGCTTGAGCGCTGCGTCATCCAACAGGCCTTGTTCAGAGGCACTCTGCGGAGCCATGATGAAACCATCCCAATGCTTGCGGAATTCAGTTTTGGAAAGTTCAAACAAATCGCCGGTATATTCACGGATGGCTACCGTTTCGCCGTTCACAGTCTCAAGCACCGCAAAGTGATCGCCGTCCAAATGAATGATGGCCGGCAGGTTAAATCGCGAAAGGTCTTCAAACGCCGCCTGCCGTCCGGCCAGTTTCAAGCCCGCCTGTTCGGCTATTTTTTGAAGGGCAAACGCGGACAAGACCAATTCGCCCTGGGTTTCGGGCCTAAGGACGCCGGCCAAAATATCCGTCAGCAGCGCACGGCGCGCCAATTCGTCATAGGCCAACTCCTCAGCGCCGTGTTTTTCAAACATGAATGTCAGTGCCGTAAACGCGCTGACGCCAAAGTGCAGGCTTTGCTGCGTCAGGTAACTGACAATCGCAGAAACCGAATCTAAATTCAGGCTGGCGGCCATGGCGGCAGAAATGCCGAAGCCGGCCGCAAAAGCAATCTGTTCGGCGCGCTGCATGCCCGTATAGGCCTGCAGGGTTTCGCTGACCGCGTGGGTAACACGTGCCATCAGACTGCGCGTTTCGGCATATTCTTCCGAGGAGAGCATCTGCGTTTTCAAGCTTTCCAAAGTGATTTTACCGGACTGGAGATCGACAAGATCGCGGATCAACTCGCCTTTTTTGGGATCGCGGCCGAGAATCGTGCGATACAGATCATAGATGGATTGACCTTCCGCGCTTTCTAACGTGTATTGGATCACCCCGGCGCCGGACATCCCCAGCACCCACAAATCACCCGCAGCTTGATCCGCGGAATCATTGGGGTTGATCCCGATAAAAAGTTCAAGACTGCTGGATAACAAATCTCCGTCCGGATCCTGCAATGCGGGATTGGCCATCCCCGTGCGTGCGGAGTTGAGCGTGTCCAACGCATCATAGGGATTCACGTGATAGTGAAGTTCAAGGCTGTCGCTTACGCCGTCCAGATCCGTATCCCGTACCGGCCGGTAAGTCGCCAAATCCGGAATATCCCGCGAATCAAAGGGATTGGAGCCGGCAAATAATTCGAGGGCGTCACTGAGACCGTCGGAATCCGCATCGATCGCAGGTCCGGTCCAGGCCGCATTGGGCAGGTCGGAAGCGTTGAACGGATTCGAGCCCAGTCTTAATTCAAAAGCGTCGCTGATGCCGTCGGCATCCGTGTCGGTCGAAACTTCAGGCGTATCCCGGGCATCTTTGAAATCCGTGCCCCTGAATTTTTCATAAAGATCGCTGAAGCCGTCCACATCTTGATCACGATAACTTGCCGAGCCCAGATTATCACTTGCCCCGCCCGCGTCAAAACGCGTTCCGGTCAGACGTTCATAAGAATCGCTATAGCCGTCGCCGTCCGTATCGACGCTGGTTCCGGGGAAATCCGAGTTATCGCGCGGACTTGTATGCGCATAACGCGTTTCCACATTATCGGAATAGCCGTCAAAATCGGAATCAATCGCATTGCCCGGATATTCCAACGCGTCGTTGGGGTCCGTATGTGCCGCATTTTCATAGGCGTCACTGCGGCTGTCGCGGTCCGAATCGATCATGGTCGCGGGCGTATCCGCGCTGTCATACGGGTTAGAACCAAGCGACATTTCAACCGTATCCGGGATCGTGTCCCCATCCGTATCCGGGCCGCTGACCGGGCTGAGTGGATCCGTGCCGGCAAAGGTTTCGGCCAGATCGCTGACGCTGTCGCCGTCGGAATCGAAATTCGACAGGGCCAGCATGGCGCGCTGGATCATTTGAATATCCCCCGCCCCCACACTGCCGCTGAAATCCACGTCTACATAATTGCGTACCGCTGTGCCATAAGCATTTAATTCCGCCTGGTCGACGACGCCATCGCCGTTGGCATCCACTTGCATGACGGCGCCGGAAAGCAGTGCCGATAGATTGGTGGTAGAAACACTGCGCAAAGCATTGACCGCCTGTTCCAGCGCCTGGGCGTCCTGGGCATCCACGCGGCCGTCGCCGTTCAGATCACGCAAGCCCACGGCCACGCCGGTACCGGAGGCCGGAATCCCAAAACCCAGCACGTTGATCGACTGCTGCAGCAAATAAACGTCGTAATTGTTTACAATGCCGTCGTGATTGATATCGGCCAGCATACGCGTGCGGAAATCATGCGTGGCCGAACTGGAATCCGGCAGCTTGTAAGTCGTCACCGACGTGATGCGTTCCTTGCCGGGCAAGCCCGAATAAAGCGTGACGGATCGCACATCCAGCGTGGCTTTGTCAAAGGTCACAACTTTGTTCAGCGCATCCTCGACATACGTATACTCCGCAGTCGTAATCGGTTCGCCGAGATTGGCCGCGCTTACGTTGGCAAAGCCCAGGAAGTTCGTAACATTCATCGGAGCCGCCGTGACTTCATAAAAGTTTCTAACCAGACGGCGGCGCGGCTGGCCCTGCGCAATGTCGTAGACCACGAGCGTCAGCGGCACAAGCTGATCCGGAAACTGGCCTGCGGGCGGCACAGGCTTATTGCGGTAGGCGAAACTCAACTCCGCCACAAGCGGCGCCTGGAAGTCCGCATCTGCTGCGCGGTCATAAGCCAGATTGGCATCCAGGCCGTAGTTTAGGCCGCTGACTTGGAACGGGTTATTCCGGCTGCGATAAAGTTTTAAATCCATGGCGACAAGCTGTTCACGGCCCGCATCATCCACGCTGAAATGCTTCACGTAATCCAGCACTTCTTCGCCGCGCGCGCCGGTAAAGTATTGGATCTGCATCAAAGGATTGATCGGGCCCGCCAGCGTGGTAATCGTTGATTTAAGGTTACGGGTCTCGGTCCGCTCCAGCATCTGCAGATCAAACGGGATCGGATTGCCGGAGTTGTCTGTCGTCTTGTAAATATACTTGGTCAGCGTCTCGTCACTCACCATGCCCATGGAATCTTTCTGCTGGACCTTGACTTCCTTGACGCGTTCATGCCGGCGTTCACCTTCAAAGGTGGATGTCGTAATCACTCCGGTCACGGATTCGGCTTCGGTGCGGATCAGCACCTTATCGACGTCATAAAAAAAGGTCGTAATCTCGCTGACCTGCCCGTCGAGGCCGTAGGTGGTCTGGGTTTTCTGCAATTCGTCTTCGGCCAAACCTTCATAGACTCCGATGGCCAGAATGCGGCCCATGCGGTCACGCTGGATGATCTTGCGGATGGCCGTGCCTTCATATTCATAATCGGAGGCAACGTCCACAAAACCATCCAGGCGATAGCGGATCTGCCTGGAAACCAAAGATTGAATGCCGACTTGTTTGTATTGTGTTTCGGACCGCAGCGTGCCGTCCGGATAATATTCCGTCACCTTGCTCAGTGTTCCATCAAGGTTATAGGAGTACATGGATGTGTGGCTGACCGTGACACCATCGGCACGATACGTAATCACCCGGTTCACTTTTTCACGGCGGCGCTGCGCGCCCACATATTCGGTCTTTTGGAAAAGAACTTGGGCTGCGCCGAACATCCGGTACGTCTTCGCAGATTTAAGCGACAGGCGATGGGAGGCACTGTCCAGGTTATATTCATAATCCGTGCGCGTAACAACAACCGGCGTACCCGCCTGGTCTTCGTAAGTAAACGTTTTGAGTTCATCGTTGCCGTTGCCCGGCGTGGTATCGAGTTCGGTTTTGGAGATTAGCTCATCGTCGCCGGCAATTTTTTGATACGGTGTGCCAGCCGCCAATCCATCGGCCTGGTCTTTGACCTTGTATTGGTGAATTGTGCTGTTCATACCGAAGGTCACGCGATCCGCGGGATTATAGCTGGCATAATCAAACACCGAGTAGAAGACCGCCTTAGGATCGTTTTGGTCCGAGTCCCGGGCAAAGGTGGTAAAGGCCTTGGTGCGGCCGCGGTCGTCGAACTCCATCCAACGGCTGAGGAAAACTGCGCCGCTGACACGCTCCGGCAGCGGTTGTGTCACGCCCGGAGGCAGTCCGGTCGGAATAAGAGGCGCACCCGGAACTAGCACGACAGGCTGGCTATCATCCGTAATAACGTATTCGGCGCTGGACATGCGCACCAGCCGCTCATCGATCGCAGCGGTCGCCGCGTCATCCGCAAGCGCGTAATGGTTGTGCGTCAAAAGCACGGCTTTGCCGGTATCGGCATCATAGCCGATCTCATAGCTGACGCGGCCAAAGACTTTGTCATTGAAAACCTTGCGCGCCAAGACATCATTACCGTCCAGCTTGCGGCCGCCCAGCGGCTCTTCGGCTACAGGATCAGGCTGGGCAATTCCGGTAAGTCTGTCGATGGCGTCATAGATCCAGGTCTCGGTATTCATCCGGCGCTTGATGCCGCCTGTCACAGCCGCGTTATTTTGGGTCACGGCCGCCGTGGTGCCGGCCGCGGGAATGGTCTGCGTGACCGTTCCGGCAACCGTTTGCTCGCCATAACGAAGGACACTCATGGAGACTATTTTCTCGTTGCCGGCGCCAAAGGAACTGTCGTAATCGAGATTGTAGAGCGCTTCCGTGCCGGCGGCGTTATTGACCGTCTTGCGGAACAGCCGGTCATCGCCCGCGATTTTGACGCCGCCGAGCGCGTCTTCAACCAGCGCATAATTGGGCGCTGTGCAGGTCGTGCCGACGCAGACAATCGGATTGTCCGGAGCGCCTTCAATTTGATACTGCCACACTTGCGAAGCCGCCTGCGTTTCATTCTGCGGCGTGTTGGGATTATCCACGGCCGCCGGGTAGCGTAAAATGCTCAGCGCTTCCGCAGCGCCGGCCGCGTCATAGGCAATCGAATAAATGCCGTGCGTGCCGTCTTTGCCGAAAACCGTATCCGTCCCCAGGCGGTTCAGCGCGGGATTGGCGTTATCGCCCAGCCGCTGCCGTGTCATCAACAGACGGAAACTCTCATCCTCATCCGTCGAGGTATTGTCGGCCTGATAAAAATATTCCGTATGGCCGCTGCGCTTGACCGCCCATGTTCCGCCTGAGGTCGTATCGAGCGTAAAATTATGCGTCAGGGTACGGCGTCCGGTATTATCAAATTCATTAATGGCGGCCAGCGTGTCGTTGACGATCAACGGAACCAGCAGCGGATAGCGGCGATTGGCCAGCGGTACATTACCCAAGTCGGCGCCTTCCGAACCTTGCACCGAGAAAACTGAGTTTTGACGCAGCACATAACGATACTCAGCCGGTACAAACTCGTAGCGGTTGAGCGTAACGGATTCCGGACGGCCGGCGGCATCATAGCCGATCACAAAAGCCGGATCCGCGCCGCTGTCCGGAAAGTACTGGGCCGCCGCCAAAATATCATCCGTATTGAAAGTGAGCAGGTTTTCGTAGGTATCAAAAGCACTGCCGCCGCGGATATAGCTGCGGACATGATCCAGCCGGCTGGGCGCATCCTGCTGATAAGCAAAAATGTTCATGCCCATCACAGCACCATCTTCGTTCAAATTCTCCGAATAAATGGTCTTTTCGCCCCTGGGCGAATAATAAACCCGTGTCGTAAGCATGTCGTCGCCGACCAGCCCCGGCGCCGGAGGCCCCACAAGCGCGGCTTCGGTTCTCGACGCCAGCGGCACCGTCAGCGTCACGCCGGAGGTTCCCCTCACCGTGTATTGGCGCACATACTCAATATAACGGCCTTCGTTCTCGACCGAAGCCGGCGCGTCCGCCCGGTAATGGTTGACGGAGTAACCGACGATGGCATTGTTCTGATAACTGATCGAAACCATCTGCGTACGGCCCGGCTCATCAAACAAGATCGCCTGAACTTTAGCATCATCGCTAATGGCGGCCGTCAAATTCGCAAGTGTGCGCGCGGCAGGCGCCGTGTCAAAAGCCGCAATATCCACCGTATTGCGCACCAAATACTGCATCTGATAATCCAGTCTGCGGGCCTCTTCTTCCGGCGTGGTCGTGTTTTCAGCCTGATAGCCGAAGAGCGTAAACGCGACCGGCGGGTTGGCATCAATCACGCCGTCGTTATCGGTGTCCAGCGCCTGATAGCCGTAGCTGTAAATTACCTTGGCGCCGTTTTCATCAAAGAATGTCTTGCCGCTGATTTTAAAGTTCGCCGTTAGTGTCGCTTCGAGATTGCTGCGCCAGGCGCGATCACGCTGCGCCGGCGTAAGCAGGTTGACGGCATAAGCCGTATCACTGACATCGTATTCAACCTGATAATCAAGTTTTCCGGTCTCAACCGATCCGGCCATTTGGTTATGGGCGATACTGATCGAACGGCGCATGCCTTCTTGATAATTGATCACGATCAAGGCTTCGGCGCCTTCTTTATCCATCAAGGTCTGGCTGACAAGTTCGTCATCGGCAATGCCGTTGTACGGATCTTCGCTCACACCGCGAACAGCGTAAGTATCGGTACGCTCCAGCACCTTGGCACCGCGCACATCGATGCGGTAAACATAAAGTTGCTGGGCGCTAATGACGCCTTGGTCAAAGATGTGGGCATAAATGCGCTGGTTGTTTTCGTAAAAATTGCGTACGGCAAGTTCCGCGCCTGCCGGCAGCGGCCAATAGGTGGACACCGTCGGCGTAAGCGTTAGCGGCGCTTTCAGATTGTAGGTTTCATCTTTGATCAGAGAACCGTCGGAATAATGGAATTTAACCAGGCTGCGGATTAAGCCGTCAGGATCAATCACGACCTGCACATCCGGCTGTTGATCGCTGCCTAGGAACGTACGGCGCAATTTCTTGTTGGAATCGTAGAAGTAAGGGCCGGATCCTCCCGTTACAACGTCACTGTCATTTTCTAACTGCGCCAGTGTCAACGCCGGATTCAAGATGACGTTGTCGTCGGTCATCTGGTAATCATCGATCCAGTCCAGTGTCTGGCCCGTTTTATGGAACCGCGAAATGCCGTCGATCTTGCCGTCGCTGCCGGATGTTATACGCGCCCGCGGCAGGCCTTCGTCATCCATGTAGGTGCGCGTGCGGATTTTGGCCGAATCAAAAAGCGTGGCGCCGGCCGCCGGAGCCGGTACCGCCTGGGCATCTTTTTGCATGAATTGCGCATACGTCATGGTGTCATTAAATACCATTGCGTATGTCCGCATGTCGTAATCATCCAGCAGCACGATTTGTCCGGCAAAGTTTTTAAATGCCGTCACGCCTGCCATCTTGTCGTTTTCATCAATGGCGACCCGCGCCAGCGGGGTTTGATCCTCATCCATATACGTACGTGATTCGCGTTTAGTGGCAAAGTAATAAGGGGCGAGGCTGGAAGACTCGGTCATGGTCCCTGGCACAAATAGGGCAAGCTGCAGGCCGGCCACGACCAGATCTTGATCGCGCATCTTATGCTGGTCAACCCAGACCACATTGCCGTTGGTATCAACTTTAAAGACGGAAATTCCCGACATTTTGCCCGCATCATTGATACTGACCGAAAGTTTGGGTTGTCCGTCTTTCATAAAAGTGCGGGTCAGATATTGATCCGGGACTGCTTTGAGTGCGGTCACGGCGGGATCGAGCTCGTCATCATAGTTGGGACCGGCAAAGTCGGCATTGGAAATCACCGGCGCCGGCGGCCCAATCACTTTCATCGCATCCACATAGAGGACTTCCCCGTCGGTATTCATGGCATAAACACTATATCCGGAAACAGAGTTGGTTGACGTGATCGGATCAAAATCCATATTGATCGTCACCGCCGGATTGCCCGCACCATTGAGAAGCGTGCGGCTGGCCGGATCGTTGGAATGGTAGAAAGCCACAATCGCGGCATCGAGTTCATCATCATGAGTCACGGCGGAAAGATCTGTCCCATTCAGCGTAAGCGTAGCGGTTGTATTGAGACGCAGCGCATCCACCGCGATGACGTCCCCGTCTCCGTCGAGCACAAACCGGCTTACGCCTGTCACCGTATAACCGCTGTCGTCGCCTTTGAGTGTAACGGAGAGAGCCGGATCGCCATTGTTGTTGAGGAATGTGCGTGATTCACGGTCATTGGAGTAATACATATTCTGGACTGCCAAATCGGCGACTTCGTCGTGCGAGGTAGAACTTGTTGCCAGAGCCGCACCGGTTACCCGCAGGTTCGCCGTATTCAAAGACAAGCGCATCGAATCAACCGCAACCACATCCCCGTCGCTATCGAGCACAAATTGGCTGACACCGGTTACCGTGTAACCGATTAAATCATCGCCCTTGAACGTCACCGACAGCTGCGGGTCCCCATCCCTGCTCAAATAAGTCCGGCTTTCACGGTCATTCTGATAATACATACCACGGACCGCAGTGCTGTTTTCGTTTTTGTAGTCAGCATATCCAAGTTGTGTGCCGGTTAAGCCAAGAACGCTGCCGCTCTCCAGCCGCATCGCATCGACCGCGATCACATCACCATCCTTATCCAACACGAATCGCGAGACACCGGTTACCGTGTAGCCGCTGTCATCGCCTTTCAAGGTGATCGATAGAACGGGATCGCCGTCATCATTCAAGAAGGTCCGCGATTCGCGATCGTTGGTGTAATACCAGCCTGAAGTTCCGGCAGGAATACCCGCCGCCTGTGTCGACAAGCCCGCAAAATTGGTGGTCACCCCTGTGTTCGTCCGCATGGCATCGACCGCGATGACCTCGCCGTCACTATCCAGGATGAACTTCGACACACCCGTAACAGTGTAAGAAGTATCGTTCCCCTTCAATGACACAGACAACACAGGATCCCCATCCGCATTCAGGAACGTACGGCTCTCGCGGTCAGTCGACTGATACATCGCGATAATCGCGGGGTCGAGCGCCTGATCATGCGTCGTGGTCGCTAACTGGCCGCCTGTCACATTCAAATTCGCCGTTGTCGTCGAGAGCGCCATCGCATCGACCGCGATGACGTCACCATCCACGTCCAGAATAAACTTCGAAACTCCGGTCACCGTATAGCCGCTGTCATCCCCCTTCAATGTAATTGAAAGCGACGGATCACCGTCAGGCGTGAGGAACGTACGCGATTCGCGGTCGGTCGCGATATAAAAACCCGCCACTTGCGAGGAGGCGCCCTGCGTAGCCAAGGCCCAACGGGTCAATCCGCCGGCCGTGACAAAACTATTGGTCTTATCCAACGCCATCGCATCGACCGCGATCACATCACCATCTTGGTCCAGAACAAACCGCGAAGCCCCCGTTACCTTATACCCATAATCATCGCCCTTCAGCGTCACGGACAACTGTGGATCCCCGTCCGGCGTCAAATAAGTCCTGCTCTCGCGATCCTCCACGTAATACCAGCGCCCAGCTCCCACCGTCGGAATCGCGGAAAGCTGCGTCGCAAGCGTCGGACTGGCCACATTCCACGTCAGACCGCTGATATTCGTGTTGATCTTCATCGCATCGACCGCGATCACGTCCCCGTCAAGATCCAGCACAAATTCTGAAACGCCTGAGACCGTATACCCGGTTGCGTCACTGCCTTTGAGCGTTACAGATAGTTTCGGATCACCTTTTGCATCAAGATACGTGCGGCTCTCACGGTCATTGGTTGCATACCAGCCTGAAGCTTGAGCGTCCGTGAGT
>JAHFFE010000036.1 GCA_023248155.1 Candidatus Omnitrophota bacterium | reverse complement strand
TACGCCGACGTTGAGGAGTTTGATGATGAAGGCATCTTCTGCATCGGCTGCCGCATCACCGCAGATCTTACAGGCAAAAGCGATGTCGGTTCCGTCCGGTTTATAAGCCGGCCCCTGCATTTGGCCGTTGCAGCTCGTGACAAAATGTTCCGTCGATCCACCGGCCATATCGGCCTCCATCAACGCGAACTGATCGCAAGGTGCGGTTCGGCGCTCAACATAAGCGAGTTTATTGGCGACCGGCGACCAGGTGAAATCAAAACTTTCGGGGAACCGTTTGAGTTCCGTGCCCGTGGCGATATCAAGCGCCACGGTTTCCCCGTAGGTTCCGACGGACTCATTATACGCCACATAATCTCCGTGGTATGACACCAGCGGTTTTGTCGACGGAGGATCTGTCCGCGGGAACGGACTGCCGAAGGCGGTAAAATGCCCGGGGAAAACGGTACTGTTAATGACCAGTTCCAGTTGATTGCCCGGATCGGGCAGATACGGTCGGGCGGCAATGACACGGCCGTCCGGTGTAAAGTTCGGATGAATCAAATCACTCATCACATCAAACCCGAGAACATTATCCGAGGCAAAAAGATGATGATTATCATCCAGATCGACCAGGGTCGGTCCCCAGAAATCCCCCGCACCGTAGATGAGTAATTTTCCGTTGGGAGAAAATGTCGATAGGAAATGATTGACATTGTAAGCCGGTTGTACGTTAAAGCCTCCATTTCGCGAATTGACCCCCGCCCAGCGAAATTCTTCCGGATGATCGGGGTCATACAAAATGGTTCCCTGGAACGGACCGATATCGATACTTTCCGTCGCCGTGCTCATAAGATCAAACGCAATCAAATTGCGTGGACTTGCCGCAGCCAGCGCCGGATTGTTTGCCGGCGCATTGCCGTATGAATTCTGGGTGTCCACGTAGCGCACGAAGCGGCTGCCCAGCGGGCCCTGGAGCCAAGCCAGATGCACATCCCCGTTCCCGTCGACGCCGAGCGCAGGCTGATCGTTCACCGTCACCGTATCACCGGCGGCAACGGTCGGAGTCAAACTGGGGGAAAGACCTAACGTATCCAACCGATCCGAGGAACGATTGAATTTTATTCTGGGAACTCCGCTGATCAGATCCGGGGAAGTTCCGCTGATTCGTTCGACCCAGGCGATTGCGGTGCGGAAATGACCGCCGCCGGCATCATAATGCGTCAATGCCGGAAGACCGTTATCATTCTGATAATCCGGGACATTGGGAGTCAATGCCATTGTCGAATCAATCGCGTAAGGTTCGCGGTTCGCGCTGACTTTCAACGTCGAAACAAATTTCCCGTCGGGGTTAAGCCCGACCAGCGGCGCTTCCCAGGCCACAACCGCCCCTTGACTGGAATCGCCGGATACAGCCGGATTTCGCTGAAAGATATAGTGAAAAGCTTGTTGAGGAGATTCCGGATTAGGAAGGTCGCCGCTTAAAAACAATCTCGGACTGGCCATTCCCGCCGGGCTCCAGAGCGCCCCATCATCGGAAACCCGGGTATTGACGCCCCGGCCGTAAACTCCTAAACCGCATTCATCGCCGCAAACTTTTGTATAAGCCAGCCATAATTTGCCGTCGGCAAAAGTTAAATCGGGATAACCGATCAAGTCTGTTGCGTCCTCGATAACTGTCGGCGCCACAAAATTCAATCCGCCGTTCAGCGAAAGTGTCGACTTCAGACTACTGTGCGGATCCGCATCAGTCGGAGTTTCAACATACACCACATAAATCGTTCCGTCATCTCCGACGGCGATCGTGGGCTCGCGAAGCAAGCCAAAATCCGGCGCAGCCACGGTAACTTGATTAGCCGCCGTCGGCGTTGCACCTTTGGCAAAAGATACGAGTTTAATCAGACCGGCTTTATTGATCCATACCAGCTGAAATCTTCCATCCGGCGCAACGGCCAGATCCAGTTTCTCGACGGCTGAATCCGGTCCTTTAATGTCGGTCGTGATCTCAATCGGCGCACGGAAAGCGGCATCGCCCGGCGCGACATCGGTGAATAAAATTCTGGCCTGACCGCCGGCATGATGACGATCAACCCAGGCCACACCCACGGCGCCGTTACTGTGAACGGCCATTGCCATTTTATCGGCATCGCGGTTGGAATTCGACAACTTGGACGGGGATTGCCAGCGCATGATTCTCAGCGGAAGCAAATTACTGACATGCGTGCCCATGGCGGTCAGTTGCAAATCC
>JAHFFE010000023.1 GCA_023248155.1 Candidatus Omnitrophota bacterium | reverse complement strand
ACCCCTGCGAACTGCTGGTCGTCGTAGAACCGGTGCCCGTTCCAACCTCCAGACCCAGATCACGCAGCAGGTCGCGGTTGACCTCCATTACGCGCGCCTCGATCAAAATCTGTTTTGGGATGATATCCACCTGCTGCAGAATCTTCTCGATCCGTTCAATCGTCGACGGCGTGTCGGTAATCACGACCGACCGCGAGCGCGATGATTCCCGGTCAGTGCGCTTGCGCTCTTCCTGGGCGGCCGACCCGCCGCCCTCAGCGGTCCCGAAAGTCCACCCTTTTTGCCCGGTCATTTCCAGCACCGAAATTTTTCCCTGTTCGGACAACTGCGGCTGGATGAATTTCTGCACGTCGGTCGCGTCCAAATATTTGAGCTGAATAACGCGTGTGACTAACGCCTCGTTCTCGGTCAGCGCCTTCAGCGTTTCCCGGCGGCTGCGCAGCTCTTCCAGCGTCGAGATTAAAATTACATTTCCTTTTTTCTCATAAGCCAGCCCGCTGTTCTGGATAATGGTATCCAGTGCCTGCTGCCAGGTCACTTCTTCCAAATGAATGGAGACCTTGCCCTGCACTTCGGGACTCGCCACGAGATTCTGCTTCGACTGGCGGGCCAGCACCTGAAGCACCGTCAAGATATCGGCTTCCTTAAAGTCCATTGAAATCAGATCGGCCGGCACCGATACGGCATCCTGCGCGTAACCGGGCGGCAGTGCCAGTCCGAGCGCGGCCAATAGACAAATCAATGAAATAAATCTCTGTGATTGTTTCAAGCTCTTGTTTCCCTCTGTGTTTATTTTACATTAATTAAATGAAGAATCCCAACGATAAAAGAGGGGTGAAGGGTCTGAAAGGGAACGGGCGGACATGGCCTCCTGCAGCATGTCCGCCCGTGAAACAGGGAGGGTTAGAACCCTGTTCTCATAACACGATCAATCTGTTTTACTTCTCCACAACAGATCCGGATGCCGGACCGGCCAACCCGTTGGGGCTGGACCGGACCACACCGGTCTGGTCAACATAAAACCGCCGGGTCCCTGAAATCCCGGAATCTTTCGGAACTCCATACAAAACAAAAGCCTGCGGCGAGGTCCGGTGATAGATGAAGCGGTATCCATCCCGCTCCCAATCGAGTCCGTCTTCACTCGAAGCAATAAAGTCATTCGTGACCACTTTGAGCGTCACGGGATACTGTCCGTTGCCGGGAATGGCGTGGAACTGACGAAGCTGTCCCGAATACAGCTGCAGCGTTTGAATCGCAGCCTGTTCGTTCAACCCGTGGCGAGCCCAGATACGCTGCGGAACAATTAAGGAGAACAGCAGTGAGAGAACCCCCAGCACGATCATGCAACCGACCAGCGTAATTCCCTTCTGAGATGATTTACCCATGCTCGACCTCAATTCTTATGATTTAGAATTGCGTGAATGGCTTACACAGGAAATCTACTTTATGAATTACTGAATAACAAGGGGGGCCTAAAATTTGTTAATGGACGCGAGAGCAGAAATTAACTTAGCGGGAATGAATCAGCCGCAGGAATTCTTCGGGGTCATGCGAGCGCAGCAGCGCTTCTTCGTAGGAAATATCCTTATTCAGGTAGAGCTGCGCCAGAGAGCTGTTCATCGTGCGCATCCCTTCCCGCTGGGCCGTCTGAATCACTGAGTAGAGCTGGTGCGATTTGGCTTCGCGGATCAGCGCGCGCACGGCCGGCGAGGCCAGCATAATTTCAATCGCCAGTTTCCGTCCACCCGCGACGGCTGGAATCAATTGCTGCGAAAAAATGGCCTGCAGAACGAACGACATCTGGATGCGCACCTGCTGCTGCTGGTGCGCCGGGAAAACATCGACGATGCGGTTAATGGTCTGGACGGCATCGGAGGTGTGCAGCGTGGCCAGCACCAGGTGGCCGGTCTCGGCAATCATCAGCGCCGCTTCAATGGTTTCCAGGTCGCGCATCTCGCCGATTAATATCACATTGGGGTCTTCGCGCAGCATATATTTCAGCGCCGACTGGAATGATTTCGTATCGGTACCGACCTCACGCTGATCAATAATGGCCAGCTGGTTCTTATGGATATATTCGATCGGGTCTTCGACGGTGATGATGTGGCAGCGCTGGTGCGCGTTAATCCAGTGGACCATCGCCGCCAGCGTGGTTGATTTTCCGCTGCCGGTGGCGCCGGTCACCAGAATCAGCCCTTTTTTGCGCTGGCAAAGCTCTTCCATTATTTTGACGGGAAGGCCGCACTCTTCAAATGTCCGCGTCATGTGCGGCAGCATTCGGATCGCAACGCCCACGCAGCCGCGCTGCTGGAACACATTCACGCGGAACCGCCCGACGCCCTCAATGCCGAATGACATATCGAGTTCTTTTTCGCGCTCAAACGTGGCGATCTGTTCGGGCGAGAGCAGTGTGTAGACCAGCGATTGGACTTCCGGAGAGGTCAGCGGCGGCATCGACTGGGGGACCAGGTCTTCGTTGACCCGGAAGGCGGGAGGCGCCCCGGAAGAAAGGTGCAGATCGGAAGCACCGAGCGTGCCCATTTGCTTAAGCCACTGATCCATGCGCGGATCTCTCATAAAAACAAGTATATCTTAAAAAACCGGCCGGCGCACGCCCACTGATAAAATGATGCCGCAGGAAACCAGGCAGGTCATCATCCAGGAACCGCCATAACTCATAAACGGCAGCGGCAGCCCGACCACCGGCATCATGCCCAGAACCATGCCGACATTGACCATCGTGTGGTACGCCAGCATCGTGACGAGCCCGACTATCAACAGGCGGCCGTACGGATCGCGCGTCTGTTCGGCCATCCTCAATCCGCGGCTGAATAAAAATAAAAAAAGCGCGAAACAAACGGTTGTCCCGAAAAATCCCCATTCTTCGCCGACGATCGAAAAAATAAAATCGGTGTGGCGTTCCGGCAGAAAATTCAGCTGGTTCTGCGTGCCGGACATCCAACCCTTGCCCATCCAGAATCCGGATCCCATCGCGATGCGCGACTGGATCACCGTATAGCCGGCCCCGAGCGGATCAAGGTTGGGATTCATAAAAACCATCAGCCGCGATTTCTGATAGCCCTCAATAAAAAACCAGCCCATCGGCGCCAGACAAGCCAGCAGTAAAAGCGCCGCGACGATCCAACGGCCCGGAAGCCCCCAAACCACCCCCATCGCCAGCGCCATCACAAAAAAAACAGAGGCCGTTCCGAGGTTCGGCTGCATCAGTACCAGCGACATCGGCATGCCGACAAGAATCAGCGTTCCGATCAACGGAATGAACCGCTGTCCCGGCATCTCTTTGTGTTCCCCCAAAAACCGCGCTATGGCCAGGACCGTGGTAATTTTGGCGAACTCGGACGGCTGAATCGTCAACCCGCCAATCATCAGCCAGCGCTGCGCGCCGCCGCGCGTCGTCCCGATCACCAAGACCAGCAGCAAAAGAATCAGATTAAACCCGTACAGCAAATAAGCCCATTCCAACCAACGGTGATAGTCAATCACGACCAATACCACGGCCAGCGCGCAGCCCAAAATCGCCCAAGTCAGTTGACGGTTTAAAAAGCTGACGCCCAGCATCTGCGATTTCTGGAACGCCGCGCTGTAGAGCGCCAGCAGCCCGATGGCCAGCAACGCGACCGTTGCCAGGAAAAAGAGGCGGTCAAAACCGCGCCACTCGCGCCGCGTCAGCATTTCATAAATATCCCATTTCGCGCAAATAAACCATCATCTGACCGGCCACTTTCGCGGCGCGCACGCCGCCCTTGCCGCCATGTTCCACGAAAATGACGAAACTGATTTTCGGATCGCGCGCCGGAGCATACCCGCAAATCCAGGCGTGTGACGCGCCGGTGGCCGCCTGCGCGGTTCCCGTTTTAGCGGCAATCGCCAGGCCCGGCACGCGCGCCAGCCGCCCGGTGCCCGTATCCGACGAAACCACGCGCTCCAGGCCGATTTTTACTTTATCTACTTCGGATATCTGAAGACCGATTGAAACCGGCCCCGCAATTTCAGCCGGACGGCCGTCCACCATTTTCACCAGATGCGGCTGCGGCCATATTCCATTCGTCGCCAGCGCGTTGAACAGAGTCAGCATCTGCAGCGGCGTCGTCAATAAAGCGCCCTGCCCGATCGCAAACGACAGTGTATCCCCTTCGCGCCAGGTATGCCCCTGGCTCTTACGCAGCCAGGCCGGATCGGGAACAAATCCTTTCGCTTCGCGCGGAAGATCGATCCCGGTCGCCTGACCAAGCCGAAACAGACGCGCCGCGCGGGCCACGCCTTCCGACCCCAGACGCCGTCCGGTTTGATAGAAAAATGTGTTGCAGGAATGTTCGAGCGCGTCGGCCACCATCTGAGGGCCGTGTCCTTTGGCTTCCCAACAGCGGAAAACCGCATTTCCCAGCCGCACGGTTCCGGTGCATTCAAACGCCGTCGATGATTCGATTTTGCCTTCTTTGAGTCCTTCATACGCAACGGCCGCCTTGAACGTGGAGCCGGGCGGAACCAATCCGCGGATCACGCGGTTGAACATCGGCCGGTCTTCATTGTGCAAAATGGGATTTATTTCATCATCGCGCGTGGTATCGACGAAGATTGACGGATCAAAACTGGGGGAACTGATCAGCGCCAGCATTTCACCGCTGGCGCAGTTCATGACTGCCACGGCGGCGCGATCATTCTCGAGCAGACGGTAAATCAGTTCCTGCAAACGGCTGTCGATCGAAACCGTGATCGATTTTCCGCGCTCGGGCGATTTAAACCCCATCTGCTGCGCGATTTTCCCCTGCGCGTTAACCTCGACATACAATCCGCCGTCGGTGCCGCGCAGCAGCGCGTCGTATTGTTGTTCAAGCCCGTCTTTTCCAACGCGATCGCGGAATGTATAGCCGTACGGTTTCAGCTGCGTCAATTCATTGGCCGTAATCAAACCCAGGTAGCCGGTTACCGCGCCCGAGGCCGGGCCCGACGGATAAACGCGTTCCGGAACGGGGCGGATCAGTACGGCCGGAAATTTTTCGCGCTCTTCTTCAAAAAGAAACGCCGCTTCGGGACGAAGGTCTTCAATAATCGTGACCGGCGAGAATCGCGCCTGAAACCGTTTTTTATAACGGCGGATTAATTCCTGTTCGGGAATCCCGAGCGCCTGGCTTAACGCGGTCCAGGTTTTTTGCGGATCGCGCAGTTCCTGGGGAAGCACCGTCAATTCAAACCGGATATGATCTTCGGCGATTGGAACCCCGTTGCGGTCGAGAATCGAACCGCGCGCAGCCGGCAGTGGAATGAGGCGCGTCCGGTTTCGCTCGGCCTTGTCGCGGTATTCGGGGCCATGCGCCACCTGCGTCATAAACAGCGCGGCCCACAACAGCGCCATCAGCCCCCAGATCACCCGTTCAACAATGCGGATGCGCATTTATCGGTACCGCGATCCGGACTGACGGCCCACCCACCGCTCCAGTTTTGGAAATGCCCAGGCTAAAACAGCGCCGTGGATCACCATCGAAAACGGCAGCGCCAGCCATTGTCCGTACGTGCCGCTGAACGACGAATCCGCGCCCAACAGCCAAAGCGAATGGATCAGCGTGGCCACCAGCGTCAGGCCCGCGGCCCAGAGTCCAACCATCCATGCATCTTCCCACTCCATCCAGCTGCGCGCTGAAACCAGCAGCCACCCGATCAGCGCGAATGAAACGCCCCAGGCGCCGAACGGTTCCTGCGCGAAAAGATCTTTCAAACATCCGAGCAAAAATCCGTACGCCCAGATCGGTTTCTCGGCGGGAAAACGGATTCCCAGATAAAGAAAACCAATCAACAGCGGATCGAGAACCAGACGCATCGCCGGAAAAACGGCGAACAACAGCACATCCATGGCCCACAATACGGCCAGGATCAGGACGATTCGGAGGCCGACCATAACACCACCAGAATTTCTTCAACACCGTTGAGTTCAACGGCCGGGACGATTTCCGCGGTGCGGTAAAGCTGCGAGGGGTCCTGCCAGATGCGCCGGACCGTGCCGATCGGAATATTTTCCGGCGCGAAACTTTTTCCGCCGGCCGTCATCACCGCTTGTTTTTCCTGGATATCGGCATCCAGAGGAAGATAGGTCCATACCAACTGCCCGCCGCCGTTGCCCATCGCCAGTCCGAAAACGCGACCAACGGCCGAAGCGGCCATCACGCGGAAATGCGGGTCGGTCAACACCGTAACGCGGCTGGTGGTTTTTCCAGACTGTGTCACCCGTCCGACGAATCCGGCCGGCGTAATCACGGCCATTCCGTCACGGATGCCGTGGTTCTGTCCCTTGTCGATCAACAGCGTGCGGGACCAGGGGCCCAGGTCGCGGCCGATCACCTGAGCGCCGACGGTCGGCCATCCTGATTTCTTCTTGAAATCGAGCAGCGATCGCAGACGGGCATTCTCGGCCGAAAGAGATTGGTGGACCGGTTCGTGCGCTTCCAGCGTTTCCAATTTAATCCGCAGCAGACGGTTTTCTTCCTCGATTGAAAAAACCCCGGTGATCGCCGAGAACAGATGGGAAAATCCGTCGCGCGTTGAAGCAAACAGGCGCAGAACCGGTGAAATCGACTCGACGGAGCCGGTCCGCAATGACTTGGAACAGGAGGAAACCAGAGAAGACAACCAGAACGGCGATGTGATCAGCAGAAACAAAATGGCGGGCCGTTGAAACTTGCGCTGCATACACCCTGCCTATCAAACTTAAGCGATTACGATTAGTTGTCGTTCCAGTGTGTAACGGACGAGGTGGAAGTAATCTTGCGCAGCGTCTTTAAATCACCGAGATATTTTCCGGTTCCCTGCGCCACGGCCGTTAACGGATCATCTGCCAGATGGAACGGCAAGCCGGTTTCTTCGGACAACAGGCGGTCGACGCCTCGCAGCAGAGAACCGCCACCGGCCAACACCACGCCGCGCTCAATTAAGTCAGCCGAAAGTTCCGGGGGGGTCCGCTCCAGCGTAATCCGAACCGCTTCCACAATTTGAGAAACCGGTTCGGCCAATGCCTCACGAATCTCTTCCGATGAAATAGTCACCGTCTTGGGAAGCCCGGCCACCAAATCGCGGCCGCGCACTTCGCTGGTCAGTTCCTGCTCCAGCGGATAAGCCGATCCCATTTTGATTTTAATTTCTTCAGCGGTCCGCTCGCCGATCATCAAGTTATAGGTTTTCTTCATATGCTGGATGATCGCGTCATCGAGTTCATCGCCGCCGACGCGGATTGATTTGGAAAAAACAATATCAGAGAGGGAAATGACGGCCATTTCCGTGGTGCCGCCGCCGATATCGACGATCATGTTGCCGGCCGGCTCATGAATCGGAAGGCCGACGCCGATCGCCGCGGCGACCGGTTCGGGAACCAGGTGCACTTCGCGCGCGCCGGCATGCAGCGCCGAATCGCGAACAGCCCGTTTCTCCACTTCGGTAATACCCGACGGAATCGCGATCACCATGCGCGGACGGGCGCGCAGCCAGAGTTTCGGATCGCGCACTTTGCGGATGAAGTAACGCAACATCGCCTCGGTGACTTCAAAATCGGCGATGACGCCGTCTTTCATCGGACGGATCGCCACAATCGAACCGGGCGTGCGGCCCAGCATCCGCTTGGCTTCATCGCCGACGGCCAGCACGACTCCGGTGCCGCGCGCCAGCGCCACCACGGACGGTTCGCACAAAACGATCCCCTGTCCTTTGGCGTAAACAAGCGTATTCGCCGTTCCCAGATCAATGCCGAGATCGTTGGAAAACATGCCGAGGGTGTTATTAACTGCGTCGTCGGTCCAGGTGCTCATGATTGTGTTTGAGGAAAAACTCCTATCTTGTTATTTTAGCGCCTTAAAGTTCCGGGGTCAACCCCGCAACCCGTTCAGCCGCTGGAAGAAATCAGGAAAAGAGATCGTGACCCATTCGCTGCCGGCAATGGTGGTGTTCCCCCGCGCGGTCAACCCGGCCACGGCCAGCGCCATCGCTGTCCGGTGGTCGCCGAACGACTCCACGGCGGCCCCGTTCAGCGGCGTTGGCCCTTCCACGATCAGCGAATCGCCCTGGGCGCGGATTTTGGCCCCCATCGCAGACAACCCGGTGACCATTGACTGGATCCGGTCGGTTTCTTTTACGCGCAGTTCCCCCACGCCATGAATATGGGTCACGCCTTCGGCCTGCGTGGCCGCCACCGCTAAGATCGGGATTTCATCAATCGCGTTGGGAACCAGTTCGGGCTCCACTTCAATTCCTTTGAGCGGACGGTACGAAACGGTCAAATCACCGATCGGTTCCGATCCGGACTCCGGATGCATCTGCACCGAAATATCAGCGCCCATCCGGCGCAGCAGCGTTAACAGCGCGGTGCGCGTCGGATTCAAGCCAACGCCCTCGATAACCACTTTTGATCCGGGAACAATCGTCCCGGCGACGAGAAAAAACGCGGCGCTTGAAAAATCACCCGGCACGCGCAGATCCCTGGCCTTTAATAGGCTCCCCGGATGAAGGGTGATCTCATGGCCGTTGCGCGTCAGACGGGCGCCCAGATATTCAAGCATCCGTTCGGTATGATCGCGCGTTGCAATTGGTTCCACAACGGTAGTCGGGCCGTCGGCCTGCAATCCAGC
>JAHFFE010000022.1 GCA_023248155.1 Candidatus Omnitrophota bacterium | reverse complement strand
TGCCGGTGAAGCTGAACGAAAACGCGCCTTTGGTTTCCTTCTCTTTCTTCTTCTCGATCGTCTTGCCGCCGGCATCGGTGACCCGGAAGTTCTTGATGATCGTCGTCGGGGCGGAGGATCCCTTCCCTTTTTGCGAAGTGTAATCAAAGGAAACACTGACGCGCCGGCCCGCGGAATCGTACCGGGATCCGTTTATTCTCCAGTCTTTCTTTGTGTAAAGAGATCCATAGGTTGTTTGGCTCAACACGGCGTTGGCCGTTATCGCGTTTCCATAGCCGTCATATTTAATATTTCCGATAGATCCGCCGCGGGTGCCGTAGTAGTTGAGCCGGTACGCGCCGATCCAGCCTTTTTTATCGCTCCAGGCTTGCGCTCTGGTCAGATCCGGGTTGCGCGTATCGCCGAACTCGCGGCTGACATACTGCAGCAAATGGCCCTTGTCATCGTACTTGGGCGCACGGCGGGCTCCGACCTTCGCGATGTCGCCGACCGGAGAAAGCTGGCTGGCGCCGGGGTAGAGCACTGAAGTTCCAAAGATGCTGGCAGACGATTTCGCGTCTTTTTGGGGCCAGGAGTCGGAGTCTTCGCGATAGAAAAGCTCGTACTCCGTTAAGCCCATGTACTCGATGCCATAGCGGTGGATGTTGCGGGACTCGTCTTTCGCCCCTTTCGGCCCGCCTTTTTCGGGATCATTTTCTCCATTCCAGGTGTAAGTGCGGTGTTCGGTCGTATCGGTATCCACCGTTCGCCCATGCGCGTCCAGCGTAATAAAGGAGGCGCGCCGCAGCTGGAAATTCGTGTACTTGGCCGGATCGTAATCGGAATCGGCCGTCATGATATCGATGACGGTGGTCGCGTTCCCGGACCGGTCGTAAATCGTGCTCTGCCGGCGGCCCGTGGTTGTGTGCACATGATCGGTGCCGTTGGAATTCTTGTCATGCACGGATGGCCCGGTGTATGTCTTGAAAGACCATGTGTTGGGATCTTTCGCATTGTACCCGCCGGCGCTGGTGTCGAGATATTTTTCGCCGGTTATCTTGAAGAAATGCTCCTGGGTGTTGAAAGCAAAGCTGTCCCGGAACCCGCGCATCGTATAACGGATATTGGTGACTTCCTGGCGGTTCCAGAGGCCGGGCCTTTCCTCCGTCATGGTCCATTCAACCGAGCCCTTCATGCGGCCGACTTCGTTGGGATGGATATCGTCCGTCAAACTGTCGGTGGCCAAACCGGCCTGGAGATCATCCCAGGTCCAGTAGCGGTTGCCGGAAGACAGCTGGGTTTTCGTCACATCCTTGACCGCGTGAGCGCCGCGGGCGTCCGTGGTTCCGTAATTATCCCGGTCAAACGTGGCTTCCTGCCGGGTGATCTGCTTAAATCCGATGGTTTGTTCGGTCATGCCGACATAGGCCGGCCCACCCAGCGCGATAATCTGCGCGTTTGTCGGATCAATCGCGAACGGCCCGGCGGTCCAGTCAATCGTGTTGCGGGAAGTGGATGCCCCGCCGTCGAGAAATGTGGTGCGGACGTCTTTGTTCGGATCGTAGGTCTCATCCACCACCATATGAAACGCCAGCTGGCGGCCCAGATCATCATAAGCGTTTATCCAGGAGCGCTTGCCGGTTGGATCGGCGGCGGTAATTCCCTGGCCCGCCATCCAGTTAATGGACATCAGGCGGGTTTCGCCGGTGACGGTATTGGTGATCAACCGATCCTGAACCGCGCGGCCCAGCAGTTCGCGGCCGTCCTGGATGAAAAATTCTTCCTGCTGGATGGTGCCCGTGACGGTCTCGCGCAGGTTGTTGTTGGAACCGCGGCCGTCTCCGTTGGTATCGCCCACCCACCCTGTGCCGTTAACGCCGATCAGCAGACCCTGGCGGAACCGGCCGCGGTCATCCCGGTATTTGGCTTCCACGGCCGTCTGATCCGAAGTCAGATAGCCGAGCGCGTTCGTGGCCAGCAGATCGGCCACCGTCTCGTCCCCGTCGGAATAAGTGTAGGTTAGCGCAATCTGCACCTCTTCATGCGCGGAATCGGCGCTGTCGGTGATTGTTTCCACGGAAGCGCTCTTGGGCCGGCCCTGTCCAAAAACATTGGCCAGTTTCTGAATGTTCTTGCTTCGCTTGGAACCGCCGTCGTAATTGGTCTCAAGAGTCTCTGAGAAAGAGGTACCTGCGTCTTCTTCCAGCTGGCCGCGCGGGTCCAGATTGACCGGATTCTCAAAATCATAGTTGTATCGCGTCTGGGTACGCGAAGCAACCCGAATAGAATCGGCCGGCCGCAGAGGCCCGCTCGAAACGGTCTCGCTGGTGATCTTGTCGAGAAAGGCCTGGCCGCGGAACATGATGTAGGTGCGGCGGCCGGTAACGCCGATATGCAGATTGCCCCGGTCATCGCGCGTGTAGCTGCGAGTCGGGATCGGCTGGGTGGACTTGCCCAAGATGAGTACCCCGTCCAGCGGCGTGTTCAGCCAGCCGACATCCGGCGACGGCTGCTCGGACACCACCTGCGACGCTTCTTCCCTGTGCAGACGAACCCCGCCCATTTCCAGAATTGCTCCGGCGGCCGGATTTTCCCAGACGACGCGGACCCGGTGCTTGCCGGATGAAATCGCCGCCGGCAAAGCCAAGGAAACGGTATTGTCCTGAACGTCGCTGGCCGGCAATTCAACCGTCCCCACTTTTTCACCGTCAACATAAACTCCGAACCGAAATTGATTGTAACCGGCCGGCAGAGATCGGCCGTCGCTTCCGGTGTGCTGCCGCGCCCGGATATCCAGCGTGAAGAGGCCGCCTTCCTCCACATCGGCTTCATAGGTCAGCGACCGATTGCCGCTCGCGTCGCCGGAAATACTGTAGATGCCGGTGCTCGGGTGCCCCAGCCAGCCGCCGGCCCGCTCGAGAACCGTCATCGGGGGCTCCACAACGCGCGTGATCGTTCCGCCGATGCCGACCGTCTGGGGGCCTCCATGCGTCGCGGCAAGCAGATAGCTGTCATCCCGCTCGTAGACCTCGTAATTCAATCGGCGAGGCGTGTTGTCGGCGCCCTTGTGGCCGATCATCTCGGACGTGTTGCGGATAGAGACCACCTTCACCTGGCCCGCGAGCACCGCCCGCTGGTTCTCGGTGAAGACGATCGTCCGGTCCCCGGACACATCCTGCGCGAACGTGGCAACGCCGCTCTTTCCAAGAAACCGCTGAGGATCAAACGTGAAGGTGTTCTGGCCCAAAATTTCCCGGTGCTCGGCCGATAACTCCAGAGGAGCATCTTCTCCGGCCGGAAGATTATCCTTGAGCCAATCGACTTCCATTTGCGTCAGCGGCTGGTCATTAGCCGTCAGCGTAATGCCGGAGAACAGTTTGCCCGTCAGCGGATTGATCAGCGTGTCCTTCAGTTTAAACATTCCAATATGCCCCGGCGTCATGTCCGGCTCAACGAGCCATAGATCGCTGACGGAAGAAAAATACTGCTGGAACGTGCGGTCTTCCCTGTCCCAGAGAGTTTTCAGCATATTTTCTTCCGCGTCGGCATGATCCAGGCGGCCCTCGATAATCTGTTTCTGGGTCATCAACGCGGCCCGTTCCAGAATTAATTTGCTCCGGTCCGCGTGCAGGCCGACCTCATAAGAACTGTAGCCGTCGCCGCCACCGCCGCCGCATCCGCCGCTCTCTTTGTCGGGTTTGATCGCGGTGAGTTTTTTGTTGATTTCATTGAGCTCGCCGCCCATCTCCGTGAGGCGGGCGTCTATTTTCGCGACGGTATCGTAGCCGGACAGCACATCGGCGAGCACCTGCTCCTGCTGGAGGAACAGCTCGTTGCGCATTTGGAAAATACCGGAGGCGATGCTTCCGCGCATGTACTGCTGGATCAGCGGATTTTCATAAGCCAATCCCGTTAAAGAGGGGTCTTCCCGGCCCGGCATTCCGGAATAGGTGAATCCGACCCGGCTGGCCGAATAGCTGGTGGTTCCGTCTTCCGCGAAATGTTTGTTTTCAACCGTGGACGTCAGCGTCTTGACCTGGCCGGCGACCGCGATGTAGGTATTGTGGGCGACCGTCTGCGTCCAGTTGCCATAGCGGTCGACGGAAATAGTCACCGCGCCGACGGTTCCCTGCGAATCATTGGCGCTGCGGTACTGCTGCAGAGGATGGACGGTTCCTCCCTGGCCCGGGAACGCCAAATCGAGCGGCATATCAACGGCACCGACCGGAAGCGTGGTGACCGGATCATAAAGAATCCGCTGGCCGGACCGGCTGACCGATGTCTGCGTGAGCGGTTTATTGAGTTCCCGGCGGAAAACAGCCTGCCACTGGTCCAGATCCTGAGCGCTGACCAGCGGCGTATAGGAAGAAGCGGTATCCGTTCTTTCCGCGTAGCTGGCCAGACCGCTCACGGCAAAAACCCGCGTGCTGCGCTGGGTCGTGCTGCCCGGCAGGAATGTCGCGGTGCCGGATTTCTGAACGCCGACCAAATCCATCGCCTGGTCATTGTTGACATCGGCAACGAAGAACTCGGTGCTGTTCTCCGGGACATTAATCGCCGTCGTGGCGTGCAGCAGCGCGGTCTCGCCGCTGTAGACATTCAGTTCCGAGTTCCCGTTCCCAGACCGGCTGACCGAAACCAGGTCGAGCAGGCCGTCGTGATTCCAATCGGCCAGTTCTACTTGGGCGTTATCCGCCACGGCGCCCAGTCCCGTCATCACCGCGGTGTCAGACCGGAAGTTGCCGGCGGCGGTAAATGCATGCAATTCCACATTGTTGTCGCCGAGGCGCTGGACCCGGCCGGACGCCGCCGTCAGCTTGAGCTGGCTGCCCCGGATTTCAAGGTTTACGTCTGTCTTATCTTTGGTAACTTTGGCAGAGTCGTTCGTCCATTCAATCCGGATCGTGTGCGTGCCGGCGGAAAGGACCCCCAGATTAATGTGGCCGGTATTGACTTCCGTGTCGCTTGCCACGATCGGAGCATTGTGGGCTACCCGATTGCTGGTATTGGCGCCGTCCACCCAAACATCAAACTTAAATGACGGATAAGTGGCTGAGGCGGGCAAATGATAGCCGGCAACGGTGGTGCGATTGATCACCGACAAATCCAGCGCGTAGTTGCCGGTTTCATTCACCGTGACATTGCGCTGTTCAATCCAAAGAGAATCATTGGCCGCGTACCGGTATCCCTCGGGAGAAGTATTCCAGGATGAGGGGGTCTCTTGTCCTTCGAACGCCCCCAAATCAAGAGACGGAAAAACGATCGGATTGACCAGTCCGCCGCCGCCCGCGTTTTTGCTGATGGCGATCAGATCCAGCCGGCCATCGCCATCCCAATCCTTGACGGCGAACTCGATGTCGGTACCTATGGACCCGGAACCCAAACCGGTCTCGATGGAAGCGATTTTAGTCTCAAATTTCCGGCTGGCGCTTCCGCTGTAGACTTGTAATTCTACTTTTCCGCTGGCGGTTCCCGATTTGATGATCGCGATCAGATCCAGTTTTCCATCCCCGTTCCAATCGGCCACCGCGAAATCGGTGTTGTCGCCAACCTCTCCCAAACCGGTCGCCTTATCCAGAAGCGCCGTCCGGAAATTATCCGCGCCGCTGTAGATATGAACTTCCGTCTTGTGGCTGGCGGTCCCGCTCTTCTTGATCGCGATCAGATCCTGCTGGCCGTCCCCATTGTAGTCGGCGAAAGCAAAATCGAAATTGGTCCCCAGAATTTCATGCAGGGCCGTCCCTGAATCCCTCAGCGAAACCGCGAGCCCGGCGGAAAGATCGGGAGAGGCGCTCTCTCCGAATAAATCGTAATACATCGCCGTAATGGCTTCGGCCGGGCGGCCGCCGCGCTGCTGATATTCCTGGCTGGAGCGGATCTGGCCCAGCAAAGTTGTTTTGTTTTCGTCGTACGTTGCCTGGTCTCCGGCAAGCGTCTGCCGTCCGGCGGCTAATTCCTGCGGGGTGGGATCCCGATCCAACGCACGGTGGTAGATCTGCGTAACAGCGTGAGTTAAACCGGCCTCGCCGGTTTGATACTCCTCGCTGGCCAGTATTTCGGTCCGCACATCCCGCAGAGTCTTTCCGCCTCCTTCAATGGCGCCGACTTGCGCCCGCTTTTCGGCCGGCGAAGGATCCCTGCGCAGCAGGGTCTGATACAACTGGTTCACCTGGTTGTCCGCCCACGCGTGCAAAAGAGGAGAGGTAGTCACCGATCCGGTAACTTCAACCTGATGCTGGGACGCTCCGTACACTTCGATTTCGCTGACATAGGCGTAATGCCAATCACCTTTATAAACAGACCGGATATTGTCGACTTTCAAGTATCGAACCTCGATGGGCTCAATCTGAAGAGAAAGCAGCTGGCCGGATCCCGCGCCCATTCCGCTGCGTTCAACCAGCGGCGTCCATGTCACCCCATCCACCGAACCTGAGATTCGGAACGATTCCTGATAAATACCGGGATACTTTGGATGGTACCGCGTGTCGTAATTGATTTTGCCGACGGTTTGAACGGATCCCAGATCAATCTGAAGATAGTCCGAGTCTCCATTCGCCTGTACCCCGCTTTTATTCGCGCCAACCCAGGACGCGCCCTGCGATCCGTATTTTCCATCCGTCGCGTAAGAAGTGGGGTAGCTCCCGTGAGTAGACGAAGCCCTCACCGAACTGCCTCTAGCCAAATTGTTCGAATTATCAATTTGGGTATAGGTGGTTGTCACCGGCGCGGAAACCGGGAAAGCCAGTTCATGGGCCATGACATCGCCCAAATCAATCGGATCAATCTCGCCGGAAACAACGCGATTGGTCCATTGCGTGATATCCACGCGATCGGAATTAAGCGCGAAAATTCTGCGCAGCGATCCGTCCGTATTGTAATCGTAACGGTAGACCTGATTCGGCGTAGTGGCAATATCGTAGTGGGTCTCTCCGTAAGCGGCAATCTGGCCGACATAAGCGTAATTCCAGCCGGCTCCGCCCACCGTATTATGCGTACTCAGGCCATGCACTTTCAGATAACGAACCCGCTGCGGAGCAGCCAGATTGAGCACCAGCGGCTGGGTGGTATCGGCGAGGGTTAATCCGGAGCGGGAGACCAACTCGGTATAAGTCGTTCCGTTCGTCGAACCGGAAATCTTGAATTTGTCCTGATAGGCGGTGCTGGTAGCTCCAAACGTGTGGTTATAGAACATATCATAGACAATCTGGCCGATCTCTTTCTCGCTGCCGAGATCAATGACCAATTCTCCGCTGGGTGAGCCGGTGTTTCCGCCGGTTCCCGCGGCGCCAATCCAGCCATACCCGGATGCCGCCCGCCCATAAATCGCCGCCGAAGCCGGCGCGTCAGTCCCATTCCAAAGAGTCGGCGTTCCAACAATGACCGCGCCGGACGCGCTGGATAACAGGTTCCCAGAATTGGCGGCTTGCTCCGTCGCCTGAAATTTGCGGACGGCCAAAACCTTGCCCTGGTTATCGTATTCGTACTGATACTGATATTGGAGCGACCGGGAGTTCTCAGTATTATTTTCCTGGTTAAAGCTGATCCCATATTCCAAAACCTGGCTGACACGCCCGGAAGCGTCGTAGGCATACTTGTACTCGGCGGCCGGAACCTGCAGAGGGCCGGAGGCGCGGAATTCTGTTAACCGGGTTAACCGCCCCTGCGCGTCCCGCTGTTCCTGATACTGCAAGCCCGGACGGCGGCCGCCCAAAACCGGATTGTCATTAGAGATCTGCAGAAGCGCCGAGGAAAAATCGGTGGCTAACAATTGCTCCACCTGGCGGTCAATTTCGTTCCGGAAGACCGGCGATTGCCTGAACGCCTGCTGAATCGCCCCATTATGGTCGGGCTGATCCATAAAGGCATAGGTTTTTGCCGTGGAAACAGTCGCGTCGGCTACCCATGTTTCGGGATGATGGTTTTCCGGATTCTCCGGATCAATAAAATTCCGGTAGGTGGTTTCCGTCAAAGCGTGAACGATATCCCCCGGCTGTTCAATGTTAATGGAGACCGCGCCGACCCGGTTCTGGTTTTCTCCGGTCTGGAAATGTTTGTCCTCAAGCCGGACATCCAGCGACGAGAAATGTTCTCCTGAATCAATCGTATCGCCGTCGTGGTTAATGTCGTAGGAAACCTCCAGAAGCGGCAGAAGTCCTCCGTTGAGATGATTGACGACCCGGGCCATGTCCTGGAGGGTTACAGCACCGTCTCCATCCACGTCGCCCGATCCGCCCAGCCAGAGAGCAGGATCCTGCGCGTTGTTCAGCGCGGCAACCAGCTGATCCAGGTCGGCCTGCGTGATCTGGTGGTCCCCGGTAATATCGGCGCGCGCCTGCTCCTCGGAGTTCAGCATTGGGACGAGGACCGGAGTGCCGTCCGCGTTCGCTCTCCACTGCGTCGAATCCCGCATGCCGATGGCAACACCGGTCACTGAATCGTAGAGCGTTTCCACCGCGCGGGCGGAGATCTGGATCGATCCGCTTAAGCCGGCGGAGTTGGTCTGCGTCGTCGCGAACGGCGTGCGGATTCGGTTGGCAATGATGGCATAGTCGTTGCGCATGAGCGTCTCGGTGAACCCGTAATTTCCGCCCAGTTCCAGCGCGAGCAGGCGGGCGTGCACATCCTGCGACAAACTGACGGAAGAAGCGTTGACCGCGGTCAACCGCTCATGAGCCGGCTGGCCTTGCGAATCGACTAGATCAATCACGCCGTTGCCATTAAGATCCAGCCGAACCTCCAGCGTGGAATCGATCACGGTGCCGCCGCCGGTCGCTCGGGTCAAATCAGAAACGGCCGGATCGTTCAGGTCGACATCGGTGTTAAACGCCCCT
>JAHFFE010000035.1 GCA_023248155.1 Candidatus Omnitrophota bacterium | reverse complement strand
GTGCTTCTGCAAAGCGCTAATCTGTTTGGCGCCTACGGTCTGGGATTTTACATCGCGTGCACCAGCGCGGCGCTTTGGGAAGCGCTGAAAGCCTGGCGTGCCCGCCGGCGGGTTTCTTGCGCGCTGATTCTCGCGCTGGCCCTGCTGGTGACGGCCGGACTGCTGGCTTACGGCAAACGGGTTCTTGATTTCCAGCAGCCTGCGGGAGAAAACTTTCGCGTGAGCGTCATCCAGGGCAATATTCCCGAAGAAATTAAATGGCATCCGGACGCGCGAAAAAAAATCATGGAGATTCACCTCAAACTTTCGCAGCTTTCCGCCTTTGAATCACCGGATCTGATCGTGTGGCCGGAAGCGTCCTTCCCGGGATATTTCAACAAAGACGTTGAGGCGGAGTCCATTCGCGAGCTGTCTGCGAAAACCGGAGCGTCTATTTTAGTCGGCAGTCCTCATTATGAAGCGGCTGGTCTTTATTACAACAGTGCTTATCTGGTTTCGCCAAAACTGGGTCCCGTTTCCCTGCAGGGGAGTATGGAACAGCGCTACGATAAAATAAAACTCGTTCCGTTCGGCGAGTATGTGCCGCTGAAATTTCTTTTCGGCTGGCTGATGCCGCTGGCGGATGCCTTCGGCGTGGGCGATTTCTCTGCGGGCCGTGAGTACAAACTCTTCAAACTTTATGGCGACGTTCCGTTTGCCGCGCTGATTTGTTTTGAGGACACCTTTCCAACCCTCACGCATGAGTTTGCCCGGCGCGGCGCGCATTTTTTGGTCGTCGTCACCAATGATTCCTGGTTTGGCCCCAGCCCTGCGCCGTATCAGCATCTGGCGGCTTCCGTTTTTCGCGCCGTGGAAACCGGTTTGCCGATCGCGCGCGCGGCGAACACCGGGGTGTCCGCGTTTATTTCACGCCGCGGCAAGGTTTTTGGCGCGGTTCAGTCCAAAGACGGCAAAGAACTTTTTACGGCCGGGCATGCGACGGGATTGCTTGAAACCGGCGTGGGAGAAACAGCCTATGTCCGCTACGGCTATCTGTTTCCGTATGCCAATGCATTTTTCATGGCGCTGCTTTTTTTCACCGGCTGGCTGAGTGTTAAGTTCTCAAAATAAACTAAATGGTTTTTCGGATTCGATCGTGCTCGTAGGGAACAGACATGCCCCAACGCCGATGCGTTGGGACTATCCAGCGACGGCAAGGGAAAGCCGTCGTCTGGAGTTGCCTGTTCCCTACAAAAAAAGAAATATCTGAAAATAAATGCCTGAGGGGCAACGATAAAAAAATCCCTGACGTCTAGACGAGGGAGAGGCCGCCGTCGGCGATGAGGGTTTGGCCGGTGATCCAGGCGGAGTCGGATGAAGCGAGAAATCCGGCGATGCGCGCCAGGTCCTCAGGCGATCCGATACGGCCGGCCGGAGTTTTTCCCACGACTTTTTGCCGGAGTTTTTCGTAATCGGGGAAGTGCCGGATCGCATCGGTATCGACCAGCCCGCCGGAAATGGCATTGACCCGGATCCCCTCCGGCGCTAATTCCACCGCGAGGTAGCGCACCAGAGTTTCCAGAGCGGCCTTTGAAATACCGATCGCACCGTAATTCGGAATAAAGCGGTGCGCTCCCAGACTTGAGAGCGCCAGGATGACGCCGCCCGGGCGTTTGCGCATATCCGGAACCACTTTCTGAGTCAATTCCAGAAGCGCCTTGGCGTTGACATTCATCGAAAGGTCCCACTGATTCGGTTTCAATTTAAGAACCGGTTTAAAGGCTCCCAATGCGGCGTTGTGGACGAGAATGTCTATTTGCCCAAAGCGTTCAAGACAGCCTGTGACCAGGCGCGTTTGATCTGCGGTGTCCGAGACATTGGCTTGAAATGCCGCAGATTGAACCCCGCAGGCTTTGACGGCTTCGACCGTTTCGGAGGCGGCCGCTTCATTCAAGACGTAGTTGACGGCGATGTCGGCGCCCTGAGACGCCAACTGGAGCGCAATGGCTTTGCCGATGCCGCGCGAAGAACCTGTGATGAGAGCTGTCTTGCCTTCAAGAGGTTTGGGAGTGGGCATGTCGAACAGCTTAGCTGCCGGAGTTGAGGAAATCAACTTTAAAAGACGGCAGCAGCAGCATTTGCGGCGGGTCGAAGCGGCCTGAAGGGGGAATAAAGTGCTTGGTCGCGTCTGGGGGCCATGCTAAAATTCGGCCGGCATTCAATTTATGGCTGCTTTTAGCGGTTTGCAAAACAGAATCAGGAATTTTCAAAGCAGTCTGCTGGATCGCGTGACCTCCCGCTGGGCCGCAGAAGACCTTCAGCGGCGCGCGGATTTCTTTGTTACGCTGTTTGAAAAGGACATTCCGGCCGGTTCTGCGGTGCTGGATATCGGGG
>JAHFFE010000034.1:1018-2391 GCA_023248155.1 Candidatus Omnitrophota bacterium | reverse complement strand
GATCCAATTCCGCCCGATCGTTCCCTATGGCGATTTGCGGTTTGTGGCAATCCTGGTGCGTCTTTCCGCCGCGGCATCCGTTGACCATCCGGAGACAGGACCATGAGTCGCGCCCTGGTGAAATTGATTTTATGGACGCTCGCGGCCTTCTTATTTCATGTCTGCGCGGTCCAGACCCCTTTGGGATCTTTGCGGTTCGAATGGCCTTTTTTTCTGGCCTGCGTGTATGCCATCAAGGAAACCCGCATGGAGCTGGCCGGTCTTCTGTTTTTTGCGCCGTCGCTCATGTTTGATTGTCTGGACAATCAATTCGCGGGAAGTCTCTCGCACGTGCTCCTGTTTATTGTGATTCGGAGAATCCGATTCTTTGTCGATTTCATTCACTGGCCCGGCGGCCTGTTGCTGGGCCTGGTCATGGCCGCTCTGGACCGGGTGATCTTCGGCCTTCTCGCCGGATTCCAGATGGGGTTGGGAACCGAATACGCGCTCAAAGCCGTCCTGGATCCGTCTTACCTGCTGACCGTTCTGGTTCTTCCGCTCGGGCTTGGCCGTTCCCGCGGCTGACGAAATGGCGTTTCGTCGAATTCCGTCTCTTCCCGCGTTTCGGCAGACCACCCATGCCGTGCTGGTGCTGACGCTGGTCTGGGGATTTTTTATCGTTCGTTTGCATGAGCTTCAAGTTCAGGATCGAAAGACCTATGAAGTCAAATCTGAGGAAAACAGGATTGTGCGCCTGCCCAAACTGGCGCCTCGCGGCGAAATTGTGGATCGCAACGGAAAATCGCTGGCCGCTTCCCGGTTCGCGGTGGATCTCGTGGTTCAAAATCGCCGGATGCGGCTAAAAGAATTGGAGGAGATGTGCCGCCGGCTGTCTCCCCTGCTCGCTGTCCGGCCGGACCGTCTCCGCGATGCCTACGTGACCGCTCTTCGAAAAACATATGCCCACCAGGCTGTGACGATCTGTCAAAATTTAACGGAGACACAGACCGTTCGCGTTGGAGAAAATGTATGGCTTTTTCCGGAGGTCCGGCTCCAGAAACGGATCAGCCGGTGGTATCCGGGCGGCACTGTATTGTCCCACGCGCTGGGATATGTCAGCGAAGTTTCAAAAGAAGACATGGAACGGGATCCGGAATACAGGCTCGGCAGCGTGCTTGGCCGCGCGGGAATCGAGGAGCGGCTGGAACCTTATTTGCGAGGCAGGGACGGATGGAAATGGGTTGAAGTGGACGCCCAGGGCCGCATCCGGAGGGATTTGCCGGACCTGCCCGCCGCCGATCCTGTTCCCGGCGGGACCGCGCGCCTGACGCTGGATTTGAATTTATCCAGGGCGTTCGAAGAGGCGTTTGGAGATTCAAACGGGTTTGGAATCA
>JAHFFE010000034.1:0-1008 GCA_023248155.1 Candidatus Omnitrophota bacterium | reverse complement strand
CGCGACGAGCGGCGCGATCCGCGCGATTTTTTCAAGACCGGGGTTTGATCCAAACCGGCTGGTCACAACGGACATCGAATATATTCGACAGCTTCAAACCGACTCCGATCACCCCTTTTTTAATCGCGCCGTCCAGAGCGCCTTCCCTCCCGGGTCCACGTACAAGACGCTTAATTTCATCGCGGCCATGGAGTCGGGACTGGCCGACGAGGGGACGTCCTACTATTGTTCCGGGAAATTTCGATTGGGCAAACGCCTGGCGGAATGCTGGAAATCAAGCGGACATGGCCGTATCAGCTTGAAACCGGCGCTGGTGCATTCGTGCAACGTGTTTTTTTACAATCTGGGGCTCAGTCTGGGCGGTGACCGGATGGCGGCGATGGGCCGCCAGTTTCACGTTGGCGAAAAAACGGGATTTATTCTTGCCGGAGAACCCACCGGAATTTTGCCGGATCCGGGATGGAAAAAACAGAAGCTCGGCGAGGAATGGACGGCGGGTGACGACATCAACATGAGCATCGGCCAGGGATTTTTACTGGTTTCCCCGCTCCAACAGGTGACGATCATGGCAAGCCTGTTTAACGGCGGCCGGTTGTTCAGGCCTTTTCTGGTGGAGAATGTGGCATCTTCGCCGGGGGATACTGTGTTTTCCGAAGAGGCGCAGGTGCGCAGTACCATCACGGTTTCCGACACGACGCTGGAACTGGTCCGGTCGGCGCTTCAGGAAGTCGTGGCGCATGGGACCGGATATCGCGCCGGGCACGATGAACACAATCGAACATATCCGGTTGAGATATACGGCAAGACCGGCACTGTCCAGCGCGCCGGCCGGGAGGCCGTCGAGCGGACGGGCCTGGAACCGGAGGATCATGGGTGGTTTCTGTGTTACTTCGAAATCAACGGCGAAAAATTCACCGCCGTCGTCATGAAGGAATCCGCCGGCCACGGCGGCACCGTCGCGGCTCCGGTGATCGGGAGGCTTATCGAAAAAATGCTGACAGGCCGGTC
>JAHFFE010000033.1 GCA_023248155.1 Candidatus Omnitrophota bacterium | reverse complement strand
CACGCAGGAATTTTCGCACGGCGCCGGACATATGCGCCCGGTAAATTCCGGAAAATTATTCGTCTTATGCAAACGCTCGATCGCCTCTTGCCAGCGGTCACGATACACCAGATCATTCCAATCGGGAATAATGTTACCGATCGGACAGCCGTCCTGACAAAACGGAACGCCGCAGTCCATGCAGCGCGCGCCCTGTTTCTTCAAATCCTCCTCGGGCATTTCGAGGTAAAATTCTTTCCAGTGCTTCACCCGCTCGTCGACCGGCTGCTTTTTAAAATCTTTACGTTCGTAATTGATGAAACCCTTAACATCACCCATGAATTAATTTTTCCTTCTTTCCCAACCTTATTTTGCTTTCGCTTGGGCAGATTCAGCAGGAACATCCGTCTGATCTTTTAATCTCATTGCTTCTTCCAGCACCCGTCGGTAATCCTTCGGATAAACCTTCACGAATTGCGGTAAAATTTTATTCCAGTTTTTCAACACCTCTTGCGCGACGGAACTTTCGGTATACTTCGCGTGCTTTTCGATGAATCCTTTCAGCTCCCTAATATCGGATTCTTCCTGCACCGGAAAAAGCTCGACCATGCTCAAGTTACATCGCTTTTGAAAATTTCCGTCCTGATTCCACACATACGCAATGCCGCCGCTCATGCCGGCCGCAAAATTTCGCCCCGTCGGCCCCAAAATGATGACGCGTCCACCGGTCATGTATTCGCATCCATGATCGCCGATGCCTTCCACAACCGCGCTGGCGCCGCTGTTGCGCACCGCGAATCGCTCGCCGGCAAGACCGCGAAAATAGACCTCGCCCTGAATAGCGCCGTATAAAACGACGTTGCCGACGATAATATTTTTTTCCGGAACGAACGTCGCTTTCCTCGGCGGATAAATGATCAATCTCCCGCCGGAAAGGCCTTTTCCGACATAATCGTTCGCATCGCCCTCCAGCGTCAACGTCACACCATGCGCCAGGAAGGCCCCGAAACTTTGTCCGGACGATCCTTCAAAACGGATCCGGATCGTATCGTCCGGTAATCCGGCCAATCCATACCGACGGGCGATCTCTGAACTCAGCATCGTTCCGACGGTACGATTGATGTTGCGAATTTTGGAATAAAATTCCACCGGCCGCTGACTTTCGATAGCCTCGCGACAATTGTCAATCAATTGATTATCCAGGGCATTTTCCAAGCCATGATTCTGTCGTTCGACGTGATGAATGGCGATATGCGGCGGCACATCGGGTTTATGCAAGATATTGGTCAAATCCAACCCTTGGGCCTTCCAATGATCGATGACATCCCCGATTTCCAGCATATCGACGCGTCCGACGAGATCTTCGAATTTGCGGAAACCCAATTCCGCCATGATCTCGCGCACTTCCTCCGCCAGGAAGGTAAAAAAATTCACGACGTACTCGGGTTGACCGGTAAATTTTTTTCTGAGTTCCGGATCCTGGGTCGCGATACCGACGGAACAGGTGTTCAAATGGCATTTGCGCAAAAGAATGCATCCGAGCGAAACCAGCGCCGATGTGGAGAAACCGAATTCATCCGCGCCGAGCATTCCCGCGATCACCACGTCGCGGCCGGTCTTGAGCTGGCCGTCGGTCTGCACACGAATCCGTCCGCGCAGGTCGTTCATGACCAGCACCTGCTGCGTCTCGGCGATTCCGAGTTCCATCGGAAGTCCGGCATGTTTGATGGAGGTTTGCGGCGATGCACCGGTTCCACCTTCGAAGCCGCTGATTAACACATGATCGGCTTTTCCCTTAGAAACTCCGGCGGCAACCGTTCCCACCCCGACCTCCGCCACCAATTTCACGCTCACATCCGCGCGCGGATTGGCGTTTTTCAAATCGTGAATCAGCTGCGCTAAATCTTCGATCGAATAAATATCATGATGCGGCGGCGGCGATATCAATCCAACTCCCGGCATTGTATGACGGGTCCGCGCAATTTCCTTAGTCACCTTGTGACCGGGAAGTTGACCGCCCTCGCCGGGTTTGGCGCCCTGCGCCATCTTGATCTGCAATTGATCGGCGTTCACTAAATATTCAATGGTGACACCAAACCGTCCTTGCGCCACTTGCTTGATACGGCTTCGCTTCAAATCGCCGTTGGGAAGCGGTTTGTAACGTTCCGCATCCTCCCCGCCTTCGCCGGTATTGGAAAATCCGCCGAGACGGTTCATCGCGATCGCCAGCGTCTCGTGGGTTTCTTTGGAAATGGAACCATAGCTCATCGCTCCCGTCGCAAAACGTTTCACGATCTGGGAAGCGGGTTCCACCTCGGCGATGGGGACGGGATTTCCCTGTTTAAATTTCATGAGCCCGCGGATGTTCGCCAGATTCGTCGACTGCTCGTTGATCAATTTCGAATATTGTTTGAAAATTTTATAGTCGGCAACGCGCACGGCATGCTGGAGCAAAGAGATCGTCTTC
>JAHFFE010000021.1 GCA_023248155.1 Candidatus Omnitrophota bacterium | reverse complement strand
AAGCCGGTGGCCGCTTATTTACCGGCCACTTCGATGGAAGCCGTTCTTGTTGAGCCAGTTTCCGCCGGAGGCGGACCCGCCTCTGGCGGGGAAGCGCCGGTAACGGAGCCAGTTGCTTTCCCGGAGATTCCCGAAGGATTTGGCGGGGAAGACGCGGTTCCGGACCGGCCGGAGACGCCGCCTATTTTCCCGACGCTGATGCCGCCTGAGCCGCCGTCGGTTGAAGAACCACCATCCAGTTCGTTGACCTCTCTGCCAAAGCCAACGCCGGAAGACGATTATGAAGAGGATCTGCCGCCTGAAGAATCCACGGGGCCGGTCGTTCCGCAGGGAGATCCGGGACAATTACCCCCGCTGAATTCCCGTCAAGAACGTCTGCTGGTCTATCTGAAAGAGCGCGGCCGGATTACCCGAAAGGAATATGTCGATCTGACCGGAGCCTCCGTTCCCACGGCCGCGCGCGACTTGAAAGAGTTGGCGGATCGCGGCCTGATTAAGGGAATCGGTCCTTTGGCCAAGGGAAGATACTATGTCCTTACCTAGTTTTTCGATCCGCCGTCCCGTCACTGTTTTAATGCTCTGTCTTGGCATGGGGCTGGTTGGAGGGATTTCTTTAACGCGCCTTCCGATCGAGCTTTATCCCAACTTCAGTTTCGGCGATATTTCCATCATCATCAATATCCGCGGCGGAATGCCCCCCGAAGAAGTTGAAAACCAGGTGGCCAGGCCGATCGAAGAAGCCGTCGGCGATGTCAGCCATATGAAAGACATTATCTCTATTTCCGAGGAAGGCCGCGCGCGCGTGGTGCTGACGTTTGAGCCGGGTACCGACATGGATTTCGCGGCGCTCGAAGTCCGCGAAAAATTTTCCAAGGTCCGCAACAAACTTCCCAAAGAGATCGAAAAGCCGATCATCGCCAAGTTTGAACAGGAAGACACGCCGGTTTTAATTATGGCTCTGGCGGCGCTGGATACGACGCCCGAGTCGCTGCGCCGCCTGGTGGACGAGGGGATCAAGGACCGGATCATGCGCGTGGAAGGGGTCGCCAATGTCGATGTGGGCGGCGGACGCGAACGGAAAATTTTGGTCGAAATCGATATCGCTAAACTGCAGGCGTTCCGTCTGCCGATTGACCGGGTAACCCGTTTATTGAGCGTCAGCAATTTAAATCTGCTGGCCGGTGATGTCGACCGCTCCCGCAATAAATATTTAATCCGGGCGATGGGAGAATTCCACTCGCTGAAAGAGATTGAAGACTTGGCCATTGCCGTCACGCCCAGCCGTTCAGTGATTCGGCTTAAAGATTTGGCCACCGTGAAAGATTCTTATCTGGAAGCCGAGAGCTACGCGCGTGTCAACGCGCTGCCGGTGGTTTCTCTCTATGTGCAGAAAGAGACCACGGCCAATACGGTGGAAGTGGTCAAACGGGTTCTGCAGGTGGTCGATCAGATTCAAAAAGACCCCAAGATGCCCAAGAACATCCGGTTTATCGTGACTAACGACCAATCGGTCCAGATTCTGCGCGCCATCGATCTGGTCGGATCGTCGCTGATCAGCGGCGCCACGCTGGCGATTCTGATTTTAGGAATGTTCCTGGCGTCCAGTCGTTTTTTGCAGATCGCTTTTATTCCCACGACAATTATCATCACCGCGCTCTCGGTACTGACCTATCGTTTTCAGTCTATTTCCGTCGATTTAATTAACCAAATTATGAATTGGTTTCTGGCCGGATTGTTCATGCTGGCCGTGTTTTCGAAACACCTTCGCTTGACGCTGATTTGCGCTCTGGCGATTCCGGTAGCGACTATTGTGACGTTCGGGTTTATGTTTTTTATGAATACGATCAGTAAAAGCATAGGCGTGGCGAGTTTGACGCTGAATGTGATGACGCTCGGCGGCCTGGCTCTGGGCGTTGGAATGCTGGTCGATAACGCGATCGTCGTGATTGACAACATCTTGAAATTCCGGTCGGAAGGCGCTGCTCCCAGAGAGGCGGCTGAGAAAGGCGCCTCAGAAATGATGCTGGCGATTCTGGCTTCCAGCATGACCAATGTGGTGGTTTTTTTGCCGATCATTTTCATCAACAAAGAAATCCGTATTTTGTACACGGGTTTTGCGATGACCAACTGTTTTTCGCTGCTGGCCTCTTTGATTGTCGCTTTAACGGTGGTTCCGCTACTGGCCTCCCGGCTGCCGTTCCCGGTTAATGTCGCCCGGAAAAAGCCTCTCTGGATTCGAACTAAATACCGCTCTTTTATGACGCAATGCCTTCAATGGCGTTGGATCATTGCCGTTGTGGTTATCTTTATTTGTTTAGCCGGTTTCCGCCTGTACGAAGCGGTTCCGAAGGAATTTTTGGGGGCCGCCGAAGCGGAAGACTTCACCGTTTTTGTGGAACTGCCCAGCGGTGCCAAGCTCGAGATTTCGGACCAGGCCGTTTCTAAAATCGAAGAAACTCTTAAAGAAGTTCCGGAGATTAAGTCGGTCTCTTCGCGCGTGGAGAAATGGTCTTCAAAGATTTATGTGAAACTGGTACCGCTGGCCGAACGCTCGCGGTCGACGAAAGATGTGATGGATTCGCTTCGTCCAAAGGTGGATGAGATTGAAAAAGGGTTTAAAGAGGCATTCATCTATTTTGAAGAGCCGCGCGATACCGAATCAAACGAAGTCATTCTTGAGATCTATGGCTGGGATTACGAGGTTCTCAACCAATTGGCCGTGGAAATGCTCAAGCGAATGCAGTCGGTTCCGGGTTTGACCGATCTGAAGATCCGCTGGAGGCGAGGCCGGCCGGAATGGCTTGTCCGGGTGGATAAAATCAAGGCGGCGCGATATGGTTTGTCCGTGGAAGATGTGTCGCAGACTTTGCATGCCGAAATGCGCGGTCTTCGCGCCACGCTTTATCATACCGAAGCAAAAGAAGTTGAGGTGGTGACCCGCCTGGGAGAAGCCGACCGGGCTACGCTTGATAAGCTTCGAAGGCTGACATTTACTCTCCCTAATCGAGAAGTGGTTACTCTTGAGCAGATTGGGAAATTAGAGCCATCGATTGGGCCGTCCAAGATCTGGCGCAAAAATAAACAGCGGATGATCCAGGTTAGCGCCAACCGGGGGCGGTACGCTTTTGGTGATGCCGCCAAAAAAGTGAACGAGGCAATTAAAAATATCCCGTTTCCGGAAGATTATTATTGGAAATTCGGCGCGAATTACTGGAAACTGATTCAGAACCAGAAGGAATTATTGTTCGCGCTCGGGTTGTCCCTTGTTCTGGTTTTTCTTGTCTTGGCTTCTTTATTTGAATCGATTTTTCAACCGTTTATCATTATGGTGACGGCACCTTTGGCCGGATTTGGCGCTTTTTTGACTTTGAAATTGACACATCAATCGATGAATGTCGGCGCTTTGATGGGGACTATTATGCTGGTTGGAATTGTTGTTAATAATGCTATTATTCTTGTTGATGAAGTTAACAGGCTTCAGTCACAAGGATATCGACTGAGGCGTGCGCTTGTTAATGGTTCGGTTAGTCGTGTTCGACCAATTGCCATGACATCGCTTACGACAATTCTTGGATTTCTTCCTTTGGCGCTTAGTCGTACCGAAGAGTCCAGTCTTTGGGCGCCTATGGCGTTGGTTTCCATTGGAGGCCTTTCTTGCGCAACTTTTATGACACCAATTGTGACACCGGCACTCTATTTATGTTTGCATGATTTAAATACTGTATCAGGCTCGATGATACGGTTTTTCCGAAATCCATTTAAGAAAACTGCTCATTCTGCCGCTTAGTAGCCAGTTAATTTTCGATCTTCTTCCATGCGGTTTTCGATAAAATTAGTAATAATAATATATCTAGATTTAATGTAAAATCTACTCATTAAAGTTATGAGTAACGATATATCTAATACTTTTAAAAAATAATTGAATACTGGGTTGAAGATTGTTCATTTAAGTGGTATATTTTTGTAGATGGAACTATTTCATATTTGCTTTTTTGTACTGATTGAAATATGAGGTTAATGATACCAATGAAAACCAAAAGAATAATCCGAGAGACAAGTTGTTTTATTAATTTATTGAAGAAGTTTTTTATTGACACTTTGAGAAGGAATAAGCTATATTTCATAGTGCATAGCGAGGGTTGGAATCTTGGAAATGGAGTTAGCCTGTTTCCCGATAAATTTAGCTGCAGGGATAACTTTTTCTTCATTTGAAATTCATGAAATAAGGGTTCGTTGATCGGGAATCGGAAATTGTTTTTATTGGGATTTCTGGAGGATGTGGCCCGGTGAGTGAACAAGAGAAGAACGGACAATTCGAGCAGCCGCCGATGCGCGATAAAAATTCACGCGCAGCGGAGGATCTTTTGCTTGAAGGGGCGATTCTCGAATGGACCGCTCCGGCCCGCCGCCCGATTATTCGATCCGTTGCATTAACCACCTGCTTGGCGTTTATTCTGACCCAATTAATTCCGATCCGTTCCGCCTATGCGCGTCCTTCCATGGAACCGCGCAGTCCTGAAAACCTCTTAACCAACTTGACCAACTTTTCAAACCTCGCTACGTTCCAGGAACGCGCTCGCGTTCTGCAGGAGCGGATGGAGCAGCAGCGCAAAGTTCAGCAGGCTGTGGAAATCGGATCGATTACGGCGGGTGCTACGGTGGCGCAGCAGGTGCAGACGATGATCTCTGAAATCCAGCGCAGCGGACAAATTCTGGAACGCGCGCAGAGCCAGGGAACCTCGCGCGTTCAGGAGCTGGCCGGCGTGATCGCCAGTCCATCGACCACCGGAACCATCGAATTTAACTATATGCCGGTCCGCAACGCGCCGGGAGCTCCGGGCGGGCATGAATGGATGAAGATCTATTTCCGGAACAGCCAGGCTTCACGCGTGATGGGAGAATGGGTCGCCGGTCCGGGCGGCGGGCATTTGCGGGATACCTTCAATATGCGCTATTACGGCAATCAGATGCTCTCTTCGTATGAAGCGGTGGAGTACCGGGAACTTCCGGAGATTTCCAGCGATGGCCGCGTGACGCTGCGCAAGATCAAATGGTCCGGAAGCTGGACTCCGGATTCGGTCCATTATGCCAATGAAAATACCAACGCGGTCCGCAAGCTGCTGACTGAAAAAATCGAAACGACCAGCATCACTACCTGGACCCAGGGTGATTTGGACCGGATGAACAAACAGCTTTCGGAGATTGAAGGGAAGATCGCATCGGCGGCGGAACTGGCCTGGGCGGTAGCGATGCGGGAATTGATGAGCACCGGACAGATTGCCGTGGGTGTGACTTCGGAAACATTGAATGTGACCGAGCGGACCTACACCGAACACCAGAAAAGCCGGCCGCTGAAATGGCGGCAGATGGCGACCGATCAATCGGGCGTGACCGAATCGTCCGTGCAAGTCACTTATTTGGAGGACAAGGGATCAAAGCTGGCGACCTACACGGAAGAAGGAGTCCGGCGCGCCACGCTGATCAGCGAAGCCGATTTCAATGCGTATCAGAAATGGGCGAGCGAGATTCTCGCGAATCTCAACGCCAGCGCCGAAGAGAAAATGGCCGCCGAGCAGATGCAGTCATTGATCAGCCAGGGAATTATCACTCCGGGCAAGGCTTCGGAGACATCGTTCAAGGTTGAGCGGAATTATCTGGGGTACAACAAGGACGGGGACCCGCTGCGGTACAAGGAGAAGCGGTCGTCTTCCGATTCCGCCTTATTAACCGAGACGGAAGTAGTGATGACGTATGATTCCAGCCGGCGGTTAATTAAGGAAGAAAACCAGCGGCAGGAAACCGGCGTTTACACGGCGCAGGACATGGACGCGTTCTGGACGCTGGTGCGGCAGGTGGAAGCCAAACCGGCCGATGAGGTGACGGCAGCCGAGCAGGAATTCGCGGCAGATCTGCGGACCAAACTGGAAACCGGCAAGCTTTCCGTTGGCACGGCGTTTAACCGCGCGAGCTCGGTGATTCGCGAACAGTTTTTGTACGGCGATCTGGAGCAGCTGCTGGATTTTGTGCAAACCACCAAGACCGGCGGAACCACGCTAAAAGAGCGGTATATTACTTTTCATAAAGACGCTCAGAACAGGGACTTGGACCTGCTGATTTATTCAGACGAAGCAACGGTGTATGAACCGTCGGATAAGGAAAAAGTCCAGGCCGAAGCGCTGGCGATTTTGGCGAACCCCGATTCGACGGACGCGGCGCGCCAGGCCGCCGAAGCAATGCTGGTTCTGCTGCAGAGCAATCAGACGCCCAGCGTTTTCAAGCGCAGTTCGGTCCGGTTCCGCGGCAGCGTGATTTACAACGCGGCCGGTCTGCCGATTCAATACACCGAACATTCCACCACGAACGCCGATAAACTCTTAACGATTTCTAAGGTGAGCGGAGTTTTGTATGATGACAAAGCCCGGGAGCTGAGTTCTTTGCGGCTGACCGAGCGCAAAGGCGACGGCACGAGGACCGGTTATTTTCTTGCCAATGGCGATGAGGCCGACGCCGCGATGCTGGAAACTTTATTGACCGCGTTCTCGAGCGATGGCCAGCAGGCCACGATCCAGTCTCTGATCGATCAGGGGTTGATCCGCATTTATGACGCGCAGGGTAATTTGATTGGTGAACAGCAGTTGGAGGCGATGCTGCGCGAGAACCCCATACTCACGCATCAGGCGACTGCCGATGAATTGGTTGAGCGCGGTTTGATGGTGCGCACGGCGGATGGGTCTCTGACCGATGGGCAGGGCAATCCGCTGACGCAGGAACAGGTTGACGCGTTGATTGCGCAGTATTCCACAAGCCGGCCGCGGCTGATTCAGGAAGCGATCAGCGCCGGTCTGGTGACCATTGCCGATGCCCAGGGCGGGCTGATCGCAGAGACTGATTTGAAAAATATGCTGGATCAGAAAAGCCTTCAGCCGCATGTGGCCACGATCGATGAGTTAGTCGCGATGGGAACGATCCATTTACAGTCGAACACTCCGTATTCTTTGAATCAGAAAACTTCCAGTTACCGGCACGAAACACTCTACGACAGTCTGGGGCGGATCATCGATGTAACTGAAGATACGACAGATCTCTCAAGCCAGCTTCATACGCAGACGCGCAGCTATGGAACGATCTACGACTCCGAAGGCCGGCAAGTTTCATCCATGGCGGTATCCCGCCAGAATGGTGAGATAGTTCGGTCGGGGTTGTTTCTTCCGGGCCAAACAGAGGAATTGAGCGCTTACGGACTGCACGATCTGCTGGAACAGACGCAGACTTCGATGTCGCAATTAATGACGCTGGGCGTTTTAGAGCGGCGCGAAGTGAAAGATAATGTTGATCAGTCGACCTCCACTTACCGGAAAGATACGCAGTACTACAGTTCTAATCTTGCATCGGCATATAGTGAGATGGTTAATACGAAAGGTTTTGGAAGCGATGGAATCAATGAGACGGTTGACGCTTCCTTAATACGTTATAACGAGGCCGGTCAGCTTCAGAATCAGTTAATGGAGAACCATAAAGCCGGATTTGATACCGCGACAGTTTATCAGATCGATGGCGTTGATATGTCGTATGAAGCGTTGAGGGGATTAATGGACCGCACCGGCCTGACTCTGCGCCAATTGATTGAAGGCGGACAGATTACGACGGATCTCCGGCCGACTATTGTGGATATCCGCACGCAGACTTACCGGAATGGGTTGGAATACGATGCGTTCAGCGGATTTCTGACGCGGCAGGAAGATGTGACTACCGGAGACCAGAACCCGGGAACAACGCGTGTGACCTTTGAAAATGCTTCGTATTCAACGTCCGGCCAATTGCAGAGCGCGCGCACGATCACGGTAAACGATCTGCTTGGGCTTGAGAAAAATACAACGGATGTCTTAACCTTCTACACTCGGCTGGAGAATGGGCAGCTGCGGTTCGCGCAAGCGATCGGCGTGCAGAACTCGGACGATGCGATCTCCGGAACAACCTCCAGCGCCCAGTTAACCCAGTATTTCAGCGGAATTCTGGGCCAGGCCAAGCTAATCGCCGGCGTGGTCAATGGATTCTCTCAGGATTTGGATACTTCGTCTTATAAAACCAGCCAAATTACAACCTATCTCTACGATCAGCAAGGCGCTGTGATCGGCGCGGCTGGATCGACTACACGCGAGGGAAGCGACATCTTCCTGAATTATTCGATACGGTCGATGACGAACCTGTACACGATCATCAATGACGAAGCGCGCGTGAAGCTGTCGTTTTCAACGCATGATTCGCTGGGTGTTCAGACGCAGGGAGGCGTTGGATCTTCGCCGGCGACCGGCGCGACTTACAGCGCCGGCAGCGGAGAAGAACAACAGGTGGCCGGGGCGGCTGCCGTCGATTTCCTGCTGCATCCGGAAAATTATGAGCTTACTTCCTATACTGTCGGTTTTGTAACAGTACGCGTTTACCGCAAAGATACCGATGGAGACGGTACGGCTGAGATCAAAGGGATTTTGATTGATTTACCGGGCGCTCCGGTAGTGCTGGTTGATGCGGCCACGGTAAGCCGGGATGAAGCGACCGGTGTCGTGACGATCGATGGCGGATCTGGGATTGGACGGTACCGCTATACGGTGTCGCAGGATGGCAGCGCGGTGAAAACAGTTCGCGCGGCAGTTTCCGATACCGGTGCTACCGACGCTTATCAGACCCGCACCGAAGATCTGGGCAATGGTGTCGTGAAAACAACGGCTTGGAACATTACCTATCAAGATTCGACTCGCCTGGAAACGGTTGCCGCGGAAACATACGCGCTGGGGTTGATGACGGTGACGCGCGGTTTCGCAAACGGCCAGCCGAACGGATCGGTAACGGTTTCCGGCGGCGGATACAGCCGGACCGTGGAGAATGTTACCGGATTTACGGTTGGCAGCCAGCAGATTCGGATTGACGCGTCGGGGTTGGTTGTTACGCTGACGCAAGACCCGGTTTCGGGTCAGATGACGATTGAGCGGCGGGCCACCGATCCGGCGATGACCGATCGGAATGAGACGGTAACCGTGCAGCGGCTGCTTCGGACCGTGGATAGCCGTGAAATTGCCACGCTGTTGTCGGTTGTGAAAAACAGCGATGGCCGCGTGACTCAGGTGAGCTGGACGGATGAAGCGTCGGGCGCGGTATGGCTGCGCGTTTCGGCGGATTGGGATTCCGCCACCGGGCAGGCGCGCGCGGTGATCAGCGGGCCGAATGGCGCGACATTCAAATATCTGACCGGTGTGACGCAAATTAATCTGGCCGGTGAAATTTTAACGGTGTCCGCGGCCGGCCGGGAATACGAACTTCAGCTGGATGGGCAGTCGAACACGCAGATGCGCGTGTCCGAAGGGGGAGTGCTGTTAGAATCGTGGCGGCAGTTTACCGATGCTGAAGGGGTTCTGACCACCGAGGTGAACAACGCGGCCGGTGACCGGATTCGGACGATCCGCGTTGAGCAGGGCGAGTTTATGACGCGCGTGGCGACTTACCATGGACAGTATCTGGCGGGCGGAACGAATGTTTTGGAAGCGGAGGATACTTACGGCCCCGGATTTGTCCGCAGCGACCGGTTTACCGATTCCAATGGCGCGCTGGTCTGGAGAACGGTTGATGGAACGATTTATCGCGGTGAGAATCCGCCGGCCGGCGCGATTCAGGTGATTACCGAGCGGACGATTACCTATACCAACGCGGAGTCCGGTTCGGCCAGCCAGATCGCGCGAATTACGTATGATTATAAAGACGCGGGTGCCGCGGCGGCTACCGGTGAAATCCGCCATGTGTTTATGGAGCAGTACAGCGCCAATGGCGCTACCGTTAAGGTGATGGAGATTGAACGCAACGCGGATGGCAACATCGCCTGGGCGCAGCGGCAGGATTACGACGGTTCGGGCAACCGGCGCGTGATGAATTTGCAGCGCAACGAGAATGGTTCTCTGGCGATTTCGGCGGTTTTCACCGATGCCAGCGGCGCGCGCAGCCGTTTGCTGTGGATCCCGGACAACTCCGTGATGGAATCGGGCGGGCAGTTCCCGGTCCGGCACCTGGTAGAAATTTTAAATTCAGAGCAGTTGGAGTTGCTGCGCGTAACGGTGGTGGGAGGCGATCCGGCCAATTTGCCCGACTTAAGCAATGTGAGTTTAACGGAACAGCAGTGG
>JAHFFE010000032.1 GCA_023248155.1 Candidatus Omnitrophota bacterium | reverse complement strand
CGTAATGGTTTGAGTAGCGCCGTTCGGTTCACGGCCGTATGACGGCGAGCCGAAGGAACGGTAATGCGCGCTATCCTGGCTGAGAGAAGTTTCGGCAGCGCTCGCGCCTTCAATTCCGATCCACGCAACCGCGGGCGCGAATCCGGAGCCCCCTCCGGGGACTGCTGCGCTGCCGGTGTTGACCTCGACCCACCAAGTATTTTTTGCCGTATCATCGGAATAATTGTCGAGCGTAACGCGGTCCGGCAGGCCGTCGCCGGTCACGTCCACGAGATCGATAAAGATTCCCCGCCGTCCCTGGCCGGAATAATCGTCGAACGCGCGTAGAGCGGTTCCGATTTTATGCCCCATTCCCGGCACGTTGCGCACCGTCGAACTCCACAGCACGGCCGCGTCAAATCCAGAACCATTATTCAACTGCACATACCAGTTATAACCGGAAGAATCGTCCGCAGGATTTTTGAGCTTTAAAAGTACGCGGTCCGGCTTTCCGTCGCCGTTCAGGTCCACAAGGTCCGAAAGGTCAGCCATCATTCCGTTGTCTTCACGGTACCATGACATTGAACCCGCACGTTTAACATCCGAATCAAAAGAAGTATCCACGCCGGTCCACAGCACGGCGTCGTCGAAACCGTTTCCGTTATTGTGCTGGAAAAACCAGTGATCAAACGGCGCGACGTACGGCCGCACGATTCGGTCCGGTAATCCGTCGCCATCCATGTCAATCAAATTGGAAATGATCGGTTGAACTGCATTGTAGCCCTCATCGTCCCGGACCTGTGACGCGTAACCGGCCTCCACGACCCAGCTTGAGAGCGGCTGAACATTCGCGGCCCAAAGTTTGACCGGGTCAAAGCCGCGGCCATGATTAAGCTGCACGTACCAGTTCGGCTGATTGTCGAGTTTTTGCAGCACGCGGTCCGGCAGGCCGTCGCCGTTCATGTCTTTGAGGTCCGCCAGCGCAATCGGCCGGCGGCCTGCATAATATTTCAGCGTGCCCTGGGAGTAATTGGACATGGCGGAAGGCGTGGGGTCGTATTTGCGCTCCACCCCCGTCCACTGGACCGGCGCGTCAAAGCCGGCAGTGTTTCCAAACTGAACCCACCACGAACTGTCGCCTGATGAAGCCGGAATCCAAACCCTGTCCAAAAATCCGTCGCCGTTTAAATCTGCGAGATCGTTGGTAAGCGCGGGAAGATTATCGGCCGCGTCAAGCACTGTGCTTTGCGAGAGGTAACCCTGATTAAAGTCCGCATTCGCCGCGAGATTGGTCCACACCGGCGCGTAGTTTCCGGAAAACGCGTACACCCTTCCCCGCTCTGCATCGTCCACGAATTTCGCGAGACTCAGCGTGTCTTCCTGCCCGCTCACCAAAACCTGGGACTGGATTTCAAGCGGGTTGGAAAAAATATTGAAATCATTCCGGCCGAGCAGCGCTGCCTCAAGTTCAGCATCCGCCGCCGGATGGTCCGCTGGCGTGAGAAAATGCCAGAGCCTCGTCGTCGTAGAATCCCGTTTGTATTCTTTTAAAGGGGGCGCGAAGTCCGTTGTCCAGCGTGCCGTTCCTTTAGAAATACGAATTTCATCCATGGAGCCTTTGAGAAAACTGTACCAGCCGCCGCCGCTCATTCCCGCGCCCGCGCTTACATAAAAATTTCCGGAAGGAGCGTTGCCCGAGACTGCGGTTGAGGCCTCAGCGTGTCCGTTCAAATAAAGTTTTACGGCGGATCCACTGCGTACAAGGGCGGCGTGATACCAAAGGCCTGCTTGAAGCGGCGTGCCGCTCGTTAAACTCCCGCCCCAGAACTGGCCTCCGCTTTCCATGGAGGCACCGAGCTTCCCGTTATCCACAAAAACGTTGATTGCATTGGTGCCGCTGCCGACCGTGTACTGAGACCAAAGTTTTGCCTGTCCCGCCGGTATTTCGTCTAGAAAAAAGGAGAAATCGATCGTGAAGTCTCCTGTCCCGTATTGAAAGTCCGGGCTCCCGCCGTCCGCGACTTGAAAATAATCCCCTGCGGGGACTGCTGCACCACTGCTAAAGCGGAGTCCCGAGCTTCCGAAGCGTGAGCGCGAATCGATTTTGGCATTGCCGCCGAGAACAAAGGAATCGTCCTTGTAAAACGGCGCCATTTGAAGCCCGCGCGGGTCGAGAAGAAACGGAATGAGCGGGTATTCAGGAGTCCCTTCTTCCGATGCCAGCCGGACACGCGCGTTTTGAAGACCGCCGGCGCTGTTTTCCGCATAAATCATTTCGTACCGGCCTGAAGAAGTTTCAACCGCGTCGACTTTGCCATCTTTGTAAAAAATTTTTACCCCGTTCGGTCGAATCGATTGCGTCAGGATTCCGTTTTCAATGATCTGCGTTGAGCCGTCCTCAAAATGAACGGTGCCATTCAAGGTTCCCTGCGCGCTGAAGGCCGGGGTGTCGACCTCGCCGAAACGCGTGAATAGTTTCGAAATCTGCCCGTTTGTGATTTCCGCTTCCGCGCCGCCGGTAAGAAGCGAGACCAGCGTTCCCCCTGCGGGGACTGCTCCGCTGCCGTCTGGAAGGTAGATGCGGCGAGTATGTTCACCGGCAAAAATAATTCTCTGAACAACCCCCGCCGCATCGCGGGAATAAG